>JAEEQH010000042.1 GCA_016285245.1 Prevotella sp.
AAGGTGCCCTGGTGGGTGTCCTGAAGGACATGGTCAAGTAGATCCGCGAGCAGACGCTCAACGGCAACACGGTGAAGATTGACGACCTGGCCATCTTCAAGTGCTCGGTGGAGTCGCAGCCCGTGAACACGCTGTACGACGCGCAGAACGACATCGTGATCAAGGCCGTCATCGGTCCGAAGACCGCCCGCGACCCGAAGACCGGTCTGATGAAGCCCACGGGCAACGCGGTGAAGAACATCAAGCTCCTGGCACAGGCCACCGGCGAGTACACACGCGCCGAACTGAACAAGGACGCCGTACTGGGATGGACGGACCTGGCGCAGTCGCAGATTGATGCTGCGAAGCAGCCCGAGCCCTAATGGCTAAGCCGAGATAAGAGATAAAAGATATTTGGCTGCGCCGACTAAGAATGACCTCACGACGGGAGTGATTCCCGCCGTGAGGTTTTTTTTCACTTTTTTCCCCATTTCTTTCCACGTTATCGAAATTTTTACTATCTTTGCCCCTGCTATCCGCTCATAGCGGCGGGGAAGCACATTGAGTTGTGCGGAGCTGCAGGGTGGAGCACTACATATTGAAAGGCGTTACTGACGCTTTGTTTTTGGTCGAATCGAAACTACCACAATCGAATTGCTAATCAAGAACAATGCAGGGGTAACTCCACGGGGTGTAGTATATACTCTCCGTAGTGTGCTGCGAGGGCTAACCATGTCCTCACTAGCACACTTTACGGTGTATCTATATTCCTCAACGTGGTTGTTTCTCTGTCTGTTTATTAGCAAGGCTGTGGTAGGCCTCGATCGACGAACAGGCAGATGCAAGCACCCACGTTTTTCTTTTGTAGTTAACCGAATGTGATAATTGTTCGTATGGGTGAAGGCGGACAACTATAAATGAACGAACTAACGACAAAGGAATAATTACGAGTCTTTGACATCCTTGATTAGGCTGAAGAAGCAGAATTAGGACCTCTGGAAACACATCAGTCAGACAAGGCAACGGATGTTTACGCTCATACGGGCGTGGACCATACGATTGTTGTCTGATGTAGGCCGTCCTAAGCCTTGCTTCTACCAATCTCTCCACGCCCCCTTTTCGGAAAACGACAAGAGGGCTTTTTCATGTCAAAGAAGAAATTCAACGTATTGGATCTATTTTGTGGATGTGGTGGTCTGTCAAAAGGTTTTGAGATGGCAGGTTACAACATCATTTTGGGAGTAGATTTCAATGAACCTGCACTAAAAACTTATGCTTACAATCATCATGGCAGTAAGACGCTATGTGGCGACTTGTCTGCTCCTGACACATTCAACCAAATAGACAAGCTTGTAGAAGGCAACGTAATAGATGTTATCATTGGTGGACCACCATGTCAGGGCTTTAGTTTGACAGGTCCCAGGCAGTTTGATGATGAGCGTAACAAACTATACCTTGCGATGATAGAAACTGTCAGGAGATATAAACCTAAGGCATTCCTGATAGAGAATGTCCCAGGTATGGCAACATTGTACAAAGGTGAAGTACGTGATGAGATTGTAAGGCGCTTCTCCTCAATGGGCTATTCCGTGAGTAATCAAATATTGTGTTCCGCTGACTATGGGGTGCCACAAATCAGGAAACGTCTCGTATTTGTTGGATTATTGAATGCGAAAGAGAAATTCCGATTCCCTGAACCATATTTGAAACCAGATGAGTACATCACTTGTGAACAGGCAATAGGAGATCTTCCTAGTCTTGAACATACGTTGGGAAGTGATGTTTCTGAGTATGAAATGGAACCTCAAACTGAATATCAAAGGTTGATGAGAGGTTCTTGCAATGTCCTTCACAACCATAAATCCATAGACCACAAGCAGTTTGTTAAAGATACTATCGCTTTAGTGCCTGATGGAGGAAACTATAAAGACCTTCCGCCAGGTGTCGGTGAAAGTAGAATTTTCCACATGGCTTGGACAAGGTACTGTAGTTATAAACCATCAAGGACTATAGATACAGGGCACCGGAATAATTTCCACTACAAATGGAATAGATGCCCAACAGTAAGAGAAAGTGCCAGATTGCAATCTTTTCCTGATGATTTTGTCTTCTTGGGAAACAAAGGCCAACAAGACAAACAAGTAGGTAATGCAGTCCCTTGCTTAATGGCAAAGGCTATAGGTGTAGAACTACTAAAATACTTGAAGTGATGCCTATGAAATACAACACTATTGACTTGTTTGCAGGCTGTGGTGGGCTGATGGATGGTTTTATGCAGGAAGGTGGATTCAATACACTTGCATGCGTTGAATGGGAAACGTTTCCTTGTCAAACCCTTGCCAACCGCCTTGAAAAGAGGTGGCATCATAAGAACGCGAAAGAAGAGGTCGTACGATTCGATATTCAGCGTACAGACGAACTGATTAATGGTTTTGACGATGAAGAGTTTGGAAAGCACATCGGCCTTAAAAAACTCATTGGAGACAAAAAGATAGATATTGTAATTGGAGGTCCTCCATGTCAAGCATATTCTCTGGCAGGGAGAATTCGAGATCCACATGGGATGCGTGATGATTACAGGAACTATCTCTTCGAAAGTTATATCCGTATCCTGGAATATTTCAAACCTGCTTTCTTTGTTTTTGAAAATGTTGTCGGTATGCTGAGCGCAGCTCCTGATGGTACACCAATTGTTGACAAAATCAGGAAAGCATTTGATGGTGCAGGTTATTGTGTGATTGACGATTTTAAAAATGCCGTATATGATGTTGCTGATTTTGGCATTCCACAGCATAGAAAGCGTGTCATTATACTCGGAGTAAACAAAACTCTCAATGCCAATGATTCGGATTTATGCAAGAAAGTCCTTGATGAATTTTATAAGGGGCAAATGCCAAAGTTTATAAGTAGTGCCACTCCTAAAACAGTAAAAGATGCTATAGGAGATCTGCCTATCATTCTTCCAAGTAAAGAAGTGATAAAGGATAACGGTCATAAATTCTCTCACCAACCTATTGATGGAAGTGGGGTGACGAATCATGTACCTCGCTTCCATAGTGAAAGAGACCAGAGAATTTTCTCTATGCTTGCAGAAGATATTGAGTCAGGAAAGAACCAATATGTTTCCATTGAAGCATTGAAAAAACTCTATACGGAAATGACAGGCAAAAAAAGTAATATCCACAAATATTATGTATTAAGGTGGAACGAACCTAGCAATACTATACCAGCCCATCTATATAAAGACGGAATGCGTCATATACACCCCGACCCAGCTCAAGCAAGATCTATTACAGTTAGAGAAGCTGCGAGACTGCAGACATTTGCCGATGATTTTGAGTTTCTTGGTCCAATGATGGCACAATATAAGATGATTGGCAATGCGGTACCTTCTGATTTTGCAAAGATTATAGCACAGGCTCTTCATAAAATAATAAACAAAAATTACAATGGGTAGATTCTATATTCATAAGGTTGGCCATCAAGAAATGGGGTCTATTAATATTAGGGGTGAGAAACCTGCAAGAGGAAGATACTTCCTTATTGCTAAAAAGTGCCTTGACTTTTTCCCACACATTTCATCTGTAGTGATGAATGATAAAGTAATCGTATCGATTATCCCAATGATTAATGGCAAGGAAAGAGAAAGAGTGCTTTGCACGATGGATTATCACAACCAAAAATTTGCGGACATAGAATACACTGGAAAGAATCCAAGAGATGAAGTCAGATTATATATGAACAATGAAATTGATCCTGATAAAGAATACTTTTTTAAAGGTGACTATGCAGTGTTTGAAAGATTTGATGTTGACGGTGACACTTATTATACCTTAACTAGGATAACTCCGGAACATAAGAGAAGTAATGTTTTACAGCGTATCTTGGATGATTATGATAAAAGATGGCATGCAAATGCGATAATTGATACTGTATTCGATTTTATTGAGACACCTGCACTTGATTCTGTTTCTGATGTTGTTGTTACCGATGAGGCCATGAAGGTGATAAAATCAGAGTCGGACTCACTATTGAGTACCTATAGCACACAAGACAACAACGATGAAGATGAAAACTCTGTTGAGGAATCAATGGGGTGCTCGATATTTAATAGTTCATTATTTCATGACCTTGTTATGAATGCTTACCAATACCGATGTGCAGTTACTGGTAAGGTAATCAGATATAAAGAAGGTAATGTAGATTTGTTTAATCTGGAAGCTGCACATATTAAGCCACAAGCACATCAAGGCACTTTTCTACCCTGCAATGGCATCGCATTGTGCAGAGATATGCACTTTGCGTTTGATAAGGGTTTCTTTTGCATCAGTGATGACTATAGGGTAATTGTGTCAGAAAAACTAAAGGGGAATTGGTTCTATGAGGAGTACAATGGTAAAAAGATTTTCGTACCAAAGGAACCTTTTTATAGGCCTTTGAATGTATTCCTAAAACACCACCGAGAGAATGTGTTTGACAAATTCAAACAGATAAGAAAACTCTCAACGAAAAAGCAAAATGAAGTGAGGACCGACGAGTATGAATTGTTTCCTAAAGCAGCAGAGCCATAATGAATTGTTTACATGGAGTTGTGTACGGATATGTATGTACACAAATGTCCCTTGTCTACTTTTGTCTATGTAAAACCCATGAAGAATTCTTTAACAATGCAAGGAACAATCTGTCTAAAAGAATCATTGGTTGTTATTTGGAAAATTGAGAATTATTTCCTATCTTTGCGCTCAGTTAAGTACAATGGATAAACTCTCAGCACAACAACGACACGCCAATATGGCAGCCATCCGGTCGAAGGACACGAAGCCGGAGATGATTGTGCGTCGTGGGCTGTGGAGTAGGGGATTCCGTTACCGTTTGAACCACAAGCGGCTGCCTGGGCATCCGGACTTGGTGCTGAGGAAGTACAGGACTTGCATCTTTGTGAATGGCTGCTTCTGGCATGGACACAATGTGGCGCTGCCACAAATTGATAATGGAGAATGGATAATTGACAATTCTGAGTGCTGCAAGATTCCGAGGACGAACAGGGAGTTCTGGGTGGCGAAGATTCGCAGGAACAAGGAGCGGGACAAGGAGGAGCAGCGCAAGCTGGCGTCAATGGGATGGCATTGCATCACGGTATGGGAATGTGAGCTGAAACCCCAGAAGCGGGAAGAGACACTAGACTCCATCGCCTTCACGCTGAACCATATCTGGCTACAGGACCATGGCGCCAAGACGGTGGCTTATCCTAAATTGGAAGAGGAGGACACGCAGATGCCTATGGCGGCAGAGGAATTGTAATGGCACCAAGTTCAGGTACCGCTGACACGGGTACATATAACAAAAAGAAGATATGGGACAGAAACGTACAACTCCGGAGCGCATCACATCGCTCCAGCCGAACGAGATATTCGTCTTCGGCAGTAATCTTCGTGGAATGCATGGTGGTGGGGCGGCCTACATCGCCTACCGCAAGTTTGGGGCGATCATGGGCCAGGGCGTGGGGCTGCAAGGGCAGAGCTACGGCATCCCGACGATGCAGGGTGGGGTAGAAACCATCCGTCCGTATGTGGATGAGTTCATCGCCTTCGCCAAGGAACATCCTGAGCTGACGTTCCTTGTGACGCGCATAGGGTGTGGCATCGCCGGATTTACGGATGCAGAAATCTCTCCGTTGTTCGAGAAGGCTCACGATGTGGAGAATATTGTGTTGCCACCGAATTGGTAAATATATTTATTGATGGCAAAAATAAAAGTCGCTGATTTTCAGCGACTTATTATTGAATCTTGTGATTCCGTTGGGACTCGAACCCAAGACCCACAGCTTAGAAGGCTGTTGCTCTATCCAGCTGAGCTACGGAACCAGACAGCTTCGTTGTTGGAAAGCGGCTGCAAAGGTAGACAAATTTTTGGAGACTACCAAATAATTACCGCTTAAATTTCCGATGGGGTGGAGCTTTCGGGGTGTTAGCGGGTTTTGGGGAGGATTGGGACCTCTGTGGTCTCTGGGCGTTCTGTGAGGACTGCGACCTTCCGGAACCCTGCGGCCTCTGCGAGGACGGTCTGCCGGAGCCCTGCGGCCTCTGCGAGGACTGCGGCTGGTCCTTGTACCAGAAGAAGTACTGGTTCTGGGCTTTCTTCTCCTCGGGTGTCTTGGCCGAGAAGACGGGCTCGAGGGTGTAGGGGTCGTAGCCGGTGTACCACATCTCGGTGGCGATGGTCATGGGGGTGGGGGTGAAGTCCTGCACCTGCTCCAGTCGGAAGCCGAGGCGTCGGGTGATGGTGGCGAGCTGCTGCATGTCCTCTTTGTGGCACCCGGGGTGCGAGGAGATGAAGTAGGGTATGATCTGCTGGTTCAGGTGCTCCTCTCGGCAGATGCGGTCGAACTGTCGCTTGAAGTCCTCGAACTGCTGGAACGGCGGCTTGCGCATGAGCCTCAGTACACGGTCGCTGGTGTGCTCGGGGGCTACCTTCAGTCGTCCGCTGACGTGTCGGCTGATGAGCTCGCGGGTGTACTCACGGGCAGCGCGGTTGGCGGCCTCGTCCTTGCTGTGGTAGAGCAGCAGGTCGTATCGTACGCCGCTGCCGATGAAGCTCTTCTTGATGCCTGGAAGGGCGTCGACGGCGTGGTAGATGTCGAGCAGTCGCGAGTGGTTGGTGTCGAGGTTGGGACAGATCTGCGGATGGATGCAGCTGGGACGCTTGCAACGTTCGCAGGCGTTGATGTTGCGGCCGTGCATGCCGTACATGTTGGCCGACGGTCCTCCAAGGTCTGAGAGGTAGCCCTTGAAGTCGGGCATCTGGATGACCTGCTTCACCTCTTTCAGTATGCTCTCCTTGGAGCGGCAGGTGATGAACTTCCCCTGGTGAGCGGAGATGGTGCAGAAGGCGCAGCCGCCGAAGCATCCGCGGTGGATGTTGACGCTGAACTTGATCATCTCGAAGGCGGGTATGCGCTTGCCGCGGTACTTGGGATGGGGCTGGCGCGTGTAGGGGAGATCGAAGGAGGCATCGAGCTCCGCGGTGGTCAACGGGGGATAGGGCGGATTGACGACGACAACCGTGCCCAGCGTTGAAACGCTGGGAGTGGGGGCGTTCTTGAGGGGCTGCAGGAGTCGGCGGGCGTGCATCATGTTCGACTGCTCCTCGATGTGGCGGTAGTTCTCGGCCTCGGCGCGCTTGTTACGCAGGCACTCCTCGTGGCTGTGGAGTACGATGTCGTCGGGTGTGGGCTCGACGTCGTCGGCGAGGTAGACGGTCTGGGGGATGGTTTTGAGTGAAGAGTGTAGAGCGAGGCGGTTGGCAATCTCGACGATGGTCTTCTCGCCCATGCCGTAGGTGATCATGTCGGCACCGGAGTCGACGAGGATACAGGGGCGCAGGCGGTCCTGCCAGTAGTCGTAGTGGGTGACGCGGCGCAGGGAAGCCTCGATGCCGCCGAGGATGACGGGAACGTCGGGATACAGCTGCTTCAGGATCTTTGTGTAGACGATGGTGGGGTACTCGGGACGCATATCGTGGCGACCGTCGGGGCTGTAGGCATCCTCGGAGCGCAGGCGGCGGGCAGCGGTGTACTTGTTGACCATGGAGTCCATGCAGCCCGGCGAGATTCCGAAGAACAGGCGCGGCCGCCCCAGCTTCTTGAAGTCGCGGTAGTCGCCGTGCCAGTCGGGCTGCGGGACGATGGCCACACGGTAGCCGGCAGCCTCGAGGGTACGCCCGATGACAGCCGCCCCGAAGGCGGGGTGGTCGACGTAGGCATCGCCCGAGAATAGGATGACGTCGAGTTCGTCCCATCCCCGGAGCTCCACCTCCTTCTTCGTCGTCGGCAGAAAGTCGGTCAGTCTGTACTCCATTTAGTTAAACGGTGTCCCCTGGAAGGCGCGGGTGGTGGTGCCGAGATTGGCGTTGCTACGGTCTTTCCAGTTGATGAAGAGCAGGACGAGCTGCTGCAGTCCGTAGGCCTTCATGTTGGGGTGATAGATGACGTCGAGACAGAGGTCGAGCAGGGCCTTGTCGAGTCCTGCCTGTGCCTCGAGGAGGGCACGCACGTTGAGTCTCAGCTTGTCGAGCACCTGTTCGTCGACATAGCCGTTGGAGTCGATGAGGTCGCGGAACAGTTGGTAGCTCTCGATGGTCTGCAGGTGAGATTCGGAAATCTCGATGCTTCGTGTGCCTGAAGCGTTTGCTTGGATTTTTGCCATAGTAGTTTGAGGTTTATTTATTGATAAGGTAATTGACAATGCCTTGCATGATGGCGGTACGCAGGGCCTTGGACTGTATGCACTCCAAGGGGAAACCCACGGTTAGCGCCCGATAGTCGGAACCCTGGTAGGCGACGGCGGCGCTATAGCCGTCGGCATAGGCCATGACCGACATGGCACCCTGCGTGGCGGGCTCCAGGATGTCGGTGGCGGGTGCGCAGTAGTGCTGCTCGTTGGGAAGTCGCCAGATGTCGAACGTCTGTCCCAGGCCGTTAATGGTAGCGCCATAGCAGTCGGTACCCGTGAAGCGGCACTTCGTCACGTCGGCGATGGCTGCCTGCTGTGCCGAGGTGCTCATCTCGCTACCCACGTAGGCGCCGCTGGTGAGCAGGGAGCCACCGTGACGGGTGTACTCCTGCAGACGGGTGGCGAGTTGAGCGGTAAAGGCCTGGTAACGGCCGAGGCTGTAGCCGTCGGCACGCTCCAGTCCGAGGATGAGGTCAGCCATGTCGTAGCGTCGCAAGTCGACGAGTCCTTTCTCGACGGCGCCGCGGTGGCAGCTGACGATGTTACAGTCCACCTGTGCGTCGTGGATGTCCTCGGCATGGGTCTTCACGTAGTCGAAGGTGTTGCCGGCGATGAATAGTCCGGCGAGGTCGTCGGTGCCGTAGCCCAGTCCCGTGGAGTCCTCGACGCCTGCCTTCGAGCGGTCGAACACCAGCTGGCGGCCAGCCCATCCGGCGGTGGTGCCGTAGCTGACGCCCATGTCACGGTCGATGTCGAAGCCCTGCTGCTCGGCGGTGTTCCTGACGGCCGGCGAGGCGAGACGCTGGAAACCGTCGACGATGACGATGGTCTTACGGGCCGTCGGACTGAACTGAGCCGAGACGACGGCGGTGGGGAAGCTGCGGCCGCCCCTGTTGACGGCGGCTACGCGGAAGGAGTGGAGCTCGCCGGGGGTGAGACGGACGGTATGCGATGTGCCGTGGACCAGCTGGCCGTTGTCGAAGTCGGCATGGCCCGTGGCGGTATAGACAATGTAGGCGGTGGCGTCGGCGTCAGGTTCCTGAGGGTCGCTGACGGGTGTCCACGAGAGGACGGCCTCGCCACGACGCGGATTGGACAGCTCGATGCGGAGGTCCGTTGGCGCCAGCGGCGTGACGGTACAGTCGTCGCCATGGTTACGGCAGACGTAGCGCAGCAGCGTCTTGTAAACGGAGCGTGCCAGCTGGAAACGGAAGTTGGGGTCGAGACCGTAGCACATATCCGTGAAGTTCTGGTGCGACAGCGTCTCGAGGATGGCGCTGGGCACCTCGGGGTTGCGCGACTCCGAATAGTTGCGGTCACGCACTTCACGTGCCGTCCACTGTCCGTACTGTCGCCGCAGGTCGTTGGTGGTATTGCGCAGCAGGTCGTTGGCCAGCGCTGTGGACATGGTCCTGGGCAGACCGTTGTTGAAGAGTGAGTCGCCGTAGTTGTCGGTAGTACAGATGGTCAGCGTGCCGTACACCTTCTCGCCGCTACGGTCGAAGCCGGCATCGCTATGGACGGCCAGCGACAACTCCATAGGTACGCCGAGACCCTCCTTCTGCGGCACGTAGCAGGAGCCGCCAGCCAGATAGTTGAGCATCAGGGAACGGGCGTTGATGTCGTCGCCGTAGTCGTCGAGTCCGTCCTTCGAGCTATAGACGCTGTAGGGCATACCGGCCCATTGGGCGGTGTAGCGAGCACCCTCCAGGGCTCGGGGCAGTCCGCTGACGCTGCCGCCTCGCTGGATGTTGCCCATGCCACCGCCGAAGCGCACGGCGTCGCTGGTGACAATGCCGCTACCGTGGCTGCTATGGTTGGTGACGACGACGCGGTTGAAGGCGTCGCAGCCCTTGTCGAAGTGGAACGTGCCGAGATAGACCCATGTCGAGCCACCCATCCGCTGGTTCACACGGAACTCCGTCGGCTGGCCCTGATGCCACACGACGTAGTGGGCATCGTCGATGCTCCCCGGTAGCGTCTGGTAGCTGACATAGACGGCATAGCTGCCCGCCTCGGGGATGACGGGCTGGTAGCTGATCTGACTGGTCTTCGACTTGCTGCGCGTGGACTCGGCCATGCGTGCCGTGCCAGCCGTGAAGGGGTTCTCGCCGTCGGTGTAGGTGCCGCCGTGCTGGGCGAAGCCGGGTAGGGGAGTGTCCGTCCAGGGTTTACGGAATCCCGTCTCCTGGTAGTTGACGAGCCGCTGGTGGTCGTCGTTGTCGACGATGACCTCGTGGCGCTGCCAGTCGCGTTCACGTGGTGTGAAGACGACGGCGCCGGCATTCTCGAGCATCGGGATGAGGTAGGGGACGACGATGGTCTGCGTGAATAGGTCCTCGCGTGTAGTAAAGAGGTTCGGGCGCTGCCATTGCCAGGAACTGTCGCGGCGGCTGTAGTAGCGTCCGTGACTGGCCCATAGCGTGAGGTGGCGGTTCTGCAGGCCGCGGGTAGCCTTGTGTGGTTCGGAGACGTTGCTCACCCACGGCTTGCCTTCGTAGTTGATGTCGCCCCACGTCTGAGCATGGACGGGGCATAGGGATAATAGGCTGATGACGAGCGAGATGACAGCTGCCACATGGCCTGTGGCGCAAAGCGTATTCTTCATGATACTATGCTGTTCCTTCATTCCGCTGATACTAAGCTGTTCCTTCATTCCGCGTTGCCAATCGTGAAGTTCTCGGGCTTCTTGCCGCGGAAGTCCTTATAATAGAGTTTGATCTCGCGCATCTGTCCCTCGAGGTCGCCATTGGGGATGATGGTCTTCGTGCAACGGATGAGCCGTTTCTCGTAGTCCACGCCATAGAGCAGGATGGGCAACTCGGCCTTCAGGGCGATGAAGTAAAAACCCTTCTTCCACTCTTCCACACGAGAGCGGGTGCCCTCGGGAGTGATACAAAGGCGGAAGGCGGGAGCCTGCCGGGCGGTCTCGGCCATCGCGTCGGTCATGCTGGTGTGCTTCTGTCGGTAGACGGGTATGCCGCCGATGCTTCGGAACAGCGGACCAAGCGGCCAGAAGAACCACTCCTTCTTCATGAGGAAGTTGCTCTTCAGTCCCTCGGCACCGTTATACAGCTGGCCGATGAGGAAATCCCAGTTGCTGGTGTGGGGAGCCAGACAGATGATATACTTCTCGGGATGGTGCTGCGTTACTTCAGCCGTCCACCCCATACGCTTGTACAACAACCACTTACAAAACTGCTTCCACATAGGCGATTACTGGTTGTTGATCTGGTTGACAAGGTCGTCAATCTCTGCGTAGAACTTCTCTTTCAGGTCGCGGAAGTACTTGGCTGCCGGCATACCGGGCTCGGGGTGGCACACACGGCTGATGTAGTTGTCCTGCATCTTGACAATGCTGTTAAGCAGCGCCTCGAAGTTCTCGTCAATGTTCTTCGGCCCATAGAGTGAGGCCGCCACGCACTCAGCGAACAGCTCGTCACAAACGAGTCTGATAGCGTGTTTTAGTGTACGTTTGTTTGCCATAAGGTTGCACATTTGATATTTCCAGTTAGCAAAGATAGGGAATTTTTTTCAATTATGTACCTTTTAGAGCACAAAAAAATATTAAAATAGCGAAAAACTTTCCGTATGTCGCCGAAAAGACGTATTTTTGCACTCCAAAAATAATCATCATTCATTAAATAAGTAAGAAAAAGTATGGAAAAAAGTGCATTGCAGAAAGCAAGAGCCGCCTACCAGCCCAAGCTGCCGAAGGCTCTGCTGGGTGCTGTGAAAGTGAAGGAGGGTGCTCCCACCGAGAGTGTTGCCGACCAGGCTGAGATCAAGAAGCTGTTTCCCAACACCTACGGAATGCCCCTCGTTGAGTTCGTCCCCGCTACCGAGGCCAATACGAAGAAGATGAACGTCGGTATCATCCTCAGCGGTGGTCAGGCTCCTGGCGGTCACAACGTCATCACCGGTCTGTTCGACCAGATCAAGAAGCTGAACCCCGAGAACCGTCTCTACGGTTTCATCCTCGGCCCCGGCGGTCTCGTTGACCACAACTACATGGAGCTGACGAAGGAGATCATCGACGAGTACCGCAACACCGGCGGTTTCGACATGATCGGTTCGGGCCGTACGAAGCTCGAGAAGGTTGACCAGTTCGAGAAGGGTCTCGAGATTATCCGCGAGCTCGACATTCAGGCCATCGTCATCATCGGCGGCGACGACTCGAACACCAATGCCTGCGTGCTGGCCGAGTACTATGCTGCCAAGAATTACGGCGTGCAGGTCATCGGCTGCCCGAAGACCATCGACGGCGACCTGAAGAACGCTCAGATCGAGACTTCATTCGGTTTCGACACTGCTTGTAAGACATACTCAGAGCTCATCGGTAACATCGAGCGCGACTGTAACTCAGCCCGCAAGTACTGGCACTTCATCAAGGTGATGGGTCGCTCGGCTTCACACATCGCCCTGGAGTGCGCCCTGCAGACTCAGCCTAACATCTGCCTCGTGTCTGAGGAGATCGAGCAGAAGGGTATGAGCCTCGACGATATCGTCGACTACATCGCTAACGCTGTTTGCCAGCGTGCAGCCGATGGCAACAACTTCGGTACCGTTATCATCCCTGAGGGTGTTATCGAGTTCATCCCTGCCATCAAGAAGCTCATCGCTCAGCTCAACGACGTACTGGCTATGCCAGAGGCTAAGAACCTCGATCGTCACGAGTCAATCGACTTCGTTAAGGCTCACCTCACCGATGCCAACCTGGCTGTATTCAACAGTCTGCCTACTGGTGTTGCCCGCCAGCTGGCTCTCGACCGCGACCCACACGGAAACGTACAGGTATCACTCATCGAGACCGAGAAGCTGCTCAGCACTATGGTAGCCCAGAAGCTCGAGAAGATGAAGAAGGAAGGCAAGTATGCTGGCAAGTTCTCAGCTCTGCACCACTTCTTCGGTTACGAGGGACGCTGCGCTGCTCCTTCTAACTTCGACGCCGACTACTGCTACGCTCTCGGTACCTCTGCCGCCCAGCTCATTGCCAATGGCAAGACCGGCTACATGGCTATCGTGAAGAACACGACGGCTCCTGCCGAGGAGTGGATTGCCGGCGGTGTGCCCATCACGATGATGATGAACATGGAGAAGCGTAACGGCGAGATGAAGCCCGTTATCCGCAAGGCCCTCGTTGAACTCGACGGCGCACCCTTCAAGGCTTTCGCCAAGGAGCGTGACCGCTGGGCCCGCGAGACGGCCTACGTCTATCCCGGTCCCATCCAGTACTGGGGTCCCACGGAAGTCTGCGACCAGCCCACCATGACGCTGGCCCTGGAGCAGGCAAAATAATGGAGTAATGCGTCATTACTAATTATTCCGACATTGAAGAAGAAACACGTTGTACGCCGCAAAGGCATCAACACCACCACCATCTACCACGGCCCCGGGCGCAAGAAGCGTCCCGGAGCCGTGGTTCGTTTGCTACAGAAGCTTCCCTCCTGGGCGTGGTGGCTTGGCGGACTGGCCATCGTGGCGGTCTACGTGTGGTTCTTCTACTACTTCTTCGTCGGGCCCTTCGGCTTCCGGTGGCGTGCCCTCTACGGCGACGTCAGCTATCCCGATGGCTACGAGATTCACGGCATTGACATCTCCCACCACCAGGGACGTATCAACTGGGAGGAGCTGAAGGACCGCGGCATGATCAACCATTGCCCCATCCGCTTCGTGATGATCAAGGCTACCGAGGGTTCCACGCAGACGGACGAGAACTTCCGCGACAACTTCCACCAGGCACGTGAGTTCGGTTTTACGCGTGGCGCCTACCACTTCTATAGCGTACACACCCCTGCGCGCAGACAGGCGGAGCACTTCATCAACCAGGTGAAGCTGGAGAACGGCGACCTGCCGCCGGTGCTCGATGTGGAGCATAAACCCAAGAACCAGACGGACGAAGAGTTCAAGGCCTCCGTGCTGGAGTGGCTCGAGCTCGTGGAGAAACATTATCAGGTGAAGCCCATTATCTACACCTATTACAAGTTCAAGACACGCTACTTGAACGACAGCATCTTCGACGAGTACCCCTACTGGATAGCCCACTACTACGTAGACTCCGTGACCTACGATGGACCTTGGAAGTTCTGGCAGCACACCGACGTAGGACGTCTGCCGGGCATCAAGGGTAACGTCGACTTCAATATCTACAACGGCTCGTTCTACGATCTACGCCAGATGACCATCGGCAGCCGGGAGACGATTGGCGAGGATGCCTATAGTGATTGACTATCGGCGCTGTCGACGGATGGCATCCAGCTCCCGCTGAGCCTCCTTTTTCCTTCCCATTCTTTGCAGCAAGTCGGCCTTCGAGGCCACGTAGTCCATGTTGCCGCTATCGCGGCGTATGGCCTCCGTCCAGTCGTAAAGCGCAGGCTCCCTCATGTTCAGCTTGTCCTCGAGCAGGGCACGGGCAGCATAGACAACGGCCGAGTCGGGGAACATCTGTACCGCACGGTTCAGCTCGTCCATAGCGTCGGTGGTGCGCCCCATGCGCTCGCAGACCGTCGCCAGCCCCAGCCGTGCCTCGAGGTGGATGGGCGCTATGCTGAGGAACGTCTCGTAGTCGGCACGTGCCTGACCGTAGTGGCGTAGGGTCGTGTGGGCGTAGGCACGGAAGAAGAGTGCCGCGAGGTTACGGGGCTCCAGCCGCAGCACGTTGCCATACTCCTCGATGGCGTACTCCCATTGTTTCAGCTCGATGTTCACGGCAGCCTTCCTCAAGCGAAGGTCGGTGGACTGCGGCTGTGCGGTAATCAGCCGGTTCAGCACCGCCAGCGAGTCGCGCCATTGCTGGGGCGTCAGCTCTGTGGGTGTCGAAGGCTGTTCCTGCGGTGGTTCCTGTGCCGTCATCGTCGTCGCCAGCAGCAGGAGTAGGGTAGTGAATATGGTGTGTCTCATACGGCTGCAAAGGTAAGCGTAATCTGCCAATTTACCAAAACTTTTGAAAAAAAGAAAGAAAATTTGGTGCTTCGCAACCTTTTTAGTATTTTTGCAGGCAGAAAACTTAAAACTATTAACATTAACAACTATGAGATTAGATGGAAGAAGATCAAGCTCTAACGTGGAAGACCGCCGCGGCATGAGCACAAGCGCCAAAGTTGGCGGAGGTGGAATCCTTGGTATTATCGTGGCTGTGGCCATCGCTTACTTCACCGGTGGAGACCCCACGGCGGCACTTGTCGAGGGCGTCCAGCAGCAGATGCAGGCGAAGACCGAGACTGTCGGCGAGCAGGAGTTCTCTGAGGAAGAACAGGCGCTGGCCGAGGACTGCAAGAAGATCATGGCCTCGACCGAGGACGTCTGGACGAAAGTGTTCCAGGAGAATGGCTGGGGCGAGTACCAATATCCCACGCTGGTGCTGTTCTCGAACCAGGTGAACTCCGCCTGTGGTTCGGCAACGGCTGCCGTCGGACCGTTCTACTGCTCAGGCGACCAGAAGCTGTACGTCGACCTCTCGTTCTTCACCGAGATGAAGCGACAGTTGGGTGTCGAGGGTAACACCTTTGCCTATGCATATGTCATAGCCCACGAGATAGGCCACCACGTGGAGAACCTCATGGGCACGCTCAACAAGGCTCATGTGGCCATGAACCAGACCGACAAGGTGACGGCTAACCAGCTCAGCGTCCGTCTGGAGCTGCTGGCTGATTACTATGCTGGCGTCTGGGCACACTACGAGGACCAGATGAATCACTCGATGGAGTATGGCGACCTGGAGAAGGGCCTGGAGCTGGCAAAGGCCATCGGCGACGACTGGCTGCAGAAGAAAGCACAGGGCCGTGCCACCCCCGAGTCGTTCACCCACGGCACCAGCGAACAGCGTAAGCGCTGGCTGAAGCGTGGCTACGAGACGGGCGATATGCGTGTCTCAACGTTTAACGTACAGAACTATAGCGACCTGTAACAGACTACTCATGGTGGTAGGGCTCGCCCTTGATGATGGTACACGCGCGGTACACCTGTTCGGTAAACACCAAACGGATCATCTGGTGCGAGAAGGTCATCTTCGAGAGCGATAGCTGCTCATTGGCACGGGCATAGACAGCCTGCGAGAATCCATACGGTCCGCCGACGACAAACACCAGTCGGCGGGCCGTTTCGCGTTTATGCGCCAGCCACGAAGCGAAGGCAACGCTACGTAGCTCCTGGCCATGCTCGTCGAGCAGCACGACGGTGTCCGACGGCTGCAGCTGACGCAGGATCAGCTCACCCTCGGCCGTCTTCTGCTGGTCCTCGGAGAGCTTCTTCGTGTTCTTCAGCTCGGGTATCACGACCGTCTCAAACGGCATATAGTGGCCTATGCGTCCCACATAGTCGTCGATGCCCGCCTGGAAATGCTTGTCGGTGGTCTTCCCCACCAGTATCAGTACCGTTTTCAATGCTTAATTCTTAATGCTTAATGCTTAATGTTCTCCTGCCCTAATACTATTCTCTCTCCTCTTTATTTAACCGTTTCCTCCTTCAGGAATTGCTCAAACTGCGTGTGGTAGCCGTTGAACACGTTGATGTCCACCTCGCCGTGGATGCCTGCTACACAGCCACTCGGCGACAACTGCCAAACAGCCAGCTTCACGTCGGGCTTGTACTCCCCGTAGCGTGCTATCCACACGTGGTAGTCGCGCTTCAAGTCCGGAGCCGACGGCAGATAGCGGTTCACGAACTGCTGGCTGATGTACAGGATGGGGCGCACGTGGATGCGCTGCTCCACGATTGCCAGGAACGCACGCACCTGGCGGAACAACGCCTCCGTACCACCCATCGCCGCTATCTGTCCCGCCGTCGGTTCTATGTCGAGCACGGGAGGCAGGTCGCCGTGGCGGAAGTGAGTGTTGGCCAGGAAGAACTGTGCCTGGGCCGCTCCACTCGTGCGACACGAGAAGAAGTGGTAGGCGCCGATGGGAATACCCTGACGACGGGCCATCGCGTAGTCGGCGGCGTAATAGGGGTTCTTGATACGCGTACTCTCCGTCGACTTGATGAATACGAACCTGACGGGGTAGTCCACCGTCCCCATGGCGTGCTTCTGGTTGTTGCCCAGATAGGTGACGCGTAGCTTGTTCCACACAATGGGGTACTTCTTCTTGCCCTTGCCGTGTTGGTAGCGCGAGATGTCGATGCCATAGATGCGCTCGCTGGTGTAGCGCATACGCTCGCCCAGATAGCGGTCAGCCTTCCATTGTCCCATGCGTACCGGACTGTGTGGCGCAACGGCGAAGCCCAGACCCTCGCGGAGACCGTCAACCCATAGTCCCTCGTAGTATCCGCCGTCGTCGTCCAGGTAGTAGCCGTGGCCGCTGGCCGTGCCGTCAGCGCTGAAGTCGCCAGCATAGATGCCCGCGGAGTCCAGTCGCACACCACTCACCAGACTATCGCGCACGTACGTACCTATTATAATATGTCCAACGCTGTCACGGGTCACCATTGACTCTTGTGGCAACAACGCCTCTTGCGGTAACAAAGCCAGCATCGTGTCCGGGCGGCAACGGTAGGCAGCCACCATCTCAAAACCCTCATCCTGCACGTTGTGACGCTCCATGTAGTACGCCAGCTCCGCCTGTAATGCCGAGTCCTCCTTTTCGAACGTCGTGTTGGCGGCAAAGACCGTCGACGGCAGCGAAGGCACCCGAAACATCCATGTCGAGTCAGCACCCACCTTTAGTGAGGTGGGGGAGAGGCGTCCGTGACAACCCGATAGGGTCGCCAGCAGCATGGCCGGCAGCATCTTCAACAGCGACTTCTTATTCATTTCTGCTGCAAAAGTACAAAGAAATTGATAAAAAACGCACGAAAACAGGTAAATTTGCATTTTTCTCAAAAAAAGTTCCGAAAAAGTTTGGCAGTATCACGAAAAGTGCGTACCTTTGCAACCGCAAAACGAGAACGGAGGTTCCGTAGCTCAACTGAATAGAGCATCTGACTACGGATCAGAAGGTTGTGGGTTTGAATCCCGCCGGAATCACAAGCAAAAGAAAAGACCGAGCAAAGTTTACTTTAGCTTGGTCTTTTTGTTTGGATTGTAACTTTTTGCCCATTTATTTTTCGATTCGACAGGTTTCACCGAGCTGTTTGGACTATAATATATGGTGTACCTTTTCTGAAAGCCGTTCACCATGCGGTGCTGGGAGCTGAAGCTGCTCATCGTCCTTGACCGTATATTTATCCGCATATTTATGCTTAATAAGGTGGTCTTTAGCGCGCTAAAGGTCACCTTATCGTTTCTAAAGACCACCTTTTCGCGGCTAAAGGTCATCCTTTCAGACGAACGGGTCACGAACGCCAATTTCTATGAAACAAATTGTTGTTTTTAAGAAACGAATTATCCTAATTAAAACCTAATTCTTCTAATGATTTATTTTGGAAAACAATAAGCAAGAATGAGCAAGAATGACGACCAACAATTAGAAAGAAACAATTCTTTTTGCAATTGTTGAAACAAAATTCTTTCCAATTCTTTCCAATTCTTTTCATTAAAGAAATTAAGATCAATTAGAATAATTCGTTTCTAGAAAAACAAATAATTCGTTTCCAGAAAAAACATACAATTCGTTTCTTTATCCCGCACCCGAACCAGCACTATCTCGCAACTATCCCGCTTACCTCGCAACGCAGGCATTGCGACATAAGCGGGATAAGCGACTTTTTTTCCCGTTTGCCTACTCTATATGAGCGCGATGACGCTTCTGATTTCTTGCGTCCCGTTGGTAGCGAACAGTTATGTCAAGGGACCGTCCCGCGACATGTGGCGATAGCGGGATTATTGCTTTTATTTGGTCATGACGACTTAATAGTAGTCTTCCTCGTCCTCTTCGTCGTCCCAAAAGTCACCCTTAGTACCGCGTGACAAGATTTCTCCAGATTCCAGTTCGCCATCTAACACGCGCATTTGGCTGGTCATTATCAACTGACTGATTTTAATCTCAACGACCTCCGTTGCTGGGATAATATATGTTTTTTTCATTGTTTCGTCTATTTATTATGTTTAAAAGAATTATTTGGAAACGGGGGAATTTATTTCACCAGCACCTTTTTGCCATTCACGATGTACAGTCCCTTCGTAGGCTGAGCCACGCGACGACCCTGCAGGTCGTAGACAGTTCCCTCGCCTTCGGAGAGGGCTGGGGTGAGGTTTTCGATTCCCGTTGCCTCATCTTCGCCAAAACCAAAGAAGTCGCGAGAAGCAGCAGGAATTAACAAATAAGCCTTACCTGCAGGAACAGTAGCACCACTCTTAACTTTCGCGAAACCTACAACACCACCTTTTTTACCAAGTGCATAGATAGAACCATTACCAGCTACTGAGCCATCTGACACCAGCAGTTCATTGCCATCAAGAGCGGAAGCACTATTAATAGCAGGTACCGTATATGTTCCCTCTGCGGCCTCAACAATGACACCAGCACCTGCAGGAATCTCTGTCACAGGAGTCAAAACCACCTTCCCGCCTTCATACTTTGCTTTATAGGCTGTAACGACACCATCAACATTGATGTTCTTTTTATGACTAAAGGTAGTAAAGCCAGCACTTGTCACATTAATCGTCTCTTCATAGTCCCATCTGGTGTATGAAGGGCCACCATAGTTACTTTCCCAGTTTGAAATATCGGGATTATTAATATTACCATTATCAACAAGTTCGCCTGAGCCACTAGTCGGCACACATGTAACATCATCAAAATAAACCTTTCCGCCAAAAAGGCCAGTACAGAAAACTATTCTTGTAGGAGACCAATCACTCGGAGTAAAATACCATTCATATTCAACAAATTCTGATGTAGGCGTTATTGCTGCCTGATAACTTGTTTTTGTATCTGGATACGCTGCTTCATCTTGTAACCACGTACCTATTTTTGTCAAACCATCTGCGTTGTCAACTTTTATCTTAGCTTTGATATGGTATTGCGTCCCTACTGTCATGGCCGCATTAAGCTTACAGATAGCTTGCTTTGCATAATCATAATCACCGGCTGTACCATTGTTATAAATCATAACAAAGTCAGCATTAGGAGCATCTGCATCTACCCAAAAAGACGGCCCACCATAGTTACTTTCCCAGTTTGAAATATCGGGATTATTAATATTACCATTATCAACAAGTTCGCCTGAGCCACTAGTCGGCACACATGTAACATCATCAAAATAAACCTTTCCGCCAAAAAGGC
>JAEEQH010000043.1 GCA_016285245.1 Prevotella sp.
CACCATTACCGTGATTTGTATCTGGAAGGGACTGAGGTGAAAGGAAAGAAGATAGTGCCTATAGATGGATATTTCCAAAGTCATACGGACAAGGCTTATATTCCTGTAGAGCATGTGGCCATCTTTGACGAGGCACAACGGGCCTGGACGAAGGAGGAACTGCAACGGTTTATGCGCGAGAAGAAGGGCATTCGCAATTTCCCGTATTCGGAGCCGGAATACCTGATTTCGTGTATGGACAGACAGACGGACTGGGGACTTGTGGTGTGTCTGGTAGGTAATGGGCAGGCCATCAACAAGGGTGAAGCAGGATTGACGGAATGGATAGAGTCCGTTCATAGGAGTTATCCCGGATGGGATGTCTATATGTCGGACTATCTGATTGAGTCGAAGGATATATCTGCGGAAGAGTTGTCGTTGATTAGCAAACAGCTTATTCCGAAGGAGGACCTGCATCTGAAAATGTCTATGCGGTCGTTCCGGTCTGAGAAAGTGAGCATCTTTGTCAATCAATTGCTGGCACTTCAGAAAGATGAGGCTGCGGCCACGTTGAAAGAACTGGATAAATATCCTATCTTCCTGACCCGCAATCTTGATGTTGCCAAGCAATGGCTTCGCGACCATGCAAGAGGAAGTGAGCGGATGGGACTGTTGGCCAGCAGCAAGGCTGAGCGACTGAAAGCTATTGGCATCAATGTGCGTTATCAACCAAACTTTGTTCATTGGTTCTTGGAAGATGATACGGACATCAGAAGCAGCAACTGTCTGGAAGACACATTGACGGAATTCAAAGTGCAGGGACTTGAGATCGACTGGGCTTGTGTGACGTGGGATGCCGACTTGCGACTGAAGGAAGACTGGTCGTCGTGGCAGCATTTCCAACTGCGGAGTGGTACCAAGTGGCAGAGAATCAATAAGGAAATCAACAAGGAGTATCAGATAAATGCCTATCGCGTGTTGCTGACCAGGGCTCGTCAGGGAATGGTGATCGTTGTGCCGAATGGGGACGATAGCGTGCCGCCTGACGAGACACGCAAACCTGAGTGGTACGATGGGATATATGATTATCTGAGGTCGGTTGGGATTAAGGAGATATGAAACAGATAGAAGTCGTAGCAGCGATAATTCGCAAGGGAGATAGGATTTTCGCCACCCAGCGAGGGTATGGCGAGTGGAAGGACTGGTGGGAGTTTCCTGGCGGAAAGATGGAGGCTGGGGAGACACCGGAGGAGGCGCTCGTGAGGGAGATTCGCGAAGAGCTGTCTGCGGAAATCAGCGTGGATGAGTTCCTTTGTACGGTGGAATATGATTATCCGAAGTTTCACCTGACCATGCATTGCTATCTGTGTTCGCTCATTGGTGAGGCGCTGCATCTGAATGAGCACGAGGCGGCGAAGTGGCTGGCGAAGGATGAGCTGGACAGCGTGAAGTGGTTGCCTGCAGATGTGATTGTTGTTCAAACGATTAAACGGGGATTACACCAAGGGGCAGGTGCCGCCGACCCTCGATGAGAATGGCTGCTGTGATGAGCACAGCGAGCGTCGACCGTGTCTGTATTCCAGATTATTTACGTTTCAACTCGATGAGCGGTGGCAACTTCTGCCACCGTCCGTTGCGCGGCACTTTCAGCGCGCTGCCCTCCAGGTGCTTCAGCTCGTAGAGGGAGTCGTTCTTCTGCGTCAGCTGAGCCTTGAAGTCCTCGCTGCCGTAGTCGTTGATGAACGACACTTCAGCCGTGTGGTCGTTCTTCAGCTTGGCCGAGGTGATGACCCAGCAGAAGGTGTTGCGCTCCTTGCCCAGATATCCCGGCAGTTCGCCGTAGAGTTCCTGTCCGGGTACTGTGACGTCCTCCTCGTAGAAATTGATTTGCAGAAATATCTCGTACTCGTTATTAAAAAGGTACGCGTGAAAGGGCCTAAGCTTTTTCTGTGCACAGATTCCTGTACACAGCATCGCAATGGCCACAATGGTAAAAAGTCTTTTCATTCTTCTTAGTTTATTGTCGCAAAGGTAGTAAATCAAAATCAATAAATAGGCCAAATGGTCAAAAATATATGGGAAAATATGCTGAGTTTTAGAATATTTTAAGTATCTTTGCAGCCGTTTATAATTATAACGAATGAAAAAAGAGCAATTAAAGCCTGACTACATCTTTGAGTCGAGCTGGGAAGTGTGTAACAAAGTAGGTGGTATCTACACCGTGCTTTCCTCTCGTGCAAAGACGCTTCAGGACAGGATGAAGGATCGTATCATCTTCATCGGACCAGACTTCTGGAAAGGTGGTGGACAGCAAGATGACGACGATGCCTCAGCAAAGAAAGAGAGTCCCTACTTCCGTGAGGACAAGTCGCTTTTTGCCGAGTGGCAATGGGTGGCCAAGAACGAAGGGCTGAAGGTGAGGGTAGGTCGCTGGACCATTCCCGGTGAGCCGATAGCCATCCTGGTGGATTTTAACCCTTTTTTTGACAAAAAGAACGAGATTTACGGTTGGCTGTGGGAGCACTACGGTGTGGACTCCCTCCATGCCTATGGCGACTACGACGAGGCCTCGATGTTCTCGTATGCCGCTGCCCTGGTGACGGAGAGCTTCTACAACCACTACGGGCTCCAGGACCAGCGTGTCGTCTACCATGCTAACGAGTGGATGTGCGGTCTGGGCGCCTTGTACCTGAACAACCGTCAGCCGAAGATTGCCACCATCTTCACCACCCACGCTACGAGCATCGGCCGCTCCATAGCCGGCAACCAGAAGCCGCTGTACGACTACCTGTTTGCTTATAACGGCGACCAGATGGCCGGTGAGCTGAATATGCAGTCGAAGCACTCCATTGAGAAGCAGACAGCGTGGAACGTCGACTGCTTCACGACCGTCAGCGACATTACCGCCAAGGAGTGTGTCGAGCTGCTTGACAAACCCGTCGACGTTGTGCTGCCCAACGGCTTTGACGACAGCTTCGTCCCGAAGGCCGCACAGTTCACCCGCAAGCGTAAGCTAGCCCGCCAGCGCCTGTTGGACGTCGCCAATGCCCTACTTGGAGAAAAGCTTAATGACGATACGCTGATTGTCTCGACCTCAGGACGTTATGAGTTCCGCAACAAGGGTATCGACGTCTTCGTGGAGGCCATGAACCGCCTGTTACGCGACAAGGAGCTGCAGAAGCCCGTCCTCGCCTTCATCGAGGTTCCCGGATGGGTGGGCGAGCCCCGTCAGGACCTGCAGGAGCGACTCGCCAGCGGCAAGAGTTTTGAGGAGGCCCTCGAGGTGCCCATGGTTACCCACTGGCTGCACAACATGAGCCACGACAACGTGCTTGGCATGATGAAGTACTACGATATGCACAACCGTAAGGAGGACCACGTGAAGGTCATCTTCCTGCCCTGCTATCTGGACGGTCAGGACGGCATCGTGAACATGAGCTACTACGACCTGGTGCTGGGCAATGACCTCTGCGTTTACCCGTCGTACTATGAGCCCTGGGGCTACACGCCGCTGGAAGCCGTCGCCTTCAAGGTGCCGTGTATTACTACCGACTTGGCTGGCTTTGGCCTGTGGGCTAACACGGAGTTCGGACGATATGGCGAGATTGAGGACGGCGTGAAAGTCATTCATCGTACGGACTACAACTATTCCGAGGTGGCCGACGCCATCAAGGATACCATCGCCCGCTTCTCGTCGATGACGAAGAAAGAGGTCGACGCGTGCCGCAAGAAGGCCGGTGACCTGTCGAAGAAGGCCTTGTGGAGCGAGTTCATCAAGTACTACGACGAGGCCTACGACATCGCCCTGCGCAAGGCGGCAGAAAGAACCGACAAATAACCCAATCAATTGTAAATTGTAAATAATTAAATAGTACATTAAAGTTATGAAAATTAAAGCTGATTACACTAATGAGCCTCAGTGGAAGGTGCTGACCGTGAAGTCGAGCCTCCCTGAGCAGCTGAAGTGTCTCGACGAGATTGCCCACAATATGTGGTGGGTGTGGAATTTTGAGGCACGTGACCTGTTCCGTGACCTTGATCCTGAGATTTATCATGACGTGAAGCACAACCCCGTGATGCTGCTGGAGCGCCTGAGCTTCGCCCGCAAGGAAGCCATCATGAAGGACAAGGCCCTGATGAAGCGCGTGAAGGACGTCTATGCACAGTTCCGTGCCTATATGGACGTGAAGCCCGACACGAAGCGTCCGTCCGTGGCCTACTTCTGCATGGAGTACGGTATCCACTCGGCCCTGAAGATCTACAGCGGCGGTCTGGGTATGCTGGCTGGTGACTACGTTAAGGAGGCTTCCGACTCCAACGTCGATATGTGTGCCGTCGGCTTCCTCTATCGTTTCGGCTACTTCACACAGAGCCTGTCGATGGACGGTCAGCAGATTACCAACTACGAGACGCAGAACTTCGGTTCGCTGCCTATTGAGCGCCAGCTCGACAGCGACGGCAACCCGATGGTTGTAGACGTGCCCTATACGAACTACCAGGTTCACGCTTATGTCTGGCGTGTCAACGTCGGCCGCGTGAAGCTCTACTTGCTGGATACCGACAACGAGATGAACTCCGACTTCGACAAGCCCATCACCCACAGCCTCTATGGCGGCGACTGGGAGAACCGTCTGAAGCAGGAGATCCTGCTGGGTATCGGCGGTATGCTGCTGCTGAAGAAGCTCGGCATCAAGAAGGACATCTACCATTGTAACGAGGGTCACGCAGCCCTCTGCAACCTGCAGCGTCTGTGCGACTACATCGAGGATGGCCTGACGTTCAATCAGGCTCTGGAGCTGGTACGTGCCAGCGGCCTCTACACCGTCCACACCCCGGTTCCCGCCGGCCACGACTACTTCGACGAGGGCCTCTTCGGCAAGTACATGGGTGGCTATCCCCAGCGTCTGGGCATCTCTTGGGACGAGTTCATCGGCATGGGCCGTACGAACCCCGAGGACAAGGGCGAGAAGTTCTGTATGTCGACCTTCGCCTGCAACACTTGTCAGGAGGTCAACGGCGTTAGCTGGCTCCACGGTGAGGTGTCGAAAAAGATGTTCGCACCCATCTGGAAGGGTTACTATCCCGAGGAGAACCACGTCGGCTACGTCACCAACGGCGTTCACTTCCCCACATGGGCAGCTGCTGAGTGGCGTGCTGTCTATGCCAAGTACTTCGACGCGAAGTTCATGGGCGACCAGTCGAACGAGGAAATCTGGCACGGCATCTACAACTGTCCCGACGAGGAGATCTGGGCTACGCGCCAGGCTCTGAAGGCCAAGCTGTTCGACTATATCAAGGTTCAGTTCCGTGAGACGTGGCTGAAGAACCAGGGCGATCCCTCGCGTGTGGTGAAGCTCCTGGAGCGCTTCAACCCCAATGCGCTCGTCATCGGCTTCTGCCGCCGCTTCGCTACCTACAAGCGTGCTCACCTGCTGTTCACCGACCTGGAGCGCCTCGACCGTATTGTCAACAATCCCGAGCGTCCCGTCATCTTCCTCTTTGCAGGTAAGGCTCACCCCGCCGACGGCGCTGGTCAGGGACTTATCAAGCGCATCTTCGAGATCAGCCAGATGCCGCAGTTCCAGGGTAAGGTCATCTTCCTCGAGGATTACGACTTCCTGCTGGCACGCCGTCTCGTGTCGGGTGTAGACATCTGGATGAACACCCCGACGCGTCCGCTCGAGGCTTCCGGTACGTCTGGCGAGAAGGCCGAGATGAACGGTGTCGTCAACCTCTCCGTCAAGGACGGCTGGTGGCTTGAGGGCTATCGCGAGGGTGCCGGCTGGGCACTCACCGAGAAGCGCACTTACCAGAACCAGGGCTATCAGGACCAGCTCGACGCTGCTACCATCTATAGCCTCCTCGAAAACGAGATCCTCCCCCTGTACTACGACAGGGACAAGAAGGGCATCTCGAAGGGCTGGATCAAGGTTGTCAAGAACTCCATCGCCCAGATTGCTCCTCACTACACCATGAAGCGTCAGCTCGACGACTACTACAGCAAGTTCTACGAGAAGCAGGCTAAGCGCTTCAAGGAGCTGTCGAAGAACGACTTCCGTCTGGCTAAGGAGATTGCCCTCTGGAAGGAGACTGTCGCCGAGCGCTGGGATGCCATCAGCGTCGTGAGCGCCGAGTCTACCGCTCCCGCCAACGGTCTGCACGAGACGGGTCAGGAGTACACCCTCCGCTATGTCATCAACGAGCAGGGTCTCGACGATGCCGTTGCTTTGGAGAAGGTGAACGTCGCCATCGACAAGGACGGCAACGAGCACGTGTTCTCTATCGAGCCGCTGAAGATGGTGAAGAAGGAAGGCAACAACTACACCTTCGAGGCCAAGCATTCGCCGAAGCAGGCTGGTCAGTACAAGAGTGCTGTCCGTATGTACCCCTGCAACAAGAACCTGCCTCACCGTCAGGACTTCTGCTACGTGAAATGGCTGGAGCTGCCCAACGCCTAATCCGCGTTTGACATCATAATCAATAAGTGCCGCTTATCTCCGGATAAGTGGCACTTATTTTGTTTCGCTGAGTTGTTGCTCCATTTCGTCGTAGAGTTGTTGTACCCTTCGTGTGACGAGACTTGGCGGCGTGCCGGCGGCAACGAGACAGCGGACGGTGCGGACAATACGCTGCTCGTAGTCCGAACGGATGTCGTTGCGCATCACCGAGTCGTTGTACTGGCGCATCTCGGCGGCTGACATCCGGCATTGGCCCTTTTTGTAGTTGATGTTAGCAAAACTGGCAGCGATGATGAGTATCGCTGCCAGTATGCATAAGTTTCTATTGCTCATTGTGGTAGTTACATTGCATATAGTCCGTAGTTACACGATGAACGACATGATAGCGGTTGCTGACTACACGATGTAGAGGTCGCTGATGCTCTTGTTCTCGATGACGCGGCGGATGGCCTCGGCAAACATATCGGCCACGGACAGTTGCTTCACCTTGGCGCAGCGCTGCGTGTAGGGGATGGAGTCGGTGAAGACCATCTCCTCGAGGGCCGACTCCTGCACACGCTCGCTGGCAGGACCGCTCATGACACAGTGGGAGGCACAGGCGCGCACGGTCTTGGCACCGGCAGCCTTCATCAGGTCGGCAGCCTTGGTGATGGTGCCTGCGGTGTCTACCATATCGTCGATGATGACCACGTTCTTACCTTCCACGTCGCCGATAATCTGCATCGTAGCCACTACGTTGGCACGGGCACGCGTCTTGTTACACAGCACCAGCGGACATCCGAAGAACTTAGCGTAGGTGTTGGCGCGCTTCGAACCGCCTACATCGGGCGATGCGATGACGAGGTTGTCCAGATTGAGGCTCTTCAGGTAGGGCATGATGACGCCCGATCCGTAGAGGTGGTCGACGGGTACATCGAAGAATCCCTGAATCTGGTCGGCGTGGAGGTCCATGGTGATGACGCGGTTGACGCCCGCCACACTAAGGAGGTCGGCCACAAGCTTGGCACCGATGGAGACGCGCGGCTTGTCCTTGCGATCCTGACGTGCCCATCCGAAGTAGGGGATGACGGCGTTGATGGTACGTGCCGAGGCACGCTTGGCGGCATCAATCATCAGCAGCAGCTCCATGAGGTTGTCGCTGTTGGGGAAGGTGCTCTGTACGAGGAAGACGTCGCGACCGCGGATGCTCTCTTCGTAGCTGACGGCAAACTCTCCGTCAGAGAATTTCGTGATTAGAAGCTGGCCCAGCTTACATCCCAGGCTCTCGCAGATTTTCTCGGCGAGATACTTGGTAGCTGTTCCGGAGAATACCATATAAGAACTGTTCATATCTGTTGTATTACTATTCATTCCTCGTTACTCGTTACTCATTCCTCGTTACTCGTTACTCATTCCTCCTTCCTCGTTCCTCCTTCCTCGTTCCTCCTTCCTCGTTCCTCCTTCCTCATTCCTCCTTCCTCGTTCCTCACTCCTCGTCTCTCGTCATCCCACCGCCTTGCGCAGTTTCTCGAAGTGTGCGATGAGTTCCTTGTAGTCGAGACCGCCCAGAATGTTGAAGCGGTTCCAGAGGTCGCCACAGATGACGACACCGCCGAATCCCAGCTCCTTGGCTACAGGGATGGTGTCGAGGTTCATGCCTCCCATGGCGTACACTTTCTTGTCGATGAGACCCTGTCGCGAAGCCTGCTCCAGCTCCTCACGGGTTAGTGTCGCCTTGTCGTTCTTGTTGCTCTGGCTGTCGAAGAGCGTCTTCAGAAAGACGTAGTTCGACCGTTTCTTCGTCTCCTTGAGCTCGCTGATGGCGTGACACGTACGGCTGATGTTGCCGCGGTAGCCTGCGGGTGCCTCTCCCTCGGCGGTATTGATGTGAATGCCGCGCAGTCGGTACTCGTCCTTCAGGTAGAAGTGATCGTGGACGGTAATCTTGCCGTAGTAGTCTTCGTCAAGCAGCGTCAGGAGCCTCTCGGAGTAGATGGGCTCGGCGCCTGGCTTGTACAGGTGCAGGTGGTCCATCCCTGCCTCGAAGAGCGTGGAAAGTATCTTGTCTTCCTCCACGAAGAACGTGGCTCTGGTCATGACAATCAGCTTCATGGGCAATGTTTTACTTCTTTTGGCTACAAAGGTACGAAAAAAAAGATAAACGTGGTATGAGAATTGAGATTTTTTTTCGCGTCAACGCTCATTTTCTTGATTTCTTGATTTCCGCCCCTTGGTATCATTCGTTATCCTTCACCTGTGTCACGATGTAGGCGCTGAGCAGCACGAGTATGCCTGCCACGGGCTTGTCCCACGTCAGAATGTCCTGCCCAATCAGGATGGCCACCAGCGAAGCCACGACTGGCTGCAGGTTTGTGTAGATGCTGACGGTGGTGGCGCTGAGATGCTTCATGGCGTAGGGAATGAGGAAGAATCCGAGGGCTGTCGCACAAATGACGATGAACGCCATCTCGAGCACGCCCTCCCATCCCCATGCCGCTGTGTATAGCGCATTGTCTGGGAGTTCGGGAATGGCGATGGGCACGGTGACGATGGCCGAGATGAGGAACACATACTTCATCTGTGTCACGGGCGAGTACTTCGACGCCACATTACGCGTGATAATCAAGTAGACGGCCCATGTCAGGACGCTCAGGATGGCCAGCGCGATACCTATCAGGTCGTTCTTTCCCGAACCCAACGACTGGCTCATCAGCACCATCAGCACAGCGCCGGCAATACCCAGCAGCACACCCAGCGACTTTTTTGGTGTTATTTTCTCGCCGATTGTCAGAGCAGCACATAGCATCACGGCTACAGGGGTCAGCGAGGCAATGAGTGAGAAATACACGGGACTGGTAAAGTCGAGTGCCCAGGCTGTCAGCGTCTGCGAGATGACGAAGCCCATAAGGCCTCCGAAGAGGATGGTTATCAGGTCTTTGCGCTCTACTTTCTCCTTGGGCAGGAAGGCAGCAATAATCCAAAAGAGGATACAGGCTCCGAGCGAGCGTGAGGCCATATAACCCATTGGCGTTACCCAGTCGTCGAGCAGTAGCTTGGTGACGGGCACACCCAGTCCGAAGATGGAGTTTGCAAGAAAGATGGCTCCGTGAGCCTGCAGTTTGTTGCTGTTCATTTGTCTTTTTTGTCTATTGTTTGAAAAACGGCTGCAAAATTACTATTTTTTTCTAGAAAACAGCCATCGTGGCAGCAAATTCTTCATGCTTCATGCGTCGCTCTTCATTTTTCTTTGTATCTTTGCAGCCAAGATGAATACACCTATTTATATTATAGAGGAAGCCCGGCTTCGTCGGAACCTGAGTCTTATCGCCGATGTGGCACGCCGTGCCGACGTGGAGATCATCCTGGCCTTCAAGGCCTTTGCATTGTGGAAGACTTTTCCCATCTTCCGCGAGTATATCCGTTCGACAACCGCCAGCTCCCTGGCCGAGGCCCGTCTGGCCGTTGAGCAGTTTGGTGCCAAGGCTCATACCTATTCGCCGGCTTATACCGACGGGGAGTTCGACGCGATTGTCGACTGCTCCAGCCACCTGACGTTCAACTCGCTGTCGCAGTACCAGCGGCTGCACGAACGGGTAGGGGGGCGTGCCAGCATCGGCCTGCGTGTGAATCCCGAGTACAGCGAGGTGGGCACGCTGCTCTACAATCCCTGTGCCCCGGGTACCCGTTTCGGTGTGACGGCCAACAAACTGCCCGCACAGCTGCCTGCCGACATCGAGGGGTTCCATTGCCATTGCCATTGTGAGAGTGGTGCCGACGTGCTGGAGCGTACACTTGTGCATATCGAGGAGAAGTTCGCCCGCTGGTTCCCGCAACTGAAGTGGCTCAACCTGGGCGGCGGCCATCTGATGACCCGTCGTGACTACGACGTCGACCACCTTATTAATATATTAAAGGGGCTGCATAGCCGCTACCCGTGGCTGAAGATCATCCTGGAGCCCGGCAGCGCTTTTGCCTGGCAGACGGGACCGCTGGTGAGCCATGTCGTCGATGTCGTTGAGGACAAAGGCATCAAGACCGCTATTCTCGATGTCAGCTTCACCTGTCACATGCCCGACTGTCTGGAAATGCCGTACTATCCCGATGTGCGTGGAGCAGAACACATAGAGCCCGCCTCCGGGGACTGCCCCCCGTGTGGGCAGCCCAGCGGATTACATGGGGACTGTCCCCATACTGCCGTCTACCGTCTCGGCGGCAATAGCTGCCTTTCTGGCGATTTCATGGGCAATTGGAAGTTCGACCACGAACTGCAGGTGGGCGAAGAGGTGATTTTCGAGGACATGATCCACTACACGACCGTTAAGACTAATATGTTCAACGGCATCATGCACCCTGCCATCGGGATGCTCCATGAGGATGGAAAACTCGAAATTTTGCGTGAATTTGGGTATGAAGACTACCGTGACCGCATGGATTAGAAGTTTTTTTGAAAAAAAACGGCGAAAAGTTTTGGCGGTTCGGAAAAAAGCATTACCTTTGCACCCGCAATCGAGAGAGATGCACTTTAGACGCGGAATTTTCGCGCAAGCAAGAGCAGAAAGTTTACTTTATGCCTAGCGCCGCCGAAAATGCCGATAGTCCGAAGGACAAGCGGAAATAGCTCAGTTGGTAGAGCACAACCTTGCCAAGGTTGGGGTCGCGGGTCCGAGTCCCGTTTTCCGCTCAACATGTTGTTACAAAAAGAGAGATTTGGCAGCGGTGCTGAATCGTAAATGCCCAGGTGGCGGAATTGGTAGACGCGCACGTTTCAGGTGCGTGTGCCGCGAGGCGTGCAGGTTCGAGTCCTGTTCTGGGCACTCTTTTTGTCATCATGGTTTTTGATGGAGAGGTGGCGGAATTGGTAGACGCGCTACTTTGAGGGGGTAGTGTCAATTGCGACGTGGGAGTTCGAGTCTCCTCCTCTTCACGAAAATGCGGATTTCCTACACTATTTGGAAGTCCACACGTTTCGAAGAACCTTTTGCGGAAATAGCTCAGTTGGTAGAGCACAACCTTGCCAAGGTTGGGGTCGCGGGTCCGAGTCCCGTTTTCCGCTCTTTTTCTACTACACAGAAAACCAAGCCATTTTCAAACGACACTGGAAAAACCAAACTCATTCTAATGAATCTATATTTGAGGTATTTTGACAAGGAGACGCTTGTCACTTCCGTTGATGAAGCCATCAACTTTCTTGCTGATATTGACGAGGTCGGCATGAACGCCGCTCTGGAGGCCGATATCCGCGAGTATGTCGCCAGCGATGTGTACTATCCGAAGCGTTATAAGGTGCGTCCCCGTGTATACTTTATCATTATTAAGACCGAAGCCCAGTCCATGCAGGACTTCAAGGACAAGAAGGCCGTCCGTTCCGCTGTCGGCAACCCCAAGGAGCGTAATGCCTCGCCGGCGCTGATGAAGCTCAACGAGGAGCGTTTCGGCTGGTATGAGTGCGAGCTCGACTTCAAGCGCGTCCTGATGGTTCCCGGAACAGGCAAGTTCCAGTACCGCGACACCCATTTCGTGGTGCAGCTGAAGGGCACTTCCGGTCAGGACTGCTACAACCGCATCGTCGAGCATCTTCGCGAGCGTGTCGATGAGCGTAGCCAGTTCCCTTCGGCCAAGGGCAAGAATTTCCATTTCACCTATCTTGGTATGGCCAAGTAAGGGCGTGCGACTAACAGGAGTATTATGAATAAGGTGATGCTTATCGGAAATGTGGGTGCCGAGCCCGAGGTTCGCTATGTTGACCAGGGCGTGGCTGTTGCCCGTCTGCGTTTGGCAACGTCGGAGCGTGGCTACACGCTTCCCAACGGTACGCAGGTGCCCGACCGTACCGACTGGCACAACGTCATCCTCTGGCGCCGTCTGGCCGAGGTCGTGGAACAGTTTGTCCATAAGGGCGACAAGCTTTACATCGAGGGCCGTCTGCGTTACAACAGTTACGACGACAAGCAGGGACAGCGTCGCCTTCAGACTGAAATTTGGGCCGAGAATATGGAGATGCTGACGCCGAAGTCAGCGCCGACGAACGATGGACATAGCGCAGATATTAAGTGAGGTACAGTTCCTGACCCCTTCGTTGGGTGTCGTGCTGTCGGGCGTCATGGCCTGCCTGTTGTTGTTGGCCTCGGGTTTTGCCTCGGGTTCTGAGATTGCTTTCTTCTCGCTCTCACCTTCCGACCTCAACGAGTTGGACGATGACGTTACCGCCGACCACAAGATTCTGGCACTTCGTGCCGACTCCGAGCGCACGCTGGCTACCATCCTCATTACCAACAACTTGGTGAACGTCACCATCATCATGCTCTGCAACTATTTCTTCGCCCATGCCATCGATTTCGGCGGGCTCTACTGGTTGCAGTTCATTTGTATCACGGTACTGCTGACGTTCCTGCTGTTGCTCTTCGGTGAGATTATGCCGAAGGTCTATTGCGGACAGCATGCGCTGGCTTTCTGCCGCCGTTCTGCCGACACCATCTTCTTCCTGAGCCGCCTGTTCCGTCCCTTGGCCAACGTGCTGATCCGTTCGGGTGTGCTGACCGAGAAAGTGGTGCAGCGCGAGAGCCGCGTGCTCAGCGTCGACGACCTGGAACAGGCCCTGGAGCTGACGGATAAGAAGGAGCTGAAGGACGAGCAGAATATGCTCGAGGGTATCGTCCGCTTCGGTGACGAGACGGCCAAGGAGATTATGACCAGCCGTCAGGATGTCGTCGACCTCGACTTTCGTTCCACCTTTGGCGAGGTGCTGCAATGCATCGTCGAGAACAACTATTCGCGCATCCCCGTCTATCAGGATACCGTCGACAATATCCGCGGCATCCTCTACATCAAGGACCTGTTGCCCCACCTGTCGAAACCGGCTTCGTTCCGCTGGCAGTCGCTCATCCGTCCGCCTTACTTCGTGCCCGAGACCAAGAAGATTGACGACTTGCTCCGTGAGTTCCAGGAGAACAAGGTTCATATTGCCGTTGTCGTCGACGAGTTTGGCGGCACCAGCGGTATCGTGACGATGGAAGATATCCTGGAGGAGATTGTCGGCGAGATCAACGACGAGTACGACGACGAGGAGAAGAACTATGTGCGCATCAATGCCAACACCTATGTCTTCGAGGGCAAGACGCTGCTGGCCGACCTCTACCGTATCCTGGACATCGACGACGAGACCTTTGCCGACGTCGAGGGCGATGCCGACACCATTGCAGGCTTGTTGTTGGAGATCAAGGGCGACTTCCCGCAGCTCCACGAGCGCATTGACTATGCCAACTTCACGTTCGAGATTCAGGAAGTCGAGGAGCATCGCATCGCCAAGGTGAAGATTGTCGTTCACGATGTGGCGCCTGCCGATGCTTCGGAATAATTACCAGCCCAAATCTTTCATTTCTGTGGCGTAGTACCATGCCGTTGTCCTGATGTCGGCATTGTATTTTCCGTAGTTTGACTTGGCGGTCGGGTTCTGGGGCACGAACATACTCACGCCGCCATAGCGCTCCTCGGTCATCTCGAAGTCGGTGTATGTTATGTACCACGTGACGTTTGTCATCCACGTCGTCGCCATCTTCTTGTAGACGACAGCCTCGTCGAGCGCCGCTTTCCACTTGTCGTAAGCCTCCTTCTTGGCATATCTCAGCATGAAGTCGTTGGCGTCGTAATGCAATGGCGAGTAATAGTAGTGAATCAGCTTCGCCGTGTTGGGGTAGGGCGTCAGGCTCAGCGTGTCCTTGATGGTCTGCAGGATGTCGCGTGTGGCCACGGCCACAGCATTCATGGCGCTTGTCTTGACGGCCGAGAGCGGTACGCGGCGCTGTTGTCCGAACGTTCGCTCGAAGTAGCGGTCAATAATATGTACATAGAACGAGTCACGCTCGAACATGGCCGGCACTACCGTCACATAGGGCGCCCCAACGTCGGGAATCTCGGCTGGCGAGCCGATGATGTAGTCGGCAACGTTGCGCAGGGCGTAGAGCGACTCCAGACATTGGAAGTTGCAGCAGTCGGCGAAGATGAACTTCAGGTGGGGCACCTGCTTCAGCACGTCGGCCATGGTGTGGATGTTGATCCACGATGCCTTGCCGTCCTTGCTGTCCGTACCGTTATCCAGTCCGTAAGCACGGCGGCGGGCTGCAGCTGGCTTCGTGGCTATGCTGTCCTCTTCCACGGTCCATCCTGTGGCGTGTCCCCAGAGCACCAGTCCGTAGTCGGCGGTCTGTGAGGGGTACTTCCTGAAAGCGTAGTTGATGACGTCTCTCATCACCCCCGGGGCTACGCTGCTGGTGTCGTTGCCGTTGCCGATGCCCATGTCGCGTAGCGATACGGAGTCCGTCTTCTGTCCATTGACGATTCTCACCAGGTAGGGGATGTTCTTGGTGTTCCGGTCGTCGATGTATGCCAACAGACAATGCCGACGCTTGTCGGTCTTTGCCGCGAGCATCTCTAACAGGTCGTCGGCCAGGTTTCCCGACAGGTTGTTCTCGCCCGACATATACACGAGCACCGTTCGCTCCGGCATAATGTCGTCCTCGTCGTCATGGTGATTGTGGCAAGCCGTCAGCATCAGCAACATCCCGACGGTATATATCAATATTTTCCCTCTCATCGCAATATTTTTCTGCAAAGTTACGCTTTTTTGTTCAATTTGCACTATCTTTGCAGCCTAAAAATGACTGACAGCATGAAAAAATATATTCTGGCGCTACTGACGCCGCTGCTTTTCGCCCTTCCGCTACAGGCACAGACCGACCGCGACAACCCCTACCTGTTGTGCGAGGATACCTGTGAGCACGTCCACGGCATCGACCTCTCGCACTATCAGGGCCAGGTGTTCTGGGAGACGGTTGGCGAGAATACGAAGATGGCCTACGTCTACCTGAAGGCTACCGAGGGCGGCGACCGCATCGACTCCTTTTTTGAACGCAACATCGACCTGGCTCACCGCTACGGTCTGAAGGTGGGTTCCTACCACTTCTTCCGTCCCAAGACGCCGCTGCGCCGCCAGCTGGAGAACTTCAAGACCCAATGTCTGCCCGGCGAGCAGGACCTCATCCCGATGATCGACGTCGAGAGCGACGGCGGTCTGCCTACGGAGCAGTTCTGCGACTCGCTGTTCTCCTTCTTGCAGATGGTCGAGGAGGCCTACCGTCAGAAGCCGCTGGTCTACACCTTCCGCAACTTCTACAACAAGCACCTTGTGGGTCGTCTTGACGACTATCAGCTGATGATTGCCATGTACACCAACGAGCAGCCTGTGCTGGCCGACGGCCGCGACTACACCATGTGGCAGTACAGCGCTAAGGGGCGCATCGTCGGCGTCAACGGCTATGTCGACAAGTCGCGCTTCGTCGGCCGCCATACCCTGCGCGACATCCGCTATCGCCACTAAGAACTTATAACGATATAATGTAAAAACGACAAATAGAAGAATATGTTAATCAATTGTCCGGAATGTGGCCATCAGGTCAGCGACCAGGCCGCTACCTGCCCGTCGTGTGGCATCGCTATTGCCAAGAAGCCGAAAAAGAAGAAGAACGTGGGACGCATCGTCCTCGTAGCGTCGTTCGTGCTCGCTGTCATCATCGTGGCGGCAGGCATCTTCATCTATAACAGACAGGAGGAGCAGAACGAGCTGCACGCCTACGAGCGCGCCATGCAGAGCGACCAGCCGGCGGTGCTCCAGAACTATCTTGATATGTTCACCCAGGCGCCGCAGGCTCATCGCGACAGCGTCGCTTCGCGCATCACCCAGCTTCGTCAGGTCGATGTCGACTGGGAGAACGCCCTGATGTCGGGGTTGAAGTCCGAACTCGAGAGGTTCATGCAGCGCCATCCCAACAGCGTCCACAACGTGGAGGCTCGCCTGCAGATTGACTCCCTCGACTGGGTGGCCGCCTGTGCTGCCAACACGTCGGAAGCTTATCAGGCTTACCTTACTAACCACTATGAGGGTGCCCACTACGACGAGGCTATGAACGCCTACGACCATGCCCGCGAGGTCGAGGAGGCCCGCCGTCGTCAGGCTGTCCAGGACTCTATCCGTCGCGTGGACTCCATCCGTCAGGCTTCGCTCATCATTCCCGTCGAGGAGTGAGGCTTTGCTGGTGGTTCCTGTAGAAAGGGAGTAGGCCGTTGCTTACTCCTCGATGTGCGATAGTGAGTGTGCAAACGAGGCGAAGAAGTTGGTCATCGTCTCGGCAGGGTAGTAGTGGAAGTAGCGTGCCGAGCGCCTGCAATGCCAGAGCATGGCCGAGGGGTTCGAGGTGTGCACGAAGATGTTCTTTCCCTGCGAGAAGTACCATTCCTCGGGGTGCGAGTTCCTCAGTTTCAGTATCTCGCGCATACGCTTCTCCGTCACGGCGTCGCTCTCGGGTGTCATGAACGGCACCTCGTCAGCCTCCAGCAGCATCAGCCTTGTCAGCAACGCTCCCGTCAGCTGCAGCATCGGGCGCAGCTTCAGCTGGTCCGTCCATTCGCCAATCTTGACGAAGTCCACCTTCTGACCTTGATGTCTGAGGAAGATGGCCAGCTCCGCCATGCGTTTCACGGGGATACCCGCGTTCATGATGAACCTCACCACGCCGACGAGCATCATCAGCAGCTGGCGCGTCTCCGTCGTCGTCCCCTCCTCGTCGAGGATGGCCTGCAGACGGTGGTTCAGCAGGGGGTTCGTCAGGTGGTCGGACTCCAGCAGGGTGTTCACTTCGCCCTCGTCGGTCTCGTTGTTATTGTCGGCCTGTGTGGTGTCCCACTCGGCCAGCAGCTTCTCCGGCACCTGTACGAAGAACTGCGTGGCGCAACGGTCGATGCCCCGTCTCACCAGGTCTTCCACGTCGTGCATGACGGCCAGCTGGTACAGTCGCCGCCATTTCCATGCCGACAATGGTTCTATCTGTTCCTCAGTTCCCAATGCGCCCGCCCTCAGCAGGCGGAAAAAGTTTCGTTCCGTGATGTTCATGAGTATCTTCTTGGATAACGTAGTAGGATAGCCAGCACGGCGGCGACGCCTATGGCCATCGTGTAGTAGAGGTAGGGTATCAGACTCACGGGGTTCACGCCCGCCAGTCCGGCCGCCATCAGCAGCTGTGCGCCGTAGGGCAGCAGTCCTTGTGTGAAGCACGAGAATGTGTCGAGCAGCGAGGCACACTTCCGTGGGTCGAGTCCGTACTTCTCGCCGATTTTCTTGGCGATGCCGCCCACGGTGATGATGGCCACCGTGTTGTTTGCCGTACAAATATTTACCACACTCACCAGCGCGCCGATGGCCAGCTCAGCACCTCGCTTGCCGTGGGTGTGGCGCGTCAGTCCGCTGATGATGAAGTCTATGCCGCCGTTATGCTTGATGACCTCCAGCATGCCGCCTGCCATCATCGTGATGATGATCAGCTCGCCCATGCCCATAATGCCGCCGCCCATGGCGCCGAACCATCCGTAGAGGTCGTAGCAGCCCGTCGCTATGCCGATGATGCCTGTCAGCACGATGCCCAGCGTCAGCACGGCCATGACGTTCATGCCTGCTACGGCCGTCACCAGCACCACCACATAGGGCAGCACCTTCAGCGGCTCCACGCTCTGGATGGCCGTCGGGGCCGTCATGCCCCTGCCCATAGCGACGTAGACCAGCAGTATCAGCAGCGCCGCCGGCACGACGATGAAAGCGTTCACGCGGAACTTGTCCGACAGTCGGCAGCCCTGTGTCTGTGTGGCTACGATGGTCGTGTCGCTGATGAACGACAGGTTGTCGCCGAAGAACGCGCCGCCCACGATGACCGCCGTCAGTAGAGCCACCGGCGTTGCCGTCTGCGTCGCCACGCCTGCCGCTATCGGCGTCAGCGCTACGATGGTGCCAACGCTTGTGCCTATCGACAGCGAGACGAAGCAGGCCGCAATGAACAGTCCCGCCAGCAGCATCTGTGGCGGCAGCAGGGCCAGCGTCAGGTTCACCGTCGCGTCGACGGCACCCGTCACCTTCGCCGAGTTGGCAAAGGCGCCTGCCAGCACGAAGATCCATATCATCAGCATCATCTGGGGCGTTCCTGCTCCGCGGCTGAACACGTTGATGCGGCGGTTCAGAGAGCCGCGCATCGTGGCCACGGCGTAGATGCCCGACACCATGAATGCCACCGTCAGCGGCACCTTGTAGAAGTCGCCCGCCACAATGCTCGTCACCACGTAGAGCACCACGAACACCAGCAGCGGCGACAGCGCGAGTAGTCCTTTCTTCATCGTCATTTTTGCATTATCCCACCACGTTCTGCGCCTGGCCGTCCAGGAACGCGCGGACATTGTCCGTTGCCACCTGAACCAGTCTGACGCGCGCCTCCTTCGTAGCCCACGCTATGTGCGGGGTGAGGTAGGCGTTAGGCTGCTTCAGCAGGGGGTTGTCGGCCTTTGGCGGCTCGTCCGTGAGCACGTCGGCACAGAAGGCGGCGAGCCGTCCTTCGGCCAGCGCATCGGCCACGGCCTGGTCGTCCACCAGCGGACCGCGTCCCGTGTTAATCAGAATGGCCGTGGGTTTCATCTGGCGCAGGCTCTCGGCGTTCATCAAGTGGCGCGTGCCTTCCGTCAGCGGACAATGCAGCGACAGTACGTCGGCCGTCGCCAGCAGCTCTTCCAGCGTCGCCTTCCCGATGCCTGGCGGCAGCGTGGTCTTGCTGGTCAGCGCCTTCACCTTCATGCCGAAGGCGAGGGCTATCTGTGCCACACGCTGTCCGATGTTGCCCAGTCCCACGATGCCGAACGTCTTGCCGGCCAGCTCCGTGTGCGGGAAGTCCTGGTAGCAGAAGTCCGGGTTCGCTGTCCAGCGCCCGCTGCGGTTCTCGCGGGCATAGTGCTCCGTGCGGTTCGTCACCGTCAGCAGGTGGGCGAACACCATCTGCGCCACACTCTCCGTGCTGTAGGCCGGCACGTTCGTCACCGTGATGCCCCGCTCGCGTGCAGCCACGATGTCCACCACGTTGTAGCCCGTCGCCAGCACGCCGATATACCTCAGCTTCGGCAGCTGCTCCATCACCTCCCTGCTGATCACCACCTTGTTGGTCAGCACAATCTCTGCCTCGGCAGCCCTTGCCACCGTCTCATTGGCCTTGGTGCGGTTATGCACCGTCAGCTCGCCCATCGTCTCAAGCCCCTGCCACGACAAGTCGCCGGGGTTAGCCGTATAGCCGTCAAGTATCACAATCTTCATAATCAGTCCCTTTTTCTCGTCACAAAGGTAGTGCAAACCGAGCGAAATACAAAATAAATCTCCATTTATTTTTATATCCGAGGTGCAGCCTACCTAAGAGACGCAGTCTCAAAGTAGTGCAAACCGAGCGAAATACAAAATAAATTCCTATTCATTCCGAATTCTTTTTTTTGACAATCGGATTAGAATGATCATAGTCTACTGACCATCCAGGCATAGCATGAGTCTCCACATCTTTGTTGGATGATGTTAGAGACGAAAAAAGAAATATTATTGGCGCTGATTTAATAAACATCGGCGCAGTTTTATCAAACGACGTCGTTGTTTTATCAAACGTTGACGCAGTTTTAACTTTAGGACGTACCTTGCAGGTCTTTAGTCTGTACTTCCAGACTTTTAGGATGGTATAAGAAAGTTTTTCGCAAGGCTTCAGCCTGGAGCGCTATGTGACGGGAGTTGCCCAAGAGCTGGTCATGGAGCTGTGGGCTGGTAGAGGAAAAGTAAAAAGGTAAAAAAGTAAAAGGGTAAGAAAGGCCGAAGCGTTCCAGTTCCAGTTGTTCCAATTAAAATCGAAGGACAAAACTCCCTTCTATTATTATATAACTAATTAATAATTAGATAGTTATATATAATATAGAGGAATAATGGAACTCCAAAAAAATAACT
>JAEEQH010000015.1 GCA_016285245.1 Prevotella sp.
TAAAAGAAGATTATATTATCTCTTATCTCATATCTCTTATCTATTACTCTCCTCTCTTCCCGAAAATAGCTTAATGTCTACTTTCCTACTTTCTTACTTTCCTACTTTCTATACGATTGAATCATGGAGACCCTAAGTGATTATTTCGAATGCACAATGGTACTACGCTCGAAAAAGCTGAAATAAATTTGGCGGTTTACTCGCTTAATCGTACCTTTGTAAGCAAAACTTGAACGTTATGGCAGAAGATCAATGGCAATGGCAGGAGCCGGGTACGGCGTGGAGGGGTGTCGGCATTTATCATATTACGCTGACGGTGCCGTCGCGCCTGCCGCTGTTGGGCACGTTGGTGATACCTCAGAACGATCCTTCTCAGGCGCGAGTGGAGCGCACAGCACTGGGCAATGCCGTTGTTGATGAGCTGTATGTGATGTGCAAGCACTACCCCGCCATTCGCATTCTCCAGTTCTGCCTGATGCCCGACCACCTACATGCCGTCATTAGGGTGACAAAGGTCATGGAGACAAGCATACGCAGCGTGGTTCGCGGATACTGGCAAGGGGTGAAGAAGCTGGGAAGGGCTTATACTTTGGCGGTTTCTCCCGAATTAAATTCGGGAACAACAGACCAAGGGAAGACGACGACGGCGGGCCAAGGGACGACGAAGGCGGCGCGGCAAGGGACGACGAAGGCGGCGGGCCAGGGGAGCGGCGGCTGGGCCTTTCCTGTTTTTACGGAGCGGCCGTTTATTCGGCCTTTATCGCGGCGCGGTCAGCTGAAAACGATGATGCACTATGTTCGGATGAACCCTCAGCGGCTGGCTACTAAGCGGCTGATGCCGGGGTTCTTCAGGGTACAGAAGGACATCAACATTGGTGGCCTCAGCTTTGACGGGGTGGGCAATGTGGCGCTACTTCATGCCGAGCAGTATGATGTGGTGCATGTGCGCAGCGTCTGGGTGAAGGCCGCAGAGCACGGTGACAGTCAGACCCTTCGGGACTATATGAACGGCTGCGTGCTCAAGGCTCGCAAGGGGGTGGTGATGGTGTCGCCATTCATCTCGCAGCAGGAGAAGCAGGTGATGCAGGTGTTGATCAACGAGCAGCACCCCTTCATCGTGCTTGCTGACAATGGCTTTCGCGATTATTACAAGCCCTCTGATGCCCTTTTTGATGCTTGTGCTGCTGGCCGGGTGCTGATCTTGAGTCCCTGGCCTTATGACGCTGGCAAGCGTCACATCAGTCGCGCCGACTGCGTGGCCCTGAACAATATGGCCGAAGAGTTTTGCAAACGAATTTCTCTCGACTTTTCGTAACTTTGGCTTCGCCGAAGTTACTATGCGCTCGGAAATGAAAAGAAAATGGAGTTTTCTTTTGCATTTCTCTCGCTTTTTCGTAACTTTGCGCTCATTCGAGCGCGAAGATATTCCGTCTCGGCAAAAAAAAGAATAAATTCTTTTGTTTTGCTCTCGACTTTTCGTAACTTTGTCGCAAAATTCCGTTAACCGTTATGATACAGATACGCTGCAAGAACACGGGAGTGACGAAATCCTTCCAGGAGGGAACGTCGCTGCTCGACATCTATCAGGAGTTCAAGGACGACATCCAACTGCCCTACCCCGTGGTGTCGGCCAAGGTGAATAACGTGTCGCAGGGACTGAAGTACCGTGCGTTCCAGAGCCGCGACGTGGAGTTCCTCGATGCCCGCGAGGGGTCGGGGCACCGCGTCTACGTCAGGTCGCTGTCGTTCCTGCTCTACAAGGCGACGCAGGACGTCTTTCCAGGTTCCAAGCTATTCATCGAGCACGCGCTGTCGCGTGGTTTCTACTGCAACTTCAAGCCCACCCTCCACTCGGACGAAGGCCGCTTGCAAGGCAAGAACCCCTCACGGAAGGAGGGGCGAGGGCTTACCAACGAAATGGTGAAACGCATCAAGAAGCGTATGCAGGAGATTGTGGCCCTCGACATCCCCTTCCGCCGCATTGAGTCGACCACGGAGGAGGCCATCCGCGTGTTCACCGAGCGTGGTTTTTCTGACAAGGTGAAGCTGCTGGAGACCAGCGGACAGGCCTATTCCGACTACTATATGCTGGGCGACACCGTCGACTACTACTACGGGCCGCTGGTGCCGTCGGCAGGCTACCTGACGGTGTGGGAGCTGGAGCGCTACGAGGAGGGCCTGCTGCTGCGCGTGCCCGACTGGAACGTTCCCACGAGGGTCGCCGAGAAGGTGCCGCAGCCGAAGACGTTCGAGATGTTTGCCGAGAAGACGCGCTGGGACATCATCATGCGCCACTCGAATGCCGGCGACGTGAACAAGGCCATCATGCGCGGCCAGGCATCGGTGCTGATACAGGTGAGCGAGGCGCTGCAGGAGAAGAAAATCGTGCAGATAGCCGAGGAGATCTATCGGCGCTACGAGGAGGGTACGACGAAGATGGTGCTCATCACCGGCCCGTCGTCGTCGGGCAAGACGACGTTCTGCAAGCGACTGAGCGTGCAGCTGCTGGCGTGTGGCCTGCGCCCGCTGTCGGTGTCGACGGACGACTACTTCGTGAACCGTGTGGACACGCCGAAACTGCCCAACGGCGACTACGACTTCGACAACATCGAGACGGTGGACTACCACCTGCTGGAGGACCACCTGAAGCGCCTCATGCAAGGCGAGCGCGTGGAGGTGCCGGAGTACAACTTCGTCACCGGCAAGCGCGAGTGGAACGGCAAGCGGCTGAAGATGGGCAGCGACACGGTGCTCATCATCGAGGGCATCCACGCCTTGAACCCGCTGCTGACGAAGAACATCGACAACGCGCTGAAGTTCAAGGTCTACATCTCGGCGCTGACGAGCGTGTCGCTTGACGACCACAACTGGATTCCCGTCCGCGACAACCGTCTGCTGCGCCGCATCATTCGCGACTACAACAAGGGCGCCTTCACCGCCCAGGAGACCATCCGCCAGTGGAAGAACGTGCTGGCCGCCGAGGAGCAGTGGATAGCGCCGTTCCAGGAGTCGGCCGACGTGATGTTCAACTCGGCACTGAACATTGAGTTCGCCGTGCTGCGCACCCATGCGGAGATCATCCTGTCGTCGGTGCCGAAGAACTGTCCGGAATACTCCGAGGCTCACCGCCTCTTGAAGTTCATACACTTCTTCCTGCCCATCAGCGACAAGGAGATACCGCCCACGTCCATCATGCGCGAGTTCGTCGGCGGCTCGTCGTTCAAGTACAAGTATTAGACCGTTATGTATTCAAACAAGGAAAACGTCAATATCCTCACGGCGCTGCTCGTCAGCCACGGCGTGCGTCATGCTGTGGTCTGTCCCGGCAGCCGCAACGCCCCCATCGTTCACAACCTCAACGAGTGTCCCGACATAGCGTGCCACCCGGTCACCGACGAGCGCTCGGCGGGCTTCTATGCCCTTGGTATGTGGCAGGCTACCAGGAAGCCCGTCGTCGTCTGCGTCACCAGCGGCACGGCCCTGTTGAACCTTGCGCCGGCAGTGGCCGAAGCCTACTACCAGCAGGCACGTGTCATCGTCATCAGCGCCGACCGTCCGCCACAATGGATTGACCAGCTGGACGGACAGACGCTGCCACAGCCGGACGCGCTGGGACGCTTCGTGCGCAAGGCTGTCACGCTGCCCGAGCCTCGCGACGACGAGGAGCGGTGGTACTGTAACCGGCTGGTGAACGAGGCGTTGATCGTCGGCCACGGACCGGTACACATCAACGTGCCCATCAGCGAACCGCTGTTTGAGTTCTCCGTAGCAACGCTGCCCAAGGAGCGGAAGATTGAGCTGCTGGCTGCCGACATCACGCCCCAGACGCTGAGCCACGTCGTGCGCCGCTTTATGAACGCCAGCCGCCCCATGCTCATCGCCGGACAGCCCTGGAACCCGCTGCTCGACGAAGCTGTCCAGGCCATCGGCGACGACGAGAGCTACGTCCCCGACTTCGTGCTGTACGTCGGCGGCAGCCTTGTCAGCAAGCGGGCAAAGCGTTTCCTGAGGAAGGCTGGCGAGACATGGGTGGTCAACGCCACCGGCGAGGTCACCGACACCTTCATGAACGTCACGCAGGTGATCCAGGGTGACGGTCAGGTCGTTGCCGACCAGGTGCGTTTTCTCATCGAACAGGACTGTCCGCCCTTCGTCAAGCGCTGGGAGGAGCTCCTGGGCAGTCTGCGCAGCCAGATTGATGGCCGTGACGTGCCGTTCTCGTCGGAGGCTGCCGTGAAGTACTTTGAGACGCATCGGCGCGACGGCATCGTCCACTATGCCAACAGCACCGCCATCCGTCTTGCCAACACCTACTCACGCCGTCCCGTGTTCTGCAATCGCGGTGTCAACGGCATCGACGGCTCGCTGTCTACGGCGGCCGGCTGCTCCTGTGTGACGGACGAGAGGGTGTACTGCGTCATCGGCGACCTCAGTTTCTTCTACGACCAGAATGCGCTGTGGAACCAGAATCTGCGCGGCAACCTCCGCATCCTCCTGCTAAACAACGGTCACGGCGCCATCTTCGACACCCTGCCGGGGTTGGAGCAGAGCCCAGCCCGCGACCGGATGGTTGCCGCCAGCCATACCACCAGCGCTGAGGGCATCTGCCGTCAGAACAACGTGGTCTATCTCAAAGCTGAAAACATGGACGATATGCAACGAGGTATCGACACCTTATTAAATACGGAGAGCCATCGTCCGGTGCTCCTCGAGGTCTTCATCGAATGACCTGCCGCATGGTGTCGAGCTTATTCTCCGTCTCCTGCCACTCCTGCTCCTCTTGACTGTCCTTCAGCAGTCCGCCGCCGGCATAGAGGTGATAGACGCCGTTCTCAATGTTCATGCAGCGCAGCGAGACGTAGAGATGGGTGCTCTTAAGTGAAGAGTGAAGAGTGAAGAGTGAAGAATCTAAGTTCAATGGTCCGATGAAACCGCTGTAGTAACGGCGGGGCGTATGCTCGTTACGGACAATGAAGTCGAAGGCTTCGCGCTTCGGCAGTCCACAGACGGCGGGCGTGGGATGGAGTGCATGGAGAAGGTCGCCCAGACGGTCGTCGGAAGGCAGCGTGAACGTGAAGTCGCTACGCAGATGGACGAGGTTGGCGGCACGCACGGTGCGCGGCCCCTCCTCCTGGAAGTCGGTGGTGAAACGCTCCAGACACTCGGCAATATAGGTGGCTACAAGCCGCTGTTCCTCAATATTTTTCGTGCTCCAAGTGACGGTCTCGCCCTCACCGTCGAGCTGCTCACCCTCCAGCGCCACAGTTCCTGCCAAGGCGATGGTACGCCAATGGCTGCCGTCGCCGTCAAGGAGTATCTCGGGTGTCGCCGTCAGCCACGTGCCACTCTGCGGCGTATGGACGAGGGCTATGAACATCCGGGGGTAGAGCTGACAGGCACGCAGGAAGAGCTCCTTGTCGCTGACGCCCTCCACTGCCGGCTCGTCGGCACAGCGTGCCAGCACAATCTTACGGAACGTGCCTGCCCGCAACTGGGCGTGGAAGTTGGAGAAGTCGATGTGGTAGGTGTCGAGTAACGAGGAACGAGTAACGAGTAACGAGGATAGTTCCGAGGCAGCATCAAGGGATGCATCTAATCTCATTCCTCCTTCCTCGTTACTCGTTCCTCCTTCCTCGCTCCTCGCTCCTCGCACCTCCACCCTATCGGGACGGATGACGAGGATGGGCTGACGGTCGGAGACCTGGAACGGAGCAACGACAAAGCCCGACTGCCCGTTCAGCCGCGTGCAGGAGTTGAACTCCTGTACGTTGCCCTGGACGGTGGTGTAACGGCTATCGTGGGGCAGGCGGTAATATGCATAGCCTGCCGTCATTTCCCTTTGGTTTTGATGACGTAGTTGGTGACACGGACGGTGGAGATGAGCTCGCCGGCAGAGTTCTTGATGTCCACCTGCCACACGTGGAGCGTCTTGCCGCTATGCTGCAAACGGGCATAGGCGGTGACGGTGTCGCCCTCGCTGACGGCCTGCACATGGCTGCCGCTGACCTCGATGCCCACACAGGCACATCCCGGACAGAGTGCGGAGGAGCCGACGCCCGCCACATTCTCGGCCAGCGCCAGCGACGCGCCGCCGCTAAGAAAACCAAAAGGCTGACGATTGCGCTCGTCAACCTTCATGCGTGCCATACAAGTATCGTCCTCAGGCGTGGAGATGAACTCCATGCCGAGGGCGGTACTCAGATTCGGCTTATCATTGATAATCTTGTTTATTCTTTCAACATCCACGTTTCAATCTCTCAATCTCTCAATCCCTCAATTTCTCAATCTCACTTAAACAGTGAATACTCCTCAATGTCCCACGCCACGGCGCTGGCACCGAGCATATCGCGCTCGTCGTTGGAGAGGAGCGACAGGTATATCTTCACCTTGCCACGGGAGTTCGGGAACACAAACTCCTCGAAAGTATCGCGAGCAGGGCCGATGAGCCACTTGCCAGCCTGCGAGATGCCACCGGCAAAGACGAACGCCTCGGGGTTGAGGACAGAGGCACAGACGGCCAATCCCTGTCCGAGGTACCTGCCCGTGCGGCGGTACACTTCGATGGCAAGCTCGTCGCCCTGGTCACAGCACTCCTTGATAGTCCGCGGCGACAGGTGGTCAAGCTGCCGCATCAGCGACGGCTTGTCCGTCTCCTCCATCACCTCGCGGGCAGTCATGACGATACCCTTGGTATTGACGTATGCCTCCAGACAGCCCTGACGGCCACAGCCACACTGTCGGCCGCCGGGGACGAGGCACGTATGGCCCAGTTCGCCGGCAAAACCCTCGGAGCCGAAGTGTACGTGGCCGTTGGTGAAGATACAGCTACCCACGCCCGCTCCGATGTTGACGAGCACAAAGTTCTTCATGCCGTGGGCCGAGCCATAGACCTTCTCGCCCATAGCGGCAGCATGGGCATCGTTGGCCACGCCGACGGCAATACCCAGCTGGTCGCGCATCATCGCTGCCAGGGGAATGTCACCGGGCCACGGCAGATTGGCGGCATTGACGATGCTACCCGTGATATAGTTGGCACTGGGTGCGCTGACACCCACGGAGCGGATGGTCTCCAGTCCGCCGTTGTTCTCGGCCAGCTCGATGATGGTCTCACAGAGCTTGTTCGAGAAGGCGGCCACCGTCCTCCCCTCCTCCAGGGTCGGGATGGTGGTCTTGGCGATGATATTGCCGCGTATGTCGACGATGCCGATGGTCGTTAATACCGTACCGACATCGACACCTACAACGCGTGATTTCAATAGTTCAAATTCCATTCAAGTCAAGTCGTTTATGGTCATATCGTGTTATTTGTACAGGGAGTACTCCTTCACATCCCATGCCAGCGCGCTGGCGCCGAGGACGTCGCGCTCGCCCTCCTTCAGGATGGAGACGAGGATGCGCACTTTGTCGCGGATGTTACGGAACACGTGCTCCTCGAACGAGGCACGCAGGGGTTTGAGTATCCATTTGCTGGCCTGCATCATGTCGCCCGTGAGGATGATGGCCTCGGGGTTCAGCACCGATGCGTAGTTGGCCAGTCCGATGCCCAGCATCGTGCCCAGCGAGGCAAACACGTCGATGGCCACGCGGTCGCCCTTGTCGCAGCAGTCTGCGATGCTATGCATATCGATGGTTTCGAGGTCGCTGAGCAAGGTATGCTCCGTGCTGGCAGCAATTTTCTCTTCGGCGGTGATGATGAGTCCGCGGTCCGAGACGTAGGTCTCCAGACAGCCGCGCCGTCCGCAACCGCACTCACGGCCGTTGACCTCGACGCAGGTGTGTCCCACCTCGCCGGCAAAGCCGTGATGTCCCAGATGGGGCTGGCCGTTGGTGAAGATGCAGCTGCCCAGTCCGCCGTGGCTGATGGAGACGATGATGAAGTCCTTCATGCCGTGTGCCGAGCCGTAGGCTTTCTCGCCGAGGGCGGTGATGTGTGCGTCGTTGGCCAGTGCCACAGCCATACCCAGACGGTCCTGTAGCATCGCTGCCAGGGGTATGACGCCCTTCCACGGCATATTCGCCGCATTCTCGATGCTGCCCGTCAGGTAGTTGCCGCTGGGAGCGCTGATGCCCACGGAGCGGACGGTCTCGTAGCCACCGTTCTCCATAATCATCTCAAGCACCTTCTCGCTCAGTGTTGCCACGTAGGATGTTATCTCGGGGTAGTCCGATGTCGGGAAATAGTCGAGGGCAATGATCTCGCCACGGATGTCCACGACAGCGTAGGTCGTCCGCTTCTCGCGGATGTCAATGCCGACAACTCGGGTTTTTATCTTGTCAACTTCATTCTCCATAGTATCTTCTCAACTTCTCTACTTCTTTAACTTCTCTAACTTCACTTAAACAGCGAGTACTCCTTCACCTTCCAGGCTATCACGCTGGCGCCGAGGACGTCACGCTCTGAGTCGTTCAGTTCAGACTTCACGAACTTCACCTTACCTTCTATATTATGGAAGACGTGCTCGTCAAACGACTTCTTGGCGGGCTCCATCAGCCACTTGCCAGCATTGGCGATGCCACCGGTGAAGATGAAAGCTTCGGGGTCGAGCAGCGACGCGTAGTTAGCCAAGCCAAGGCCCAATGCCTCGCCGGTACGGCGGAACACCTCGATAGCCAGCTCGTCGCCCTGGTCGCAGAACTGCGCAATCTTCTTCGGCGTCAGCTTCTCCTCTTGCCGCATCAGCGACGGCTTGTCCGACTCCTCAAGCAGTTCGCGGGCGGTGGTGACGATGCCCTTCGTGGCGGTATACGTCTCCAGGCAGCCCTTCTTGCCACAGCCACACTGACGGCCGTCAATCTTGACGCAGGTATGTCCCACCTCACCGGCATAGCCATCGTAACCGAGGTTGACGTTGCCGTCGGAGAACACGCAGCTGCCCAAACCCGATCCGAGGGTGATGGCGATAAAGTCGCGCATACCGTGAGCAGCACCAAAAGCCTGCTCGGCCATAGCCACCACCATAGCGTTGTTGGCCACGGCAACAGCCAGTCCCAGACGGTCGCGGAGCATGGCCGACAGGGGTACGATACCCTTCCACGGCATATTCGCCGCATTGACGATACACCCCGTCTGGAAGTTGGCACTGGGGCAGCTGATGCCCACCGAACGGATGGTCTCGTAGCCACCGTTGGCCTCCACCAGTTCGACGACATGCTCGGCTAGTGCCGACACATAATTGTTAATGTCAGGATAATCCAATGTCGGGAAACTGTCCTTGGCAAGAATGTTACCACGAACATCCACCACGGCGTAGATGGTCTCTTCCAGACTAATGTCTATGCCTACAACTCTTTTTTTAACTACAGTATCGCTCATCGTAAAAAGGGATTTTTCTAGTTAGACAGCCACAAATGTAAGCATTTTTTCTTTTCCGACCAAATCTTTTTCCCACTTTTAGCATTTTTTTACCCAAAACGTACAAAATTCGAATAGAATTTAGTAACTTTGCACCCAACTATCGATTACACCTCTTTATAAAGACATGAACATTTCAGAACTTAGTGAGCAAGAAATACTGAGGCGCCAGAGCCTCAGCCAACTGCGCGAAATGGGCATCGACCCCTACCCCGCAGCAGAGTTTCCCACCAATGCCTTCTCCACAGACATCCGCCAGAAGGTGGATAGCGGCGAGTGGAACGTAGAAAGTGAAGACGCCACACAGCTGCCGCAGGTGAGCATCGCCGGACGACTGATGAGCCGCCGCATCATGGGCAAGGCATCATTCATCGAGCTCCAGGACTCCAAGGGCCGCATACAGGTGTACGTCACCCGTGACGACATCTGCCCCGACGAGAACAAGGACCTCTACAACGTCGTCTTCAAGAAGCTGCTGGACATCGGCGACTTCATCGGCATCAAGGGACACGTGTTCCGCACGAAGACCGGCGAGACCAGCGTCCACGCCAAGGAGCTGACGCTGCTGTCAAAGAGTCTGAAGCCACTGCCCATCGTGAAGTACAAGGACGGCGTGGCCTACGACAAGTTCGACGACCCCGAGCTGCGCTACCGCCAACGTTACGTCGACCTCGTGGTGAACGAGGGTGTGAAGGACACGTTCCTCCAGCGCGCCACCGTCATCCGCACCCTCCGCAAGGTGCTCGACGAGGCAGGCTACACCGAGGTCGAGACACCCACCCTGCAGTCCATCGCCGGTGGTGCCTCCGCCCGTCCGTTCATCACCCACTTCAACGCCCTGGACCAGGATATGTATATGCGTATCGCCACGGAGCTCTACCTGAAGCGCCTCATCGTCGGCGGCTTCGAGGGTGTCTACGAGATCGGCAAGAACTTCCGTAACGAGGGTATGGACCGTAACCACAACCCGGAGTTCACCTGCATGGAGCTCTACGTACAGTATAAGGACTACAACTGGATGATGTCGTTCACCGAGAAGCTGCTCGAGACCATCTGTATAGCCGTCAACGGCAAGCCCGAGCGTGAGATCGACGGCAACATCGTCTCGTTCAAGGCACCCTACCGCCGACTGCCCATCCTTGAGGCCATCCAGGAGAAGACCGGCTTCGACTGCAACGGCAAGACGGAGGACGAGATCCGCGCCTTCTGTAAGCAGAAGGGCATGGACGTCGACGAGACCATGGGCAAGGGCAAGCTCATCGACGAGCTCTTCGGCGAGTTCTGCGAGGGCACGTTCATCCAACCGACGTTCATCACCGACTACCCCGTGGAGATGTCGCCGCTGACGAAGATGCACCGCAGCAAGCCCGGACTCACCGAGCGTTTCGAGCTGATGGTCAACGGCAAGGAGCTGGCCAACGCCTACTCCGAGCTGAACGACCCCATCGACCAGGAGGAGCGCTTCGTTGAGCAGATGCGACTGGCCGACAAGGGCGACGACGAGGCGATGATCATCGATCACGACTTCCTCCGCGCCCTGCAGTACGGTATGCCTCCCACCAGCGGTATCGGCATCGGTATCGACCGTCTCGTCATGCTCATGACCGGTAAGACGTTCATCCAGGAGGTGCTCTTCTTCCCGCAAATGAAGCCCGAGGTGAGAACGACAAAGAGCGAAGAAGAGTCGGAAGATTGATAGTTTGAGAGATTGATGTTCGACTGCGGAAAGATTGCCATCGTCGGTGGCGGCTCGTGGGCCACGGCCATCGCCAAGATTGTGGTGCAGCACACGCACCACATCGGGTGGTATATGCGCCGCGACGACCAGATTGACGAGTTCCGCCGTCTGGGCCATAACCCCAGTTACCTTACCAGCGTCCACTTCAACACCGACGAGATAGCGTTCAGCAGCGACCTGAACAGCATCGCACAGCAGTACGACACCCTCGTCTTCGTCGTGCCATCGCCCTACCTGAAGAACCATCTGCGCAAGGTGAAGACGCGCATCAAGGAGAAGTTCATCGTCACAGCCATCAAGGGCATCGTTCCCGACGAGAACCTCGTCTGCTCGGAATATTTCCACCACGTCTTCGACGTCCCCTACGCCAATCTCGCCTGCCTCGGCGGTCCCTCCCATGCCGAGGAGGTGGCCCTCGAGCGACTGTCCTACCTCACCGTGGGCTGCTCCGACACCGAGAAGGCACAGGCCTTCGCCGACGTCCTCACCAGCGACGTCATCAAGACGAAGACCTCCAGCGACGTCATCGGCATCGAGTACTCCTCGGTGCTGAAGAACGTCTACGCCATCGCCGCCGGCATCTGCTCCGGACTGAAGTTCGGCGACAACTTTCAGGCCGTCCTCATGTCGAACGCCGTACAGGAGATGAACCGTTTCCTCACCAGCGTACACCCCTTGGAGCGCAACATCTACGACTCCGTCTACATGGGCGACCTCCTTGTCACCGGCTACTCGAACTTCTCGCGCAACCGCACCTTCGGTTCGATGATCGGCAAGGGCTACAGCGTGAAGTCCGCACAGATTGAGATGGAGATGATTGCCGAGGGATACTTCGGCACGAAGTGCATGAAGGAGATCAATCGCCACTGGCACGTCAACATGCCCATCCTTGACGCCGTATATAATATATTGTACGAGCGCATAAGCCCGCAGGTGGAGATCAAGCTCCTCACCGACTCCTTCCGGTAAGCAGTCTACAGAGAACTGAAAAACATAAAAAAACTACAAAACCATATAAAACTAAAGATTTCTTATGAAGAACATCACACTCGACATCACCAAGGCTGCCTGCTTCCTGGAGGCTGGCGCCGTGAAGGCTTTCGAGCCGAAAGTGAAAGAAGCACAGAAGGCCCTGGAAGAGGGCACGTGCCCCGGTAACGACTTCCTGGGATGGCTACACCTGCCCAGCAGCATCACACCACAGTTCCTCGACGAGGTGCAGGCCGTGGCCAACACCCTCCGCGAGAAGTGCGAGGTCATCGTCGTCGCCGGCATCGGCGGCTCATATCTCGGTGCCCGTGCCGTCATCGAAGCCCTCGGCAACACGTTCGGCTGGCTCATTCAGGACGGCAAGAACCCCACCATCCTCTTTGCCGGTAACAATATCGGCGAGGACTACCTCTACGAGATGACCGAGTACCTCAAAGGCAAGAAGTTCGGCGTCATCAACATCTCGAAGTCGGGAACGACCACAGAGACCGCCCTCACATTCCGCCTGCTGAAGAAGCAGTGTGAGGCACAGATGGGCAAGGACGCCGCCAAGGACGTCATCGTCGCCGTCACCGACGCCAAGCGCGGCGCCGCACGCACCTGCGCCGACAAGGAGGGTTACAAGTCGTTCATCATCCCCGACAACGTCGGCGGACGCTTCTCCGTGCTCACCCCCGTCGGACTGCTGCCCATCGCCTGCGCTGGCTTCGACATCAAGGCCCTCGTACAGGGTGCCCAGGACATGGAGAAAGCCTGTGCTCCCAGCGTTCCCTTCGACGAGAACATCGCCGCACAATATGCCGCCGTACGCAACGGTCTCTACCAGTCAGGCAAGAAGATCGAGATCATGGTGAACTACCAGCCGAAGCTCCACTTCGTCTCAGAGTGGTGGAAGCAGCTCTACGGCGAGTCCGAGGGTAAGGACAAGAAGGGTATCTTCCCCGCCAGCGTCGATTTCACCACCGACCTTCACTCCATGGGACAGTGGATACAGGACGGCGAGCGCACCATCTTCGAGACGGTCATCTCTGTCGAGAAGCCTAACAGCACCCTGCTGTTCCCCAGCGACGAGGAGAACCTCGACGGTCTGAACTTCCTCGCAGGCAAGCGCGTCGACGAGGTGAACAAGATGGCAGAGCTCGGCACCCGTCTGGCACATGTCGACGGTGGCGTGCCCAACATCCGCATCTCCGTACCCGAGCTCAACGCCTACTACATCGGACAGCTCATCTACTTCTTCGAGATTGCCTGCGGCATCAGCGGCAACGTCCTCGGCGTGAACCCCTTCAACCAGCCCGGCGTCGAAGCCTACAAGAAGAATATGTTCGCACTCCTCGACAAGCCCGGCTACGAGGCCGACTCGAAAGCCATCAAGGAAAGACTGGCAAAAGAACAGTGATTTTTATCAACCACGAATTACGCGAATTATACGAATTCCCATACTTAAGTTGTTATTTGGAACAACACGCAGCAAAATTCGTTTAATTCGTGAATTCGTGGTCTTAAATAATAATACGTGGTATAAAATTATTATCGGTGGAGATCAAGAAGTATTTGGAGAGGCACGGCTTTGAGCGATTTGAGCCCAAAGCCGTGCTCTTCGACATGGACGGTGTGCTCTACGACTCCATGCCACGCCACGCTATCGCCTGGCAGCAGTCCATGGCTTCGTTCGGCATACGCATGACCGCCGAGGACGCCTATGCCACCGAGGGTGCACGCGGCATCGACACTATCCGCACGATGGTGCTCCAGCAGAAAGGCCAGGAGATTACCCTCGACGAGGCACAGCAGATGTACGACGAGAAGACCCGCTGCTTCCATGCCCAGAGCGAGGCACCGCTTATGGACGGCATCCTCGACGTGCTGCAAGCCGTCGCCAGCCACGGCTGGACCGTCGGCGTCGTCACCGGCAGCGGTCAGCGCCCGCTCATCAATCGTCTGCTGAAGGACTTCAGCCGTTACCTCGACGAGCAGCACATCGTCACCGCTTACGACGTCACCCGCGGCAAGCCCAATCCCGACCCTTACCTCATCGGCATGGAGAAAGCGGGTACGCTGCCGTGGCAGACCATCGTCGTCGAAAATGCGCCCCTCGGCGTACGCGCCGGCGTCGCTGCCCGCGCATTCACTATCGCCGTGAACACCGGTCCCCTACCCGACGAGACGCTCCTCGGGGCTGGCGCCGACGTTCTCTTCCACAATATGCACGAGCTCGCCGACGCCCTGACACAAAAATAATCTGTTTATTCGTCCTCCTCGTCCCTGGCACCGTTGGTATCCAAGTCGGTGTCCAGGCGGATATTCACGTTACCGAGGTTGTCGACCGTTACCACCAGCGGCACGTACTCGTCCGTCTGCGGCAGACAGACGCTGGCGGCGAACTGCAGACGGCGGTCGTCCACCTCGTCGAAGACGAAACCCTCCAGGATGCCATGCTCACGGTAATCACCGTTCAGCCAGCGGTCAAAGGTCGTCTTGAGGAACTTCTTGCTGACAGCCACGCTGCCGTCGGAACGGCGTATCGTCAGGCGGATCACGTTGTCCACGAACTGCTGGCCCGTCTCGTCCGTCACCATCGGCAGACTGTCGCTCGGCTGACGGTCTATCTCTACACTATACGACTTGCCCAGCCACTTCACCTCGCGCTGGTCATTATACGTCTGCATCTTGATGGGGCCGCTGGGCTGTGTTACCACTATCGGCGCCGCAATGATGTCCGTCGTCGTTTTCTTCTCCTTGCATCCTGCCAGCAGCGTTAGTGCTGCCAGGCTGATTACGGTCAGGTGTTGTCTTGTCATTTCCAATGTTGTTTTGGGTTTTCGCTTGCAAAGATACACTTTTTTTTTACATCACACAAAAAAACCCGCCAAGAATTTGGCGGGTTGGGTTGTTATCCAGATCACATTACCTAAACTTCTATCTACTAAAGACGGCTCGCTAGCCAAAAAAAACACTATGTTAACCTAAATCACTATGATGCTCAAAAATTAACCTAAATCACTATGATGCTAAATATTTCACTAAAATTCTATGATGTGCAAAATGTCTATAATGTGCTAGATGTCTATGATGTGGCTGAATGACAAAGAGGTCTTACTAGTTCTGCTGCTGGGGACGCTGACCACGTGGTCCACGCTGACCGCCCATGCCACGACCCATGCCCTGGCGCATACGCTCCATGTCGGCCTGATAGGCTTTGAACTGTTCGGGAGTCATGATTTTCTGCAGCTCTTCGTTGTAAGCTTTCATCTGTTCGCTCATCTCGGGACGCTGTCCACCCTGAGGGCGCTGTCCGCGGGGCTGGCGGATGCTGTCGCCCTGTGCGGGACGCTGGCGATTGCCGCCGGGACGTGCACCACCCTGTCCTCCGGGACGCTGTCCGCGTCCGAAGCGTGGTGTCATCATATCTGCGTATTTTGTGTTGAGTGAGAGCAGTTGCTTCGCTTGTTCTGCGTTAAGTCCATATTGCTGCACGGTACGATCTGTGCGGCGCTGTATCATTTCCTGAGGGTTAGGACGCTGTCCGTCCTGTGGGTTGTTATCCTGTGCCATAGCGGTAGTTGACAGCAGCATAGAGGCTGCGATAGTCATAAGAATCTGTTTCATGTCCGTTCGTTTTTTTATTTGTGTTATTGATTTTTATTGTTTGTAAGTTTATCGTTGCAACTACTCTTCTGACGCTTCAGATTAGCAAAGGTTTAATCATTAACATTTTTTATTCTTTTCCGCCCCCAACTTTCTTTAACTTCTTCACTTCCACAACATATACCACGCCGTCGCTGACGCGGAAACGGACATCGCAGCCGCCGAAGGGCATCCCGTAGACACGCTCAGGATCGTGGTGAAAAGGCGGACGGGGATCCTGTGCAAGCACCTCGCGCAGGGCGTCGAGGAGAGGACCGGGGAAGTGGTGGTGGAGAGTGTCGGGGATATCGACGCTGAGGGGCTGCCACTGCCGGCTGTCTACGAAGCCGCTGCGGGCATCGGGATGGGCATCGGCATAGGCGACGTAGGGTTTGACGTCGTAGATGGGAGTGCCGTCCATGAGGTCGGCCCCGAGGACATGGATGACGGGTCCCTGGCTGTCAGTCATCTCGATGCTGTCTATCCTGACGCACGACAGTCCCAGGTTGTTTGGACGGAAGGGCGACCGCGATGCGAAGACGCCAATGCGCTCGTTGCCGCCGAGACGTGGCGGGCGGACGGTGAGGCGGTCTTTAGCCGACTGTTCGTTGTTGGCTGAGAATTCCCAGATGAGCCAGAGGTAGTCGAAGCCGTCGAGACCCCGGATGGCGTCGGGATGCCGGTACTCGGGTGTGAAGACGATGGTTCCCGCGAGCGTGGGAGAGAGCCCGCTCTGACGTGGTATGCCGAACTTCGAAGTGAGCGGCGAGTGGAAGTATGCTACGGGTGTGATTTCCATGCTGCAAAAATAGTGAAAAAATTTGGAGAAAAAAAATATAATTCGTACTTTTGCAGTCAGAAGTCAACGAAAGAGACTACTAACCGATGAAAACACTCTCCAGAATCATGGCTGTGCTGGCTGGCATATTAATATATGTTAGCGCGCGTGCTGCTGTCGCCAACTACGACACGGACAGCACGTACCAGCGACTGCGCTCGGCCATGCACGAGTCGTTCAACAACGCCGATGAAGAGCGTTTCTTCGTTGACGTGAGGAACCTGGAGGACTACCTGCTGGAGAAGGGCGACATGCACGGGTACTACACGCAGCGGTGTAACGAGATTGTGTTCCTGATGAACTCCCAGAACATTGTGGAGGCTTATAAGGGGGCACGCAAGCTGTCGCAGGAGCTGCAGGAGCGCAAGCTGCACGAGGAGATGTATATGGCCTACAACATGCTGGGGCACATCTACCGCTATTGCGGTAACAAGGAGGGTGCCAAGCGCAACTTCAGGCGGGTGATCAAGATGATGGAGGAGGCGGGCTACCGTGAGAGTATGCCGCCGATCTATATGAACATTGTCGGTGTGCTGGAGGAGGAAGAGCCCGAAAAGGCGCTGGCGCTGCTGGACACTGCGAGGGCCATTGCCGCCGAGGCATCGCCGGAGCGCGTCTTCGACATTGAGACGCGACGCACGCTGATCTATTACAATATGGGCGAGACGGCGAAGTTCCTGCAGGGCTACAAAGCCTACAAGGAGGGCGAGGCACAGGGTCTGACGTCGGTGCACGGCCGTTCGGTGGAGGTATACCACGAGGCGGCCATCGGCAACATCGACAGAGCCGTGGAGCTGGCCCGCGAGGAGCTGGACGAGGAGAGCTACGGCACCATCGCGAACATCTACAAGAACGCGGGACGATGGCAGGAGGCTTACGAGGCGCTGCAGAAGGAGCACCGGCAGAACGACTCCATAGCCAGCAGCGTGCTGACCAACAGCGTCGAGGGTTTCCGCGAGGAGCTGCACCTTTACGAGGTGGAGCAGACGGCGGCCCGTACACGCCTCATCACCCTGACCATCATCATCGTGCTATTGGCCCTGCTGGTGGCAGCACTGGCTTACATCGTGTGGAGCCGTCGTCGCCATATGCGCGAGCTGACGGTGGCCTACGAGCATGCCCTGGAGTCGGACCGCATGAAGACGACATTCATCCAGAACATGAGCCACGAGGTAAGGACGCCCCTGAACATCATCTCGGGCTTCGCACAGGTCATTGCCGACCCCGACTTGACAGCCAGCCGCGAGGAGCGCATGAACATTGCGAAGATGATGCTGACGAACACGCGCATTATCACGAAACAGATAGACGAGATGCTGGAGCTGGCGGTGAACGAGTCGAAAACCGCCGTGCGCATGGAGGACGGCGTGGACATCGTCGACCTCCTGTCGAACCAGCTGCAGGAGAACCAGGGTCTGCTGAAACAGGGCGTTCGGCTGGTGTTCGACAACCAGCTGCCGAGTGGTTTCGTCATGACGACGAACAAGGAGATGATACGCCGGATGGTGAACATCCTGCTAGATAACGCCATCAAGTATACCGACGAGGGCACGATCACCCTGCGTGCCGTCATCGAGGACGACAACAAACTGGTGCTCAGCGTCGAGGACACGGGCTGCGGCATCCCCACCGAGGAGGCGAACCACATCTTCGAGCGTTTCGTGAAGCTCGACACGTTCAAGGAGGGCTTGGGACTGGGCCTGCCGCTCTGCCGTATGCTGGCGAGTCGTCTGAACGGCTTCATAATCTTCGACCAGACGTATGCCGGCCCCGGTGCCCGCTTCGTGCTTACCCTGCCGTTGTAGAGACCTACGTGTTTTATTCTTGGTGCAGCGTTGCGACGACATACTCCGAGCGGGTGCCGATACGTAGTTTGGCACCCCAGATGCCGAGGCCGCTGCTGACGTAATAGCGCGTTCGGCCACGCTCATGCTGGCCGAAGGCACACTCGTAGACGCGCTCCGTAATCCAGGAGATGGGCCATACCTGCCCGTGGTGGGTATGACCGCTGAACTGGAAGTCCACCTGCTGGCGCTCGGCCTGTTCCAGGTGGTAAGGCTGGTGGTCCAGCAGAATGCAGTATTTCCTTCTGTCGGCCTTCTTCATCAGCACCCCCAGCGCTTCGCGGTGGCGGTTGGTGCGGTCGTCGCGGCCAATGATGCAGACGTCGCCGACGGTGGCACTATCGTCCTGCAGCAGCCGTATGCCGGCGTCCTTGTAGAACTGTCGGGCACGCGGCTCACTGCTGTAGTACTCGTGGTTGCCGATGCAGGCATAGACGGGCGCCTTCAGCCGCAGGAACTCCTCGTGCATCCGCTGCTCCAGGACGGGCCGCATACTGCCGTCGATGATGTCGCCGGCAATGAGTATCGCGTCAGGCTGTTCAGCGTTGATCATGTCCACCCAGCGATGCAGCTCCTCGCGGCGGTTGTGGTAGCCAATGTGGAGGTCGCTCACCATCACCAGTTTCAGGGGCTTCGCCAGCGGTTTACCCGTCGTCAGCTGCAGCTCCTCACGGTACTTGTGGCGATAGTGCAGGCTGCCATACAGCAGCAGCGCGGCCATAGCCACCGTGATGCCGCCCACCGTCCACCAGTTGTCATAGAATAAGGTACGCGGGAGCAGGCGCAGCAGCCGTCCGATGTCGAGCAGCAGGAACGTCATGAACAGGTAGAGCAGCACGATGAGACTCGTCGTGCCCACCTCGTAGACAGCCACCGCCAGTGGCATCGGCAGTCGGTCCGTGGTGCGCGACAGTCCGGCAAACAACATCAGGAACGCTCCCGTCATCAGCGCCAGCACCGCCACCTTCCACAGCCAGCCCAGTGGCAGCAGGCACCACACGTGCCAGCCGACATAGGCGAGTGCCGACAGGGGCAACAGCATCAGTATCAGTATCCACATCGTGCGGGCAAAGGTAGGAATTATTTGTGAAAGCGCCAAGAATTCCCTCCAATTATTTTGAAATCCCCGCAGAAAACACCTTCATGCAATGCACAAGGTTGCAAGGTTCTGCTTTAGCCGTGAAAAGGTGGTCTTTAGAAACGAAAAGGTGGTTTTTAGAAACGAAAAGATGGTCTTTAGCGCGCTAAAGACCATCTTATTAAGCATAAATATGCGTATAAACATACGGCACGAGCAAGCTCGGCTTTACACTCACTTAATCACGACCTTTTTCCCATTGATAATGTAGAGGCCAGGCTTCGTGGGACGGTCGACACGCTGGCCGCGGAGGTTGTAGAGGCGGCCGTCGGCGGCGCGTCCTGTGGCCTCAACGTCGCGGATGCCGGTCAGGTCCTCCTCGAGGGGCACAAGCACCGCGTCATAGCCCTTTGGCAGCTCCACGTAGTAGCTCTTGTCGGCATCCTGCGGGTTGTCGTCAGTCGACTTGACGTACTTGTTCTGCTCCTTGACGTAGACATAGACGTCGTAGCCCTCCTGCGATGCCGAGCGCGGTGTGCCCGGGCCCTCGATGGGGTTGGCATCGATGGGTGTGCCGACGATGGTGGGCAGGCTGGTGGGCTCTTTCAGCAGGTAGCGGTCCTGCCACGTTGCTCCTTCAGTCGTGTATAGCATGACGAAGGTCTTTCCCAGCACGTCACTTACTTTGTACTTATGAATCTGGAAGCCGTCGAGGGTCATGATGATGCCTTCCAGTCCTGTGCCACGGAGACTGACGTTCGTGGGAAAGTTCTCGGAAGTGTAGTTGTCGATGATGTTCTTCGGACGATAGATGACGCGCAGTTGTGTGACATTGGTGAGGGCAAGCTCGGGCGACCACGACACCTTCGGCACGAAGTCTGAGAACTGGTCCTTCGGCACGTAGATCTCTGCCGTGGGCTTCTCGCCGAAGCAGCAGGTGCCGAGCGTGATGTTGGCCTGATAGCCATTGGAGGCGGGGCCTTCGATGATGACTCTCGCTGCGCCCTTCGTGTCGGCAAAGGCATAGGTGCCGATCTCCACCTCGCCCTTGTCGGCCTGTGTCAGCTCAATGTCGCCACTGAACTGTGCGTTGCGGAAGGCGGACTTGCCGACCTTCTTCACGGTGCCGAGCTTGAAGGTGCCGATGGTTCCGTCCCCAGAGAATGCCTGGTCGGCAATCTCGGTGATTGCGAACTGGCGGCCCCACTCGTCCTCGCGCGGCGTCGAGCAGTCGACGTCGAACCGCGAGGTGTCCCTCCGGCGTCCCGTCCAGATGACCTCGCCGCTGTTGGTGCTCTCGTCCCACGACTTCACGTCGAAATGCTCGTCGGTGCCGCTGGCGGCTCTCACGTAGAAGTCGTAGGCGCCCTCGGTTATGCTTTCCTTGTCGAACAGGGCATTCTTGCCGCCCCACTGCTCGGTAGCCTTATAGGTGTCGACCGAAGCCTTGGGGACGCGCAGCCATGCCACCGACTTGACGGGGATGCCAAGGGTCAGTCCCGACGACGTCTCGCCAAAGGCATACTTCGAGATGGTCGGCGGCGTAGGAGCGTTCACGTAGATGTTCACCAGCCGCTCGCAGTCCTTGAAGGCATACTCGCTGATCTCCGTCACCGTCGACGGGAGGAGCAGGTCGTGCAGGCTCTGGTTGCCGGCAAAGGCTGCTGCACCAATCTTCTTGAGTCCGTAGGGGGCTGAGAACTTCGTCAGTCCGCTGCCTGAGAACGTACGCAGGCCAACGGTGTTCACGCCCAGCGGCCAGCGGATGGTCTTGAGTGACGTACAGCCCTGGAAGCAGGCATCGCCAATGGCCGTCATCTTCACGGGCAGGTTCACCGTCTGCAGGGCGCTGCAGTTGCAGAAGGCGGCCTCGCCGATGGTCTGCACCTTCGGCAGGTCGATGGCCGTCATCTCATCACGATCAGCGAAGGCACGTGCGCCGACTTTTAGGATGCTGGGAGCTGTCATCTTACGGGGGAGGCCCCTGTATGCGAAGGCATCATCGCCAATTTCTGTGACGGTATAGGTATTGCCAGCAATATCCCGCACGGTGGTAGGTAAGGTGTAATCAAGATCGCTAGTCCCGCCAAAACAGGATAACTTGGCTGTGGTCGACGACGTCACAGTGTAGTACCCAATGTCCTCCAAGATGTCATAGCCCCTGCCAGTGATCAATTCAAACTGTTTCCAATAGTCGGCTTTCTTGTAGGCATCAACCAGTCCTGAGTAGACATACAGGCCGGCGTCATTCGCTCTAGAGTTGGCAAAGGTCGATTCATTGGCCGTCGGCACAGACTTCGTATTACAGGAGACGAGAAACAGCGCCGTACAGCCCTTGAAGGCATCGGTCATAGCCCAATTGGTGACGCTGCTGGGGATGCTCACAATCTCCAGCGCTGCGCTGCCCTCGAAGATGCCCTGATTGATCATTGTCACACCATAGGGGATGTACACCTTCTTCCGACTCGTGGCGGCAAAGGCACCGGCGCTGATGTTCTTCACCGTTGCCACCCAGCCGTCCTTCGTGTTGGCGGGGGGACAGAGGAGGAGTTGGGTCATCTTTTTATTGTAAAGCCATCCGTTATGCGACACAAAATGGGTATTGTCACCGTCAACCTGAATAGCCGACAGAAGCAACGCTCCACGAAAGGCGTAGGTCCCAATGGCTGTGGTATTGGCGGGAATGGTGATGGTCTGCAGCGAGACGCAGTCCTTGAACGCATACTCGCCAATCGTGGCTACCGACTTCAACGCAACAGTAGATAATAAGGAACAACCGGAAAAGACTTCATGGCCCAAAGTGCCCGCACTTTCAATGGATGCTATCATAAGACTGGGCAACTGGAAAGCGCCTGAACCTATCTCCGTGATACTCTTGCCCTGAACAGTCAACTGGATGACGTTGGCATTAGTGCCATTGTTCTGGGAGGCGTACTGGCCAATCTTCGTCACCGTATATTTGCTGCCCTGCCCATTGTCTATCGTCACCTGGTCGGGAATGGTCCACATATTAATGGCTGTGGGGTCCATGATATCGTAGTATCGGCCCACTACCGTAGCCTTTTTGTTGGTGTAGTCCGTCACAATACAGTAACATCCATTCGAGATGAAATCGTAGGGCAGGTTCGATGGCGTCACCGTACGGCTACCGCTAAAGACGGAACTGTTACGGTACGAGTTCGAGTTAGCGGCATACGGGACATAGACGGTATAGTTCAACGTCATTCCTAGAAATGCGGGGGAGCCGCTGGGAGCTGTCTCACCGGCACAATAGACCTCCTTGAGCTTAGGACAGTCGCCGAAAGCATTCTGACCAATAGAACTCACCGAACTTGGAATGAAAATTTTCTCCAGTTTTTCGCTGACAGCGAAAGCTTGCGCAGAAATCTCACTTACGCCGTACACAATGCGTACGCTCTTCAACGATGGGTTCCCACCAAGGCCCGACACCGAAGATACGCGCTGGGCTCCCCTCGGCATACTGGAATGGCTGACGTATGCAGGAATAACCAGAGAGGTAATACTGTTTTTCTGCACCTCTGTACTATAACCAATAACCGTCAGATAAGGAGAATCCCACTTGTACCTCAGGTTACCTGAGTTAAACTCTGTCGCAGCCCATGTCGCCATACTACATAGCATGGCACATAATGAAAGTAGTAATCGTTTTTTCATAATGGTTATGTTTTATAGGTTAATAAATTCCTTGGTATATTTGCCTGCAAAGATAGTCAATATTCTGCAAACAAAGGTTTATATCGCCTTAAAAGATGTTAACTTCGAACAAAATAATTGCGCAAAAAGTCTAAAGAAGAGCAACACGAGGTTCAACGCGGCTTCATAGAAAAGAGGTGGAGCCTGAATGGTTCCACCTCTTTGATTATCGTACACAAAGGGGTTGCGTCTACAGCTTCACGCTGACGGCCTTGCCGTTGTACTGCACCATCGTGCCCTCGGGGTTGTCGAGGTTCAGGGGCTTCGGCGCGTCGGGGGTGACGAGGACAATGTTGAAGCGGCGGGCCTTGAGCATACCCGGGAACTGTCCCTTGCGGGCCGAGAAGGTGACGGTGCGGGCGGCATCGTTGTAGGCGATGTCGATGGTGGCGTAGCGGCCCTGCTCGTAGTTGTAGTTCGTGCCCTCGTCCTCGTAGAGCTGGAACGTGCCGTCCTGTCCGGCATAGACGTAGAGGTTGATGAGCTCAGGCGCCTTCTCGTCGCTCCACTGCATCGCGGGACCGAAGGGGATGATGGCACCCTCGCGGACGAAGACGGGGATGCGCTCGTAGGGGGCGTCAACGACGAGCCTGCGGCCCGTCAATTGAGAATTGACAATTGATGATTGAGAATTATTTGCTGCCGCCGTTGATTCTCCTTTTTCAATGATTAATTGTCCATTGTAAAGGTCGTACCAGCCGGTCTGCTTGGGGAAGTAGACGGCGCGGTTGCGGGCTTTGTAGTAGCCCACGGGACAGGCCATGAGGGCGGGACCGAACATCCACTGGTTGCCGATGTTCTCCACCTCGCGGTCGCCGTTAAAGTCCATCACCAGGGCGCGCATCAGGGTGTAGTCGTTGAAGTGTGCCCAGCCGGCGAGACTGTAGATGTAGGGCATGAGCTGGTAGCGCAGACGGTCGTAGTAGACGAACGACTGATAGGCGGGATGGTCCTCGGGGGCGATGTTCCAAATCTCGCGCAGCGGCCACTGGCCGTGACTGCGGAACAGGGGTATGAAGGCGCCGAACTGGTTCCAGCGCGTCTGCAGCTCGCGCCACTCCTTCAGGTCCTCGTTCTCCACCTTCGTGCGGTCGTAGAGCTGCTGTGCCTGCACGTAGCGGTTCTCCACGCTGAAGCCGCCCTGGTCCATGCCCCAGAAGGGCAGTCCGGAGATACAGTAGTTCAGTCCGGCGGTCATCTGTGCGCGCATATCCTCCCAGCGGGTGCCGATGTCGCCGCTCCACGTCGCCGTGGAGTAGCGCTGCAAGCCGGCGAAGCCGCTGCGAGTAAGCAGGAACACGCGAGGCTCGCTTACATTCTTCGATTTCTTAATTTTTGCATTCTTCCAAGTGTCGCGCTGGCCGTTGTAGATGGCGTCGGCATTGACCAGCGAGTAGGCGTTGAAGTACTCCGTCGACGTGCCGAGGGCCGTGGGGCCGCAGAGTGCCTTGCGGTACCACATCGGCGTGCAGTCGCGGACATTGGGCTCCGAGGCGTCCATCCACCAGGCATCAATTAATGTACTATTTGACAATGTACTATTTGACAATTTAGCGAGGCCGGTGTAGAGTTTCTCGTCCATCTGTCGCCAGAACACCTTGCGGGCTTCGGGGTCGTAGGCATCATAAAAGCCGTTCTTGTAGCCCGGGCCCACCCAGTCGTGGATGTCGTCCGTGGGCGACTGGTTGTACATCCAACCACGGTCGTTAAGCTCCTTGTAGTTGTCGGTGTTCACGTAGAACTTCGGCCATACCGAGATCATGAAGCGGCCGTTCATCTGGTGGACGCTGTCGAGCATCGCCTGCGGATTGGGGTAGCGCGAAGCCTCGAACTCGTGGCTGCCCCACTGGTCCTCGGGCCAGTAGTTCCAGTCCTGCACGATGTTGTCGATGGGTATCTGTCGGCGACGGAACTCCGCCAGCGTCGAGACGATCTCGTCCTGCGTCTTGTAACGCTCACGGCTCTGCCAGAAGCCCAGCGCCCACTTCGGGTAGAGCGAGGCACGGCCCGTCAGCGTGCGGTAGCCGGAGATGACCTGGTCGAGGTTCTTGCCGGCAATGAAGTAGTAGTCCATGTCCTGAGCCATCTCGCACCAGATGCTGAGGTTCTCGCGGGGGTGGTCGCCGGGCCACTTAGCCACGCGCAGGCCACAGTACGACTCGCCGCCGTCGGGCTGCCACTCTATGCGCAGGTGGTGACGGGCACCCTTCGCCAGCTTCACGCTGAACTTATAGGTGTTGGGGTTCCACGCCGTGCGCCAGCGCTCGGCCACCACCTCATCGCCGTCGATGTACACCTTGATGTAACCGGCATAGTAGAGGATGAACTGGAAGTCCTCCTTCTCGCGGGGCATGATCTTCAGCTTCGAATCAGCCGGCGGGAGCACGACAGGATCGGTCTCGAAGTAGCCCTCGTAGACCACGTTGGCGCCAGCAAGGTTGAAGCCCTTGGGCAGGTTCTTGATACCGCCGTTGTCGGTCTTCAGGGCAATCTCCGACTTCGCAGGCGTACCATACTCATAATAGATGGAGTCCTCGTCGCGCACCAGCGTCTTTCCCTGGGCGTCGGTATAGGTGCCCGTCAGGTGGCCGGGCCGTCCGTGCTTGTCGTAGAGCTTGAAGGCACGATTCAGCTGCTGGTAGTCCTCGGGATTGCCGAAGCGGCAGTAGCTATAGGCGTCCCAGAGGATGCCGTAGTTGTGGGTGGAGAGGACGAAGGGTACCGACACCTTTGTGTTGTACTGGAAGAGGTCCTCGTTCTTGCCGCGCATATTGAACTCCTCCGACTGGTGCTGGCCCAGACCGTAGAACGACTCAAAGACCGAGGGGCCCATGAACTTCAGCCGCCACGTCAGGCCGTGCTTCTGCTCCTCCGTGGGCTGCACGCCGCCCTTAATGCCGAGCTCGCGCTCAGGCACGGTGTAGTCCCAGAACTGCTTGCAGTCCTCCTGCTGCAGGGGGGTGCCCTCGCCGTCGAAGAACTCCACGCGGCCGTCGCTGGCGTCAACCTTGGCCTGCACGTTCTTGGCCTTGACGGTGACGAAGTGCCACAATCGGCCGACGCTGAACGGTTTCTTTTCTTCCACAATGGAAAAGCTGCCTTTGGCGGGAGCCTTCTGCGGCACAATCATCAGGCTCTGCGGCTTCTGCGGCAGGGCGTCCTTCGACGTGGCGCGCACGCGGATGATGTTGTCGTTGACGACCTCCAGCTGTACCACCTTCACCTGTCCGCTGTCGGGACAGATGGTCACGATGTTGCCGTTGGTCTTCACGTCGGCGGCCGTAGCCGTCGTCATTGCGGCCGCAGCCGCCAAGGTCAGTAGTGTTCGTAAGGTTTTCATATTTTATTGGTAATATTAGACCGTGATTTCGCCCGAGCCGTAGCAGCGGTGGTGGTCAGCGTCGTAGACGACACAGAACTGTCCGGGAGCCACACCGTGGATGGGGGCATCGGCATGGACGAGGTAGCCGTCGGCTGTTGGTTCAATGCGTGCCGGCAGGAACTCCGGTGTGTGGCGTATCTTCAGCGTGATGCGCTCCGGCGGCAGCTGTCCGTTGATGCTGTGGAAGGCGTGGATGGGGAACGTCTGCTTGTAGGCCGTCGCGGGGTCGTAGCCGTGCGAGACGTAGAGGACGTTCGCCACGGGGTCTTTCTTCACGATGAACCACGGGCCACCGCCGAAGCCGAGACCCTTGCGCTGGCCGATGGTGTAGAACCAGTGGCCGCGGTGCTCGCCGATGCGCCGTCCCGTCTCCAGTTCGATGACGTCGCCGGGCTGGTCGCCCAGGTAGCGGCGGATGTACTCCGTATAGTCAATCTTACCCAGGAAGCAGATGCCCTGCGAGTCCTTGCGGCGGGCACTCACCAAGTGTTCGCGCTCAGCAATCTGGCGCACCTCGTCCTTCATGTAGTGGCCGATGGGAAACAGCGCCTTCTCCAGCTGCCAGTCGTAGATCTGCGCCAGGAAGTCCGTCTGGTCCTTCACAGGGTCGGGACTAGTCGTAAGCCATTTTATTCGCTCCTCGCTCCTCGTTCCCCGTTCCTCGAATTCCGTCTGCGCATAGTGTCCTGTGGCGATGAGGTCGTAGTCGTGGCCGCGCTTCTCGTGGAAGGCGCCGAACTTGATGAGACGGTTGCACATCACGTCGGGGTTGGGCGTCAGTCCTGCGCGTACCTTGTCCATCGTGTACTTCGTCACCTGGTCCCAGTACTCGCGGTGGCAGTCGACGACCTCCAGCCGGCAGCCGTACTTCGCCGCCACAGCCGTCGCCATCTCCAGGTCCTCCTCCGAGGAGCAGTCCCACTCCTCTTCTTCCTCAGGACCAATTTTGATGTAGAAGCAGTCGGGATGGAGTCCCAGCCGTGCCAGCTCATAGACCGCTACGGAGCTGTCGACGCCGCCCGACAGCAGCACCGCAATCCGCTTTCCTTCCAGTTCGTTCACATCCATAGGATCAGCTAATCTTCGGCGTCCTTTCTTTCCGCCGATGCTGCAAAGGTACGAATAAAAGCGTGAAAGGCCAAATGTATTCTGCAATTTTTATCCCGAGGTAAACCGTTAATTGTGGTTAAAGTTTAGGAAAAATCCATTGTCATTCCAAAACAAATACATATCTTTGCGCTATCAAAATGATATCACTCAAAATTAAGAATTCAGAACTATAAACCTAACATTGAGAATTATGGAAACGAAAGAGTATCAATTCAACGGAACGATGATCAACGGCTTTCTGATGCTGTTTGTCAACATTGCCTTATTTGCATTGTCCGTCTATGGAATCGTCGGGAGCATCATCATGCTCGACACCTACAACACGGGCGGCTGGCTGTTAGGCGGCAGCCTGTTGCTGCTGGTCGTAGACATTATCTTGAGTTGCGGATATATCATGCTGGAGCCAAATATCGCCAAGGTAACCACTTGGTTCGGTAAGTACAGCGGCACCTTTACGCGGACAGGACTCTACTGGATCAACCCGTTCTACGGCACGAAGAAGGTGAGCCTCAGAGCCCGCAACCTCGATGCCGAGCCTATCAAGGTGAACGACAAGGTGGGCAACCCGGTGATGATTGGTTTGGTGCTGGTCTGGAAGTTGAAGGATACCTACAAGGCACTCTTCGAGGTAGATTCCCAAACGATGGCAAACGTGGCTCAGGGACAGATTGGCACCGACGTGCGGAGTATCATGAATGCCCTGGAGCGCTTCGTCCGTGTGCAGAGTGACGCCGCCCTGCGTCAGGTGGCCGGTCAGTATGCTTACGACGACGAGGACAACAAGTCGAATGAGCTGACCTTGCGCGACGGCGGCGAAGAGATCAACGAGCAGCTGGAACAGAAGCTCAACGAGCGTCTGGCGCTGGCCGGCATCGAGGTCGTCGAGGCCCGCATCAACTACCTGGCTTACGCTCCGGAGATTGCCGCTGTCATGCTGCGCCGTCAGCAGGCTTCGGCCATCATCACCGCCCGTGAGAAGATTGTCGAGGGTGCCGTGTCAATGGTAAAGATGGCGCTCGACAAGCTATCGAACGAGGACATCGTGGAGCTGGACGACGACAAGAAGGCCGCTATGGTCTCGAACCTCCTCGTCGTGCTCTGTGGCGACGACTCGGCACAGCCGGTGGTGAACACGGGAACGCTGAATCATTGATAATTGACAATTCACAATTGACAATTCACAATTGACAATTCACAATTGATAATTCACAATTGATAATTGATGTCGAAGAAGGAGACGAAGAGTTTTATCCTGCGCGTCGACGCTGACACGATGAACGCGATAGAGGCCTGGGCTGCAGACGAGTTCCGTAGCACCAACGGTCAGCTACAGTGGATCATCACCGAGGCACTGCGCAAGGCAAAGCGTCTGCCCAAAAAGAGAGGATAGAACACGAGCTGTCAAAACAAAAATCTTCAAAAATCTGACAAAAACAAGCCTGTCGAAAGCCATTAGTGTTAGATTTTTGAAGATTTTTGTTTAACTCAGCGTGTTATGACACGCCCATAGGGCTTAAAGATGTTTCTTCGGATAAAGGGCGTCCCACCACGTGGGGTCGTCCTTTAACCATTTTGCAAACCAGGCCATCTGGGTGGCAAGCCACTTCTCCTTCTTCGCGTATTCCAGGATATGGTGGTTCTCGCCCTGCACCTCGACGAGGGCGACGTCACGGCCGAGAAGTTTCAGGGCTGTGAACATCTGGAGGCTCTCGATGAGCGGCACGTTGGTGTCGGCATTGCCGTGGAGCAGCAGCAGCGGCGTGTGGATCTTGTCGGCATTGAACAGCGGACTCTGGTCGACATAGAGCTGGCGGTGACTCCACGGATAGCTGTTGGCCATCGAGACCTCGCTGTAGTTGTAGCCCCAGTAGCCCTCGCCCCAGTAGCTGGTGTGGTTGGCGATGCCGGCATGGCTGACGGCAGCAGCGAAGATGTCGGTGACGGTCTGTAAATACTGCGTCATGAAGCCGCCGTAGCTGGCGCCCATGCAGCCAATCTTCTCGGCATTGATGAACGGGTGATCCTTACAAATCTTCTTCACACCCTCGATGATGTCGCCGGCAGGGGTACCGCCAGGCACGGTGCCATCGGCACGGGGTGTACCACCGGCGGTATTCACGTGACGCGAGGCCCATTCCTGTCCGAAGCCGGTAGCACCGCTGGGCTCGACGATATAGGCCACGTAGCCCAGGGAGTTCCAGTACTGCGGCGCATAGGGCGACTCGAAATATCGGCTCACTGGCGAGCAGCCGCCATAATAGTAGACAATCATCGGGTACTTCTTCGAGGCATCGAAGTCCTTCGGCAGGTAGAGGCGGCCGTAGACGGTATCACCATTGCTGTTCTTGAAATTATAGTCCTCGCAGGTGCCTACCTCGGCGTCGCCAAGAGCGGTCTTTCCGTTGAATAAGAGGAGAGGCTTCGCACTCTTGGGAATGGAGACGACATACGCCGATGCGGGCTCCAACGTGTTATAAGAAAGATACGCAAGGACGGGGGCGTGGGCAGCCATATCGAAGCGGTAAACATCGTCGCCAGGAACGTCAAGACGCTGGATCTTACCCGTCTTGGGGTTGAGCTGGTACAGGTAGACATAGTCGCGACACTCGGCACGGAAGTAGATCATGCCGTCGGCCCACGACCAGTCGACGCCACCGTCGACAGAGGGGTCGAAGTCCTTGGTCAGCGGCGTCACCTGACGCGTGGCGATATCGTAGAGGAACAGTTCGTTCTCCGTCATGCTCGGCGTACGGTCGGGCGGCAGCTGACAGCCTACGCGGTCGAAGGCCTCGGGGGTACCCATGATGAGCAACTGCCGGCCGTCGGGCGAGAAGTTGGCTCCCCCAATGAAGCCCTGGCACTGCAGCAGCGTGTCCACCTTCAGCGTCTGCGCGTCCATCACGTAGTAGTCGAGAACCTCCGTCGGACGCTTGGCCAGACGCGAATAGCTGGAGCCGATGAGCAGCTGACGGCCGTCGGCACTGATGTCGGCGAGGTAGTGACCTTTCGAGCCGAAGGTGATGCGCTGGCTGATGCCACTCTGCACGTCGAAGCGCACCAGGTAGTTACGCTTGCGCCAGCCCGGCTGCCGGTCGTCCATCTCCACCACTTCGAAGACGCCCGGATCTTCTTTCGGGCCTTCCTCCTCGGCGGTGACGATGAGGTAGTCCTCGGTCGGGCTGATGGTATAGCTGCCATCGGGCAGACCGGCTGCCCAGCGGGTACGCTCACCCGTCAGCGGGTTCACCTTATATAATACGCGCAATCCCTGTTCGCGTTCTTCGGTTATCCATGCCGTGGTGCGCGGCATCCAGCGGATGTTCTGCGTCGGACGACTGAGTACGCGTCCGGTCTTCGCGTCGCGCAGCTCGTAGTCCCACCGGCTGTTACCACCACGTTCCGTCGTCTGGTAGCTGACAAAGACATAACGGCCGTCTGGCGACAGCGATACACCTCGCACACGGCGCCCGTCCGTCAGGTCGTGAACCATGTATGGGTGAGAATTGACAATGGATAATTGAGAATTGAGAATTGATAATGGGGTGTTAAGGGTGACGCTGATGGAGTCGGTATCGTTGGGCTCAGCCAGATAGCGGATGGCTATGGTGTGGTGCTCGGGTGCCAGCTTCAGCTCACCGCCAGCCTCCGCGCCGTCGATGTAAAGTTTGTAGTTCTTCGGGCCCTTCACCTCAATCTTTCCCTTCAGGTAGTCGGCATTGTTCAGGTAGAACGAGAGGACACCGACGGACTTCGAGTCGGGGAGCGAAGGCAGCACGCCACCACGGAAGACCGTCGTCGGCTCAGCCTGGACGGGGAGTGCCGAGAGCACAGACTTCTCATCGAACTTCTGTCCCTGTACATTCACGGTGTCCGTGGCGAAGGGTGTCGTCACGGCAAAGGGACCAGCCTGCCGGAACTCCTTGACTTCAGTCTTCACCTGAGCAAGGCAACAAGGCAGAAAAGTAAAAAGGAAAAAGGGTAAGGCGATAATTTTCTTCATCTCAATTATCAATTATCAATTATGATTAGTACGCTTCGCGGTAACGGTTTTCGTCCTTGTCCTCGAGCATGGAGAGGTAGGACTGGTAGCGGCTCTGGGCGATGTAATGGTCCTCGACGGCCTTCAGGACAGCACAGCCCGGCTCGTGAGTGTGTGAACAATTGCTGAAGCGGCACTGCTTGGAGAACTCGAAAATCTCGCGGAAGTAGCTAGTAATTTCCTCGGGCTCCATGTCAAACGTTCCGAAGCCCTTGATGCCCGGGGTGTCGATGAGGAAACCATTACCTATAGCGATCATCTCTGAAAACGTAGTAGTATGCTGGCCGGAGAGATGCGCATCACTAATCTCTGCAGTGCGGAGGTTAGCATCAGGCACCAATCGGTTGATAAGGGTGGACTTCCCCACCCCACTATTACCACTGAGCAAGGTTATCTTATCTTCCAATAGCGGCCGCAGCTCTTCGACACCGTCACCACGTTCTGCCGATATCTGACGACACTCATAGCCGATAGTCTCATAAAGCTGCACCATCATCTGTTGATAGCGACGTGAGTCATCGTCGAGAATGTCGGTTTTATTGAACACCAAAACAACAGGAACGCGATAGGCCTCAGCCGAAGCCAGGAAACGATCAATGAATGTGGTGGAGGTTTCCGGTCGAACAACGGTAATTATCAAAAAGGCCTGATCGACATTGGCCGCAAGGATATGGCTCTGCTTCGAGAGGTTGATACTTTTGCGGATGATATAGTTCTTACGGTCCTCAATCTCCGTAATCCAGTTACCTTCACCCACAATGACACGGTCACCCACAGCCACGGGATTAGTAGAACGAATTCCCTTGATGCGGAAATTCCCTTTAACCTTACAATCAAGGAGCTGGCCATCGTCCGTACGGACGGTGTACCAGCTTCCTGTATTCTTGACGACGAGGCCTTTCATCCTACACCGTCATGATTTCCTTGTTCTTCGCCTCGATCAGGGCGTCGAGCTTCTTGATGTACTTGTCGTGCAACTTCTGGAGCTCGAGTTCGGCATCTTTCTCGTTGTCCTCGGAGAGACCGTCCTTGATGGCTTTCTTCAGCTTGTCCTTGATGTCGGCACGGATGTTACGCACCTCAATCTTGGCACGCTCGGCAATCTTGTTGCACTGCTTCACCAGGTCACGGCGGCGCTCCTCGGTGGGCTGGGGAATGATAAGGCGGATTATCTCGCCGTTGTTCTCGGGGGTGATGCCCACATCGCTGTCCATGATCGCCTTCTCAATGTCGCGAATCTGCTTGCGGTCCCAGGGTTTGATGGCGATGGTACGTGCGTCGGGGCAGTTGACGGTGGCCACCTGGTTCAGGGGCACGCGGGAGCCGTACGACTCCACCTTCACGCCGTCGAGGATGGCAACGTTAGCACGGCCGGCACGGATGCGGTTGAGCTCTTCTTCCAGGAACATGGCGGCCATCTCCATACGCTCCTCGCTCTTGCTTAATGTCTCTTTAACGTCGATCATAATATGTACTATTTAACAATTTACAATGTACTATTGATGGATTTTTTAGGTTTTTCTGCCCACAAAGTTAGGGTTTTTCCGCGAAACAGCCAAGGAGTTTACGTTTTTTTCGCAAATAATTTTGTCGTTCGGTGGTTTTTTCCTATCTTTGCGGTCAGATTACTCGACCTAAAAACGTAAAATAACATGATAACGCTGTTTGATCCTGTCCACATCCTGGCCTATGCTGTGGCTGTCATGCTCATCGGCACGTTCTTCGTGTTGTTTTACATCGGCTTGACTTACTACAGGGAACAGGACGCCACCCGCGAGGGACTGATGAAGAACGCGCAGCTGGCTTCGGTGATGCGTTCGTGCAAGATTCGTGTATGGCTCATGCGCCCGCACGCGAACCGCTATATCCTACTCTCGGAGCGGGGTACCGTCGAGGCCGAGTTTGCACCCATCGACTTCTCGAACCTTTACAAGCATACGGACTTTGACGAGATGCGCCGGCTGGTGACGGAGATCAGCGAGGGTCGCCTGAAGACGGCGACGTGTCGCATCAGGAGCAAACCCATGGCTGACGGCCAGCGCCATATGTACGACGAGCACATCTGTGTGCTGGAGTACGATGCCAAGGGACGTCCGATGACCATCATCGGTCTGCAGCACGACATCAGCGACAAGCTGGAGAGCGAGCAGAAGGTGAACAACCTGTTGATGCTCTACCACACCATCTTCGACTCGTCGATCATCAACACGATGTTCTACGACAGCAACGGCCGTCTGAGCGACATCAACGAGAAGGCCTGCGAGACGTTCGGTATCAAGGACCGCCGTGCGGCGATAGAGCGCGGCATCTACCTGACGGACGTGCCGGCGTACAAGGGCATCGACCTCCAGAAATTCTACGGCCACCACATGGTATCGATCACGGACATCGGTAAGGAGCGCGAGAAGAACGGTTCCCTGATTCCGGAGATCACCCTGTCGGGTAAGCTCTACTACGACACGATTGTCAACCCCATCTACGACGAGCAGGGCAAGCTGGTGGGCGTCTACACCGCCGGCCGCAGCATCAACGAGATGGTGGAGTCGTACCACCGTCAGCAGGAGGGTACGCGCCAGCTGAAGGAGATGACGCAGCAGATGCAGGAGTATATCGACAACATCAACATTGCCCTGCGTGTCAGCGAGGTGCGCTTGATGAACTATCTGCCCGACACCCATGAGGTAGAGATCAGCAACGACCTGAACACGAAGAAGCTGCGACTAACACAGATACGCTGTTTCACGCTGGTGTCCCCGGAGCACCGCCACCAGTTGGCCACGATGATCCGCCAGATGGACCGTCGCGTGGACACCCGCATCGACATGACCGTGCGGTCGACGCTGCGCGACCATCAGGGTCGTGACGTTTGGCTGACCTTCAGCCTCATCCCGATGAAGTGTGCCGACGGCAGCGTCAGCCATTACTTCGGTATGTGCCGCAACGAGACGGAGATGGTCTCAACGGCGGCCCTGCTGAAGGAGGAGAGCCGCAAGGCCCAGGAGACGGAACTGCTGAAGGACGCCTTCCTGCAGAACATGAGCTACGAGATCCGTACGCCGCTGAGTGCCGTCCTGGGCTTCGCCGAGCTGCTGAACAGCGACCATTCGGCCGACGAGGAGACGGTGTTCATCGACCAGATCAAGAAGAACGCCAACCTGCTGCTGCAGCTGGTGAACGACATCCTGTTCATCTCTCGCCTGGACGCCCACATGGTGGAGATCAAGACAGGGCCAACGGACTTCGCCATGCTCTTCGACGGCTGGTGTCACCAAGGGTGGACCCACCACAATGCCGAGGTGAGCACGTCTATCGAGAACCCCTACGACCACCTCATCGTCGACATCGACGACACGAACCTTGGCATCGTCATCAACCGCCTGTGTGCCAACGCCGCAGCCATGACCACCGAGGGTGCCATCCGTGCGAAGTACGAGTATCGCAACAACCAGATTATCATCAACATCCAGGATACCGGCAACGGTTTCAACGAGAGCGAGTCCAAACGTCTGTTCGAACGGTTCGCCAAGGATCGCAGCAGCAAGGACAACGATACCGGTCTGGCACTACCCATTGCCAAGGAGCTGGTAGAGCAGATGGGCGGCACCATCGACTTCCAGTCGGAGCCCGGCAAGGGCAGCATCGCCTGGGTGACCATCCCCGCCACCGCCATACTGGCAGAGCGGAAAGACATCAGTACCACCGCATAGAGAGAAAGGAACCACGATATGAACACCACAGCCACGACACTACTGACAGCAATGATCGGAGCCTCCGCCTACAGCCTGGCGGCTCTGGTGACCGTGGTCTTCGTGGCCGCCATCGTCGTCAGCATCGTCAGCGTCAGACGTTTCCGCCGTAAGTCGTCAGAGACACGCCACGTCAGCCGCATCATGGAGCACGCCATGGAGCTGGAGCACATCACCGTGTTCCGCATTATGATGGCCCACGATCACGTCGTCAATGTCCACGGCAACTACCTCCCGGAGGAGGGTGTCACCATCAGAAAACTCCTTGAGGGCATACACCCCGACGACCGTCAGGCCGTCATCTCGTTCCTGACACAGCTCAGTCAGGGACACATGGCTACGGGCGAGATTGACTTCCGTTATTGCAGCGACGGCACCCAGCAGTGGCGATACATCCACAACAGCGCCGTCAGCGAAGGACGCACGCTGCCCTATGATGTTGTCTGCACACTCAACGACGAGACCGTCAGCCGCCAGGAACGTCAGCAGGAGGAGGAGCTGGGCCGCCGCTACCGTTCCATCTTCGAGCGCTCCGTCGTCGGACTGGCCATCTACGACCAGCACGGTATGCTGCTGGCCGCCAACGAGAATATGCGGGAAACGCTCCATATGGAGGGGGAACGCGACCCGCGCTACTATGATGTCAGCCTTTTCAGCCGCCAGCCCTTCCACGACCTGATGGCTGCCAACGAGGTGACGGAGTATCACTTCTGCACGAAGATGGTGGTGCCCGAGAGGAATCTGAACTGCTACCTGGAGCTGCAGCTGAAACCACAGCTCGACGACCAAGGACGGGTGATGCACTACTCACTGTCCGCACGCGATGTCACCGAGGAGCGCTCGTTCTACCTGAAAAACCGCGAGAACGACGAACAGATACGCCAGGCCAATGCCGAGATACAACGCTACGAGATGGAGCTGCAGTACCTCATGGAGAAGTGCGACATGCGCGTCTGGCGCGCTTCCTTCGCAACACAGGAGGTGACCATCTACAAGGGCCTCAACCAATACGAGCGCAAATTCAGTCTGGACGAGCTACGCCACTTCTTCGTTGACAACGAGGAGTCGCTGATATATAAGTTCTCGCACCCAGAAGAAGCATTCAGACAACCCTCCTCCCTCATACGTCATATGCGCCCCATCTTCCACGATAGCGACGAGATGGAATGGGACCTCATCGACAGCATCCCCGTCTACGACAAGAACGGGCACATTGAGGGAACCTTCGGCGTCATCCGTAACATCACGCCGCTCATCGAGGCCCAGGAGCTGCTCAAGGAAGAGACACGGCGTGCCAACGACTCCACCCGTCTGAAGTCGGTATTCATGGCCAACATGACCCACGAGATACGTACACCGCTGAACTCCATCGTCGGCTTCTCGGACCTACTGCCCATGATCGAGTCGCCCGAGGAGAAGAAGGAGATGGTGGGCGTCATCATGAACAACTGCGATATGCTGCTGCGGCTCATCAATGACATCCTCGAGATATCCACGATGGATGGCAACGCCATCATCATCGCCCCCGAGGTGGTCGACTTCGCACAGATCTTCGACAGCCTCTGCGAGTCGCTGAAACAGCGTGTGCAGAACCCTGCCGTGGAGTTTATCAAGGAGAACCACTACACCACCCTCACCCTCTCCGTCGACCAACGCCGCATCCAGCAGGTCATCACCAACTTTGTCACCAATGCGGTGAAATATACCCAGCAGGGACACATCCGCGTAGGCTATAAGCTCCTCCCAGAAGCCCCATCAGTCCCATCAGACCCATTAGTCCCATTAGACTCATTGGACTCATTGGACCCATCCCCCCAAGAGCTCTACATCTACTGCGAGGACACCGGCACCGGCATCCCGAAGGAGCAGCAGCCGACGGTCTTCGAGCGTTTCGTCAAGCTGAACGACTATGTCCAGGGCACCGGCCTCGGCCTCTCCATCTGCAAGGCTATCGCCGACCGCTACGGCGGCAAGATTGGCGTCGACAGCGAAGGTCTCGGCCACGGTTCCACCTTCTGGCTCCGCATACCCCTAACTCCCCCAAATACCCCATAACCCCCTCCTACCATGATTGCATTCATCGTCATCGCCGTTCTACTCAGCATCCTCGTGTCGCTCTTCCGACGCGACTGCCTGCGGCGTGCCCAGCACTACGAAAGCGACCTGCAGAAGAAGTATGCCGAGTTGTCGGAGACAGCCCAGAAGCACCAGGTGCAGCTGTGGGCCTACGACGTGCAGCGGGGCATCTACCTGTGGCTCGACGACGAACGGAAGCAGTTCAACGAAGAACTGCCAACCGTCTTCTCACAGCACTACACACCCTCCATCTGCCAGCACATCGCACAGACTATCCAGAGTTTCATCCGTGGCAGCGAGGAGCAGAAGAAGCTGCGCATCGGACTGAGCGTGAAGGACGGCAGCCGCCGCTACTACACCATCGATATGTCTGTGTTCACCCGTACGCCCGACAACGACGTGGCACTCATCATCGCCCTGCAGACCGACTTCACGGAACAGCATCTGCGCGAGACACGCAACCGTGAGACACGGCTACGCTACGAGTCCATCAAGAGCGCCCTGGAAGCCTTCGACAACATCTACACCCGCCAGGAGGCCGACGATGCCGAGGAGCTTCGACTGCTGGAGCTGCAGGAAGAGGCGAAAGGCGAGCTCACGGACTATATCAGCAAGATAGAGCTCGTCACCAAGGTCGGCGGTATGCGGATGGCCCTCTATACCCCTGACAACCACACGCTCCTTGTCATCAACGACACGGAGACCGTCCAGCTCACCGTTCCCGCCGCCCGTGCCCTGCGCTTCGTCGATAGCGGCTCCATGAAGGACGTGCAACGGCTGTTCACCGCCATGGACCGCCGCACGCCGTCGCCCTTCGACGCCGTCGTCAAGACAGTCATCCCCCATCGCGAAGCTGCCGTCCTCTCCCTGCAGGTCAGTTTCATACCTGTCTACGAGGCTACCGTTCCTACTGGTGAACCCGGCGAAGCCCGCTCTACGCCTCGCGCCACACAACAGGTGGAGTACTACTTCGGTATGCTCCTCGACGTCAGTCCCCTCAAGGCCATGGAACTGAAGCTGACCACCGAGACCATCCGTGCCCGACAGCTCGAAGGCAGCAAGGACAGCCTTCTGAACGACATGAACGAGAAGCTGCGCACACACCTCGACGCCATCGCCGCTGCTGCCAGCCAGCTCAAGGCGTCGGCCGCCGACGACAACTCACAGGCAGCGTCCCTGACCGCTCTCCGCGACAACGCCACCCAACTCCTGTCACTCATCTCTTAACGCCCGCAGTCCATGAACATCATCGATACCATCATACAACGCCTCTTCCACATCGACATCACTGGCAAGCAGGAAGCGCTGGCTACCACCCAGGACATGGGGCGGTACATTGAGGAGCACTGTAGTGCCACGGCCCTGACCAGCCGACCGGCAAGCAGTCGTCTGGCACTCACGGGATTCAGTCTGGAGAAGGAGTTCAAGAAACTCTTCGAAGACAACGACATCGCCATGTCGTTCTACAACAACGAGGGCTACCTCGTCGACCTCAACGACGCCATGCGCAAGCTCTGCGGCTTCGATGCCGAGGGCGAGAAGTTCTTCCGCGAGACACGTCTCTTCGACGCGCCCGTGTTCCACGACCTCGACCCCAGCCGCCGCGACAGTTTCTATACCTGCCAGCGGATGTTCTACCCGGAGCTGGGTATCAACCGTTATATAGAGGTACGCGTACAACCCACGTTCGACAAGAACGAACGGTTGCAGTACTATGCCATCACCTCCCGCGACGTCACCGAGAAGCGAAAGCGGCTTATGAAACGGCAGAAGCAGGAGGAGGAGCTGCGCGACACCGCCACGACCATCTCGCGCTACGAACGCCAACTGAACCACTTGCTCAAACACAGTAACATGTACGTCTGGCAGCTCGACATCGAGAAACAGAACATCGCCTTCACACGCTCCCTGCGTCAGCCTGACTATGTCCTCACCATCGAGGAATACCTTGACGGTCTCTCCGATGAGCATCGTCAGCTGTCGGCAGCGCGTTTTCAGGAGATGATGCGCAACCCGAAGCCGTTCAACGACCTCTATCTGTTCCGTCAGACACCCATCAACGCCACACCGGCGTGGTATGCCATCGACGGCATCCCCGTCACGGACGCCGAAGGGCATGTCACCTCGGCCTTCGGACTCCTGCGCGATGTCACGCAGCTCATGTCCATCCAGCAGCAGCTGCTCAAGGAACAGCAGCGCGCCGAAGCCTCCACCGCCATGAAGACCTCTTTCCTGGACAACATGAGGCAGGAGCTGCGCACGCCGCTGAGCGCCATCATAGCCAACGCCGACCAACTGCCGTCCGTCCAGACTGCCGAGGAGCGCGCCGAGCTGCTGCATAGCATCCTCAGCGACTGTGAGCAGCTACAGCAGGTGGGCAGCGATATTGTCACAAAGACTGCTGCCAACCAAGAGAAAGCAACCCCTACCAGTGCATCATGAAGAGACTACTGACCATATTATTCCTCATAAGCGTCACGGCGACCGTCGTCTGGTCACAGGGCTCGAGAAAAGCCGCCATCACGGCACAGGACAAGTCTGATGCTGACGTTGCCACCCGTGTCTACGATGAGGAGCACCCGCTGGTCTACGAAGATGCCTGGGACCTGTGGCCCTACGCCTTCCTCAACGACACCGGCGAGCCCGTGGGCTATAACATCGACCTGCTGGAACTCATCTTCAAGGAGCTGGACATCCCTTATAGAGTCAAGCTGAAGCCCACGAAAGACGCCCTGAACGACCTGAAAGCCGGACGTGCCGACCTAATGTGCGGCATGGACGCCCACTTCCACAACGAGTACGCCCAGTACGGCAAGAGCGTCATCCAGATGTTCACCCACAGCGTGGTCCACTGGAAGGACGAGCCGGTAGTCATCAAGACCGTCGACGACTTGGCTCACCACCGCGTCATCGTCCATGACGGCAGCTTCAGCCATCACCTGATGATACAGCGCGGATGGGGCAAGAACGCCATCCCCTATAACGACATGCAGGAGGCAGTGCAGTACGTCCACACGAAAAGGGGGAACCAGATTGTGTGGAACACGCTGTCGCTGAAGTGGCTGCTGCACAAGTTCAACTACGATGACCTGGAGCTGACGCCGGTCGACGTGCAGCACGGAGAGTACAAGTTCATGTCGAACGACCCGCGTCTGCTGGAACAGGTAGACAGCGTCTTCACCCTGCTGAACTCCACGGGCCGTCTGCAGCCCATACAGAACAAATGGTTCTACCCCGAGCGCAAGGACACGGGCATCCCCTCGTGGGTGTGGTACGTCGTCTTGGCGCTGCTGCTGCTCATCATCCTTTTCCTCGTCTACTACGTCTCCTATCGTTTCTACGAACGGCGGATGACCAAGAACCTGCGACGCACCAACAACCGCCTGTCGCTCATTCTCAACACGAGTAATGTACACATCTGGCTGTTCAACATCGCCAAGCGGACCGTCACCAGCGTTGCCCCGAATGGCAAGGAGACCACCATCCCCCTGTCGCCGTTCTTCTTCCTGTACTATATGCTGCCCGAAGACTACGAGCGGCTGTGCAGCGTCCTCAACGACATTGCCAGCCAGAAGAAGGAGCGCGAGTCGCTCGAGGTACGCACGACGCGTGGGAACAGCAAGGAGATACACATCTTCTCCGTCGACTTCTCGGTGATGAGACGCAACAGGAGCGGGCGCCCCACATACATCATCGGCGCCACGACCGACGTCACGGCAGCACGGCAGCGCCAGCAGGAGCAGAAAGACACGATGCTGCGCTACCGCCACATCTTCAACTCGGCACTCGTCGACACGGTGTCCTACGACGAGAACGGCATCATCGACGACATGAACGAGAAGGCCACCAAGGCCATCTCTGGCGGCATCGAGCGCGTCCGCAAAGCCAAGATCTCCGTCCAGAGCGTGCTGGGAGCCCCCGAGCTGTCGCTCGACGACCTGGACTACACCTATCTGACACAGATCTGCAAGTCCGGCGACACACGTCCCTTGTTCCAGTTCTTAAACCGTGACGAGCTCTACTATGAGCTGCAACTGGTACCTGTCCGCGATGACAACGGCCAACTGCTCGGCATCTACGGGACGGGGCGCAACGTCACCGAGGTGGCCAATTCTTACTCCCGTCTGCAGAAGAACATCGCGGAGCTGCAGAAGGCCACGGACGAGCTCCAGGAGTACATTCGCAACATCGACTACGTGATGAAGAATGGTGGCGTACGCATTGCCCACTATTCTCCCGACACCCATACGTTGCTCATCTACAGCGAGATAGGACACATCCAGCAGAGGCTGACGCAGACACGCCTGCTGTCGCTTGCCGCCGAGGAGTCGAAGAAGACCGCCCAGCGCATCCTGAACAACATGGACAACCTCACCAGACAGCCCGTCAAGGCTGCCGTGAAGTCCACGCTGCGCCTCAAGGGCGACAAGTTCCTCAGCCTGTACTTCTCGTTTGTGCCGGTGTTCGATGCCGACGGCAACGTCACCGAGTACTTCGGTATGTGCCGTGACATCAGCGACCTGAAGGCTACCGAGGAGCAGCTGGCCCGCGAGACGAAGAAAGCCCAGGAGGTGGAGACGGTGAAGAACGCGTTCCTGCGCAACATGAGCTACGAGATCCGTACGCCACTGAACTCTGTGGTGGGCTTCGCCGACCTCATTGAGGAGGAGCACGACGTCGCCGACGAGCAGTTCTTCATCGAGGAGATCAAGAAGAACTCCCGCAGTCTGCTCAACCTGGTCAACAACATCCTGTTCATCTCGCGCCTCGACGCCGGCATGATCGAGTTCAAGACAGCACCCGTCGACTTCGCCGCCATCTTCGAGGGACGCTGTCAGTCAGCATGGATGGACCTCAAGCTGCCTGGTGTCGACTACATCGTCGACAACCCTTACGAGCGTCTCGTCCTCGACATCGACCAGACGAATCTGGGTGTTGTCATCGACCACATCGTCACCAACGCCGTCCAGCATACCACGTCAGGCTCCGTCCGTGCACGCTACGACTATAACGGCGAGGACCTCACCGTGTCCGTCCAGGACACCGGCACTGGCATCCCTGCCGACCAGACGGACAAGATCTTCGACCGCTTCGTCACCATCGACAGCGATAACAGCGGCCTCGGCCTGTCCATCTGCAAGGAGGTTGTGAAACTGATGGGTGGAAAGATCCGTCTTAAGTCCGAGTATGGCAAGGGCACCATCGTCTGGGTGAGCATCCCCTGCACATGCACGGAGGTAGTGAGGAAATGAAACGAGGCTTTGCCTCTAATTGACAATCGACAATTGATAATTGATAATAGGAAAATGACCGCAAATAGATTCTTCCGTCGCTCAAATGTCGTCAGCCGCCAATTGCTGCTGATGGGGTTATCATTTATCATTTTTCTATTATCATTTAGCCACGCCGTGGCAAGAGACTACGGCTATACCAAGGAGCACCCGCTGGTCATCGTCTGCGACTGGGACTTCCGACCCTTTGAGTTCGTCAACGTCGAGGGTCAGCCTGCCGGATACAATGTCGACGTACTCAACCTCATCTTCGACCAGCTGGGCATCCCCCACAAGTTCGTCATGGAGGAATGGGGCATGGCCACCGATATGTTCGAGCGCCACGAGGCCGACCTCATCCACGCGCTGTACGCCTTCTACAAGGACGCCCCCTACGTGCCGACCCATAAGTACATCAACTATTACAACATGAAGGCGGCACGCCGCGTCGACACGCAGCCGTTCAGCCGGCTCAGCAACCTTTCGCCAAAGGACACCCTGCTGGTCAAGAAGGACGACTATGCCGCTTTGGCCCTGGCCTACAGGGATCATTCGGAGTTTTCCATAGAGTACCACACGCCGAAAGACGGTCTGACGGGCATCAGACAGGGGCGTTACAAGTACTATATCTGGGGCGAGATTCCCTTGCGGCACAAGGTTCAGGAGCTTGGTCTCGACAGCATCGCCTTCGACGAGGTGGACATCCCTGCCGGCGAACTGCATATCATTGGCTACAACCAAGGTCTCATCGACATCATCGACGACCAGTATACCCGCTTGGAGCAGGCTGGCGACCTACAGAAAATCTACGACCGCTGGTTCCATCCCGAGCGTAGCCATGACGACACCTCGCCGGTGGTGCTCTTCATCCTCGCCGGACTGCTCCTGACGGTCTTCGTCGTGTCCCTGCTCATCCATTTCGTCAGACGGAGGGTACGCAAGGCCGTCCGTCAGAGTTCCGACTTAGGACAGATGATGGAGCAGGTGCTTAATATGGGCGACTACTTCGTCCTGGAGTGGGACTTCAAGAAGAATGTCCTCCGCAACAAGTACGGCGACATGCTACCCGACGGCGAGATGGCCCCGGAGGAGTTCCTGAAGCGGATGCTACCGGAGGAGGCGCAGCGTCTGCACTCCCTGAACCGCCAGCTGGCGACGGGCGCCATCACGCACTTCGACATGCAGTTCAGCTTCAACAGGAACGGAAGCCTGCCACCGCAGTGGCGACACTACTACGGCAACGCCATCGTCGAGACAGAGCACGGCAAACCGCAGTTCATCGTCTATACCACGAAGGACATCACCGACGAGCTGAACGAGAACCGTCGCATCAAGACCATTGCCAGCAAGTACATGAAGATGTTCGACACGAACCTCGTCGCCATGTCCATCTACGAGCCTGACGGCAAGCTGATCGTCATCAACCAGAAGATGCGCGAGCTCTGCGAGATTGACTGTTTCGACGAGGAGTTCTTCCGCCAGACGTCGCTCTTCAGCTTCCCCAATCTCAAGGGTGTCTACCTGCCCGGCTCACGCGAGGTGATGTACGTCTGCCAGCACCTGGACGATCCACAGCTCGGCCTCGACAAGTACATTGAGTTCCGCATCAGTCCCGTGCTCGACGACGACGGCCGTCTCGTCTACTACATCGTCACCAACCGCGACGTCACCGCCGAGCGCAATATGTATCTCGAACAGCGCGAGCACGACCGCCAGCTCCACGCCACCGACGAGACCATCAAGCAGTACGAGCAGCAGCTGGGCTACCTGTTGAACGAGAGCGAAATCTACATCTGGAACTACCGGCCGGCTGAGAACGTCGTCAACATGACACGCTCGCCGGGACAGACGCAGTTCACCGAGACCCTCGAGGAGTATATCCAGTCGATGGCCCCAGAGGCACGCCAGCAGGCCATGGGAGCCATCCAGAGTGCCATGGAGCAGGGGCAGCCCTACAACGTCATCCTGCCCTTCGACCACACGCCGCTCGACACCGAGCCGACATGGTATGCCGTCACCGGCGTACCCCTCTACGACAAGGACGGACAGCTGAAGGAGTATTTTGGACTGTCGCGTAACATCACGAACTTCATCGAGACCCAGAAGCGGTTGCGCATCGAGACGGCACGCGCCAAGGACTCCGGTCGCCTGAAGGCGGCGTTCCTCGCCAACATGACCCACGAGATACGCACGCCGCTGAACGCCATCGTCGGTTTCTCCGACCTTCTGCCGATGATCGAGGACGAGGGCGAGAAGCAGGAGTTCATCCGTATCATCCACAACAACTGCGATATGCTGCTGCGCCTCATCAACGACATCCTTGAGGCGTCCGACATCGAGTCGCGTCCGATGGACATCGAGCCCGAGGACGTGGACTTCGCACAGGCCTTCGACGACATTTGCCAGACGCTGGAGCAGCGTGTGCAGACGCCCGGCGTCCAGTTCATCAAGGACAGCCCGTGCGACCACCTCACCGCCCGTCTCGACAAGGGCCGCATCCAGCAGGTCATCACCAACTTCGTCACCAATGCGGTGAAGTACACCCACGAGGGCCACATCCGCGTAGGCTACAGAGTCCTCCCATCAGACCCATCCGTCCCATCCGTCCCATCAGCCCCATTGGGCTCATTGGACCCATTAGTCCTCCCAGCCCTCCCGGAGGTCCCCGGCCTCTACATCTACTGCGAGGACACCGGCGCCGGCATCCCCAAGGAGAAGCAGGCCACGGTCTTCGAGCGCTTCGTCAAGCTCAACGAGTTCGTCCAGGGCACCGGCCTCGGCCTCTCCATCTGCAAGACCATCGCCGAGCGCTGTGGCGGACAGATAGGTGTCAGCAGCGACGGTCCCGGCCACGGCTCCACCTTCTGGATCTGGATACCCCTGTCCCATAAGACCCAGTCCCATAAGACCCATTAGACCCATTAGTCCCATTAGCCCCATAAGAAGAAAATGAGTACACAAATCTGCAAATATATGCTCGCCAGCGAGCGCGACGCCCTCTGGGGCCTCACCGTCACCACCATTGGCTACGAGGAGATCCACCCCGGCGACGACTACCCCACCCACGGCCATGCCGACGGCTACTACTTCAACCTGGAGCGAGGCCGTGAGCTCAGCGAGTACCAGCTCCTCTATATCTCTGAGGGACGGGGCACGTTCCACAGCCACACCATCCCCAATGCCATGCTCCGCGAGGGCGACCTGTTCCTGCTCTTCCCCGGCGAGTGGCACTCCTACCACCCCGATCCGAAGACGGGCTGGAAGTCTTACTGGATAGGCTTCAAGGGCCGTAACATGGACGACCGAGTGCGGGCGGGCTTCCTCTCGCCGACGAAGCCCATCTACCACGTGGGCTTCTCCGACGACATCGTCCACCTCTACAAGGATGCCTACGAGACCGCCATCCGCGAGGCAGCCTACTCGCAGCAGGTGCTGGCGGGACTGGTAAACCACATCATCGGTGTGATGTACTCGCTGGAACGAAACATCGAGCTGAACCGCAACCAGGGCCATGTCGACATGGTGAACCGTGCCCGACTGCGCATCCGCGAGAACCTCGAGTCGTCGCTCACCATCCAGCAGGTGGCCGAGGACCTTGGCGTCAGCTACTCCAACTTCCGCAAGCTGTTCAAGGAGTACACCGGCATCTCGCCGGCCACCTATCAACAGGACCTGCGTCTGCAGCGTGCCAAGGAGCTCCTGTCGACGACCGACATGAGCGTAAAAGAAATAGCCTACCGACTCAACTTCGAGTCGCCAGACTATTTCTCAGCGAAGTTCAAGGCCAAGACCGGTCGCCGGCCCAGCGAACTCCGTAATATGTAGCCTATCTTGGGGCAAGGGGCATTACATCACCATTTTCTCTACCCAATAGATGAGGATACCTGCCAGGTAGCCCACGAAGGCTATCCAGGTAATCTTCTTCATGTACCAGCCGAAGGTGATCTTCTCCAGGCCCATGACGACGACGCCGGCGGCGCTACCGATGATGAGCATTGAGCCACCTACGCCGGCACAGTAGGCCAGCAGCTGCCAGAAGATGCCGTCGACGGCCATCGCGCCCTCGGCAGCCACGGGGTACATACCCATACAGCCAGCCACCAGCGGCACGTTGTCGACGATCGACGACAGCACGCCGATGATGCCGTTAATCACGTAGTAGTTGCCCGAGAAGGTCTCGTTCAGTCCCTGTCCGAGTGCCGTCAGCACGCCTACCTCCTGGAGCACGGCGACAGCCATCAGGATACCCAGGAAGAACATGATGGTCGACAGGTCGATGCGGCTCAGCAGGTCGCTGACGCGCTTCGCCATCGTGTCGTCCTCGGCGGTGTTGTAGTGGAAGATCTCCGTCACCGTCCACAGCAGTCCGAGCACCAGCAGGATACCCATGAACGGCGGCAGGTGCGTCAGCGTCTTGAACACCGGCACGAAGCAGAGGCCGCCCACGCCGAGCCAGAAGATGACGTCGCGCTGGGCTTTCGTGAACTGCGACACATCGGCCTTCGGCAGGTTCTGCTCCTTGTCGAACTTCCCCTTCAGCGACAGGCTGAGGATGGCGGCGGGCACAATCATCGACACCAGCGACGGCAGGAAGATCTCCGTCAGCACACCCTGTGTGGTGATGACACCCTTGATCCAAAGCATGATCGTCGTCACGTCGCCGATGGGCGAGAAGGCGCCGCCGCTATTCGCCGATATCACCACCAGCGCGGCATAGATGAGCCGGTCCTCACGGGCCTGCACCAGCTTGCGCAGCACCATAATCATCACGATCGACGTCGTCAGGTTGTCGAGGATAGCCGAGAGGAAGAACGTCATGAACGCCACCCTCCACATCAGCTTCCGCTTGGAGCGCGTCTTGATGGTGTCGCGCACGAAGTTGAAGCCGCCGTTCGAGTCGACGATCTCCACAATGGTCATCGCGCCCATCAGGAAGAACAGCGTTCCGCCGGCATCGCCCAGATGGTGTTCTATCACCTCGGCGATGTGGTGCAGCACACCCTCGTCCGCCACCTCGGGGTAGTACGCCCCGGGGGCCAGCATGAGCAGCGTCCAGCAGCCCACGCACATCAGCAGCGCCACGGCTGCCTTGTTTACTCTTGTCACGCTCTCCAGGGCTATGCACAGATAGCCTATGCAGAAGACGATGACAATCATCAATGTAAGTGTTGACATAATTGTTGTATTATTAGTTGTTGTTGTCTTCGTTTCCAGATTGCGGCGGCAAAGGTAACACTTTCTTTTCAAACACGGACAAAAATCCGCCGGAAATCTGACACTCCCCCCGATTTTCTGTTCTCACACGGAGACACGGAGTCCCACAGAGAAGTGTCTTTCTTGGAAACTAATTTCCGTAATTATCATAATTGTTCCGTAATTTTATTTATCATTATGGTCAAATTATGCTTATTATGGTGATTTGTTTCTTAATAATTATCTGGCTTTGTGTCTGTAAAATAGAAGATTTGTGTCATATTTGCGATAGATTTTTGTTCCCAACACTCCGTGTCCTCTGCGCCTCCGTGTGAGAATAAATCATCGCCTCAGCGTGAGAAAACGAATCCGTTAAATCCGTGTAATCTGTGGTCGTAGTATTAATCTGTGTGCGCTAGTGTTAATTCTTTCTAATTTCTCCCCATAGCCTTGGCTATTCCAATTTCTTTCCGTAAATTTGCCAACGTATATTCTACAGTCTATTAGCGACGGAGCCGCACTTACTCGCCAGGCTCCTTGGAGTGAAGACAAATAACATAAAACCGTAATAAATTACTAACAAAACAATCGAAAGTATGAGAAAACTAAAACTCTTTTTCGCCGCTCTCGCCCTATTGGTTGGGGGGAGTAATTCTGTGTGGGGCCAAGCCTGTGAAATTGAGCAAAGATTTGCGACCATTAGTGACTTAGATGGGAAAATTTTCTCCATCGTAAATGAAACAGAAGGTAAAGCTTTTTGTTTTCCAAGTAATCAAGACATGGCCTATCAACCGTATTTTGATGCTATGAAAGCCCAAAGTTATTCCTTTAAACTAGAGGTTATCACGGATGCAGGATACAGTGATAATAGTTTTTATCTTCGTACATATAAGCCTGATGGTAGCGTTTATGCTGTATGGGGAAACAGCAACAACGGCTACTTCAACTCGCAGCCAGCAACTGGTGACCGTTGTTTCTCAATCGGAAAAACAAATAAGACGAATGGTCAAGATATTGTGAACGGTGCTGTTTGGGAATTGATTCCCAACACTGACGGTAAGTTCGCAATTAAAAATATTGGAACTGGTAAGTATCTAAAAGATGCAAATACAGCAAAGTACGATGACCCGACTTATTTTACACTATGCACTTTAAAGAAGACTATCAAATATGACTACTATGACATAAAGAATGCCGTTGAAAGTATTGATGACGATGCTACTGTGTATACGGGAGAGGCAACCCTCGATATAAGCGCAGCAGAATCTTCTATCGCTACAGCCACCACGACCGAAGAAGTTTCCGTTGCGATTAATAAACTTCGTGAAGCCGCCAATTCATTTGTAACCTCCGTAACTGTCAATGAAGGGAAATCTTTTGATTTGACAAAAGTATATTTAGTCAATTCTGATTTCGATAGTGGGAATACTGATGGCTGGACAAAAGATACTCCATACGGTGGCAACTGTGCTATTCAGGGCGGCTCGCATATGGAATATTGGGCCGGAAACGCCAGCGACCGTGGACAGGCTTCTTTTAACATCTATCAGGAATTGACTGGACTGCCCAATGGCGCTTATACCATCAGCGCAGACATGTATAATTCCTTAAATGATGAAGGCGGCAACTATACAACATTCTCGTCCACTTGTTGTGTCTATGGTTCTTCAAATAACGAAGAAGTAGCTCTTGTTACTGAGGAAGGAACAACTCTAAATACCTACACAACAGATGAAGTTCTTGTGTTTAATGGTCGTTTGATAGTTGGAACCAAAAACACCACTACCCCAATCGCCGCTCGCTGGTTCGTTTTTGACAATGTGAAGCTGAATTACACACGCAAGCTTACTCAGGAAGAGATTGATGCTAATACATTACCTGAAAGTATCTCTCTCGATGAGTCTTCTGTCAATTTGACCATATATGGGACAAAGACTCTTGTCCCCACCATCTTGCCCAACAATGCTAACGACAAGAGTGTTTCTTGGACATCAAGCAATAATAATGTTGCTACTGTAGACATCAATGGAAAAATAACTGCTGTTGGCGTTGGTACTGCCACCATCACCGCATCTGCCAATGCCGCTGACAATGTCACAGCTACCGCTACCATCACAGTTGCCGATGTGACTCCTGCCGCTGCTCCTGCCTACTACAGTGAGATTGCCGCTGGCGAGTTCTACATCCTCAATGCTGCCACAGGTGAATACTTGGGCGGTGCCAACGATTGGGGTACTCGAGCCTCAATTATTAAGCATGGCATCCCCTTCACCGTTGCTGCATCTGATGGAAAATACACTTTAGACAGTAAAACTGAAAATGGTAACAAACACTTTTTCGACGGTACATACATAGATGCTGCAAGCACGTCATTCTACATTACAGCTTTGGGCAACGGTAAGTATAGCATCTCTAATGCTAATGGTTCGGCCTTTGTCACCGCTAAAGCAAAGGCAACAGGTGCCATCGTAGACAACACAGCCATCAACGCTAATAGCACATTGGCACAGTGGTACTTCGTCTCAAAAGAAAATCGTGACGCACTATTTGCCACAGCCACTCCTGAGGATCCTGCCGATGCCACCCATTATATAAATGATGCCAACTTCAGCCGTAATCATAAGAAAGGCTGGACAGGCGACTACACAAGAGGTGGTGACAACCCAAACTTCAATGCAATGGTTCATAACAATGCAGCCAATGTCTATCAGGCTATCGAAAATATTCCTAATGGTGTCTACCAACTGAAGATGCAGGGCTGCACCACAGGTACCGCAACATTATGGGCAAACAATGAATCGGTGGCCATTTTGACCAATACGGGCGATGTCACTACTCAACAGATAGCATCATATGCTTTCAGTGATGCTAAGTATACGGATAATACGCTCAACGTCACCATCACAGATAATAAGCTTAACATAGCAGTGAAGAGCGACGATACAGACAAGACGCTTTATTTTGATAACTTCGAACTATACTATCTGCGTGAGTTGACCGATGTGGAAGTTGCCGAGGCCGCACTTAAAGTAGCGCTTGCCGAAGCACATGCTATTGAAGAGGGTTCTATTCCCGATGCTGCTTATTCAAACTTACAGAATAGTATCTCAATCAACGATATTTCAGAAGGATCTGCAGACCAATTTAATACAGCTACTCAGCACCTCAACGAGGCCATAGCGGCTGCCCTGGCCCTTGTTGACCCATATGCAGCTTGGAAGGAACTGAAACCCTATGCTGATGATCTCGTCGCCGTTTCTACAAATAACGCCGAAGAGAACGCCACCCTGGCATCTGCCATCAGCACACAGAATACTGCAGTCGAGGCTGCTATGACGGCTGATGCCATCACCACAGCCACAACAACGCTGAAGGAAGCTATGGTGACATACGCCACGACGGCTGAACCCACTAACAACGAGTGTTTCGACCTGACATTTATGATTGTGAATCCGCACTTCACTGAAGGTACAGCAGATAATCCGACAGGATGGACAGTTAATTATCCAGAAGCACCTGCAAACCAATGGGCTGGTGCAAAAGAGTTGAGAATTTCTACTCACAACTTCGAAGCTTACCACAAACAGTTCACATTGAGCCAGACTATCGCCAATATGCAGAAGGGTACTTATAAAGTAACACTTCAGGGTTTCGCCCGTCACGATGACGCAAATGTGACTGACAAGACCTATCTCTTCTGCGGTGACGGAAGCCAGCCGATTAAGGACATCAACTCCGAGTATAGCACTACATCTCTTATCGCAGGCAAGCCTGATATGGGTGATACTAATGGAGAAAAAAATGAAAATGGTAAATATTGGCCGAATGGTATGTCTGCTTCATATTATTGGTTCCAGGAAGAGAATCCTCTTACCCACCAACCCTTCTACACCAGCGAGGTGCCGACGCTTTTGGCTGCCGACGGTAATTTGACAATCGGCTTCAAGTGTGAAACTTGGTCTGACTGGGTTATCTGGGATAACTTCCATCTCTACTACTATGGCACCGCTATCGCAGTGACCATCGACGAGAATGAAGCAGCGTCTGTCTATGAGAACGACATTGAGAACGCTAACGTCACGCTGAAGCGTACCATTAAAGCAAAAGGAGAAACTGGCATCTGGAACACCATCTTCCTGCCGTTCAGCCTGACCGACACTGAGACGAAAGCAGCCTTCGGTAGCGATACTGAGATTGCCAATTATAGCGAAGCGGCTGATGGCAACACCGGCAATTCGACCGTTAACTTTACATTAGCTTCAAGTGCTGCAATTGCTGCGAACACACCGGTTCTTCTGAGAACTTCTACGGCAGGAACATCCTATAGTTTCAGTGACGTGAACATCAAGGCAGGTGAGGCTAAGGTTGCTGGTACGAACTTCGACTTCGTTGGTACATACGCAGCTTCTACGACCATTGCCGAGGGTGACTACTTCCTCAGCTCGAACAAGTTGTACAGGAGTAAGGGCACAACAACCATCAAGGGTACGCGTGCCTATATTAAGGCAAAAGCAACTTCTGAGGCCCGCATCGAGAAGTTCTTCATTGATGGCATTGAAGCCACGAACATCGAGGGACTCACAGTCGCTGGTGCCGCTGATGGTAAGATCTACAATCTGAACGGTCAGGAGGTGAAGGCTCCGAAGAAGGGACTTTACATCCAGAACGGCAAAAAGATTTCTATTAAGTGACAGGCAACAGGCCATAAGAATTAGTACAAACACATTAAAAGGGAAAAGACTATGAAGAAAAAAGCATATATGGCTCCTGCCACTCACATAACGATCACCCACTTGCAGCCCATCCTTGCCACATCAGGCAAAGTTACTCTTGGCGTAGAAACGAATACGGGTATTACTCAGGCAACTGACGAAGAGAATGAGACTCCTCCAGGAGAGGCCGATTCTCGCCGCAGCAAGTGGGACTACGATGACGACTACGATGAATAAGAAACGCAAGTCGTAACGACTATCAATAGACAACGGCGGCAGTAGGCAACTACTGTCGCCGTTGTTGTTTGTCACACAGATGGCACTCCGCGGAGTGATAATCGTCTAAGGAGAAAAGGAGCTCATAGAGGGGCAAGGAGCAAGGGGCAAGGGACAAGAGAATAGAAAGATAAACGTAGAAAGACTGAGGGGAGAAGCGGCATTGAAGGGGATAGACTAACCTCTTGCTCCATGCCCCTTGCCCCTTACGAAATGAGTTTGGAACAAAAATCTGTCGCAAATTGAACACAAATCTTCTGTGTACTCCATGAGTGGCTTGCGGGAGAACATCTTCTCTGTGAAACTCCGTGTCTCTGCGTGAGGAAATTGATGCTACTCTGCGCACAACTCAGCGCCCTCTGCGCCTCTGCGTGAGAAAAAGCCGCGCACCCTCCTTTGACTCCTTGGCTCCTTAGACATTGACCACTCCGAAGAGGCGGTCAGGTCAGTTGCCCGATAGAACTTTATACCTGCGCTGAAGCGCTACCAAGACGCTACGCTCGGCCAACGGATTCAGTCCGCGGAATGTTGTGCGGCGCTTCAATTCTGCCAAAGGCATTTCCAGGAGAAGCTTCGCAATGCACTCGTCAGCAAAGGAGTTGGTCACCACATTGACGCCTGTGAAATCAAGCACCACTTTTTCATCGCCGTTGATCAGCGGCAAAAGCTTCGCGCGGAGTTTTTGCCCCATATCGCGAGTCCCGAAATCCGTACCGTACTCTATGAACTTAAACTCTACCATAGCGATTCCAATTCTCCCGTTTCTACAAATGCTTCGTTATATTCCTCAGCGACATCGGTGCGGTGATCAACAATCTGGTTAGCGTCAATCTCCTCGCTTGTCCCGATTTCCATATAGATGAGCGTTCCTTGCCAGAAGCCGTTCTCAATGATTGTGGTGTTGCCGTCCTTGATGATAAGCTTGTGAGTGCCAGAATGTAGGATGAACTCCTTGCCGATACTGGCGATGAGCCGTGAGGTGGTGTATAACCCGAACCCCATACCCTTGCCATCGGTGATGCGGTCCTCTAAGCATAGCTTCAGGGCTTCTGCCTCGGTGATGTCCCGATATTTCGTGTTTTCTGCAAGCGACTCCCGGATTCCCATCCCGTCGTCAGCTATCAATATGCGCAATGTCTTTTGTACGTTGTCGAACTGGGTCATGGCTGTGCCCAACGGCTTGCCGGAATGGATATGTACGTTGTCCATCATCTCATAGAGACAATAGCTCAGGGCCTGTAGCACGCTGATTTCTATCTCAAGATGAGAGGTCATGGCACTGACAACATTTCTATATACCGCGTTTAACGTCTGGGCGTCAAACACGTCTATCGAGATGTTTTCTTTCTCTTTGAAGTACTTGTCCAGTAAAAAGGCAACGTCCATGATGTGGTTTTTATGGCGCAAAGTTACGAATAATCCTTGAATCCTCCAAATTTTTGTGGATTTATCCCTCTGCGCACAACTCAGCGTCCTCTGCGACTCTGCGTGAGAGCAGATTAGGTGCGGGATAAATGACAGATCCTGCACCTAACCTGTGACTTTGGGGGCATTTATCGGGTTCCAACGTATGCGCACATATACGCGCGCACGTATTATGATAGGGAAAGCGGAAATTATCCCGCTTATCCCGCTTATCTTACACCTAAGCATTCTGGGGCTGGGTGTGGGATAAGCGGGATAAGCGGGTTATTTTCTTGTTTCAGTACTATATACACGCGCGCGAGGGCTCCAGGAAACAAATGGGTGGTTTTTCTGGAAACGAATTCTTTGTTTATCTAGAAACGCGCTCGGCTTTGCCGCTTTGCTTGCAAAGAATTTGAATAATTGATCCTAATTTCTTTAATGAAAAGAATTGGAAAGAATGAGAAATAATTGATTCCAACAATTGCAAATATTACTTTATTTTTAATTGTTGAACGTAATTCTTGATTATTGTTGCTTATTGTTTTCCAAAATAACATTGGGAGACAGGGAGTATAAATATTCATTTCGAAATTTTGATTAGAAAAATTAAGGTCAATTGGAGTAATTTGTTTCTTAAAAATACCAACAATTCTATATTCGTTTCCCTGTTTCCGGAAAAGGTGACCTTTAGCGGCGAAAAGGTGGTCTTTACGATTCTAAAGGTGACCTTTAGCGACGAAAGGGTGACCTTTAGCGCGCTAAAGGTCATCTTTTCGTGCATAGATATACGGATAATTATGCATTCTTGTTATACGGGGCATGAAGCATTTCTGTTCGGTGGCCTCAATCAAAAAAAGTAGAGAGATTATCAAATAGTGATGTCACGTTTGCGGGGTTCTTTCTACCTTTGCACACGGAAACTTAGAACTAAGGTTACTGAAACAAAGCATAAACTGATGAAACAAGACAGATACTACTTTGCCGTGGACCTCGGAGCGACCTCCGGGCGCACCATCTTGGGCAGCCTCGTACCGTCGCCAAAGGGCGAGGGCTACGTGCTGGAGCAGGAGGAGCTGACACGGTTTCCGAACAACCTCATAGAGACGGGCGGCCACTTCTACTGGGACATCTACGCCCTGTACTTCGAGATGATTCGCGGTCTGAAGGAGGTGGCGCGGCGTGGCATCACGCTGACCTCGATAGGCATCGACACGTGGGGCGTGGACTTCGTGTTCGTCGGCGACGACGGCGCGCTGCTGCGCAACCCGATGGCCTACCGCGACCCGCACACCTTCGGACGGATGGAGGAGTACCTGCGCGACGTGGTTTCGCGACGCGAGGTCTACGACATCACCGGCATCCAGTTCATGAACTTCAACTCGCTGTTCCAGCTCTACGCCATGCAGCAGGACGGCAACAGCGCCATGAAGATGGCCAAGAAGATACTGTTCGTGCCCGACGCGCTGAGCTGGATGCTGACGGGCGAGGCGGTGTGCGAGTACACCATCGCCTCGACATCGCAGATGCTCGACCCCCGGACGGGCGACCTCAGCGAGCGGCTCCTCGAGAGCGTGGGACTGACGCGCAGCCACTTCGGCCGCATGGTACAGCCGGGCACCGTGATCGGTGTGCTAACGGAGGAGGTGCAGCGGATGACCGGCCTGGGCCCCGTGCCCGTCGTCGCCGTCGCCGGCCACGACACGGGTTCGGCGGTGGCTGCCGTGCCTGCCAAGGACGAGCATTTCGCCTACCTGAGCAGCGGCACGTGGAGCCTGATGGGCATCGAGACGCGCGAGGCCATCATCAACGACCGGTCGTACGAGCTGAACTTCACCAACGAGGGCGGCATCGAGGGTACGACGCGCTTCCTGAAGAACATCTGCGGCATGTGGCTCTACGAGCGCTGTAGGAAGGAATGGGAGGCGGCTCTTTCACATCAGGAGCTGCAGGCAGCGGCGATGGAGGTGGAGGCGTTCCGGAGCATCATCAACCCCGACGACGCGGCGTTTGCCAATCCGCCGAGCATGATCGAGGCGATACAGACGTACTGCCGGGAGACGGGGCAGCCCGTGCCGGAGACGCCTGGCGAAATATGCCGCTGCATCTTCGACTCGCTGGCGCTGCGGTACCGGCAGGTGTTCGGGTGGATTAAGGAGTTTGTAGAGGAGCAAGGAGCAAGGAGCAAGGAGCAGGAGAATAGCGTGCTGCACATCATCGGTGGCGGGTCGCTGAACAAGTACCTGAACCAGTTCACGGCGGACGCGCTGGGCGTGGAGGTGCTGGCGGGCCCACAGGAGTGCACGGCCATCGGCAACATCATGCTCCAGGCGAAGGCCAGCGGCGACGTGAGCGACATCTGGGAGATGCGGCGGATCATCGCTGCGAGCGTGGACATGGTGGCCTATCACCCGACGGCAGACCGTCACGCTTGGGACCGGGCGTACGAGAAATATCTGAACATAATAAACAAAAAAGAGTGACTTAAACAAAAATCTACAAAAATCTAACAAAAAAAGAAGGTGTAGATGAAGGACAAAAAGAGTGACTTAAACAAAAATCTACAAAAATCTAACAAAAAAAGAACCCTAATATAACACAATTATAACGTGAAGATACTGGACAGGAAGGATTGTCTCAACAAGATGTATCAAATCATTGGCGCTGCTATGGATGTATACAACGAACTGGGTTTTGGTTATTCTGAGCCCATCTATCAGGAGTGTCTTTCCATCGTCTGTAACGAGAAGGGTATCCCATGGGAGAGAGAAAAGCGTATGCAGATGTTTTTTCACGGCCAGACATTAAAGAAAGAATATATAGCAGATTTCGTATGTTACGAAGACATTATCGTCGAGATCAAGGCGGTATCAGAACTGAATAGCGACCATCGAGGACAACTTTTCAACTACCTTCGGATTACCGACTCCTTTACTGGCATTCTTATCAATTTTGGCGATTCACAACAATTAGTCTCTGAACGATACATATATAATCCATATTCCAAGACCTACAGTTATGTAACCAGGAAGGATTCCCTTATATGAAGAGTATCATTTGTGTCTGATTTTTGAAGATTTTTGTTTAATAAATACAAGATAATTATAATACGTAATAATAATAATGTTATGGCAAAACCATTAGTTGAGACCAAGGCACGCGTAGGCGTGTTCTCCATTGCACTGCAGGCATACCTGCCGCAGTTCCCACAGCTCGTCCCTGAGTTTGAGGCTCAGTACGAGGCGTTCAAGAAGACGCTGCCGGCGACGATCGAGATTGTCGACGGCGGCATGGTGACCACGAAGGAGCAGTCGATGCAGGCTGGCGACAAGTTCCGCGCCGCCGACGTCGACCTCGTCATCCTGCAGATGCTCACCTACTGCACCTCTTATAATATGCTGCCCGCCGTGCGCGACCTCGATGTCCCCGTGGTCATCGTGAACGTGCAGAAGAAGCTGGCACCGGACTACGCAAAGACCGACATCCCCACATGGCTCGGCGAGCTGTACGCCTGCGGTGCCATCGGCGAGATGGTGGCCGACCTGAACCGTGCGGGCAAGCGCTCGGCTGTCATCACCGGCGTCGTCGAGGGTGGCGACCCCGAGGTGCAGCGCGAGATTGAGGACTGGTGCCGCGCCGCCCAGGTGCGCCGCCGTTTCCGCGACACGAACATCGCCCAGATAGGCCGTCCGTACCCAGGCATGATGGACCTGTACATCGACGAGACGAACCTCTACCACCGTCTGTTCGTCTACACGAAGCAGTTTGACTGGGAGCAGATGTGGGCCATCGCCGACAACATCACCGACGAGGCCGCCATCCGCGCGAAGGCGCAGGACATCCTCGACACGTTTGACATCGAGGGTGGCGGCACCGTGGAGAAGGTGTGGGACATGGCGAAGTACGTCGTCGCCTTCGAACAGTGGGTGAAGGACGAGCAGCTGGGCATGATTGCCTCGCACTACGCCGGCTTTGCCCAGGGTGTAGCCGGTAAGCTCGACTCGATGCTCATCCCCGCGTTCTCGATGCTCATCAAGCAGCACACCGCCTGTGCCGTCGAGGGCGACATGAAGGTGGCCATGGCGATGTCGATCCTGAAGACCATCAGCGGCACGGGCACCCTGGCCGAGATGTACTCCATCGACTTCCCGAAGGACATCTGCATCATCGGCCACAGCGGCTCCGGCGACTTCGACATCTCGCAGGCCAAGAAGCCGACGATGAAGATTGTCCCTGTGTTCCACGGCAAGACCGGCGGCGGCTACCTGACACAGTTCTACCCGCCGACGGGTCCCGTCACCTACCTCGCCATCACGCAGGACAAGAACGGCGTCTTCAAGTTCGTCGTCGCTGAGGGTGTGAACGAGGAGGGCGAGATCTTCATGTTCGGCGACACGAATATGCGCACGAAGTTCTCGCTGCCGTGCCGTGAGTTCGTCAACAAGTGGAGCGAGGCCGGTCCGACGCACCACATGGCCGCCGCCGTGGGTCACCACATCGACACCATCCTGAAGGTGGCTAAGATCCTGAATGTTGAGTGCGACATCGTTTGCCGATAAAGGACTCGTCATCACGTAATAACGATATAACGTAATAACGAATATGGCAAAAAGCGGAAGTTTGAAGAGCACGCTCGCCGTGTCTCTGAACAATTACCTGGATGCCGGCGCCATCGTCGCCGGCTCCAGCGGCATCACGCTGTGGCAGAACTACCTGGGACTGTCGGAGATGCATCTGGGATGGCTCAACGCCCTGAGCGCCAACGCCCTAGGTGCCGCCATCGGCGCTATCATCGGTGGCTTCCTGGCCGACAAGTTCGGTCGTAAGTTCATCTTCACCTATAACCTGCTGGTCTATATGACGGGCGTGCTCATCGTCATGCTGTCGATGAGCTACCCCATGCTGCTGGCGGGCTTCCTCGTCACGGGCATCAGCGTCGGCATCGGCGTGCCCGCTTCGTGGACGTACATCTCTGAGTCGTCGGAGGTACACAACCGCGGCCGTAACATCTGCATCTCGCAGATGTCGTGGGGACTCGGTCCGATGTTCATCCTCTTCTTCGGTATGCTGCTGGCACCGGGCGGACTGCTCTACGGTCCCGTAGAGTCGCTGGCCCACGCCATCATCGGCGCCGACGCCGCACAGGCAGCCGTCGAGGTGTTCTCCTCGCGCGTGGTCTTCGCCACCCTCTTCATCGTGGCCTTCATCGCCTGGACGCTGCAGCGACAGCTCGAGGAGAGTGCCGAGTTCACGGCACAGAAAGCCGAGGACAAGAGCAGTATCGTTGACAACATCAAGCTGCTGTTCACCAACAAGACGGCGGTGAAGACCGTCGCCTTCCTGGCTACCATCTACCTGACGTGGAACCTCGTGGCCTCGGTGATGGGCTTCTTCATGCCCCACGTCTACGAGACCGCCGGCGGCCTGAGCAACGAGATGGCCAACATGCTGAGCTGCATCAGCTGGGTATTCGTGGTTGTCACCACCCTGCTTATCTCCTTCTTCGTCGATAAGGTTGCCCACCGTTTCTTCTATGTCTTCGGTCTGGCAGCCGCGCTGACGGCCTGGATCCTCGTCATCGGCGGCAGCATCACGAGCATCGCCGGCATCTGGGTCTTCACCATTCTGTGGGGTGTCAACAATGGTAGTTCCGTCCAGATATTCTACGCCCTCTGGGGCTCGGAGCTGTTCCCCGCGAAGTTCCGCGCCGGCGCCCAGGGTCTGATGTTCTTCATCGTCCGCGGTCTGTCGGCCGTCTGGGGCCTTGTCTTCACCTTCATCTACGGTGAGAACGGCGAGGGCTTTACCATTGCCGCCTACTGCATGGTAGCGCTGCTGCTCATCGCCCTGGTGGTGGGTCTCATCGGTATGCCGAACACCCGCGGCAAGTCGCTGGAGCAGATCACGAAGGAGCGCTACGGAGAGAATTATTAAAGCTCAGTCGTCATAACGATATAACGTTATAACGTCATAACGAAACAAGAAGAAAATATGAAATCGATTTTAGAAGGCCGCGAGGAGTTGAAAGCGGTAGTATATCAGATAGCAGAGGTGACAGGATACCTCTGGGAGAAAGGATGGGCAGAGCGTAACGGCGGTAACATCACCGTGAACGTCACCGAGTACATGGACGACGAGTGCCGCGCCATGAAGGCCATCTCGGAAGTGAGGCCGATAGGCATGACGCTGCCCCAGCTGAAAGGCAAGTATTTCTATTGTAAGGGGACGGGCAAGCGTATGCGCGACCTCGCCCGTGAGCCCATGGAGAACGGAAGCATCATCCGCATCCTCGACGACTGCGCGTCGTACGAGGTCATCGCCGACGTGAACGTCGTGCCCACCAGCGAGCTGCCCACGCACCTCGCCCTGCAGAACTACCTGCTGGAGACGGGCTCGTGCTACAAGGCCACGCTCCACACCCACCCCATCGAGCTGGTGGCGATGAGCCACATACAGCGCTTCCTGAAGGGCGACGAGATGACGCGTGTGCTGTGGTCGATGATTCCCGAGACGCTGGCCTTTGCACCCCTCGGCATCGGCATCGTGCCCTACGCCCTGCCGTCGTCGGTAGCCTTGGCCGAGGCCACGCTGGAGCAGATCAAGACCCACGACGTGGTGATGTGGGAGAAGCACGGCACCGTCGCCGTCGGTCAGGACATCATGGACGCCTTCGACCAGACGGACGTGCTCTGCAAGGCCGCCAACATCTATATGTGTGCCCGTGCCATGGGCTCTGAGCCCGACGGCATGACCGCCGAGCAGATGAAGGAGGTGCAGGACGTCTTCAAGCTCCCGAAGAAGCGTCCCTGCTAGATTCCTTTTACCAACAAAAAGCCGATGCTTCACAGCATCGGCTTTTTGCTTCATGATTCATCTTAATATATTAGTCAGTAGTTTGTGTTATAATTCCGGTTATGTTGGATTGACGCTGCAAAGGTAGGGGAAATAACTGAGAGTCAGCCACGAATTATGATAATTGCGCCGAGATTTATGATTTTTCATTTGCGGCGAAAGAAATGGGCGTTTTTTTTCGCCGTCTCGAAAAAGTTTCGTAACTTTGCACGAATGAATAACAACAAACAAAAATATTTCTGAAATATGTCAAGAGTACTTATGATTGGCGCCGGAGGCGTCGCCACCGTGGCAGCGTTCAAGATAGCTCAGAACGCTGACGTATTTACAGAGTTCATGATTGCCAGCCGCCGCAAGGAGAAATGCGACGCCATCGTTGAGGCCTTGAAAGCCAAAGGCATTTACTCCCCTCCCTCACAGGGAGGGGCCGGGGGTGGGTCTATTCGCACCGCCCAGGTCGATGCCGACGACGTGGAACAGCTGAAGGCGCTCTTCAACGACTTCAAGCCCGAGCTGGTCATCAACCTCGCCCTGCCCTACCAGGACCTGACGATCATGGAGGCCTGTCTGGCCTGTGGCTGCTCGTATCTGGACACCGCCAACTACGAGCCGAAGGACGAGGCACACTTCGAGTACTCCTGGCAGTGGGCCTACCGCGAGCGCTTCCGCGAGGCTGGTCTGACGGCCATCCTCGGCTGCGGCTTCGACCCCGGCGTGACCAGCATCTATACGGCCTACGCTGCCAAGCACCATTTCAAGGAGATACAGTACCTGGACATCGTCGACTGTAACGCCGGCGACCACCACAAGGCCTTCGCCACGAACTTCAACCCCGAGATCAACATCCGCGAGATTACCCAGAAGGGCCTCTACTGGGAGGACGGCAAATGGGTGGAGACCGAGCCGCTGGAGATACACCAGGACCTCACCTACCCCAACATCGGACCGCGTGACAGCTACCTGCTGCACCACGAGGAGATAGAGTCGCTGGTCATCAACTACCCGACGATTAAGCGCGCCCGCTTCTGGATGACCTTCGGTCAGCAGTACCTGAAGCACCTCGAGGTGATACAGAACATCGGCATGAGCCGCATCGACGAGGTGGTGTACGAGGCCCCATTGGCCGACGGTACCGGCACCGTCAAGGTCAAGATCGTGCCCCTGCAGTTCCTGAAGGCCGTGCTGCCCAACCCGCAGGACCTCGGCGAAAACTACGAGGGCGAGACCAGCATCGGCTGCCGCATCCGTGGCATCGGCAACGACGGCAAGGAGCACACCTATTATATATATAACAACTGCTCGCACCGCGCCGCCTACGAGGAGACGGGGATGCAGGGCGTCAGCTACACCACCGGCGTGCCCGCCATGATCGGTGCCATGATGTTCTGTAAAGGGCTGTGGAAGAAGCCCGGCGTCTACAACGTCGAGGAGTTCGACCCCGATCCGTTCATGGAGCAGCTGAACAAGCAGGGCCTGCCGTGGCACGAGATCCACGACGGCGACCTGGAGTTATAACTTCTACATAACGATATAACGTTATAACGAAATAACGAAAATACGAAATAACGAAAATACGAAATAACGAAAATACGAAATAACGAAAAAACAAAGACTATGGCAAAGAAAGAAGAGAATGCGGAGCAGCTGACCCCGCAACAGGAGAAGATGAAAGCCCTGCAGGCGGCCATGGCGAAGATCGAGAAGGACTTCGGCAAGGGTAGCATCATGAAGATGGGCGACGAAAAGATAGAGAACGTCGAGGTGATACCCACGGGCTCGATAGGCCTCAACGCCGCACTCGGCGTGGGCGGCTACCCCAAGGGACGCATCATCGAGATTTACGGTCCGGAGTCCAGCGGTAAGACGACGCTGGCCATCCACGCCATCGCCGAGGCACAGAAAGCCGGTGGCATCGCCGCCTTCATCGACGCCGAGCACGCCTTCGACCGTTTCTATGCCGAGCATCTGGGCGTCGACGTCAACAACCTCTACATCGCCCAGCCCGACAACGGCGAGCAGGCCCTGGAGATTGCCGACCAGCTGATTCGCTCGAGCGCCGTCGACATCGTCGTCGTCGACTCCGTGGCCGCCCTTACGCCGAAAAAGGAGATTGAGGGCGATATGGGCGACAGCGCCGTCGGACTACACGCCCGCCTGATGTCGCAGGCCCTGCGCAAGCTCACCGGCACCATCGCGAAGACCAACACCACGTGTATCTTCATCAACCAGCTGCGCGAGAAGATTGGTGTGATGTTCGGCAACCCCGAGACGACGACTGGCGGCAACGCCCTGAAGTTCTACGCATCGGTGCGCCTCGACATCCGTAAGGTGACGACCATCAAGGACGGCGACAACGTCATCGGCAACCAGGTACGTGTAAAGGTGGTGAAGAACAAGGTGGCTCCCCCGTTCCGCAAGGCGGAGTTCGAGATCACTTTCGGCGAGGGCATCTCGAAGATCGGCGAGATCGTAGACCTCGGCACGGAGTTCGGTATCATCAAGAAGAGCGGCTCATGGTTCAGCTACGGCGACCAGAAGCTGGCACAGGGCCGCGATGCCGTCAAGGAACTGCTGAGCGACAATCCGGAGCTCTGCGAGGAGCTCGAGGCCAAGATCATGGCCGCCATCGCCGACAATTAAGCCATTGACAGACTACAAAAAATCCCGCCAATTGGCGGGATTTTTTGTATGTAGTATGTTGGGCTAATCCGTCAGCGGCGTACCCGGACGGTTCATCCAGCTGGGATTATTCGAGGATTTAGCCTTGCTCTGCGTATTCTTCTTGGTATCGGTGGTGTACTTCTGCACCAGACCGTTACGTCCGAAATGTACCACCAGCACCTTACCCTTCGAGCGGTCGTAGATCCAGCGGTAGAGGCCATTGGGATCCGTCTGTCTATCATCGGGCTCGCCGACAGCCAGCTGAACCTCGTCCTCAGTCATACCGGCAATGACACGTCCGGCACGGATAGCAGCACGGGCAGCCTGACTCGTCTCGCGCTCGGCACCCTCGCCCATGGCAAAGATATAACCGAAGAACTCATCCTTCTTGGCGGTCTCGTCGGTGGCATCCTCATTGTACTCGAAAGTGACATTCTTGAAGTAAGCACGGCGCGACTCAATCTCCGTGAGTGACAAAGTGACATACTTACTGCCACGCAGCGGTGTCAGGTTGTCGACGGTGAACGTCGTCATCTTAGGCACGTTAACAGTACGCTCACGGCCGTCACCCTTGGTAATCATGCCTGTCACGAACTTTGTATGGAGGGTCTTGCCGATATAGTCAGCAGGATTGCTGGAGACTGCCATTACGTCATCCTGGAGGTTGAACGAGCCGTAGAAGGCATAGCGGGCATTGTCAAATGTCGAGAACTCGTCGTCACGCATACCGCTGTTCGTCTTCGACAGGGCGACGTTCTGGTAGAACTGGTTGCCAGCGGCGTCCTCGACGATAATCTTCACAGGGAAACTGCGCGTGCCGACACCGACCTTTACCACTTTCACCTCCTGACCCGTAGACACATGAACCTCCCTATAGCCATCGCTCTCGGCATCGGTGTCAACGCGGTAAGTGGTGGTCCTCGTCACCAGCGTCTTGCCAATCAGCTTATCACGGGCAGTGTCCACATCCCCGAGGTATGCCAGCGTAGGCACACCCGTCTTGGCGTAGCAGTAGTCCTCGAACGTACCGCTGGGAATCTCGTAATAGTAGTTCTTGCCATTGGTCTCGTCGTAGAAGTTGATGCACTCATGCACTTCGTCAGACTTACCATGGCCCTTGTAGACCATAATATGGTAGCGCAGGGGCAGGCTGCTCACCTCCTTCTTAGTGGCGGCATCGGTGAAGGTCTTCACAATCAGGTCGTACTTCTCGGGCAGCACCATGAAGCGGAAACCTTCTTTCCACTCGCACAGGCTGTAGTACTTGAAATTCTTGCCGACAAAGTCGACAGGCTGGCTAGCACTCTGCACCTCAGGTGCATCGGCGGTTGCGGCAGGTGTCACGACAGGTGTCTCCACGCCCTTCGTCTTCACGATGTAATCATTCGCGGTCTGTGCATAGCCTGCCATCATGGCAAACGTCAGGCCCAAAGTTAGAATGTGTCGTCTCATATCAACGCGTTTTTTAATGATTCTGCCTGCAAAATTAATAAATAATTTCCATACTTGTGCCAAAATGTCGTGACAAAGCGTCATTTTTATGAAAAAAAAGTATTTTTGGCACATCGTTTGCTATTTCTTCAACGACATTTCATGCATTATTAACTAAAAAATAGATACAATTATGGGAAAGATTATTGGAATTGACTTAGGAACTACCAACAGCTGCGTTGCCGTGTTCGAAGGTAACGAGCCCGTAGTGATTGCCAACAGCGAGGGCAAGCGTACGACCCCCTCCGTCGTTGGCTTCGTAGAGAACGGTGAGCGCAAGATTGGCGACCCCGCCAAGCGTCAGGCCATCACCAACCCGAAGAAGACGGTGTACAGCATCAAGCGCTTCATGGGTGAGAACTGGCAGCAGACAGAGAAGGAGATCTCGCGCGTACCTTATACTGTAGTGAACGAGGGGGGCTACCCCCGCGTCGACATCGACGGCCGCAAGTACACGCCGCAGGAAATCTCGGCCATGGTGCTGCAGAAGATGAAGAAGACCGCCGAGGACTACCTCGGACAGGAAGTCACCGACGCCGTCATCACCGTGCCCGCCTACTTCTCGGACTCACAGCGTCAGGCAACGAAGGAGGCCGGACAGATTGCAGGCCTCAACGTGCGCCGTATCGTCAACGAGCCCACGGCAGCCGCTCTGGCCTATGGTGTCGACAAGGCCAACAAGGACATGAAGATTGCCGTCTTCGACCTCGGCGGCGGTACGTTCGATATCTCTATCCTGGAGTTCGGCGGCGGCGTGTTCGAGGTGCTCTCGACCAATGGTGACACCCACCTCGGCGGCGACGACTTCGACCAGGTCATCATCGACTGGCTCGTACAGGAGTTCAAGAACGACGAGGGTGCCGACCTGAAGGCCGACCCGATGGCTATGCAGCGTCTGAAGGAGGCTGCCGAGAAGGCCAAGATCGAACTGTCGTCGAGCACATCGACGGAGATCAACCTCCCCTACATCATGCCCGTCGGCGGCGTGCCCAAGCACCTGGTGAAGACCCTCACACGTGCTAAGTTCGAGCAGCTGGCTCATGAGCTCATCCAGGCTTGTCTGGCTCCCTGCCAGAAGGCTATCGCAGACGCTGGTCTGAATACAGCCGACATCGACGAGGTGATCCTCGTGGGCGGCTCCAGCCGTATCCCCGCCGTGCAGACACTCGTGAAGAACTACTTCGGCAAGGAGCCCTCGAAGGGCGTGAACCCCGACGAGGTGGTGGCCGTGGGTGCCAGCATCCAGGGTGCCATCCTGAACAAGGAAGGTGGCGTGGGCGACATCGTCCTGCTCGACGTGACGCCGCTGACACTGGGTATCGAGACCCTCGGCGGTGTGATGACCAAGCTCATCGAGGCTAACACCACCATCCCCTGCAAGAAGAGCGAGACCTTCTCGACGGCTGCAGACAACCAGACCGAGGTGACCATCCACGTTCTCCAAGGCGAGCGCCCCATGGCCAACCAGAACAAGTCCATCGGACAGTTCAACCTCACTGGCATCGCTCCCGCACGTCGTGGCGTGCCTCAGATTGAGGTGACCTTCGACATCGATGCCAACGGCATCCTGAAGGTCAGCGCCAAGGACAAGGCCACCGGCAAGGAGCAGGCCATCCGCATCGAGGCCAGCAGCGGACTGTCGCAGGACGAGATCAACCGCATGAAGGCCGAGGCAGAGCAGAACGCCGAGAACGACAAGAAGGAGCGCGAGCGCGTCGACAAGCTGAACCAGGCCGACTCGATGATCTTCCAGACCGAGACGTTCCTCAACGAGAATGGCGACAAGCTCGGTGCCGACAAGGCTAACGTCGAGCAGGCCGTCCAGCAGCTGAAGGACGCCCATAAGAGCGGCGACATCGCTAGCATCGACAACGCCATCAACAACCTGAACAACGTCATGCAGGCCGCTTCCCAGAAGATGTACCAGCAGGCTGGTGCCCAGCCCGGTGCCGATCCCAATGCCGGCGCAGGCTTCCAGGGTGGTCAGCAGAGCCAGTCGAGCTCCAACGACGACGTCCAGGACGCCGACTTCGAGGAGGTGAAGTAAGAAAAGATAAGCAACGATAAGAATATCATAAGAAAGTGGTGTAATCCAAGTGGTTACACCACTTTTTGTTATTGTTAAACTTTGTTTCATTTCTTGCTATTTTCGGATTTTTACCGTAATTTTGCGTCATATTTGCGACACGACTTAATTGGCGATGAGATGCAACTTAAAAATACTTATACGGATTAATACATATTAAAAGGACGAAAATATGCCAGCTTTAAAATTTCAGATTAAACGGAAATGCGAAATGT
>JAEEQH010000059.1 GCA_016285245.1 Prevotella sp.
GGTAGCAACGGTTTTCTTTGCCATACTTCAGTCGTTATTATTTAATTTCCTTGTGAAGAGTCATCTTCTTCAGGATGGGGTTATACTTCATCAGCTCCATACGCTCAGGCGTATTCTTACGATTCTTCGTGGTGATGTAACGGCTTGTGCCGGGCATACCACTGTTCTTGATCTCGGTGCACTCCAGAATTACCTGGACACGGTTACCCTTTGCTTTCTTGCTTGCCATGGTCGTTAGTCTCCTATCACTTTAATGTCCTTCCAATCCACATATCCGTTGGCAACAGCCTGCTTCAATGCAGCGTCAAGACCTACCTTGTTAATCATACGAAGACCAGCGGCGCTAATCTTCAACTGAATCCAGCAATCCTCCTCTACATAGTAGAACTTCTTGCTGAAGAGGTTGACGTCAAAGCTTCTCTTGGTGCGGTGCTTTGAGTGAGACACATTGCAACCTATCTGTGCCTTCTTTCCTGTAATTTGACAAACCTTAGACATTTCTATCTACTTTAATTGTGTGTACTTTTGAGATACTTATTCCAAACAGGGTGCAAAGGTACTACTTTTTACTGAGAAATATGAAACGAGAAATAAGAAATAGGTAACTCTTAATATTTTTTAACCTTCCAACTCCTCTTTTGGCGTATATTCCTGCTTCAGGTAGTCCAAAAACATCGTCATCGCACGATTCGTAGCGATGGCCAAGTTGATGTCGCGGCCATGGTCCTCCTCGACCTTGATAGTCACCACACGATCGGCATTGCCACAGGCCAGCCAAATGGTGCCAACGGGTATCTCCTTCGTACCGCCGGTAGGGCCGGCAAAGCCCGTAGCGGCAATGGCGTAGTTGGTATTCAACTGGCGGCAGGCACCCTGGACCATGGCGATGGCTACCTCTTCACAGACGGCCGTCTTCTCCTCGAGCAGTTCGTGGCTGACGCCCAGCAGCGACTCCTTAATCTCGTTGACATAGGAGATGATGCCGCCCTTGAAATACTTTGATGCACCGGGAACAGCCATCAGCGCCTCGGCTATGCGACCGCCAGTACAGCTCTCGGCAGTAGCCACCGTCTTCTCCATGTCCCACAGCATCTCGCTAATCTCTCTGCTTACAATCTTACTTTCAAAATCCATCGTTATATTTACTATTTACAATGTACAATGTACAATTTGAATGTGCACAATGTACAATTTTACAATTAACTATTTGAACGTTACTTTCGAAAAGGCAGGGGCATCGATTGGACAGAATTCCTTGTCCAGATACTTGTAGTAGCCCACAATGCCAATCATCGCCGCATTGTCCGTGGTATAGCTGAACTTCGGGATGTAGATGGTCCAGCGGTAGCGCTTCTCGGCATCATAGAACGCATTGCGCAACCCGTTGTTCGCGCTGACGCCACCGGCCACGGCAACATGAGTGATACCCGTCTCCTTGACGGCACGCTTCAGCTTCTTCATCAGGATGTCGACGATGGTCCACTCCAGCGAGGCAGCAATGTCCTCCTTATGTTTCTCAATGAAGTCGGGGTCGTCGGCCACCCACTTCTGTAGCGAGTAGAGGAACGAGGTTTTCAGCCCCGAAAAGCTATAGTCGAGGCCGGGGATATTCGGCTCGGCAAATTGGTAGGCCTTCGGATTGCCCTGACGTGCCAGACGGTCAATGATGGGACCACCGGGATAACCCAGTCCCATCACCTTCGAGCACTTGTCGATAGCCTCACCAGCAGCATCGTCGATGGTCTGTCCCAGCACTTCCATGTCGTTGTAAGCGTTCACCTTGACAATCTGAGAGTTACCGCCGCTGACGAGGAGGCAGAGAAAGGGATATGGCGGGGGATTGAAATCGCCATCTCCACCATCAATGAAGTGTGCCATCACATGGCCTTGCAGGTGGTTCACGTCAATCAGGGGGATGCCCAGCGAGCGTGCAAAGCCCTTGGCGAAGTTGACGCCGACGAGCAGAGACCCCATGAGTCCCGGGCCACGGGTAAAGGCCACCGCCGACAGCTGTTCCTTCGTGACGCCGGCACGCTTCAGCGCCTGGTCGACCACAGGTAACACATTCTGCTGGTGGGCCCGTGATGCCAGCTCAGGCACCACGCCGCCATAAGCCTCGTGGACGGCCTGCGAGGCCGTCACGTTGCTGAGCAGCACGCCGTTCTTCAGCACGGCTGCTGACGTATCGTCGCAGCTGGACTCTATACCTAATATATATATATCCTTCTCCATGAAAACAATTTTTGTTTACTTCATATACTTAAAATAGTACCAGTAGGAGCCGAAGTAATTCTCAAGGACACGGATCTTCCGCTCATTAGCGTCAGCATACTTCGCCTCAAGCTCCTGGAGGTTCTGGTAGTCCTCGTCGGTAACGGCATGGTGGTACACCAAGTGAGGATGAGCACGCTGATGGGTGTAGAGCACCAGCGCCTCGCGGTAGTGACGCGGTAGTGACATGCTGTCCGACACCTCGTAGTATTTAGAAATGGTACGCGCGAAGCCGTCGAGATCGCGGTCGATGAGAAGGCCGCAGAGCACGTAGTCGCGGACGGCCGCTGTCGCCTGATGACCATGTTCAAGGGCTGCCAGATAGCGGCGCGTGGTCATACCTGGACGCGGAATGGCACCAAGATGGGCATAGATGCTGTCATGGGGATAGCGCAGGGCACGGGAACGGCTGTCGGCAGTAGCAGGCACAAGGTCGGCGCTGCTGCCTACGACAGGATACTGGAAGAGACGGTCGGCCAGCTCACCGCTACGCGACAAGGCATAAGCGCGGAGCATCGTCAGGCTGTAATCACTCTCTAGCGAATTCTCGCCTGTTGTCAGGGCGTCGGACAAGCGCCGTTCGGAGAGTTGCGACTCCATCCGGGCACGGTAATGATAGACGGCATTGGTGTTGGCTGCGACCGTAACGCCCATAATCATGACGGCCATGACCACCAGGTTGACCCACATACAACGCGAGAAGAGATGGGCGCGTACCTTGTTCTCGTACTTCAGCATACGGCATATCGTCCATGCAAAGAAAGCCCATACAATCAGGAGGAACAAGGGCAGCACGAGCCACCACAGGCTGACACCCCGACTGCCGCTGACAACGCCCAGCAGGGCCAGTGCCAGCATCGAGGGGAAGTAGGTCAACGTGTGCAGGTGGTTGCGTAGGGGCAACAGCTTATAGACAAACAGCTGCAACAGCCACAGGGCAACCGTGATAATCACCGTGCCGATGGTGCGGTCGTAATGGGTAATGCCGCCGCTGAGCGTGTGTTGTGCCACGGCCAGCATATCAGACTGGAAGCAGTACAACCACAGCACACAGAAGGCAAGAAAGACAATAGCGGACACCGCCCTGACGACGATGCCGCTATCACCTCTTCGCGAATTATTGAATCTCATCACTTCAATTCTTCAAAGAACTTCAATTCTTCTTCAGTACCACGGCCGAACGGGCAGGGATATACAGCTTGAGCCACTCTTTGTTGTCGTTAACATAGAGCGGGTCGTAGTTCGTCAGGTGGGTTACTGTATCGTCGGCAAAGCCATTACCACCAAACTCCTTGGCGTCGGTGTTGAGCACCACCTCATAGCTGCCAGTGGGCACAAGGAAACCGTAATCGGTATAAGAACGTGTCGGCGAGAAGTTGAAGACGAAGACGAGGTCACCACGCATGAAGCACAGCACCTGGTCGCCGTCGTCGTGCCAGATCTCGGTGACAGGGGTATCCTGGAAGTTCTTCTGCGACTTGATGACCTTCAGCATCTCACGGTCGAAGTCGCCGAGCCAGTGATAGCAGAGGTCCTTGTTGTCGACGAGGTTCCACTGACGGCGGGCATATTTGTACGACC
>JAEEQH010000060.1 GCA_016285245.1 Prevotella sp.
GCGTCCGCATCAACTTCAACAGCCGGACAGGAAGGAAGTAATCCGACGTAAACATAATAATGATACCTAAACATTGACGCATGATGAAGATTCTCATGATTGGGGGCACCGGCACGATTAGCAGTGCCATCACCCGACAGTTGGCAGCGAGCGGACACGAGCTGTGGCTGCTGAACCGTGGCACGCGCAAGCAAGAGGTGCCAGGGATTGTGAAACAGGTGATTGCCGACATCGACGACACGGACAGCGTGCTCGCCGGTTTGGGCGACGCGCAGTTCGATGCCGTCTGCGAGTTCATCGGCTTCGTGCCGGAGCAGGTGGAGCGCGACATCCGGCTCTTCCGCGGACGCACGCGGCAGTATGTCTATATCTCGTCGGCCTCAGCCTACGCGAAGCCGGTACGTAGTCCGTATATCACCGAGGGTACTGCGTTGGCTAATCCTTACTGGCAGTATTCGCGCAACAAGATTGCCTGCGAGGAGCTACTGATGCGGGAGTATCGCGACAACGGATTCCCAGTGACCATCGTGCGCCCCTCGCACACCTATTGTGAGCGTAGCATCCCCGTCAGCATCCACGGACCGAAAGGCAACTGGCCCGTGATGAAGCGGATGCTGGAGGGCAAGCCCGTGCTGGTGCATGGCGACGGTTCTTCGCTGTGGACGCTGACGTGGAACGAGGACTTCGCCCGCGGTTTCATCGGCCTGCTGGGCAATCCGAAGGCCATCGGCGAAGCTTTCCAGATCATGAGCGACGAGAGTCTGACGTGGAATCAAATCTATGAGTGCGTCGGCCAAGCATTGAACGTCACGCCAAAACTCTATCACGTCGCCTCCGACTTCCTGGCTGCCGTCTGCCCCGCCGATTACGACCTGGAGGGCAACCTCATCGGCGACAAGGCGGCAACGGTCATCTTCGACTGCACGAAGCTGAAGCGTGCCGTCCCAGGATTCCAGGCCACGACGCGCTTCGACGAAGGCGTCCGCCGCTGTGTGGATTACATACTCGCTCACCCCGAGCTGCAAGTGGAAGACCCCGAATTCGACCAGTGGTGCGACAAGGTCATTGAGGCACAAGATCAGGCAAAGAAAATGGTATAAACCCAAATCGGTCGTTAGGGCCGTTTTGGGTTTATACGGATATCGTCAAAACCTACGATAAGATGAAGGCTGCAGGCGTGGATGTCCGCTTGCACGTGAAGGAGAAGATGGGCCACGTCTATCCGCTTTGGCCGTGTCCAGAGGCTAGGTGAAGCCGTGCTGATGCTGCTGAATATACCATGACTGTCATAATATCAGCCATGTCCGATGGTTGCGCTTCTCTGACAATCCGAATCATCTTTTCTCCTTAGCTTGTTTGGCGAACTCGAATAGCGACAGAGGGAGGTGGCAGTAGCCGTCGGGATTCTTGTCGAGGTAGTCCTGATGGTACTCTTCGGCGGTATAGAAGTTCTGCAAAGGCAGTCTCTCAACGACTAAGGGTTGCTCGTAGTGCTTCTGCTCTTCAGCAAAGACCTTTTCAATGACAGGCAAATCCGCTGGGTCAGCATAGTAGACGCCAGTACGATAGCGCGTGCCCTCGTCGTGTCCCTGCTTGTTGAGACTCGTCGGGTCGATAGCCTTGAAAAACATCTGCAACAGGAATTCGAGGCTGACTACATCGGGATAGAACCTCACAAAGACCGTCTCTGCGAAGCCTGTCCGGTCGGTATAGACCTCTTTGTACGTCGGGTTCTCCATGTGTCCATTGGCGAATCCCACTTCCGTGATGGCCACGCCTTCAATCTGCTTGAAGTAATGCTCCGTTCCCCAGAAGCAACCGCCAGCGAGATAGATGTCCTTCGTGGGTTTTGTTTCCAAAATCCCGTCCACTTCGTGCTCTACGAAGGGTCCCGCCTTACACTCCAGCAGGACGCTCGGCTCCAGACACTCCAGCCCGTGCCAGACGTCCTGGGGAATGTCCACACCATAGCGGCCACTCTCCTGGCTGATGACACACGATTCCACAATCTCGCCCTCGTCATTGTAGGTCGTCACGCGGACTTTCCCCCTCAGTATCACAAAGGTCTCGTCCTTGTCGGGATGGTGATGAACAGGAATAAAAGTCCCCGGCTCCAACGCATTGAGGAATCGGTGACACTTGTCCTGAAGGCTCTGATGGAAGTTGTAGTTCTTCCTCAGTCTCGGCGACTTCTTGGCTTCCTCGGCCAATCCATTCATTAAGTTATCGTCTATTATCTTCATAATCTCGTTATTTTATCGGGTATGAACATTTCTGTCGTTTTTGAATTTTGGCACGAAGATAGCAAATTCCCTACATATTACAATCAGTTGTTAACTATAAATAAGATATTTCTCATACCTAGTAGTCTGTAAAGTCTAAAAGTTGACTAAAGGGTACAAGTGTTTTAGTTTAACCCTTGCCTCTTCATTCGTAAACTGCCAGTCTACTCCCTTCTGCCTGTTGTTCCTATCGGTATGCCATTTCTCCAGTTCCGCATTCAGGTCATCCAGATTGTCAATCCTTCTTTTCCCGAGACATTGTTTTGACAGTGCGGACAGCTCTATTTCTGCAATGTCGAGCCAGCTGCCATGCTTGGGGGTATAGTGGAACTCGAACCGTTTGGCAAGCCTCAATGCTTCCGCTGGTGGGAATGCCTCGTAGAACGAGCTCTTGTCGTGCGTGTTCAGGTTGTCGCACACCATTATTATCCTCTCGGCATCAGGGTATATCTCATCTGCGAGCCATTTCATTTGTCCTGCCCAGTCAACCTTCGTCCTGTGCTCCAAGGCTTTGGCATGGCGGAAACCTGCAAGTGGCTCCGTAAACAGGAATATGCTGCATGTACCATTACGGACGTACTCACTGTCCTGAATCATGGCGCCGTTGCTCTTGCGACGCCCCTTGCGGGCTTCACCCAACAGCTGCAGAGGCTTTTCGTCCATGCAGACAACGGGATACCGCTCGTCATACGGACGGCTGTAGACTTCCAGCACATCCTCCATGCAGGCTGCAAAATCCGCGCTTTGCTCCTTGGGGATGCACCATTCCTCGACCAGATGCGGTTTCAGGTCATTCTCCCTCAGGACCTTTCCGACCGTGGTGTGGCTTATGCTGTCTATGTAATTCATCTGTACCATTCTTTCTGACAACAGCCTCAGCGTCCATTTGCAGTAACCTTCAGGAGGTGCATGACAGGCGAGTGCTATCAGGTGGGCTTCCACGTCGCCCGTTATCTTCCCTTTGACAGGAGGGGTGTCGCGCTTCTTGCGCCAGATGCACTCTATACCCCTTCTCTGGTAGTCCTTTAATATATTGTTGACGGTGGTTCTGGATATACCCAGAACTCTGTCCAGCTCATCGATGGCACATTTTGCATCGGCATTACTATCGAGGCGCAGTAAAACATGGGCACGTTTTATGGTCCGTGATGCACTTTTACCTTTGGAGACAATAGACCTGAGCTCTTCGCGCTCCTTTTCTGTGAGTCTTACGGCGTATTTTCGCTTCGGCATAGCTGAATTCAAGTGATTGATTTTCAGCTATAAAGGTACGAAAAATATCTGACATATGCAAGTTATTTGACTGATAATCAACAGGTTAAGCCAATTCTGTTTTGCTCAAGACATGGAGC
>JAEEQH010000044.1 GCA_016285245.1 Prevotella sp.
ATGCCGCCAGGACGTCCACCGCCAAAGTTTGCATTGGGCCTGCCTCCTGGCCTGCCACCCTGTCCCATGGATGGCCGCTGGCCGTTAAACTCCGGCATCTGCTCTCCTTCGAGAAGCGTCTTGTACTTTTTGTTTAGTTTTGCCACCTTCTTCTGCTGCTTTTCGTCCAATTCCAGTTCGCTGACCATCTTCGCGGTCATCTGTTCCTCAGTCAGCCCAATCCCCTTGGGTCTCATTGCCTTAGAGTCTTGTCTGTCAGGCTTTTGCTCCTGCCCCATCAGGCTTCCAGACAAAAGAAGCGTAGAAATGACGATTAAATATTTTATCTTCATATCCATTTTGTTTGATTTAACCGTCGCAAAGGTAATAAGAACCAACGCCCCCAACAAATTTGTTCAATGAATGTCGGGAATCGTTCAGCGAAAAACAAATAATTGATGTTCTTAACCTGTATATTTCATAATAGTTGCCTTCCCCCCCACTTGGCTTGGAGTATGGGGCAGGGACAGTCCCCGTTTCTGAAATGTTGACAGATTTGTCCTCCGATTATCTTGGTGTGCTGCCGTACTCCCCCTCACGGACCATCCCAAGAGAGGAGGAATGGCGCTTATTTTGGCTTTACGGCACAGTTCCCTGTGTCACGCTTGGCGTGACATCAATGAATCCGTGTGGCTGATGTCCGGTCTTTATGCCGCCTGTTCGTAGAATCTCAGCGCATGGCAGAGCTCCTTTTTCATCGGATGGTGCTTCGGATAGTCGATGACGACCTTCGTCTTTCTTACCTTGATCGATACGGCGGTGAGGAGCAGCCTTTCGCGTATGGTGAGAAGCTCGGCATTCTCAAGCCCCGTCCCCTTGAGTGCCCTGTCACTGAAGGAGAGCATCAGGTTGTAGGCCATGCCGTGCAGGAAGATGCGCAGGCGGTTGGCATTGAAGCTGTGGCAGGAGAGACGGTCGCCCTTCACCCCCTCCTTGAAATGCCGTATGTACAGCTCGTCCTTGCCGCGCTGGCAGTAGGTGGTCTCGTAGAGTCCCCTGGCATCGACGCTGCGGATGTTGCTCACGATGAACCGGATGTTTGGCTGCCCGCCCATCTTTGTCATCTCAACCTTGACCACGACCCGCTGCGGAAGCGTCCACGAGCCTGCCTTGTAGAAGAACTCGCCGTACTCCCGGACTGGATGCCTGAACATCCCGTAGTCATGGCGCACTTTCTCCATGAGCTGCTTCACTACCGGCTTGTCCATCAGGACGCTGTTGGCGGCAAGGCCTGTGACGAAGAGCACCTTGCGCTGGAGCGTGAGGCCCACCCAATCCATCAGCTCGTGGGAGCAGAAGTGGCTGTCGCCGCGGACGGTGATGGTGGTGTCGGGCCATGCGGCACGTATGGTGGTGATGAGCCACTGCAGCGTATCGGAGACGTTGGCCGTCTTGTTCCTCCGACCGGGCTTCAGCAGCGGAAGGATCAGACGCCCGCTATAGACCTCGAACACCATCAGCGGCATGAAGCAGAAACTGTCGTAGTAGGTGTTGAAGATGGTCTGCTCCTGCTTGCCGTAGGTGTCGATGTCCGTATCGTCGCAGTCGAGGATGATGTGGCTGGGAGCCTTGCCCTTGTAGGAGAGGATGAACATCGTGACGAACAGCTCCTGGATGCGCACAAGGTCCTCTTCGGTCACGGAGTTCTCGAAACGGCACATCGTCGCCGAGGAGCAGATGTCCTTCTCACGGGCGTCGCCGTTCACAGCCAGCTTCATCAGCGCTTCCTTGAGGTTGCGGTCGCAGTCGTTCAAGTCCTCATAGCCAAGGCATATCTGGAGGATGCGAGTCATGATGAGCTCTTCCAAAGAGTGGCGGACAAGGTATTTCCTGCGGCGGTCAACGATACAGGATGACAGCTGCCTGGCTATCGACAGGTGATCAGCCTCCTGCCTGAGCATCGGAATGCCACCGAAGCCAGAGAGCACCATACTGTACATTCTGGCCTCGATAGGAAGATTTATTACACTGCGGAGAAGAATTTTCTCCGGATTCTCTTGGTTGGTAACTGAAAAATGACTATCTTTGCACATTGTGAGGAGTTTTTGTAATTAGGCACTACAAAAGTAACACTTTTTCTCTCTGATTACCAAAGAAATAGTGTTAAAAATCCTCACATTTTTATTTTTAGTGTGCAATATTCAGGTTAAGTTCAAAGCGATTCATATCCCAATATCATTTTATTGCCGTTTATCAGGGTCGTCAGTCGAGCTTTCCCATAGTTTCAGAGATGAAACAAGGACTCGCTTATAGAGTTATGATTTGTGAAAATAAAAATGATGATAAAAATCGTGGTTGCTCTGGGGCGGGGCATCATCTTACTATCCACTCAAACAATCCTGCGGCGTTGTCGTCGGGCAGCGTCACCTCGAGGCGGAGGGCCTTGGTCGTGACGGGAGCGAAGTTGACGATGCAGGGCGCTCCCTTGTCGGTGGGATAGCGGTCGGTGCCCTCCACGGGCTGCCACTGGCCTTGTGCGTCCTGATAGAGGATGCGCCACGACTTGGGCACGCGGCAGCCACCCCAGGGACCATCATCGAACCAGTAGACGGTACAGCTCTGTACGCTGGACTCCTGCGGCAGTTCATAGCAAATCCACTCGGTGACGCCCTTCTTGGGCCACCAATGCGTGTAGGGAATGGAGCGGTCGTTTTCGTCGCGTGGTATGAGGCGGTCGTTGACGCTCGACAAGGCAGGCACATTGCTCGATGATGTTATCTTGCTCTCCGATGCCAGCGTGGCGGGCTGTGACGGCGTGGTGGCGTTGAGATCCTGCGGCAGCCACACGCGCATTTTGCCGCTGCCCCTATGACACCAAGCATAATACGGGATGAGCGTCAGTTTCTGGTCTGAAGTCTGCAGCTTGCCCTGCTTGTCGAAGCTGAGCGTCTGTGCATCAGTCGTTAGCGTCACTATCTGCGTGCCAGACACCTCTCCACGGCCAATATTGAACGCCGGCGCTTGGTTGAGCAGCGCGCCCATGATGTCGAAACTGTTGTCGGGATGTTCAGCGCAGTAGACCAGCGGTCCGCGCTCTATGGCAACCATGCCGCGGTCGGCCTCCACCTTGTTGTTTGCACGCACGGTGCGAGGCTCCATGTCGAAGTGAACCTCCACCTTGTCGCCCTTCTTCCATTTGCGTGTGATAGAAAAGTAGCCCCGTTCCAGGTCAATGGCGCGAACACGGTTGCCGTTGACGGAGACGGTATAGCCAAGTCGTTTGTTGTCAGAATAGGTGTAGAGGTCGGAGGGCACCACCTTACCACGCACCCAGCCAGGAATACGAATCTGAAGGGTCATCTCCTCCTTGAGGGCCGTCTTGTCGATGCTTATCTCAATGTCGCCGTCCCACGGGTAGTTCGTCTTTTGGCTTAAGGTTACCTTTTTGCCTCCGACATTGAGCGTCGCCTTGTTCGATAGGAAAAGGTTGACATACAGCGCATGGCCCTTTACAGCATAGACATAGCCGGGTAACGAGGGGATGAAGCGGCAAATGTTGCTCGGGCAGCAGGCGCAGCCGAACCATGCCTGCCGCTGGTGCTGGCCCATCGACTCCAAGGGGTTGGGATAGAAGAAACCATCGCCCTGCAACGACACGCCGCTGATGAGCCCGTTGTAGAGGGTGCGCTCCAGCACGTCATAGTATTTCGATTCGCCGTGCAGCAGGAAGAGGCGGTAGTTGACATAGACATTGCCGATGGCGGCGCAGGTCTCGCAGTAGGCGCTCATGTTGGGCAGCTCGTAGTTCTTGCCGAAGGCCTCGCCCGAAGCCGTGGCTCCGATACCGCCGGTGATGTAGAGTTTCTTGCTAACGATGTTATCCCAGATGCGGTCGATGGCGTCAATGTAGCTTTGGTCGCCTGTGAGTGCTGCCACGTCGGCCATGCCGGCATACATATAGGCAGCGCGGACGGCGTGACCGACGGCCTCGTTCTGGTCGACGACAGGCTGATGGCTTTGGCTGTATCCATTCTTGATTTCCGTCTTTCCACGATAGTCGAGCAGGAATTTGGCGAAGTTGAGGTAGCGCTTCTCGCCCGTAGCCAGGTAAAGGCGGGCCATCGCCATCTCGGCAATCTGATGGCCTGGCACAACGCACATCTGTCCTGCGTTAGGACCGACCTCTTTGCAGGCCACGTCGGCATAGCGGCAGGCGATGTCAAAGAATTTGCGCTTTCCCGTGGCCTGCCAGTAGGCTACGGCGCCCTCCACCATGTGGCCGAGGTTGTAAAGCTCGTGTGAGAGGTCCTCCTCCTTCACCCAACGGCGATCGCCAGCCCAGTGGTGCGGGTCGGCAGGATTCTGCGTGCGTGCGGTATAGAGATAGCCATCAGGCTCCTGTGCCTTGCCAATGATGTCGATGACGGAATCGCAGTAGGCTTCTAACTTCTTGTCGGGATAGGTCTGCAGGATGTAGGCGGCACCCTCAAGGGTCTTGTAAGGGTCGGTGTCGTCGAAGGAGTAGCCCACGCCGTTCACCTTGAACACCTTCGATGGGTCAGCCATGTGAGCGGTGGCGTTCTCGAAATTCTTGTAGCGGCCCTCACTCTCGCATTTGGAGAAAGCGAGGGGCACAGTGACATTGCGCGATGCCTCAAGGCGCTGTCCCCAGAACGTGCCAGGCGTCACCTTGACGGCGGTGAAGGGCACGGGGGTGATGGGATAGCCCGTTTGAGCAGTACTAAATGTGGAATAAGAAATGAGGAAAGAGAAAAAGACAACTTTTTTTTTCATTGTTTTGGTAAATGAAGTTATTCTTGAACGGTTTTAATGAGGGAAAAGACTTATTGATGGACGATATTTTTTATCGGGATGTCAATCTCAGGGAAATACTCGCAGAGCAAGGCATATATCATGGGGTCGTAGGCCTTCAATTTCTCACGACGGTTCACATCGTTGTGTATGCCGTTGGTAGGGCTCACATATTTGTTGCAGTTGAAGAACGACTGTGTGCATTCTGCGAAATACTCATAGCGGTCGGTCAGTGCATAGGTGTCTTTCCACAGGCCGTTTTCGCGGGCATGTTGCATGACGGTATCAAGGCGACGATCGAAATCGGGTTCCACACCCCGTATACCAATGGTATGTATGAGGTGTGAGAACTCATGGATAAGGATATTCTCACCATCGTATTTGTCACCCGACAAGGCCAGCAGGTTTTCTTCGCCGCAGCTGGCCGAGAGGTCGTCTTCCGGTGCACCGCCAAAGCCGCGGGCACGTTTATTCCAGTAAGCAATATGCTCTGGCGTGTCGCAGATATGTGCGAACTCCGGCAGGTCGCAGGTATTCTCCTTCTGACCGATAATCATAACATGGCAGCCGCGGTCAGCCATACATTTCTTTATGTCGGGACGTTTCAGAAGCATCAGTGCCATGATGTTACAGGCCTGCTGCAGTGCCTCATCACTAACCTTATCTGATGAGGTCACATAGAGTCCATCAGCCTCGGCATATTTCTTGTAGAAATCGGGAATACCCTTGTCCTGTGGCACTGCCGTCACCTTGCTGCTGACAGGGTAAGGTTGGAGTTGCACGACGAAGCCACCGCCAGAAGCCAGGTTAATAGGCAGGCTGCTGTTGGCATCCACCAGAGAGACCTCACGTCGGTAGTCTTCAGCGTTATGGTCGGCATTGATGCCGTCGCACAACAGTGTGCTCGTATAGCGTTGTTCGGTCTTCAGAAAATCTAGGACAAGAGTCACATTGCGAGCATCCCAGTTGGTCTGGCCGCCCACATACCATGTGTCACCCTTGCGACGGGCCGTGACGATGTACTTTCCTATCTCACCCTGCAGGACGCGCGTCTCATCCCATTCATCGGGAATTGTGGCGATGAACGACGTGTAGTCTGGTTCCTTTTCATAGTTGGTAGGAGCGTCGCAGAGCATGGTGAACGGCGAGTCGTGAACGACGTAGCAGGCGGCCTGATGACAGCGTGTACCCATCGACACCGGATTCTGATAACACTCCACCCAGTTGTCCTTCGTACCGTTGCGCATGGCACCAGGCGTGAAGTCCACGCTGCCGGCCATCATGCGGATGAAGGGAAAGGTGACGTTGTAGCGCGGCATGTCGGTCTCTTTCTTCGCCCAGCGGCACTCCTCCATACCGAAGACGCTCTCGTAGTTCAGGATATTGGGATATGTGCGGTTCATACCCGTGGGAGTGAAGTAGCCGTGATAGTCTACGAATAGTTTGTATTGCGCACAGGTTCCGGCAAGTCTTTCAGCCATTTCCACCGCCGTTTGGTCGTTGCGGTCCAGAAAGTCTATCTTCCAGCCTTTTATTCCCATCTTGGCGTATTTCTCGCAGGCTTCCTGCAAGTGTTCGTCAAGAACGTTGAACACAGTCCATAGCACAATACTCACACCTCTCTCCTTTCCGTAGTCGATCAATCCCTGCAGGTCGATATCGGCGATGGGATTCATGATGTCGCCCTTGTCGGAGTCATACCACCCTTCGTCGAGTACCACATACGGAATCTTGTTGCTGGCTGCAAAGTCAATATAATACTGATAGGTACGTGTGTTGATGCCGGCCTTGAAATCTACACCACGCAGATTCCAGTCGTTCCACCAGTCCCATGCCACTTTGCCGGGCTTGATCCACTCAGTGTCGCCAATCTCGTTGGGAGCGGCCAGCGCATAGACCAGATTGTTCGTCGGCATCTCCGTGTCTTTCTCCGTGATGGCCATCACACGCCAGGGATATGCCCGTGCCCCGGTGCTCTTTGCGATGAAGTCCTCTGTCTCGGCCACGTAGCTCATGTTGCGCCAGCGGTAGTAATCCATGCGCTTGGGGTATTTGGCAAACTCTGCGGTCAGGCTGTTGCCATCGGCCTTGACGAACATGCCGGGATAGCTGCGCAGGTCGCTTTCAAGAATCGTCACCTTCACGTTGCCGCTCTCCACGGTGGCTGGCAAGAAAGCGGGCAGTGGCCGTGCATCAACCAAATGTGTCTCATGGTAGGTGTTCTGAAACGCCATGGCGTAAGGCTTTTCAGGGTTGGTAGTGTACGAGAGCCATGCCTTTGAGTCTTCGGGAAAAGTGAAGACCGCAGTCTCGCCCTGAATAACAGTCTCACCCTTGCGTGTGGTAAGGAATTGGTAGGCCACGCCCTCGTTATAGGCGCGCACCTCCATCATCATCTCACGGTCGATCAGCACAATGGCCTGACGGTAGACATCGTCGAACTGCGGCTGGCGGTAGAAGGGGGCCTTGATTTGATGATTAAGCACCTTGGTGGTGTTGACTTTCTTCACCTTAAAATCTACGTCGTTAAGGTTGGCCTTGACCGTCACCAGTTCTCTACCCTGTCGCTCCACCCTGAGTGTGATGCCGTCGGTGATAGTCACGGTAGTCTGTCCGTCTGGCGACGACAAGGTCTGCGCCGCTGGGCACTGATAGGCACCCTTGATGGCGGTGCCGTCATGTTGCTGTTGTGCTGAAGCCCCTTGCACTAAAGCGAGGGCCAGCATCAGTGTTATTGCTGTCTTCATCGTTATTTTAAGACTTCTTTCAGTTGGTTCGTAGCACGCAAAATCATGTCCATCGTGCCGCTGCCGTCGCTGACATAGCGGATGACCATAGCGGCATAGCTGATGGCACGGTTGGCCTTTTCATCGTCCTCGGGCAGTTGCTTGGCCTGCTCTAACAGCTGCTGCAGCTCGTCCAAGTCCTCAAGCTCAGGCAGGTTGCCGGGGCGCATGGCATTGATGACCGCGTTGAGGGCGGAGGCCGTCTTGTCTATCTCTTCCTGCGTGAACTGGTCGTCGGGCGCATCCATCAGGGGCTGTGCTTTTGTCTGCAGCTCCTTCATCCTGTCAAAGCCGTGCTTTGCCCACGGTGCGTACTCCGGGACCTTCACCATCAGGGCATTCCAGGTCTGCTGCTCGTCGCTGCGGCTCTTGGCAATGAGCAGGAGCTCGCGCAGCTGGGACTTGTCGATTGCGGTGACGGAGCCATCGCCTGCAGGCAACGGGCTGGCGGGAACGTTAATGCGGAAGTAATGGGTCAAATGGCTGTCGCCGGCATAGTCGGGGATGAAGGCACTGATGTCCTTATCCGGCTCGGCCGTGGCCTCTTTCCATGTACTGATCCCCGTGGCGGCCATCACTAACGGTCCGTTCATGAAGGCTCCTATCCAGTCGCCGTCCATCTTGTCGGGGCCGAAGTCGATGTGCCGCGTGAAGGGCATCGTCACTTCTACCACGTCTTTCTCCGTCCATTTGCGGGCAGGAATCTCCACATAGCTGCATGGCTGGTATTGCTTGGCGATGCTCTTGCCGTTCAGCTTGACGTCGAAGCCCTCGGTGGCCCAGTAAGGCACTCGAAGTTTCATTCCAAATTTCGAATTCCAAATTCCGACACGTGGGATGATGCGGATGGTGCTCTTCTCGGCAGGCCACTCACACTCCTGCTTGATAGTGACTCCTTTCTGCCCCCATTGTGCGGTGGTGGGCAGATAGAGTGCGATCCAAAGGGTATTGTCGCTGACGAAGTAGGCCGCTTCCTGGTATTTCACATGGTTCTCCACGCCGGTGCCGCCACAGCAGGTGGCCTGCGGCGTCTCGTTGCCCCAGGGCTTCGAGGCATCGAGGCCCACGGCATACTGGTAGACGGTCTGGTACTGGCGGGGATTGACCGAGCCGACGATCTGGTTGTAGAGCACGCGCTCGTAGTAGTCCATGTAGCGGGCATCGTCGGGATTGAAGCAGTTCAGATCCTTCGTCAGCTTTGCCAGGTTGTAGGCGCAGCATGTCTCGTTCATGGTGGGTTCCTGCTGCTCGTGTCCTCCCCAGTGTGTGACGTTGGTGCACATGGAGGTGATCTGCGAGTAGGGCTGTCGGAACATCTCGCCGTTGCCCACGCCGCCCATGGCATAGCGGTAGCGCCCCTGAATCATCGTCCAGAAGTTCTCAGCTAGGTTGTAGTAGTATGGGTTGTGGTTGCCACGATAAGAGCGCAGCGCTCCCGTCACCATCGGGATGTGCTGGTTGGCGTGGCGTGTGCGGATGGCGTCGACGTTCTTAGCCAGCGGGTCGAAGAAGGCGGGGCTGTCGAAATAGTTGGCGGCTTCCAACAGGCGAGCCTTCTCTTCTTCCGTTCCTGTCATCTCGGAGAGTCGAGCCAACGACTCGGCCATGCCACCCACCTCTCCGGCGATGTACATGTTCCACATCTCGTAGCGGTTGCCAGGTTTGGCACGCCGCTCGTCCTGCCGTCCGTCGCTCTTCACGTAGGTGCGGTAGTGCAGGCGGTTCCACACCCAGAGGCCCATGTCCTTGGCAATGAGCAGGGCCTTGTCGCTGACGGCCTTGTCGTCGATGTAGGTGGCGATATCGATGAGTCCGGCCAGTTGCTTGTGTACGGAATAGTAAGGTGCCCACACCCAACTTTCATTATTGTAGGCTCGATACATTTCTATTAATACGCAGTGTTGGGCGGGGATGGCATTTAGGTAGCCATAGCCGTACTTCTCCGGATGCTGCTTGTAGCTATCGAAATCTGCCCATGTGCCCTGCATCGTGCGCAGCTCCTCCTCAGGTGCGAAGTCGCGCGCCTCCCAGTAGCGGCCCAATTGCTCGTTCCATACAAACGTCTTCTCCTGACACGCACGCAGTTCGTTAACCATCTCCGTGATGTTGCCGCGCAGCATGTCTTTCTTCTCCTTATCCTGACAGCAGGCAAAGGCAAAAGCCATGGCCGACATGTAGTGACCCGAGCCGTGTCCCTTCAGCTTCGTCGTGGGCGAGTCCCAGCCGTCGCTCTCTGGATAGCCGTAGGTCGAGAGGCCGTAGGTGTCGCGATAGTTGTACAGCTGCTGCTTCACGGGCAGGCTGATGAGCTGGTCAATGTCAAGGTCGCGGTTGTGCGTCAGGCGATTCTCGCCGTCGATGCTCACTTTGTCTAACGGCAGCGGCTCGGCTACGGGGGAGAATTCCGAATTCCGAGCGGATGATGATAATTCGTAATTTGTAATTCGTAATTCATAATTATCTACCACCTTCACTGCGGCCGAGACGGGATAGCCGTTGGGCGTGCTGTTGTCGCCGATGATGAATCCGCGCACCCTGTATTCTGTTCCCACGGGATTGATAGTCGGGTTAGCCTCAGCCCGTTCCGTCGCCTCCGAGGCGTTCAGCCACTTCACCTGTCGGTACTCGCCGCTGCCGTCGCCGTAGGTCACCCACAGCTGGTAGGGAAGCCGTGGCGCATTGCCCACGGCCACTTCCACGTTCACTTTCTCTACGTTCACAACGTCACGGCGGTCAGCAGCCGATGCGCCCGTCAGAAACAGGACGGACATTAGGCCTGCTATCACGATTTTCTTCATATCATGCGTCATTAAGATGTTCATGCCACAAAGGTAGATACAAATCGCCGCTTGTTGTAAAAAAATAGTCCAAAGTGATGGAAATATCATGCAATACCAAAATAATAACGCCCAATTGGACGATTTTATTATTATCTTGGCCTAAAGTTTTAGGATTCGTCAAGGGAAATACGTACCTTTGCAACTCAGAAAAAGAATGTAACAGACATGAACTTATCACTCATCACTTATCGCTTATCATTTCTTGTCGCCGCAATGTTAGTGGGCAGTCAGGTCTGTGCACAGAAGAAGCTCTACATACCAGAGGACTTGCGGGGCATGGACCTCGAGGCCGACACGTTGCAGTGGTCGTTGAAGCGGAGCATCGTGACCGATGACCTAATCTTTATGTGGGAGCGGGGCTTCGGTGCCGACGTCAGCAACCCGCCGCAGTTGGAGGGCCACGACATGTCGTTCAACCTGACGAACCTGCGCGACCGCGTGCAGACGTTCTACCACTTCTTCCGCGACACGCTGGGATTTGTCACCCCTCAACATCCGAGCAAGGCCGACAGCTACAAGATGATGGTCATGGTGAACTATTCGCTCGATGGCACGGCCTACGGCGGCACCTACGACAACTTCATCGGTGCCCTCTGGGTGGCCCCCAACCGCATACAGGACATGAAGATGAACTGCATGGCTCACGAGCTGGGGCACTCGTTTCAGTCGCAGATCATGGCCGACAGTATCGGCGACTGCTGGGGCGGCACCGGCTTCTTCGAGATGGCCTCGCAGTGGATGCTCTGGCAGGTGAACCCCAATTGGCTGACCGACGAGAACTATCACTTCGAGGCATTCAAGAAGCTCACGCATAAAGCCTATCTCCATATGGAGAACATCTATCACTCGCCCTACGTGCTCCAGTGGTGGAGTGACCAACATGGCAGGAAGTTCATCGCAGAGCTGTTTCGACAGGGCAAGAGGGGCGAAGACCCCGTTGTCACCTACAAGCGCATGAACGACCTGACACAGGCGGCTTTCTGCGACGAGATGCTGCGCGGCTATCAGCACCTGATGAACTTCGACTTCCACCATGCCCGTCAAGAGACACGACCCTACGCTTGTACTTTCGATACCGAATTGGAGCAGGCGGCTTCGGGATGGCTGCGCCCCAAGGAACTGCCTGAGGGCTATGGCTTCAATGCAATCAAGCTCGACTCGCGAGTCAATTTGTCATCAAAGGAGTTTCGCCTGCGCATCAAGGGCGACCATCTGCGTTACGGCTTCGTGGGCGTGACTACCGACGACGAGAGCTACTACAGCCTGGTCAATGCCACCACATTTGCAGTTCCCAAAAGTAAGACGCTGAAGCACCTCTACCTTGTCGTGATGGGTGCGCCAGAGAGACACGAAGACGTGATGATGAGTGCGGGGTCAGAACAAGAGTCTCCCACCTATAGACAGTTCCCCTACGAATTCCAGATTCATGATGAATAACGCCCATAGACTTCTTGTCGTTCTTCTCTTTCTCTGCGTTGGCCACTACATGTCAGCGCAGAAGCGCGTTCATGTATATACCAACCATGAGGGCGCACAGTGGGACTTCCCCGTCACCATGGACGAGATAGAGGACGTTGACTTCACCGGCACCTCTCTGGTGTTCAATGTCACGGCAGGACAGGGCGTGCCCTTCCTCCGTGCCAACATCGACAGCCTGAAGTTTGAGGACGACCCGCTGACGGAGACGAAGAATCCCTACAAGGTGTTCCAACTCTATCTGACCACAGCCGACGGCAGGGCCGTCACATCAAGGGAGGAATACAAGCCTTGCTATCTCTCGCTTGGTGCCCAAGGCTCCTTCTCCAACTATTCCGGCAGCGCCAACATCCGGGGACGCGGCAACAGCTCGTTCCTCTGGTACGACAAGAAGCCCTATCGCATCAAACTCGACACCAAGCACAAAATCTTAGGTTTAGACAAGGCCAAGAGCTGGGTGCTGCTGGCCAACTATCGCGACGTGACCGACATGATGAACACCTTTGTCTTCGAGATGGGCCAGTGGTTGGGGCTGCCCTACACCAACCACACACGCTATGTCGAGCTGTTCCTCAACGGCAGCTATCAGGGACTCTACCAGCTCACCGAGCAGGTGCAGCAGAACAAGAACCGCGTGGCCGTGAGCGACGAGGGCGGCATCCTCATCTCGCTCGACGTTGACGACGGCCCTGGCGAGAGTCCCTACGCTAACGACAACTTCTGGAGCAAGGTTTACGGCATGCCTGTCTGCGTGAAATACCCCGACGACGAGGCCTTCACGGAGAATACCGTTGACAGCGTCCGCACCGTCTTCGCGCAGTTAGAGCAGGCCATCAAGCAGAAGGACTACAGCAAGGTGAGCCAGCTCTTAGACATTCCCTCCTTCATCAAATACCTGCAGCTGCAGGAGTTCGTCTACAACGTCGAGCTCTCGGCGCCGCGCAGCATCTTCATGCACAAGGACGGCGACGGCCCCTGGGTGATGGGGCCGCTGTGGGACTTCGACGCGGGCTACGACTTCGACTGGAGCAACATGTATGCAGGTCACGACTACTTCGCATCGTTCACCGAGACCGTCATGGGCAGCAATCCCCTGAAGCGCAACGGCAACTACAGCTACGTGCCGCAGTTCTTCACCGACCTCTTCGCTTGCCGCGAGTTCGTGCAGCAGTACAAGGCGCAGTGGGCCGCCGTCAAGGACTCCATCGTCACCCACGCCTGGGGCGAGTGCATGAAGTATGTCGACCAGCTGCGGGCCTCGGGAGCCATCGACCGTGAGTTCCGTCGGTGGCCGCTCAAGGGAAAGACCTTCGACACCGAGCTGGAGAAAATGCACAAATGGCTGCAGAACCGGCTCATACACATCTCATACCTCATTGCCGCAATACCTCTACCCGACAAATAAAAGAAACAGATGAAAAAAATCATGAACATTGTGTGGCTGCTCCTCCTTTTCGCAGGCAACACACTGGCACAGAAAACGGTCTACATCCCACAGGAATGGAGAAACCGCACCGACACGCTCATCTACAAGGAGAGCGATCCCGACAACAAGTACACCTGGTCGAAGTCACGCTCCGTGGAGTCCGACAACGTCATCATCTTCTGGGACAAGAACTACGGCAGCAAGAAACCCAACGAACTGCCAAAGAACGACTGGAACTACGTCGATATCCCCGACCTGCTGGCGAAGTGTGAGGCCTTCTTCGAGCTGGAGATCAACCAGCTGGGCTTCGTCGACCCTGAGAAGTCTAATCTGAGCAAATACAAGGTGATGGTGCTGATGAACTATTCGCAGCCAGGCGACTGGGCCTGCTATGGCGGCGGCTACGACTTCATGGTCAGCGCCCTGTGGCTCAACTCGGCCACCTGCAAGCCTGTGGGACACTCCGTGGCGCATGAGGTGGGGCACTCCTTCCACTACATGTGCTACGCCGAGCACAGCGGCCACCAGAACTCATCGACCGACAACACCGGCTTCCACCTGGCCTGCGGCAACGGACAGGCCATCTGGGAGCAGACGGCACAGTGGCAGGCCGCGCAGTCCTATCCTGAGCTGATGTACGACCAGAGCATCTTTGTCTTCCGCAACAGCCACAACTATGCCTTCTCGCACGAGTGGCACCGCTATCAGAGCTACTGGCTGCACTATTTCATCAACCAGTATTACGACGACATACAGACGGTGGCCAAGGTGTGGAACACGCCGATGACGGGTCAGTCCAACGGCAAGGCCAGCGACTTCAGTCAGGCATTGATGAAGCTGAAAGGTTTGTCGGTGCGCGACCTCTACAAGCTCTACTTCGACTACGCCTGCCACCTGGTCACTTGGGACATCGAGGCTTGCAAGCCCTACCGCAATCCTTACATCGGCGACTTCGGCTATCGCTGCGTGCTCACCGATGACGACGAGTATCAGGTGGCCCTGGCCAGTTGTCCGCAGGGCACAGGCTTCAACGTCATCCCGCTGCAGGTGCCATCGCCGGGCACCGTCGTAACCACCAACCTCACGGGCCTGAATCCCGCTTCAAAGCTGCTTGACAATGATCCGGGCGAATACCTCAACGGCGACACGCAGTGGACGAAGCTGCCGGCCGACGTCAATGGCGACCGCAAATACCTGGTGTCGAAGGAAGGCAATGCCTCATGGCGCGGATTCCGCATGGGCTATGTGGCGCTGATGGACGACGGCACACGCCGCTATTTCTCCGAGGACAGCGTCTATTGTCAGGGCCGCGGCGAGAAGACCGAGGCTTATTCCTTCACCGTGCCCGAGGGCGTCAGCCGCCTCTGGCTTGTGGTCTCGCCTGCCTTGAAGAACTACATCACCCACCGCTGGGACGACAAGATTGAGGACGATGACATGTGGCCCTACCGCTTCAACCTGCAGGGCACAGACGTCTCCGACGCGGCACAGGTCTATGCCAGTGCCACCCTCGACAAGCGCAGCGTCGCCGACATCACCTTCACCTACGACGTGAACATCCCGGACAACGACAACATTGTCATCGCACTGAACGGACGCCTGACGGCAGCTCTCGGCACCGCCTTCCAGATGCAGCCCTCGGTATTGCCCTCGCGTATGCAGCAGTGGGACGAGCGTGGCCCTGCTAACGGCAAAATCATGTTCTATGCAGCCAATGCCGACGGCTCGCTGCAGCAGTCGGGCAGCACCGCCAACGGCTACGGACACTGGTTTGACACGGACGGACAGGTGACGAGCTATGCCAATGGCATCCTGTACTCAGAGTTCTACCCCTCGGCCATGTCTTTCGTCATCGGCCAGTACCCCGGACGCTGCGCAACGGGCAGCACCTATACCCTGCGCCAGACCCTGCTCTACAAGCAGAACAACAAGAACAGCGCACGGGCCAACTTCGTGTTCCACGTCACCATTAGCGGCACCACGCCGTCAGCCACCCTGCACAGTATAGAATACAACGACCCGACGGGAATCCATGCAATTACGAATTACGAATTACGAATTACGAATGGTAGCTACGACCTACAGGGACGCCGTGTATCGGAATCCGTCATTCGGAATTCGGAATTAAAGAAGGGCCTGTATATAATCAACGGGCAGAAAGTGCTTGTCAAGTGATATGAACAGAGTCCTTACACTTCTATTGTTGTCGGTGTGGGCAGTAGCTGCTGAGGCGCAGTCGTGGAACGCGCCCGGTGCGGCCAACCCGTTCATACCCGGATACTTTGCCGACCCCACCATCCGTAAGTTCGGCGATACCTACTATCTCTACGCCACCACCGACGGCACCGGCAATGGCTACGGGCCGGCGCAGGTGTGGGTGAGCAAGGACTTCCGCAACTGGAAGAATATCGTGATGAACTGGCCTACGACAGAGGTGGTGTGGGCGCCCGACGTGGTGCAGCAGCCTGACGGCTCTTTCCGCTACTACTACTGCCGTCCCTGCGAGGTGCTGGTGGGCGAGAGCGCGTCGCCCGTGGGGCCGTGGAAAAACCTATTAGATAAGGACGATGCGGTGCTTGTGCCCGACCGCTTCGTCCACAACGCCATCACACTCGACCCGCAGCTCTTCCGCGACGACGACGGACAGGAGTATCTCTATTTCTGCACGTGGGGCATCTACAAGGGCTTCGGTTGCGGCGTCACGAAGGTGAATGGCACCGAACTGGGCGAGAAACACCTCATACCCAACACGGAGCTGAAGGACATCTTCGAGGCGCCCTTCGTGTTCAAGCGCGACGGCATCTACTACTTCACCTACAGTTCCGGCTCCTGCCACGACCACACCTACCGCGTACAGTATGCCACGTCGACCGTCAGTCCAATGGGGCCTTTCGAGTACAAGGGCTGCATCCTCGAGACCAATGCCGACCAGACCGTCCACGGCCCTGGCCACCACAGCATCCTGGAACTGGACGGCCACTACTACATCGTCTACCACCGTCACAACCTGCCGCGCTCCATACATGGCTTCAACCGCCAGGTGTGCATCGACGAGCTGCGATTTGACAATGACGGAAATATCCTGCCAGTCGTTCCTACGCACAACAGTAGTACATTCTTCAATTCTTCAATTCTTCAATCTTTCAATTCTAAAAACCTTGCCTTTGGTGCGACAGTGACCGCCTCTTCGTACTACGATGACTGGTTCAAGCCCGAATATGCTGTCGATGACAACAACGCCACGCTGTGGAAAGCCTCTGGCACCAACTGGGCAGCCGGCAAACATCAGGACGAATGGCTACAGATAGACCTCGGCAAGGTGCAAAAGTTCAGCGAGGTGTGGACGCAGTTCGAGTACGCCACCTTCTTCTACCAATATAAGATAGAGACCTCACTCGACGGCCACCACTGGACGCTCTTTGCCGACCGCACGCAGAACACCATGCAAGGCTCGCCCATGATTGACACTCCCCTCCCTTCTAAGGGGAGGGGCAGGGGTGGGGTAAAAGCTCGCTATCTGCGCATCACCATCACCGACACGCAAAAGAACGGCCACATCCCTGCTATCTGGAACGTCAAGGTGTGGAAGCAAGCGCCTGAACTGCCCGACATCAGCGTAGATGCCTACGATGGCTATCCCGGCATGCATCTGAAGGACGTGGAGCCTGCGGACAGGACCAATGCCACCATCTCCTTCGACGTCAGCCAACTGGCTCAAGGTCGGCAGCAGCCCTTCGACGTCACCGAAATCGCAAATCTCTCTCCTCATTCCTCTCTCCTCTCTCCTCTAAAATCCAACAAACCCATCCGTGCCCGCGTGAAGGACGGCCGCTGGGCGCTGTTCTTCAATGGCACACAGCACCTCACCACCACATCGCCGCTGCCAGCTGCCTACCGCTACAACGCGCCCTACACCATCACTGCCTGGGTGCTCAGTACGAAGGTGGGACCCGTCTCCACCGTGGTTTCGCTCTCCACCTCACGGGCCGACCTCGCCACCACCGAGTTCCGTCTGGGCACCGACCCGCAGACGGGACTCATCAACCACAACGGATCTTTCGAGAGCTGCGGCCTGCCGGACGTCATCAAGGACAGCGAGGGCCAGTGGCAGCATTGGGTCATCACCTACGACGGATGGATGGAGCGAGCCTACCTCAACGGTCAGTTGGTGCACGAGCAGAACAACTTCCTCATGGTGCGCCCAGAGGGGCGGGTAACCATCGGGGCCGACGGCACTGGCACGAACAGCTTCATGGGCTATATCAGCCAGCTCACCATCACGCCCACAGCCACCACCGCCGAGGAAGCAGCCGCCCTCTTCACTCAACAGTCAACAGTCAACACTCAACAATCATTAGGCGATGACGACTTCGACGAGAGCGACCCCGACAGCCGTTTCACCCTCTCGTCGGCCATGGCCGCCGTCAGCGGAGTGCCCACAACCTACAGCCTCAGCGCCACCACTGCCGACTTCAACGCTGCCCCGCTCATGAACGGCGCACAGCAGGTAAGAGAGCTTACTGGCGACTTCGTCGTGATGGTGCGTGTCAGCGATATGGAGGGCCTTGCCGACCATACTGTAAAGGGCTATAACGAGGCGGGCCTGATGATTATGAACGGCGACACCTACTATCATCTTGGAGCCTTCCCCCTCTACAACTGTGGCAACATGCTCACCGTGCTCAGCCGACACGGACGACCGCAATTCCCCAACTACAAGGGCTACGACTTCGACCCTATCCTGCAGTTTGAGCGCCGTGGCAACCAGCTCTTCGCCCGCACCAGCCGCGACGGACAGCAATGGCAGAACATGCCCGGCTCGCCCATAGAGCTGACAGCGGCCACCGTCGGCGTCGGGGTATATCAGACCACCTACAGCGACAACCACTCGTGGGCAGAACTCACCGACTTCATCATCTATCAGTAACATCACCCAGCCATGAACAGGAAAAAGATAGCCTTATCATTATTGAGTTTTAGTTTTATAAGCAGTTCCCTGTGGGCACAAGGCACGCTGGCCGACTACCGGCGTGCCTTCAACATTCGTTCGCAGTACAGCGGCAAGGTGAAGAACACCAACGTGCGTGCCCATGCCATCAACGATACGCACCGTTTCTGGTACGCTGTCTTCGACGGCGAGAAAGAGGTGTTCAAGGAGGTTGACGCCGACAAGCTTACCGTCACCGCCCTGCCCGGCGACCCTACGCCGCCGCGCCGCTGGCATCCGCACGGACCGCAG
>JAEEQH010000016.1 GCA_016285245.1 Prevotella sp.
AGAGAATAAACAATTACGTAAAAAAATGAAGACTATGAAAAAATATATGTTTCTGACGCTCGCGCTGCTACTGTCGGCAGCCACGGGCGCATGGGCACAGGACAAGAACAATGACTGTGCAGACAACAGTCCCGTAGCGGACAAGGCCGTACAGGCATCACGCGTCGCCGCAGCAGGACCGCGCAAGGTTGCCGCAGAGTTCGGTGAGGCGGAGCTCAGCTTCAGCTGCACCAGCGGCGCCCAGTATGGCGTTGCCACCGACGGCGAATATATCTACACGTCAAACTGGGGATACGCCGGTATACAATATATGTTCTTTAAGTACGACATGGAGGGCAACTTCATCGAGGAGTTCAACATCGCCGATTGTGGCACTTTCCGCGATATGACGTACGACGGAGAGTACTTCTATGGCGTGGCCAGCGGTTCTACCATCTATCAGGTGGACTTCGAGAGCAAAACGCTGGTAGGAACCATCAACATCCCAGGCATGTCGATGCGTGGTGTTACCTACGACCCCGAGCGCGACGGTTTCTGGGTGGTTGGCAACTGGAGTGGACCGCTGGCGCTCTACGACCGCGACGGCAATAAGATCCAGGAGGGCATCTACTCCGGGAGCACCTCAGGTATAGCCTATTACGAGGACGAGGACGGCGAGGAGCACATCCTACAGCCCAATAACGACAACAATTATGTCTACGATTACAACATCACCACGAATACCCTTGATGGTGCTGTATTCAATCTCAATAATATACCTGGTTGTAATTACAACGGATCTTCCGGCGGCTGCTTCATCGGCGAGTATAACGGACAGGTTTGCTTGTTCGCAGATATCCAGCAGGATCTCAACCTCATAGGCATCGTCCCCATTGTCAACGCCAAGCCTGTTGAAGGCTACATTGGCGGCGAGACGGGCGAGTGCTTCTGGAGATACAACGAGGATACGAAGACGCTGACCATCTACGGACAGGGCGCCATGGCCGACTACGACGACATGGTGGAACAGCCGTGGATTGACTACGCCAGCGACATCGAGACCGTGATCATCAAGAAGGGTGTGACGCACATCGGCAGCCGCGCCTTCCACGACCTGAAGAAGCTGACCTTCGTCTCCATCGCCGACGGCCTGGAGAGCATCGGCAACTACGCTTTCTACGACTGCTGGATGCTGCCGTTCATCTCCATCCCTGCCAGCGTCACCGACATGGGCAACGACGCCTTCTGGCTCTGCAACCGCCTGCGTAACGTCTACCTCTACGGCGATGCTGCCGCCATGGCATGGAAGGATACCGACTGCGACGACTTCTCGGCCGCCAAGCACACCACGTGCCACGTCGTGGCCGACGCACTGCCCTGGATCGAGAAGTTCGACGATAAAGTCAACGTGACCTTCGTCGGCGACCTGAAGCCCATTCCCGAGGAGTACGCCAACGAGAAGCCCTACAAGCTGGGCGTGGCCAAGAGCGACTTCGGCAAGGTGACGTTCTTCGCCGACGGTGCCCAGGCCAGGAAGGCCGAGGCCGGTGCTGCCATCATGGTGAAGGTAGCCCCGGAGGAGGGCTACATCGTCGACCAGGTATACGGCAACGGATACATCAAATGGGAGCAGGCCGCTTCGCGCGCCGAGGGTAATATGGACCTCATCAAGGACCTCGACATCGAGCAGCTCAAGGAGAACGTCTGTGGCTTCGTCATGCCGGGTGCCGACGTGGAGGTGTACGTCACCTACCGCAAGCTGCTGACCCACAGTGACATCACCATCGACGAGATCGACGCCGTGGAGTACGACGGAGAGGAGCAGCTGCCCGCCATCGTCGTCCGCGACGGAGAGAACACCCTCACCGAGGGCGAGGACTACACCCTGGAGTTCTCGGGTAACAAGAACGCTGGCTACGCCATGGTCGTAGTGCGCGGCATCGGCGAATATGCCGGCGAGACCTCCACGACCTTCGACATCACGCAGAAGGGCGTTGACGGCCTGACCGTCGAGGTGGCCGAGGCTGGCGAGGGCGAGATTCCCGCCATCACCGTGAAGGATGGCTCCGCCGTTCTCGATCCCGAGTACGAGTACACCATCAGCTACGAAGACGCCGACGGCAACCCCGTCACCGAGGAGCAGATGGCTGAGGGCGGCAAGTTCAAGGCTGTCATCGACCTGAACTACAACTACAGCGGCACGCTGACGAAGGACATCACCGTCAAGGAGCCTGCTGCCACGGGCATCGCCTCAATTGAAAATGGAAAGACAATTGATAATTATTACGACCTCAGCGGTCGCAAGGTTGTCAAGGCCAAGAAGGGCGTGTACGTGAAGAACGGACGCAAGGTCGTGATTAAGTAAGCGAAGACCTGAGCTTGCTCGAAGTCTTCCGAACGGGAACGAGCTCGAGCAAAGCTCAAGGTCGTTGTGAAGTAAGAAAGAAACAAGGAATTTGTTTCTGAGAAAAAGAAAGAGAGTACGGTATGAATCACTCACTCCGTACTCCCTTTAACGTATGTCAGTCTTCGTCAGAGTGAAGACACTCAGGGCGGTGGCAATCGCCACACAGGCTAACATGACCGTTGTTTGAAAATCAAATAACATAATCTTTACCTTAATTTTTACCACCCGCAGGTGGCTCAACTACTAACCTAATGAATATGGGGGACAATCATCACGATTGCTGGTGCAAAGGTAATGGTTTCTGTGGCCGCACACAAGAAAATGGCGCCGTTTCTTGGAAAACAGCGCCATTTGTTGACATAAATCAATCGGCCGGGGTCTCACGGCGGCGGGCATACCAGCCGTGGTAGGCGCCACAACTACCATATTGGAAACCGCAGGCTTTCATCGTCAATGTCAGCAGTTTCAGGTTGGGCACATCGGCAGCGCGCACCTTCTTCTGCAATTCGCGCTGTATGTCGACGGCCCGCATAAAATTGTCCTTGTGGCGCTCGGCAGGCTCGAAGTAGGCCAGCAGCAGCGTCTCCGGCGACGTCTGACAGCGGTACTGCTCGTTGTGCTGTCCGATGGCGCGTTCCTCGTCCTTCGTGAAGTGGTAGGGGGCGCCGCGGCGCAGCTCGCTGACGGCCTGGGCGTAGAGCTGGCGGTAGTCGATGGGCGTCGTGGTGTCGATGAGCCCGTCGACCTCGCAGCACAGGTAGCGGCGCGAGCCCGTGGGGTCGTAGAGCGGCTGGCGGTCGTTGGTGGTGGCGATGAACGACGCCATGCGGGGCAGCAGCAGGTACTGGTCGGAGCGCATACGACGCGTCTGCACGTCCTTCTCGGTGAGCACGCGCTTGATCTTCGCCTGCTCGCGCTCGGTCTTCGCGTTGTACTCGTCGATGTTCACCAGGAGCATCCGCCCGAGCATCCGCTCCACCTGCTCGGCATTGTCGAGCTTGATGTCGTCGATGTAGTAGTCGCGCAACGATGGCGGCAGCAGCAGCCGGCAGAACGTCGACTTGTGGGTGCCCTGGCCGCCGATGAGCATCGGCACGACGGCGTTGCCGTAGTCGCGGCTGAGCTGCTGCCACTGTGCCACCATGGCCAGGAACCAGCGGTGGAACACGTCGGGCCACGCCTCGTAGCGCGTCGGCACGCGTCGTGCCAGCTCGCGGATATGGTCCTCGCGGCCGTCCCAGGCGCCGCAGCGGTCGAGGAAGTCGGCGACGGGGTTGTAGTCGGGCGTCAGCGAGGAGCGCACGTAGAGTTCGACGTCGATGGTCCATGCCACGCCCACCTGCTCCATCTGTTCGTAGGCGATGCGTCGCAGGTGGCGGTCGGTCAGCTGCTGCCAGCCGTCGGCCATGAGGACATCCTCATCTTTGCCTCCGAAAAGGTCACCTTTAGCGCTGAAAAGGTCACCTTTAGCGGCGAAAAGGTCATCTTTAGAATCGTAAAGGTCACCTTTAGCGCCGAAAAGCTTACCTTTTCGGCGGAGGGGACGGAACTCCTCCACTTGCTTCAGGATATTGAAGCGGAGTTCGTAATTTTTGTCAAAAAACTGCTTCACACCCCGCGCGATGCGCTTCTTGTCACGGGTGCGGGATAGGGTGCGGGATAACGGCGTCTTCATGCTCAAAAAACACCCTATTTTCTGGAAAAAGCGGACGATGGTCCGCCAAATGGTTTTCATACTGTTCATCCTTATTATATTATTAGTTAACCGAAAAATAACCCGCTTATCCCGCTTATCTCACTTTCCTGCTATTGCGAGATAAGCGGGATAAGCGGGATAATTCCTTATTTCACTAGTATATGTAGCGCATGGGCGCGTTGGCGGTCTCGCCAGCGGAGCCAGGCCGTGCGCCCGTAGAGCTCATACTTGCATTGGCGGCATACGCGCCGCCGCGTTCCTGAGGGGTAGAGCTCGAACTGCTCGTCGGGCAGCTCGCGCCCACAGTGTCTACATGTCATCATCGTTGCCCCTATAGAACATAGTTCGGGAAGGCCTGGTGGCGGTTGTCGCGGTCGTCGAGGCGGACGGAGCAGTGGAGCCACATCTCACCGCTGCGACGGTACTCGAAGAACACCTGATCGTAGTCCACATGGCTGACGATGAAGCGGTAGTAGCGGCGCAGCGTCTCCACGTCGCCGGCCAGGTCCACGGCCTCGCCAGTCATGTGAAGCGAGCCGCCCACCTCGCGGAGGCCTTCGTTGACGACCTGTGAATGGAACGCCCCGCGGATGGTCAGCGGACCGCAGGCGCACCATAGGGGTTCCAGCAGCACGCGGCAGAGGTTCTCCAGTGCCGCCGTCTGCAGACAGTCGGGGGTGTTGTCACGGTGGTAGCGCTCGGCCCACGGCGAGCGTGTCACGTCGTAGTAACTGATGTGCTCAGTCATTTGGAAATTCTTCCTTTTCATAATCTTTCGCTTTTTTAAGTTCAACGTTTTTGTTAACTCTCTGAAGCGAATACCGGTATCGCTGGGTGCAAAGTTAGCACTTACAGCCATACCCTCCAACTTAAAAGAACAGTTGGAAGGGAAAAGGAATCGGTGGAAACAAAATGGAAACAAACCGCGAATCCATTAAGGGGCGTGCCTTTTAGTATTTTTATACACAAAAAGAAGGTATAGCTCGACGGCCCGAAGGGGAAAGTCAACCGTCCCGTTTGTGTAGTTTTTGTGTAGTTTTTATGTTTTGCCAAAATACTTGATGTATATCAAGAAAATGGCGGGTATCGTAATTATATGGAAAAAATAAAGAGGTCGTATCATGAAAAAACTGTATATTTGCAGAAATTATGACTGGCGGCTACGTGCCAACCATGCCCGACAATCATAATGAAAGAAGGAAACCATATATTATGTATAAACCCTCTAAATTCCATAGGCTATGGAAAGAAGAACGGACACCGGTTGCGAACTGCCGGGCATGGGACAAAACTCCCCTATGCCAGAGGTGGCTGTGGTCCGTTCGGTGGAGGAACAGGTTGCTCAACTGATGCAGGACATGGCCCGTCTGTACCAGTGCGTAGACGACATTAATCAGGTGAATGACCGTCAGCAGCAGACGATTGATGAGCAGCAGCGACAGATTGACGACCAGCAGCGACAGATTGACAAGTTGGAGCAGCAGCTGATGAAGTCTGAGGGCGACAAGACACTGCTGAAGAACCTATTGTCGCAGTACGTCTCCACGTCGATGACACTGCCCCAGCAGGCTCCCGCCGTGGTGATGCCCGAGAAGGACGCCGTCGCCGAGGAGTCGCCGCTGATGGCCTACACCAAGCTCTTCGTGTTCTCCCTGCGCACGGATGTCCGTCGTTCAAACCTGCTGGTGCGTATGTTGCGCGAGCAGCTGATGCCCGTGGCGCAGAGCCTTGAGCGCAACACCATCCGCTGGTGTCACGTCTGGAAGGTGTTGTACGACGACCAGCTTCTTATAGAAAAGGTGAACAAGAAAGCCTTTGGCCGCTTCCTCAGGGATATCCTGGGCAAGGGCTTCAATGCCGAGAACCTGCGTAGGGCCTCCAGCGGCGACGACCTCAGTGGCACCAATTTCCACACGTGGGCCGAGAATAATACCGACAAGAACCTCTGCCTGGAGGTGGAGCATATGTTCATCCAAGCAGGCATCATCGAGAAAGCGGTTCTGTAACTCACTGATTCCCTTTTGTTTGTGAATTTAGGATTTGACCAGCCGAGGCTAGATCCTTGTGGCTTCCGAAAAAACGCCGTACCTTTGCCAACGCAAACAGAGATAAAAACTCCAATGCCATCGAGACAACAGCGCTGAACGTCGGAATGAAAAAACAAACAACAGTATTAACTAAAAAAAGAAAGGGAAAAGAATTATGGTAGAATTGAATGTTTATCAAGACAACCGCCAGACTTCTGAGTTCTACAAGAAGTGGTACGCACGTGCCTCCTACAAGGAGACCATCGACCTGAACGGCCTGGCAAAGCTGCTGAAGGTGCACAACACCAACTGGAGTGAGGGCGCTATCGTCGGACTGCTGAAGGACATGGTCAAGGAGGTGCGCGAGCAGACCCTCATGGGCAACTGCGTGAAGATCGACGACCTCGCCATCTTCAAGGCCTCCGTCGAGAGCCAGCCCGTGAACTCGCTCTACGACTCGACGAACGACATCGTCATCAAGGCCGTCATCGGTCCCAAGACCGCCCGCGACCCGAAGACTGGTCTGATGAAGCCCACGGGCAACGCCGTGAAGTCGATGAAGCTTCTGGCACAGGCCACCGGCGAGTACACGCGTGCCGAACTGAACAAGGACGCGGTACTGGGATGGAGCGACCTGGCACAGAAGATGATCGAGGACGCGAAGAACCCCGAACCGGAGCCCTAAGCTAACGACCACGAATTGAACGAATGACCTCACGACGGGAGACGATTCCTGCCGTGAGGTTTTTTACGTCCACGAGACTTGTTTTGTCAGATTTTTGAAGATTTTTGTTTTTGAGTCCTGCGCGTTTTTTGCATTTTATCATATAATTTAAATTAATAAAGGTAAGAAAAACGCGGTGTTTGGGGAATTTTGCTTACCTTTGCAGCCAAAAATCAGCGGATTCCGCCCAAAAAGGGTGGACTTCGCCCTAAAAGATTGTGGATAAATGACAAAATACAATGGTATGAAAAAGGCGATGATGGCCTGCTGTGTCATGCTCCTGACGAGTATGCTCCTGCCGTCGTGTCTGGGCGATGACGACGACGTGACGCTCTACGACGACGTGGCCATCACCTCGGTGACGCTGGGTACGCTGAACCGCTACCTGACGACCACCGCCAGCGACGGCTCGGACTCCGTCTACAAGCGCACCTACGCCGGCAGCACCGTCAGGCTGGTCATCGACCAGATAGGGCACCGCATCTACAGTGCCACCCCGCTGCCCATGGGTACGGACCTGAAGCACGTCGTCTGCACGCTGACGACGAAGAACAACGCCATCGTGGCCGAGAAGTCGTTGACGAGCGACTTGCTGAGGGTTGTCTCGTCGACGGACTCGCTGGACTTCAGCGTGCCGCGCACGCTGCGTGTCTACGCCACCGACGGCGAGCACTACCGCGACTACGTGATGACGTTGACGGTGCGCGAGCAGGAGGCCGGCACGCTGGTGTGGACGGCTGACGACGGGCAGATGATGCCCGAGGCAGCAGCCACGCCCGACAGCATCGATCTGACGCGCCTGGACGCCGACGCGTCGCTGGTGCCCATGCTGGGACTGACGGGCGTCACCTGGCAGGGCCGCGGCAACGTGGAGTACACCCTGTGGGCGGGCCTTAAGGCCGAGACGGACACGGCGATGACGCTGTGGCGCCGTCTGCGCGACGAGGGTCACGAGGGCCAGTGGGTGCTGATGACCCAGGCCGAGGACAACCCCTACTACCTGCCCGCCGCCCCGCAGGTGGCACTGGCCTACGTCGGTGGCTACCTGCTGGCGCTGACAAGCGACGGCACCATCTACCGCAGTCAGGACCAGGGCATCACCTGGCGCACGGACGATAAGCTGCAGATGCCCGAGGGCTTCCAGGGTGCCCCGATGACGGTCGTCAGCGACGGCAACACCTTGTGGCTGCAGGACGGAAGGGGGAAGAAATGGTCGGGGAGCATTTCTAGATGAAAAATGAAAGATGAGAGATGAAAGGCACTATGTGCCTAACTGAGAATTGAGAACTGAGAACTGAGAACTGAGATGGGCTGCGCTATGAGAATGGACAAGTGGGTGAGGGGCTGTCGGTACTGGGTGCTGACGGCATTGCTCATTTCTCACTTCTCACTGTTCACTAGCAGCGTAGCGGCTCAGGACGATCCGGAGTACCGCATGGAGGTGGGCGGCGGCGTGGCGCTGACGACCTATCTGGGCGACTTCAACGCGAACCTGACGACAGGGATGCAGGGCGCAGGGGCGCTCGTGGCTAAATATAAGATGAACCCGCGCATGGCCTTCGCCGCCACGATGACCTACGGCCGGATGAAAGGCAGCAGCAAGGACACCGAGACGTGGTACCCCGAGACGGCGGAGAGGCCCTACAGCTTCAGCAACCAGCTGATAGACCTGACGCTGCGCTACGAGTATAACTTCTGGGCCTACGGCACGGGGCGCGAGTACTACGGAGCAAAGCCCGTGGCACCGTTCATCGCCCTGGGACTGGGCTTCACCTACGCCGACGCCCACCCGGGCACCTTCGCCGCCAGCCTGCCGGTAGGTGCCGGTGTGAAGGTGAAACTCGGCGAGCGGCTGAACCTCAGCGCGGAGTGGATGATGCACTTCACCGGCACGGACCGTCTGGACGGCGTGAAGGACCCGTACGGCATCAAGAGCAGCGGCCTGCTGAAGAACACCGACTGCTTCAGCGCCTTCATGGTGGCGCTGACCTACGATATTTGGGAGAAATGTAAAACGTGCAACAATGATAGATAAGAACAACATACCCCAGCACATCGCCATCATCATGGACGGCAACGGACGCTGGGCCATGGAACAAGGCAAGGACCGCAGCTTCGGTCACCAGGCCGGTGTGGACATCGTGCGCCGCATCACCGCGGAGTGTACACGTCTCGGCGTGAAGTACCTGACGCTCTACACCTTCTCGACAGAGAACTGGAACCGCCCCGCCGAGGAGGTGGCGGCGCTGATGGGTCTGGTGCTGGCCTCGATGGAGGACAAGCTGTTCATGGAGCACAACGTGCGCTTCCGCGTCATCGGCGACATGAAACGCCTGCCCGACGCCGTGCAGAAGAAGCTGCGCGACATCGAGGAGCGCACCGTCAACAACGACAGGATGACCATGGTCGTCGCCCTGAGCTACTCGAGCCGCTGGGAGATTACCGAGGCCGTGCGCCAGATAGTGACCGAGGTGAACGACCTGGAACTGCCCCTGCCGCAGAACAAGCTGAAGAAGCTGGTGACGGGCGGCATCCGTGCCGAGGACATCACCGAGGAGTACATCAGCCAGCACCTGCAGACGAGCTTCATGCCCGACCCCGACCTGCTGATACGCACCGGCGGCGAGCTGCGCATATCGAACTACCTGCTGTGGCAGATAGCCTACTCGGAGCTGTACTTCTGTGACACCTACTGGCCCGACTTCGACGAGGAGTGCCTGCACAAGGCCATCGAGGACTACCAGCGCCGCCAGCGCCGCTACGGCAAGACCGAGGCACAGGTGGAGAGCGAGGCTTAGCCTTTAGTGAAAAGTGAAGAGTGAAGAGTGAAGAGTGAAGAATTTGCTACCGCTTTGAAATAGACATACAATGAATAATATCATTTCAACTATTGTGAAGACAAGTCTGAAGAAGAATCGATTGCTGCTACTCGTGGCATTCTTTACGCTTCATTCTTCACTCTTCACTTTAAGGGCTCAGGATATCATTATCAATCCCGACATCAGCTATGCCGGCACGCCGCGCACATGCGAGATTGGCGGCATCGACGTCGAGGGCGTCGAGGGCTACGAGGACTATGTGCTGACAGGACTGTCGGGACTGCAGGTAGGCCAGCAGATAGAGATTCCCGGACAGGCCATCACCGACGCCGTGAAGCGCTACTGGCGCCACGGCCTGTTCTCGAAGGTGGCCATCACCGCCGACTCGCTGATAGGCTCGAAGATCTACCTGTGCATACACCTGGCCCTGCGCCCCCGCGTCAGCGCCATCAACTACACCGGTCTGAAGAAGTCGGAGCGCGAGGACATGGAGGCGAAGCTCGGCATCATGAAGGGCTCGCAGATAACGCCGAACATGATTGACCGTGCGAAAATCCTGGCTAAGAAGTACTTCGACGAGAAGGGCTACAAGAACGCGGAGATCGACATCCAGCAGCGCGACGACGTCACCGGCAAGAACCAGGTGATCCTGGACATCGACGTCGACAAGAAGGAGAAGATGAAGGTGCGCAACATCATCTTCCAAGGCAACGACCAGCTGGCAGCCAAGAAGATCAAAGGCGGCTTCTTCACGAAGGGTGCCTTCGGCAAGATCCACGAGGCGGGCAAGCTGACGAACTTCTTCAAGGCGAAGAAGTTCACCGACGAGCGCCTCCGCGAGGCGAAGGAGCAGCTCATCGACAAGTACAACGAGCTGGGCTTCCGCGACATGGAGATCATCGAGGACTCCGTGTGGAACGTCGACGACAGGCACGTGAACGTCATGGTACGCGTCGACGAGGGCCAGCGCTACTACCTGCGTGACATCACCTGGGTGGGCAACACCGTCGTCACCACCGAGGGACTGGAGCGCACGCTGAACATGAAGCGCGGCGACATCTACAACCAGAAGCTCATCATGAAGCGCATACGCGACGACGAGGACGCCGTCGGCAACTACTACTATAACAACGGCTATGTGTTCTCGCAGATAGAACCCGTGGAGGTGAACATCGACGGCGACTCCATCGACGTGGAGATGCGCATCACCGAGGGTCCGCAGGCACACCTGAACCACGTGCGCATCTACGGCAACGACCGCATCTACGAGGAGGTGGTGCGCCGCGAGCTGCGCACGAAGCCCGGCGACCTGTTCAACAAGGAGGCCATCATCCGCTCCATCCGTGAGATTGCTGCCATGGGCTACTTCGAGGCCGACAAGGTGAACCCCGACGTGAAGCCGAACTACGAGGACGGCACCGTGGACCTGAACTGGATGCTCGAACAGAAGTCCAACGACCAGGTGGAGTTCTCGCTGGGCTGGGGACAGACGGGCGTCATAGGACGTATCGGTCTGAAGCTGAACAACTTCTCCATGCGTAACCTCATCGGCAAGAACAAGATGCACCGCGGCATCATGCCCATCGGCGACGGTGAGCAGCTCGGCATCAACTTCCAGTCGAACGGCTCGTACTACTACTCCGGCTCCGCCAGCTACTCGACGAACTGGTTCGGCGGCAAGCGACCGAATGCCTTCAACGTCGGCGTGTTCTACTCGAAGCAGTCGGACATCTCGAGCACCTACCGCAACAGCAGCTGGATGAACTCGATGTACAACTACTACGGCGGCTACGGTATGTACAACAACTACTCGTACAACTACGACGCCCTGCTCGACGACGACAAGACGATCAGCATGATCGGCGCATCCATCGGATGGGGTAAGCGTCTGCGCTGGCCCGACGACTACTTCCAGCTGTCGGCAACGCTCGGCTTCACACGCTATATGCTGCGCGACTGGAGCTACTTCTACATCGCCAACGGTAACTGTAACAACCTGAACCTCGGCGTCACACTGTCGCGAACGTCGACAGACCACCCCCTGTTCCCGCGCCGCGGCTCGGAGTTCATGGCATCGCTGACGATGACGCCACCCTGGTCGCTCTTCGACGGTAAGGACTACGCCCACCTGGCCAAGGACTACACGTCGTCAACCTACGAGGACGAGCTGCAGGAGGTGTACCGCTGGATAGAATACCACAAGTGGAAGATGAAGCTGCGCACGTTCACCGCCCTCACCAACGGGCAGAAGTGCTTCGTGCTGATGACACGCTTCGAACTGGGTATCCTCGGCAGCTACAACCTCAACAAGAAGTCGCCCTTCGAGACGTTCTACATGGGCGGCGACGGCATGAGCGGATACTCCTACGGCTACGCCGAGGAGACCATCGGCCTGCGAGGCTACGAAAACGGTGCGCTGACACCCCGCGGTGCTGCCGGCTACGCCTACGACCGCATGACGCTGGAGCTGCGCTACCCGTTCATGATGGGTAACACCACCATCTACGGCCTGACATTCCTCGAGGGTGGTAACGCCTGGACGGAGGCGAAGAAGTTCAACCCCTTCGACATCAAGCGCTCGGCAGGCGTCGGTGTCCGCATCTTCCTCCCGATGGTGGGTCTGATGGGTATCGACTGGGCCTACGGCTTCGACAAGCCCCACTACTCCAGCGGTCAGACGCGCGGCGGCTCACAGTTCCACTTCATCCTGGGACAGGAATTCTAACGGCACGGAGTGCGTAGATAAGAGATAATAGATAATAGATAAGAGATAGGCGGCTTTGCCGATTATGAACTAAGAATGAAGAAATTATGAAGAAGTTTCTATTGTTATTCGTACTGTGTGCATCGGCAGTGTCGATGCAGGCACAGAAGTTCGCGCTGATCGACATGGAGTATATCCTGAAGAATATTCCGGCATACGAGCGGGCCAACGAGCAGCTGACGCAGGTGTCGAAGAAGTGGCAGGCAGAGGTCGACGCGCTGACGACAGAGGCGCAGACCATGTACAAGACCTACCAGAACGAGGTCGTCTTCCTCTCGGGCGAGCAGAAGAAAGCCCGTCAGGACGCCATCATGGAGAAGGAGCGGCAGGCCGCCGAGCTGAAGCGTAAGTACTTCGGTCCCGAGGGTGAGCTCTTCAAGAAGCGCAACGCCCTGATGACACCCATCCAGGACGAGATCTACAATGCCGTGAAGGACCTGGCAGAGCAGCACAACTACCAGCTTGTGCTCGACCGTGCCAGCGACACCGGCATCATCTTCGGCTCACCGAAGATCGACATCTCCACCGACGTCCTCAGGAAACTGGGGTACAGTTATTAGATAATAGATAAGAGATAAGACCCATAGGTCCCATAAGTCCAATAAGACCCATAAACAAAAAAAACAATAAGAAATGAAAAAGTTTATCATCTGCGCTATCTGCGCACTCTGCGGCTTCACCACCGCTAACGCACAGGCTAAGTTCGGCCACGTGAACATCCAGGAAATCATCCAGGCTATGCCCGAGTACACCAAGGCCAAGAACGAGATCGACGCTCTCCAGGCACAGTACGAGGCCGACCTGAAGTCGATGCAGGACGAGCTGCAGAAGAAGGGCGAGGCCTTCGAGAAGGAGCAGGCCACCCTGCCCGAGAACATCAAGACGCGCCGTCAGCAGGAGCTCCAGGATATGTACACGAAGATCCAGCAGAGCTTCCAGGACAACCAGCAGGCCCTGCAGAAAGCCTCGGCAGAGAAGATGCAGGCCATCAACACCAAGATCCTCGACGCCATCAAGGCCGTTGGCCAGAGCGGTGGCTACGTCTACATCATGGAGACGGGTGCCGGCATCCCCTACATCAGCACCACCCTCTCGACCGACGTCACCGCACAGGTGAAAACCCAGCTGGGATTGAAGTAAGCATCACTCATAGAAACGAGGTGTGTCAAAAGAACAAAAATCTTCAAAAATCTGACATCAATAAGCCTGTTGAGAGCCATTTTTGTTAGATTTTTGAAGATTTTTGTTTAACTCTAGGTGTTTTTGACACGTCCTCTTTAATTGACGATGGAATATATGTCTCAGGAAGGCTACGACAAGCTCGTGGCCGAGCTCCAGCACATGGTGAACGTGGAGCTACCGCAGGTGAAGGACGCCATTGCCGAGGCACGTGACAAGGGCGACCTCAGCGAGAACTTCGAGTACCATGCCGCCAAGCGCGAGCAGGGCCGCCTGCTGGGGCGCATACGCTTCAAGCAGCGCGTGCTGGAGAACGCGCGTGTCATCGACAAGTCGCTGCTGGCCAGCGACAGCGTCATCCTGCTGAGCCGTGTGGAGATGACCAACCTCACGAACAACGCCCGCATGACCTACACCATCGCCAGCCCCCACGAGGCCAACCTCCGCGAGGGGAAGATCTCCATCAAGTCGCCCATCGCCCAGGCCCTGCTGAACAAGAAGGTCGGCGACATCGTCGAAGTCCACGTGCCCGCCGGCACCTTGAGGCTCCGCATAGAGAGCATCAGTCAGTAACCGCCACAACGCCAAAAGAACATGAAAAAAGTCCTATTACTGATCTTCGCCTGTCTGGCCCTGACGGCCCAGGCACAGGAGGAGGAGACCGCCAAGAGTGACACACCTGCTGCCGCTGCTGCGCAACTGAAGATCGGTCTCGTGAGCTACACGCAGGCCCTGCAGGCCATGCCCGGCTACGCGCTGACACAGCAGCGGCTGGCCGAGCTGCGTGCGCAGTACGACAAGGAGCTGAAGCGCGTCGAGGACGAGTTCAACCGTAAGTACGAGGAGTTCCTCGACGGACAGAAGGAGTTCCCGAAGACCATCCTCCTGAAGCGCCAGACGGAGCTGAAGGAGCTCATGGAACGTAACGTCGCCTTCAAGGCCAACAGCCAGCGCGAGCTCGCCGACGCCGAGGTGGCCGCCATGAAGCCGCTGAAGGAGCAGCTGAACGGTGTGCTGGCCGAGGTGGCCAAGAAACACGGCTTCGTCATGATACTGAATACCGACGCTGACGCCTGCCCATACATCGACCCCACGATGGGTGTGGACGTCCTGCCGATGGTGATGGAAGGATTGAAGAATTGAAAAATTGAAGAATTGAAGAAGTGAAGGGACCTATCGGTATATTTGATAGCGGCTACGGCGGACTGACCATCCTGCACGGCATACGCCAGCTGCTGCCCGAGTACGACTACCTGTACCTCGGCGACAACGCCCGTGCGCCCTACGGTCCCCGCTCGTTCGACGTCGTCTACGAGTTCACCCGCCAGGCCGTCATCAAGCTCTTCGACATGGGCTGCCACCTCGTCATCCTCGGCTGTAACACCGCCTCGGCGAAGGCCCTGCGTACCATCCAGCAGCGCGACCTGCCGACGATAGACCCCGCACGCCGCGTCCTCGGCATCATTCGCCCCACGGCAGAGGTCATCGGAACACTCACCAAGAGCCGCCACGTCGGCGTGCTGGCCACCGAGGGTACCATCAAGAGCGAGAGCTACACGCTGGAGATACAGAAGCAGTATCCCGACATCACCGTCAGCGGCGTGGCCTGTCCCTTCTGGGTGCCGCTGGTGGAGTATAACGAGGCCGACTCCCCCGGTGCCGACTACTTCGTGAAGAAGCGCATCGACGAGATCATGCGCAAGGACCCGGCGATCGACGCCATCATCCTGGGCTGCACACACTACCCCCTGCTGATGCCGAAGATCCTGAAATATATGCCGACAGGCGTCCGTATCGTGCCTCAGGGCGAGTACGTGGCCGAGAGCCTGAAGCGCTACTTCGAGAAGCACCCCGAGATAGAGGCGCGCTGCTCGCGCGGCGCCGGCGTGCGCTACCTGACCACCGAGAACCCCGAGAAGTTCAAGGAGCAGGCACAGATCTTCCTCCACGAGGATGTCAGCGTGGAGAACATCACCTTAGGTTAACCCACACCACCAGCGAGGCAAGAACCCTCATATGCAAAGCATGAACACGAAAGACTTTGAAATCATGGCGCCCGTCGGCTCGTACGAGTCGCTGCAGGCCGCCATCCAGGCTGGCGCCGACTCCGTGTACTTCGGCGTGGAACAGCTGAATATGCGGGCACACTCTGCCAACCACTTCACCGTCGACGACCTGCGCGACATCGCCGCCACGTGCAGCGACCACGGCATGAAGTCGTACCTCACGGTGAACACCATCATCTACGGCGAGGACCTCGAGATGATGCGCACCATCATCGACGCCGCCCACGAGGCAGGCATCACCGCCGTCATCGCCTCGGACATCGCCGTCATGCAGTACTGCCGGCAGGTGGGCGTGGAGGTCCACCTGTCGACACAGCTGAACATCTCGAACATCGAGGCGCTGCGCTTCTACGCCCAGTTTGCCGACGTCGTCGTCCTGGCCCGCGAGCTGCGGCTGGAGCAGGTGAAGGACATCTACCGGCAGGTGCAGGAGCAGAATATCTGCGGCCCCAGCGGCCACCAGGTGCGTATTGAGATGTTCTGCCACGGCGCCCTGTGCATGGCCGTCAGCGGCAAGTGCTACATGAGTCTCGACGCCGCCAACCGCTCGGCCAACCGCGGCGAGTGCATACAGGTATGCCGCCGCTCCTATACCGTCACCGACAACGAGACGGGCTACCAGCTCGAGATAGACAACAAGTATATCATGTCGCCGAAGGACCTGAAGACCATCCGCTTCATAGACCGCCTGATGGACGCCGGCGTGCGCGTGTTCAAGATAGAAGGTCGCGCCCGTGGACCGGAATACGTCTATACCGTCGTGAAATGCTACAAGGAGGCCATCCAGGCCGTGGTCGACGACCAAACGACAGCAGACGCGCCGGCCGTCCCCACCCATTTCACCGAGGCACAGAAGGACGCGTGGGACGAGCGTCTGGCCACCGTCTTCAACCGCGGCTTCTGGGACGGCTACTACCAGGGCCAGCTGATGGGCGAGTGGAACAAGAACTACGGCTCGAACGCCACCGAGCGCAAGGTGTACATCGGCAAGGGCGTGAAGTACTTCTCACGCCTCGGCGTGGCGGAGTTCACCGTCGATGCCGACACCTTCCGCCTGGGCGACAAGCTGCTGGTGACGGGGCCCACCACCGGTGTGATGTACCTGACGGCCACGGAGATCCACGACAACGACGGCAACCCCGTCGAGGAGGCGCCGCAGGGCACCCGTGTCGCCATCCCCGTCACGGCGAAGGTGCGCCCCAGCGACAAGCTCTTCAAGATTGTCACCGCCGTACAGACACTCCTGGCGCTCGTCGCCCTCGTACCCCTGCTGCTGGTATCGTGTGCCACCAAGCAGCACCTACCCACCCCAGCACCGGAGAAGAGCATCGTCATCCTCTACGAGAACGACGTCCACTGCGGCATCGACGGCTACACGAAGATGGCCGGTCTGCGCGACGCCATCGCCGGCAGCGACACGGCCTTTGTGGGTACCGTCTGCTGCGGCGACTTCCTGCAGGGAGGCACCAGCGGCGCCATCTCGCGCGGACAGTATATCGTCGACATCATGCGCCAGATGAACTACAACGCCATCACCCTGGGCAACCATGAGTTCGACTACGGCGTGCCACGCATGACCACGCTGCTCCAGACGGTCAACGCCCCCGTGGTGTGTGCCAACTTCTACGACGTCGGTGCGCCGAAACCCTACTACCCCGCATACGTTATCCACCAGTTTGGCGACAAGCGCATCGCCTTCGTCGGTGCGGTGACGCCCGAGACGATGATTCTGGAGGCCTACGCTTTCTACGACAACGATAAGATGGTCTACGACCTGCGTCCCGACAACTTCATCCAGCTTGTCCAGCAGGCCGTCGACGAGGCGCGCCAGGCGGGTGCCGACTACGTGGTGCTCCTGTCGCACGTCGGTGAGGAGACACAGTCCATGGGCTTCGACTCCCACCGGCTGATTGCCGCTACGAAGGGCATCGACGTGGTGCTCGACGGCCACACCCACTCGGTGGTACCCCACGACGAGGTGGCCAACAAGGAGAACAAGATTATCGGCATCACACAGACGGGCACGCAGTTCGCCTATGTCGGCAAGCTGCTCATCAAGGACGGCCGCTTCACGACGACCCTCATCCCCGCCACGGAGATTCCCTACGAGAACGCCCGCGTCACCGCCACCACCGACAGTGTGAAGACGCTGATGAACGAGACGGTCAATAGGGTCATCGGTACCAGTCCCTATCCCCTCGCAGTAACCAACGAGGACGACATCTACATCGTGCGTTATATGGAGACCAATGCCGGCGACCTCGTCACCGATGCCTACCGTGCCTACACCAAGGCCGACATCGCCCTGGAGAACGGCGGCGGACTGCGTAACGACGTTGCTGCCGGCAATATCACCTACGGCAACGTGACGGCCCTGTCGCCCTACGACCAGCAGGTCTACAAGATCCAGGCCACGGGTGCCCAGATTGCCGAAGCCCTCCGTCGGAGTACGGCCAACGTGCCGGTGCCCGACGGTAACTTCCCGCAGTGCTCGGGCATGAAGTACACCATCCACAGCGTCAGCCACACCATCAGCGACATCCTGGTGTTGGACAGCACCACAGGCCAGTACGTCGCCCTCGACCCTGACAAAACCTACACCGTGGCCCTGTCGGCCTACTATACTGGCGGCGGCTTCTACAACGCCCTGAAAGACTGCCCCGTGGTGGCTGTCACGACGATGATCACACGCGACATCCTCACCACATTCATAGAGAACGACCTCGGCGGCGAACTGGGCGACACCTACGCCAAGCCGCAGGGACGTATCACCATCGTTAACGACTAAGCGCTGATGGCCGTCATCGAGATCACATCACTGGAACACGAAGGACTGGAGGTGTTCAGCACCCTGACCGAGGCCCAGCTGCGCATGGAGCTGGAGCCGGAGCGCGGCCTGTTCATCGCCGAGAGCCCGAAGGTGATCCGTGTGGCCCTCGACGCCGGCTGGGAGCCAACGGCGCTGCTCTGCGAGCGGCGCCATATCGACGGCGACGCCCGCGACATCATTGAGCGCGTCGGCGACATCCCCATCTATACCGGCAGCCGCGAGCTGCTGGCACGGCTGACGGGCTACACCCTGACACGCGGCGTGCTCTGTGCCATGCGGCGCCGTCCCATGCCACCGGTAGAGGCTGTCGTCAAGGACGCCCGCCGCGTGGTGGTCATCGAGGCCGTCACCGACACCACCAACATCGGCGCCATCTTCCGCTCGGCAGCAGCACTGGGCATCGACGCCGTGCTGCTGACACGCGACGCCTGCGACCCCCTGAACCGGCGGGCCGTGCGCGTCTCCATGGGCAGCGTCTTCCTCGTCCCATGGACATGGCTCGACGCACCCATCAGCTCGCTACACGACTACGGCCTCCGCACCGCCGCCATGGCCCTATGCGACGACAGTATAGGCCTCAACGACCCGCGGCTGCTGGAGGAGCAGCGGCTGGCCATCATCATGGGCACCGAGGGCGACGGCCTGCGGCCCCAGACCATCAGCGAGGCCGACTACACCGTCAAGATCCCGATGGCCCATGGCGTCGACTCGCTGAACGTCGCTGCTGCCGCCGCCGTGGCCTTCTGGCAGCTAAGAGCAAAGTGAATATGCAAAAATGTAAAAATGGTGCTATCTTTACTTTTTTTACCTTTTTACTTTTATACCTTTAATTTATTTCGTACCTTTGCAGCCAAATTAACAACCAACAGAAAAGAATGGGAAAAGTAATCTTGACCGGCGACCGTCCTACGGGTAAGCTCCACCTGGGCCATTATGTAGGTTCGCTGCGCCGTCGCGTAGAGCTGCAGAACGCTGGCGACTACGACCGAATGTTTGTGTTCATGGCCGACGTACAGGCCCTCACCGACAATGCCGACAACCCCGAGAAGCTGCGCCAGAGCATCATCCAGGTAGCCATCGACTACCTCAGCGCAGGCCTCGACCCCACGAAGTGTACCATCTTCATACAGAGCCACATCCCCGAGTTGGCTGAGCTGACGACCTACCTGATGAACCTCATCACCGTCAGCCGCGTACAGCGTAATCCGACGGTGAAGACCGAGATCAAGATGCGTAACTTCGAGGCCAACATCCCCCTCGGCTTCTTCTGCTACCCCGTCAGCCAGGCTGCCGACATCACGCTGTTCAAGTCGACAACGGTGCCCGCCGGCGAGGACCAGGAGCCGATGCTCGAGGTGACACGTGAGCTCGTGAACCGCTTTAACAACACCTACGCCCCCGTGCTGGTGGAACCGAACATCATGCTCCCCGAGAACGCCACGGCGCGCCGTCTGCCCGGCACCGACGGTAAGGAGAAAATGTCGAAGTCGCTCGGCAACTGCATCTACCTGAGCGACTCCGCCGACGAGGTATGGCAGAAGGTGCGCTCGATGTACACCGACCCCCTGCACCTGAACGTCAGCGACCCCGGACATGTCGAGGGCAACGCCGTCTTCACCTATCTTGACGCCTTCTCCTGCGACCAGGACTTCGCCGACTTCTGGCCCGAGTACCAGAACCTCGACGAGCTGAAGGAGCACTACACCCGCGGCGGACTGGGCGACATGAAGTGCAAGAAGTTCCTGAACGAGGTGCTCAACAAGTTCCTCGAGCCCATGCGCCAGCGTCGTGCCGAACTGGAGAAGGACATCCCCGAGATCTGCAACATCCTGAAGAAGGGAACGGAGCAGGCCCGCGAGGTGGGTGCCCAGACCATGGCCGAGGTTCGTCGTGCCATGCGCATCGACTACTTCAACGACGACACGATGTGGAAGATTTGAAAAATGTAAGAATTGAAAAATTGAAGAATTGAAGAGCGAGGAGTGCGAGACACTATTGGCGTCTCATGATATCAAGCCTACGGCAAACCGCATTGTCGTAGCACGGACATTGGCCGCTGCAGAGCGGCCAATGTCGTTATCGGAGCTGGAGTACAAGATCTTGTCCATTGACAAGTCGGGCATCTTCCGCACGCTGACGCTGTTCCGCGAGCACCACCTCGTTCACGTCCTCGAGGACGGCGGCGACGGCGTGCGCTATGAGCTCTGCCACAGCCACGACCACCACCGTGAGGACGACGACCAGCACGTCCACTTCTACTGTGAGCACTGTCACCGCACCTTCTGTCTCGCCGACACCCCCATCCCCCACGTCACCCTTCCCGACGGCTACGAGGCCCTGAGCACCAACTACATGGTGAAAGGGCTCTGTCCGGAGTGCCGTAAAGGGACACGCTGAGAGAAGAAACGGCATAGTCACCGCCACCTTATGTTACACCCCCTGCACACCGACCTCACCCCGCCTGAGCGGTTCACCTACCCTTTCTGCTACGAGCCTCATCCGCTCTGTCGGCTGGCCGCTGCCGAGGTGCAGCGCCACCTCGCGACGATGACACTCACCGAAGGGAAGATGTTCGGTGTGCTGGTGGTTTCCACTCCCGACGGAGCCCCCACTCCCGACGATTCATCGTCGGGCTCATCCTCGGGCTCTCTCTACTTCCTCGCCGCCTACTCGGGCCTCCTCGAAGGCCGCAACGACTGGCCCTACTTCGTGCCCCCCGTCTACGACGCCCAACAGCCCGACGGCCACTTCAAGACGACGGAGCGCGTCATCTCAGCCATGCGCGACGACAGCCAGCGCGACGAACGGCGGCGGATGTCACAGGAGCTGCAGCAATGGCTCTTCCGCCACTACCGCGTGCTGAACGCCCATGGCGAGGCGCACGACCTGATAGAGGTGTGGCAGGACTACCACTGCTCCGAGCGCATACGCCGCCGGTTCCCCATGCCGCCCGGTGGCACCGGCGACTGCTGTGCGCCAAAACTGCTGCAGTATGCCTATCAGCAGGGGCTGAAGCCGCTCTGCATGGCGGAGTTCTGGTGGGGACCGTCGCCACGGAGCGAGGTGCGCCACCACGGACAGTTCTACCCCGCCTGTCGCGGCAAGTGCAAGCCCGTGCTGACATGGATGCTCCAGGGGCTGGACGTAGACCCTTCGCCCGACGCCGACGGACTCACGAAGCTCGACATCGACATTGTCTATGAGGACGACGTGATGGCCGTGGTCAACAAACCGTCGGGACTACTCAGCGTCCCAGGACGGACCGAGCACCACAGCGTGGCCACCATCGTCCAGCAGCGCTGGGAGGGTGCCCTGCTCGTACACCGCCTGGATATGTGGACCTCGGGACTGCTCGTCGTGGCCAAGAACCGCGATATCTACAGGGTGCTGCAACGGCAGTTCGCCGAACGCAGCGTCAGGAAGCGCTACGTCGCCCTGCTCAGCGGCCCGCTGCCCGCCGAAAAGCCCACCCGCGGCACCATCTCACTACCCCTCTATGCCGACCCGCTGAACAGGCCGCGACAGGTGGTGGACTACCAGCTGGGCAAGCCCGCCGTCACCGACTACGAAGTCCTGACACCAACCATTATCCATTCTCCAATATCAATTATCCATTCTCAATTGCCTCTTATCGCCCTCTACCCCCATACCGGCCGCACGCACCAGCTGCGGATGCACTGTGCCCACAAGGACGGGCTGGGCTGTCCCATTCTGGGCGATGAGCTCTACGGTCAGCAGGCCGACCGCCTCTACCTGCACGCCGAACAAATATGGCTGACCCATCCCGTGACAGGTCAGCCAATGCACTTCGAACAGCAGGCACCATTCTAATCCTTATGATCGCAGCGCCCGCATGGCGTTGAGGACAGCCAGCACCGTCACGCCCACATCGGCAAAGACGGCGAGCCACATCGTGGCCAGACCGAAGGTCGCCAGCACCAGCACAGCCACCTTGACGCCAATGGCGAAGACCACGTTCTGACGGGCGATGGCCAGCGTACGGCGTGCCAGACGGATGGCCGTGGCAATCTTCGACGGCTTGTCGTCCATCAGCACCACGTCGGCTGCCTCGATGGCCGCGTCGCTGCCCAGTCCGCCCATGGCGATGCCGACGTCGGCACGCGCTAGCACGGGGGCATCGTTGATGCCGTCGCCGACGAAAGCCACAGTCTCACTTCCCGCCTTGTTGTCGTTATGACGTAATAACGTGATATCGTTATAACGACTGTCGTCGAAATACTTCACCTTATCCGTAGGCAGCAGCTCGGCATGATACTCCGAGAGGCCGAGCTTCGCGGCAACGTCGGCAGCCATCTCGCGGCGGTCGCCCGTCAACATCACCGTTCTCTTCACACCCAGTGCCTTCAGCTCGCTGATGGCCTGCTGGCTGTCGTCTTTAATCTTGTCGTTGATGACGATATGACCGGCGTACTCACCATCAATGGCCACGTGGATGATGGTGCCTACATGATGGCAGTCGCGCCACTGGGCACCCACGGCCTCCATCATCTTCGTGTTGCCCACGGCCACCCACTTGTCGCCGACACGGGCCTTGATGCCGTGACCAGCCACCTCCTCGACATCGCTCACCACACAGCCGTCCGTCGCCTCGTCGGGGAAGGCGTCGCGCAGGGCCGCCCCGATGGGGTGTGTCGAGAAGTGCTCCACGTGGGCAGCGAGGTGGAGGAGTTGAGAGTTCTCGCCTTGCGAGCGTCCTTCGGCCGAGCGGAGAGTTGAGAGATGAGAGATATGATTACATGAAGAGTCTGATGGGTGAACAGCGTTCACCTGAAATTGGCCGTGTGTCAGCGTGCCCGTCTTGTCGAAGACCACCGTGTCGACCTTAGCCAGCACGTCCATGTAGTTCGCACCCTTGATGAGGATGCCACGGCGCGAGGCACCGCCGATGCCACCGAAGAACGTCAGGGGCACGCTGATGACCAGGGCGCAGGGACAGCTGACGACGAGGAACAGCAGGGCACGGTAGAGCCAGGTGGGGAAAACGGTGAGAAATGAGAGATGAGAAGTGAGAGCTATGATTACTGGCGGCACGACGGCCAGCAGCAGCGCGGCGCCCACCACGATCGGCGTGTAGACACGGGCGAAGCGCGTGATGAAGGTCTCGCTCTTAGACTTATGCTCGCCGGCGTTCTCCACGAGGTTGATGATCTTCGAGACGGTGCTCTCGCCGAACGACTTCGTGGTGCGTACCCTCAGCACGCCGCTCATGTTGACGCAGCCCGAGATGACCTCGTCGTCGATGCCCACCTCGCGCGGCACACTCTCGCCCGTCAGCGCCACGGTATTCAGCGCCGACGTGCCCTCGACGATGACACCGTCCAGCGGCACCCGCTCGCCCGGTTTGATGACGATGATCGAGCCCACCGCCACCTCAGCAGGACTAACGTCAAGACTATTCTCGTTCCTCGTTCCTCCTTCCTCGTTCCTCGCTCCTCGTTCCACATGTGCCACGTCCGGCCGGATGTCCATCAGGTGGGCAATGCTCTTGCGGCTCTGTCCCTCGGCGTAGCCCTCGAACAGCTCGCCGACCTGGAAGAACAGCATGACGAAGACCGCCTCGGGGAACTGTGTCTCCGCCCCCGGCAGGAAACCGATGCAGAGGGCGCCGATGGTCGCCACCGACATCAGGAAATGCTCGTTGAAGGCGTCGCCGTGGGCCAGTCCCTCGGCCGCCTCTTTCAGCGTCTCGTGGCCTATCAGCAGATAAGGTACGAGATAGACCAGCAGCAGCTGCCATGTCGTCAGCGACAGGTTCTTCTCAATCAGGACGGCTGCTACCAGCAGCAGCGCCGTCACAACGATGAGCACCAGCTGACGACGCAGCGAGTGCTCGTGGTGGTGGTGTTCATGGTCATGGTGATGATCATGATGGTGCTCATGATGGTGCTCGTGCTCATGACAGCAGCACTCATGTTCATGTTCGTGGTGATGATGATGTTCGTGTGCCATAATTATTTCAATTTTTCAATTCTTCAGATCCCGCTGCAAAGGTACGGCGAAGTTTTCGCAACTCGGTTGCAAAGTGAAGTTGAAAAAGGCGTTTGGAAAATTTTGCACTTTCAGAAATAATCACTATCTTTGTGCCTGTCTATTAATGAAAACAATATGATGCCTAAAACAGAACGTGTATTCCAGATTTTCAAGGAACTGAACGGGATTCCCCGTCCGTCGCACCACGAAGAGCGCGTGGCCGACTATCTTTGTCAGTTTGCAGAGCGACTGCAGCTGCCGTATAAGCGCGATGCCGAGAACTGCGTCGTCATCAGCAAGCCCGCCACACCGGGCCACGAGGGGGCTGAGTCCATCGTACTGCTGAACCACATGGACATGGTATGCGTGGGCATGAGCGATCCGATGAACTCGCCCATCGAGGCCTACGTGGAGAACGGCTGGATGAAGGCCCACGGCACCTCGCTGGGCGCCGACAACGGCATCGGCCTGTCGATGGCGCTGGCCGTGCTGGAGAGCAAGGACATCGTGCACGGTCCGCTGGAGGTGATGACCACCACCAACGAGGAGGACGGCATGTCGGGCGCCTCGCAGCTGAGCAAGGACTTCCTCGTGGGGCGCAAGGTGATCAACCTCGACTCCGAGGACTACGACACCATCACCACCGGAGCTGCCGGCGCCTGCCTGCAGTTCCACCGCATAGCCTCTCCCACCGCCCTCCCCCAAAGGGAGGGAGCTTCTTGGCATCGCATCCGCTTCGAGGGCGGACTGGGCGGACACTCCGGCGTGGACATCAACAAGGGGCGCTGCAGCGCCGTCAAGGCTACATGGAAGCTGCTCGATACGCTCCGTCAGGAATGTACCTTCGACGTGGCATCCATCAACATTGGCGAGGCCAACGCCTCGATTGCCTCATCGGCGGAGATCGTCGTCTGTCTGACGGCCGGCGACATGAGCCGTCAGGAGGAGACGATGAACGAGTGGCTGCATGAGGAATATAGCCAGAGCGACCCGAATATGCGCTGCGTTATCAGCCCGTGTGAGCCACAGCCGACGGTCATCGACCGCAAGGCCTTCGACGCCCTGATGACCTGTCTGGAGCAGACCCCGCAGGGTGTGGTGAAGATGAGCGAGGCGATGCCCGGGACGGTGGAGACCTCGAACAACATCGGACGAATCGTGAGTGAGGACTCCTGCATCTTCGTGTCGACCCACACGCGTAGCTTCATCGACAGCGACATGGCGGCACTGAGCCGCAAGATTGCCGACATCTTCGCCGCCAATGGCGGCAGCAGCGAGACCGTGATGTCGGCTCCCGCCTGGCAGGAGGACCAGCAGTCGCCATTCCTGCAACTCACCTCCGACACCTTCCTCGACGTGCTGGGCTGGCGACCACGCATGGTGGCCATGCACTTCGTGCTCGAGGCGGGATTCTTCGTACAGCACTATCCCGGCATCCAGATGGCCAGCATCGGCCCCCGTATCGTGGAGCCCCACTCCACCAGCGAGCGCGTCGAGCTCTCCACCATCGAGGACATCTGGCGTGTACTCATCGAACTGCTGAGACGGCTGGCATAAGATGATTACTGGGAAAAAGAAGTGATTTCAATGAGACGCATCTGGCTACTGACCTTCGGACTGTGGTGGACGACGACCCTCTCCACGGCGCAGACGACACCGTCTGCCCCACAGACGGATGTGCCCTGGCAGCAGGTGCTGATGAACGTCATGAACGCTGAGGACGAGACGGACGGCGACTGGGAGGAGCTGCTGCTGGAGATGGAGGAGCTGGCGGCGGAGCCGCGCGACCTGAACGGGATGAGGCGCGACGAGTGGGAATCGCTGCCGTTCCTGACGCCGTTGCAGGTGGAACAGCTCGTGGAGTACCGCGAGCGTTTCGGTGCGATGAAGTCGATGAACGAGCTGCGGATGTTGACGGCCCTGGACGAGCCGCGGCGTCAGCTCATCAGGCGTCTCTTTTACATTGGCGAGGAGCCGGCACCGGGGTTCCCGTCGCTGGAGCAGATCGCCCGCTACGGTCGCCACGAGCTGATGGCCTACGGTCGCATTCCGACCTACGAGCGACGCGGCGACCGCAACGGTTATGCCGGCTACCGCTACAAACACTGGCTGCGCTACCAGTTCAGCTACAACGACTATGTGAAGGCGGGCATCGTCGGCGCCCAGGATGCGGGCGAGCCGTTCTTCGCCGACCGCAACGGCATGGGCTACGACTACTACTCTGTTTACTGTCAGGTGAACCACTTGGGACGCATCGAGACGGCTGTCGTGGGGCGCTACAAGGTGGCGACGGGTCTGGGACTGGTACTGAACAACGGCTTTTCGCTGGGCAAGCAGGCCATGCTGAGTCAGCTGGGACGCAGCGTGAAGACGCTCCGTGCCCACTCCTCACGCTCGACGGACTACCTGCAGGGGGCGGCGGCGACGCTGCGGCTGTCAGACAAGCTGACGGCGACGGCGTTCGTGTCGTACCGGGCGCTGGACGCCACGCTGAACGACGACGGCACGGTGCGCACACTGGTCAGCAACGGCTACCACCGCACGCCGACGGAGCTGGCGAAGAAAAACAACACCCACGCCACGGAGGCAGGGGCGAACATCCGATGGAGCCACCGGCGCCTGCACCTCGGTGCCACGGCCGTCTACAGCCACATGGACCGAAGTCTGGAGCCACCGAAGACAGTGCTCTACCGCCGTTACGACCCAAAGGGGCAGGACTTCGCCAACGCCAGCGTGGACTACAGCTACCGCAGCCGGCGGCTGTCGCTGAGCGGCGAGACGGCCATGAACCAGGATGGTGCCGTGGCGACGCTGAACAGCCTCAGCACGCAATGGGAAGGGGTGAGTCTGATGGCCCTGCAGCGCTTCTACAGCTACCGCTACACGGCGCTCCACGCCCGTTCGGTGAGCAACAACGGCAGCGTGAAGAACGAGAGCGGCGTGATGGTAGGAGTGACGTGGACGCCGACGCCTCGCTGGCGTCTGACGGCCTATAGTGACTACAGCCATGCACCGTGGGCCCGCTACCGTGTGTCGCGGCCGTCGGACGAGTGGGACCACCTGTGTCAGCTGCAGTACAACAAAGGACGTTGGACGGTGGGCACACGCTACCGGCTGCGCCAGCGGCAACGCGACAAGACGGGCACGAAGACGCTGGAGGACTATACTGAGCAGCGCGCCCGCCTATGGGTGGACTGGCAGGACAACACAACATGGAACACGCGCACGCAGGTGGATGCCACCTTCAAGGGCGGCCACGGCTATATGGTGAGCCAGACGGTGGGCTACAGCCATGGGGCGCTGCGCCTGAACGGCGGCGCGGGCTACTTTGATACCGACGACTACGACAACCGTGTCTACCTCTTAGAGCAGGGGCCGCTCCACACCTTTGGCGTCGGCCAGTTCTCGGGTCGAGGCCTGCGCTACTGGCTGATGGCCCGCTGGCAGGTCGGCCGTCAGCTGATGGTCACGGCAAAGGCAGGCACGACACACTACTACGACCGCTCGGTCATAGGCAGCGGACTGCAACAGGTGGACGCGTCGTCGATGACCGACATCGACCTGCAAATAAGGTGGAAATTCTGATATGACGCCCTGACAGAACGTCAGAGCAGACGATGGTAGAGGTCGGCCACCTGACCCGCCACGTCAGCACCTTCGAAACGACGGATATACTCACGGCTGCGCTCTATGCGCTGCTCACGGCCGGCGGCACCGCGCAGCACCTGACGCAGAGCGGCGGCCATACCCTCGACATCGTCGGGAGCGACATAGAGCGAGTCGGGACCACCGGCCTCCTCAAGACAGGAGCCCGTACAAGCCACGACGGGCAGACCGCTGCTGATGGCCTCGATAATCGGTATGCCGAAACCCTCGTAGACCGACGGATAGACGAACGCCTCGGCCTTGTGGTAGAGCACGTTCAGACGCTCATCGCTGACGCCATGGAGCAGATGGAGGCGATGGCCCAGACCGGCGCGCACGGCTTCTTCCTGCACCTGCTTGGAATAGGGCGTCGGCTTGCCGACAGCCACGAGGTGGACATGCTCGGGGAGGAGGGAAAGGGCGCGGACGGCGAGGCGGAGGTTCTTCCGCTCCTCGATGGAGCCGACGCTCAGGATGAAGGGCGAAGGAGGAAGGCCCGGCGATGAATCGCCGGGAGTGGGGGCAATGTCGGGAGAAGAGGGGGAGCCGGGGACGGAAGCGGAGGCTGGGGCGGTGGCAAAGCGGGGAGAGCAGCTCTGGTAGATGACGGTGATGCGGCTGTCGTCGATGCCGCCGAGCTCCATGATGTCGCGCTTCGTACACTCGCTGATGGCGATGATGTGGTCGGCCTCGCGCAGCGTCTGCCGGAACTTCCAGGCATAGATATTCGTGTCTATCCAGTGGTAGAACTCGGGATGGCGGAGGAAGATGAGGTCGTGGATGGTGACCACGCTCTTGATGCCGCTGCGGCGCAGGCCGACGGGCAGTTCGCCGGAGAGGCCGTGGTAGATGTCGACGCCATCCTGCTGCAGCTGGCTGACGATGCCGCGAGAGCGCCAGAAGGCCTTCTTGAGTGAAGAGGGAAGAGGGGAAAGGGAAGAGTGAAGAGTGAAGCGTGAAGAATCGTGCTTCGCCCGGTTTTGATGGGACGGATAACAATAATGGACGTTCGGGCGCTCAGGCACCTGTGAGCGCAGCTTAGGGCGTCCCTCGTCGGGGGCGTAGAGCAGCAGGTCGAGGTCGTCGCGCTGCGCCAGGTCGTTGACCAGCGTCCGCGAGTAGCTGCCCAGTCCGGTGCCGTTGCGCACCAGCCGCTTGGCATCCATGCCTATCTTCATCTTCTCCATCTCAATTGTCAACTATCAACTGTCAACTACCGTAAAGTCCAGCTGCCGTTTCTCCAGATTGGCACGGGCCACCTTGATGCGGATGGGGTCGCCGAGCTGGTACTTCGTGTGGTTGCGGCGGCCTATGAGACAGTAGTGAGCCTCGTCGAACTCGTAGTAGTCGCCGCGCAGGTCGCGCATGGGCACCATGCCCTCGCAGTGGTTCTCGTCTATCTCGACATAGATTCCGTAGGACTGTATGCCGGAGATGTGGCCGTCGAACTCCTCGCCGAGCTTGTCGGCCATGAACTCGACCATCTTGTACTTGATGCTGTCGCGCTCGGCGTTCTGTGCCGTCTGCTCCATCTCGCTGGAGTGCTCACACTGCTCCTCGAAGTACTTCTGGTTAGCCGAACGGCCGCCCTCCTGATAGCGCGTCAGCAGACGGTGGACCATCGTGTCGGGATAGCGGCGGATGGGCGAGGTGAAGTGGGTGTAGTAGTCGAAGGCCAGACCATAGTGGCCGATGTTGTGGGTGGAGTACTTCGCCTTCATCATGGCACGCAGGGCGACGGTCTCGATGAGCTTCTGCTCACGCTGGCCGGTGGCCTCGTCCATGAGGGCGTTCAGCGAGCGCGAGATGGCGCCTTTCGTGCCGGCGGTCTTCAGCTTGTAGCCGAAGGGTGCGACGACCTGGCGCAGGTTCTCCAGCTTCTGCGGATCGGGTTGGTCGTGGACACGGTAGACGAACGTCTTGGCAGATTTAGACGATTTACTATTTGCTGTTTTCTTGACCTTCCCGATGCTCTCGGCAACGGTGCGGTTGGCCAGGAGCATGAACTCCTCGATGAGCTGTGTGGCATCGTTGGACTTCTTGAAATAGGCACGCGTGGGATGGCCGTCGGCATCGATGTCGAAGTGCAGCTCCTCGCGGTCGAACTTCACGGCACCGTTCTTGAAACGGCGTTCGCGCAGCTGTTTGGCCAACTTGTCGAGCAGTAGGAGTTCCTCAGCGTAGTCCGTATCCTCTTTTCTCTTGGTATTCTCTCTCCTCTTTCCTCTCTCCTCTCTCCTCTCTCTTTCCAAAATCTCCTGCACCTCCTCGTATGCGAAACGGCGGTCGCTGCGGATAACGGTATGGGCGATGTGGAAGTCCTTAACGTTGGCCTCGGCGTCCATCGTGAAGATGACGCTGTAGCAGAGCTTCTCCTCGTTGGGGCGCAGCGAGCAGATGAAGTTACACAGGTGCTCGGGCAGCATGGGGATGGTGCGGTCGACGAGGTAGACGCTCGTGGCACGCTTTTGGGCCTCCTTGTCGATGATGCTACCCTCCTTGACGTAGTGGCTGACGTCGGCAATGTGGACACCGACCTCGTAAAGCTTACCAATAGGCCGGATGCTGAGGGCATCGTCGAAGTCTTTGGCATCCTTCGGGTCGATGGTGCAGGTGAAGACGTCGCGGAAGTCCTCGCGGCGGCTGATCTCCTCGGGGGTGATACCCGGCTCAATCTTCTTCGCAGCGTCTTCGACGTTCTTCGGGTACTTATACGGCAGACCGTACTGCGCGAGGATGGCGTGCATCTCGACGGTGTTGTCGCCCTCCTTACCCAGCACGTCGATGACCTCGCCGACAATATTCTTCGACTCCTTCGACGGCCATTGGGTAATACGCACGACGGCCTTCTCGCCGTCCTTACCGCCCTTCAGCTTCTTCTTCGGAATCAGGATATCGTGAACGAAGATGTTGCCCTCGGTGATGAGGAAGGCGAAGTCGCGCTCCACCTTCAGCTTACCCACGGCCTGGTCGACCTTGTGCGACAGAATCTCCGTCACCATGGCCTCCTTGATGTGGTTCTGACGGCGAGCCATCAGTGCCACACGAACACGGTCGCCGTTCAGGGCGAACATCGAGTTGCGCTCCGACACGAAGATAGGCGTGCCGCCATCGTCGGGCAGGAAGGTGTTCTTGCCGTTGGCCTTGCGCAGGAACGTGCCCTCCTGGACCTGCCCCTTCTGGTTCAGGCGATACTCGTTGTCGCTGACTTTCGAGAGATAGTCGTCCCAGCACATCTCGTCAATGACGTCGATGGCCAGCATCTTTGCCGGATGGGTGTCCAGTTTCAGCGTACGGAATATCTGTTTCAGCGAGAATGTCTCGTTAGGCCTCGCCGTGAAAAGACCCTGCAGGGCATCGGCCACGGCACGTTTCGACAGTCGTCGGCCACCTTTTTTCTTTCCCATAGTCACTCAGTTTTTAGGTTTATGAGCGCAAAGTTACATTTTTTTTCGTAACTTTGCACGCAAAACGGAAAAAAAATGAAAATTCTCATCACTGGAGCCAGCGGCTTCATCGGTTCGTTCATCGTCGAAGAGGCTCTGAAACGGGGTTTCGAGACATGGGCGGCAGTACGCAAGAGCAGCTCGAAAGCCTACCTGCCTGACGAGCGCACGCACTTCATAGAGCTGAACCTCTCGTCGAAGGAGCAGCTCGTCGAACAGCTGCGGCCGCATCAGTTCGACTACGTGGTCCACGCCGCCGGCGTGACGAAGTGTACGGACAAGCGCGACTTCTACCGCATCAACACCGAAGGCACGAAGAACCTGGTGACGGCACTGCAGGAGCTACAGATGCCGCTGAAGCGCTTTGTCTTCGTCAGCTCACTCAGCGTCTTCGGCGCCATCCGTGAGCAGCAGCCCTACGAGGAGATCCGCGAGACGGACACGCCACGCCCGAACACGGAGTACGGGAAGAGCAAGCTTGAGGCGGAGCGGTGGCTTGAGAGTGAAGAGTGTAGAGTGAAGAGTGAAGAATTTGCTGCCGCCAAGCCATTCCCATACGTTGTTTTACGTCCTACGGGCGTCTACGGTCCGCGGGAGAAGGACTACTTCCTCATGGCACAGAGCATCAAGCAGCATACTGACTTCGCCGTGGGCTACAAGCAGCAGGACATCACCTTCGTCTATGTCAGCGACGTCGTCCAAGCCGTCTTCCTAGCTTTAGAGAAAGGACAGACAGGTCGGAAGTACTTCCTCAGCGACGGCGAGGTGTACCAGTCGACGACGTTCAGTGACCTTATCCACGAGGAGCTGGGACGTCCCTGGTGGATACGCATCACCGCCCCCGTCTGGGTGCTCCGCGTGGTGACGTTCTTCGGCGAATACATTGGCCGCATGACCGGCAAGGTGACGGCACTGAACAACGACAAGTTCAACATCCTGCGCCAGCGCAACTGGCGTTGCGACATTGAGCCCGCCCGTCGTGAACTGGGCTATGAACCACAGGTGCAACTGAAGGAGGGTGTACACCGCGCCATACAGTGGTATCTGGAAAATAAATGGCTATAAACTGTCCGCTCGACGCGAAGCGGCGCTTTGCATACATAGAACTATCAACTGTCGACTCGTGAAGATTATCAAATATCTGTTCGAACTGAAGAAAAAGCCCGTCAGGGGTCTGCTGGCGGTGGAATGGGTGGTGCTCGGCTACACCGTGCTGACACTCCTGCTGATGCTGTTCACCTATACCAAGGTCTACAACCCCGTGTCGATGCTCGTCGGACGCTTCCAGGCCGTGGCCATCATCCTCGCGCTATGGGGCGTCTACCGCATGGTGCCTTGTCGGCTGACGCACTTCGCACGTATCGCCGCACAGCTGGCCCTGCTGTCATGGTGGTACCCCGACACCTACGAGTTCAACCGTATGTTCGCGAACCTCGACCACATCTTCGCCAGCTACGAGCAGGCCATCTTCGGCTGTCAGCCGGCACTGACCTTCGCTCAGACGTGGAGCCACCCCGTGTGGAGCGAGCTGATGCATCTGGGCTATGCCAGCTATTTCCCACTCATCGCGCTGGTGACGCTGTTCTACTTCTTCCGCCGCTACGACCAGTTCAACCGCATGGCTTTCATCCTGCTGACGGCGTTCTTTATCTTCTACGTCATCTTCATCTTCCTGCCTGTCGCCGGACCGCAGTTCTACTATCCGGCAGTAGGCTTCGACAAGATTGCCGCCGGCGTCTTCCCTGACGTAGGCCACTACTTTGCCGACCATCAGGAGATGGTGGAGTTGCCAGGATGGAACGGCGGATTCTTCTACGACCTGGTCATCATCGCCCACGAAGCCGGCGAACGACCCACGGCCGCCTTCCCCAGCAGTCATGTGGGTATCACCACCGTGCTGCTGTTGCTGGCCTGGGCGTCGCGCAACAGGAAGCTGTTCTTCGTCGTGCTGCCGCTGTTCCTGCTGATGTGTCTGGCCACGTTCTACATCCAAGCCCACTACGTCATCGACGTGCTGGCAGGACTGGTGTCGGGCGTTGTATTCTACTACGCTCTGCAGACTATCTACAACAAGATGAAGCTGACATAAGATAAGGTGAAACAGACCTAAGGGCACAAAAAAAGGATCTCCGCTGAGATCCAACCTTTGTTAACCTTAAATCTAATACTATGAAAAACACGATGCAAAGATACGCACTTTTTGAGGTATCTGCAAGAAAAATCAAGAAAAAAAAGTGTAAACAATACACTTTCTTGACATAAATCAAGAATGTGTGCGTACAAAAACGGTAAAAAATGAGGATTTGTGATGGGGAACGCCATTTTTTTCGCGTTTTAATTTGCACAATCCAAAATTAATACTTACCTTTGCCCACGGATTAAGTAATCAGGCTAATAAACGAGGATTCCGACAAGCGCGAAGTCGGGATTCTTTCTTTTTTAGTCTGCCGAATAAGGTAAATAGTAAAATTGTAAATAGTAAAATAGTACATTATGGCATATATGTCACAAGAAGGCTACGACAAACTGATAGCCGAACTACAGTACCTGGAGGGTGTAGAACGCCCGAAGGCATCGGCCGCCATCGCGGAAGCACGCGACAAGGGCGACCTCAGTGAGAACAGCGAGTACGACGCCGCCAAGGAGGCCCAGGGCCATCTGGAGGCGAAGATCAACCAGCTGAAGCTGGCCATCTCGGAGGCGAAGATCGTGGACACGTCACGTCTGAGCAGCGACTCCGTGCAGATCCTGTCGAAGGTGGAGATGACCAATATGGCCAACAAGGCCAAGATGACCTACACCATCGTCAGCGAGAGCGAGGCCAACCTGCGCGAGGGTAAGATCAGCATCACCACGCCTATTGCCCAGGGTCTGCTGAACCACAAGGTGGGCGACGAGGTGGAGATTAAGATTCCCCGTGGCACCGTGAAGCTGCGCATCGACAAGATCAGTATTGCTTAAACATAGAACTGAGAGTTGAGAACTGAGAGGTATGATTAGTTTTGCCATTGGCATTTCCTGACGACTTGTATCCCTAAAGGTAATCATACCTCTCAGTTCTCAATTATCAGTTCTCAAATATAAAGAATTATGGATATTTTCTCAAAGATTGCTGCTGGTGAGATTCCCAGCTACAAGTGTGCCGAGAACGAGCAGTTCTATGCGTTCCTCGACATTAACCCCGTCGGCAAGGGCCACACACTGGTCATTCCCCGTCGCAAAGTAGACTACATCTTTGACATGGACGACGAGGAGATTGCCGCGTTCCAGGTATTCGCCAAGCGCGTCGCCAAGGCCATCAAGAGCGCCTTCCCCTGCAAGAAGGTGGCAGAGGTCGTACTGGGACTGGAGGTGCCCCACGCACACATCCACCTCATCCCCATGAACAGCGAGGCCGACGTCGACTTCCGTCGCGAGAAGCTACAGCTCACGGAAGACGAGTTCAAGGACATCGCTTCCAAGATCTACACAGCATTTCAGAAAGAGTAACACACTAAGTGAAACAAAAATCTTCAAAAATCTAACGATAATAAGCCTGTTGAAAGCCATTTTCGTTAGATTTTTGAAGATTTTTGTTTATTGACTCATCATGTTTTCTATTCTCCGTACCTATTATATATAGTCCTCACCGTACTTGATGCCCACCTCGTTGGCATACTTCTTGACGAGCGACGAGGAGTCGCCCTTCTTACAGATCATCAGCACGTTGCCTTCATCGGCAACGATGAAGCCGTCGAGTCCGTTGAAGACGCCCACCTTGCCCTTGGGCAGCTTGATGATGTTGTTGCTGCAATTGTCGAGCAACGCCTCCGAGTCGATGATGACATTGTCCTCCTGGCCCTTCTGCATACACTCATAGATGCCGTGCCACGTGCCAAGGTCCGCCCAGCCGAAGTCACACTTCATGACATAGACATTCTCAGAACGCTCCAGTACACCGTAGTCGAGCGACATGTTGGGGTACGAAGGATAGTACTTATCGACAAAGGCCAGCTCGCTCTCCAGGCTCTCGTCATCGCGTATGTCGTCAAGACGGTGGTTCAGCTCAGGGAAGAGACTCAGGAACACCTCGCGCAGATGGCGCACGTTTGCCAGATAGATACCCGTATTCCAGTAGAACTCGCCGCTCTCCATGAAGATACGCGCGAAGTCGCGCTCGGGCTTCTCCGTGAACGACTGCACCCTATAGACGTCCGTCAGCTCCGTCGGCTCACCCAACTGGATGTAGCCATAGCCCGGCTCGGGACGCGTGGGGATGACACCCAGCGTGAGCAGGATGTCGTGTGTCGACACGAACTGCAGGCCATCGATGATATTCCTGCGGAACATCTCCTCATTGAGCACCAGCTGGTCGGAAGGTGTAACGACGATGTTCGCGTCAGCACCATGCTCGCGACGGATGCGCCGACCGGCCCACGCCACACTGGGTGCCGTGTTGCGGTTGATGGGTTCTACGAGGAAATTCTTCTGTGGGAGCTCAGGCAACTGCTCCTGTGCCATCGACAGATACTCCTTACAGGTACATACATAAATATTTTCTTTGGGTATGAACTTGACGAAACGGTCGTAGGTCGTCTGAAACTGTGTCCTACCTGTTCCGAAAAAGTCCAGAAACTGTTTGGGTTTTTCCACTCTACTCGACGGCCACAAGCGTTTTCCCTTTCCGCCAGCCAGGATGACGCAGAAATTATTTGGACGTTTTTCCATTCGATTAGTTTTACTCAATGTTTTTCGGGCACTAAGATACGGAATAATACTGATATGCGCAAGGAATTTTCAGTTTTTTTACGTATTTCTTTGTTATTTCCGAAAAACTTAGTACCTTTGCAACGCTTTTCGAGCCCAGATGGCGGAATCGGTAGACGCGCTGGTCTCAAACACCAGTGGGGCAACCCGTGCCGGTTCGACCCCGGCTCTGGGTACAAAGGCTGAGAAGCAGAAGGGTTGTAAGTTCATCACTTGCAGCCCTTTTTTAGCAGAAGAAATAAATATTACAACGCATATGAAAAAAGGTATTATCATCGCAGCCTTGATGACGGCAGCACTGTCAGCCGGGGCACAACAAGTGAAGTATACCATTAACGGTATCAGTAAGGACAACGGGAAAAAAGTCTATCTCGTTGACCGTTTGGACAATCGCAACGTGGACAGCACGGTGGTGAAGAACGGGAAGTTCGTACTCAGCGGCAGTGCCGAGAAGAATGCGTTCCTGGCCGTGAAGCAGGAGAACATTGACTGGCTGACCATACTCTTCAACGACGGCATCCCCGTCACCGTCAACATGAACGACAGCACACTGAAGGGCTCACCTGCCAACGAGCGCCTGGTGGGCTACGATCTTGCGTTTGGGCTCCCTTACGGTGCCTTTATGCGGCGCGTACAGAAGATGTCCAACGAGGAGCGTAACAGCAAGATGGACGCGCTGAGAGTAGAAATGAACAAGATTATCGAAGACATGAGGACGCTGCTGACGAAGATCTTCCGCGACGAGCGTGAAACGATGATTCCCGTGGCGTTTGTCGACGAATACGTGGATCTTTTCGGAAACGAGAAGCTGGACAGCGCGCTGAACAGCAAGCCCGCCTACGCCAACCATCCCATGCTCAAGAAGCTCCAGGCGATGATGAATGCGCAGAAGGCCGAAGAGGCCAAGAAGACCGCTTTTATTGGCAAGCTGTTCACCGACCTTGAGGAGGCCGACCCTGACGGAAAGCAGCATAAGCTGAGCGAATATGTCGGCAAGGGCAAGTGGGTGCTCGTCGACTTCTGGGCCTCGTGGTGCGGTCCCTGCCGTGCTGAGATGCCCAACGTGGTGGCTGCCTACGAGAAATACCATGCCAAGGGCTTCGACATCGTCGGTCTGTCGTTCGACAGTAAGAAGGAGGCGTGGGTGAAGGCCATCGCCGACCTGAAGATGCCGTGGCCGCATCTCTCCGACCTGAAGGGCTGGAAGACAGTCGCCTCGGAGATCTACGGCGTGAACTCCATTCCCGACAACCTGCTCATCGATCCCCAGGGAAAGATTGTTGCCCGCGGACTGCGTGCCCAGGGTCTGCACCAGAAGCTTCAGGAGATCTTCGGCGAGTAAAGCGGAAAACAAATACAAATAATGAGGGGTGCACCTATTGGCGCACCCCTCATCTTTTTATATGGAGCGTAGTTGTTTTTACTCTGCTGCCAGCGTGAAGCGACGGAAAGCCACAATCTTCAACTCCTTGTCCTGCTGGGCGAGCCACTGAGCAACAGTAGCCTTGTCGCCGTCGCCGAACTGGAACTCCTGGTCGACGAGGCAGTTCTCCTTCAGGAACTTCTGCACACGACCCTTGGCGATGTTCTCAATCATAGGCATCTTCAGCTGAGCCTCACCCTCGACCTTTGCGTCAGCAATGATCTTACGGGCCTCGTCAGCCTGAGCCTGTGTGAGCCAGCCCTTGGCCATGTTCGACTCGATGTGGTCCTCAGAGTCAACGAGGTTGGGGTTGATACCAGCCTTCTTGATCTTCATCTCCACGAACTTCTCTACCTGCTCGAGCTTCGTCTTCTCAACGGCGGTCTTGTACTCCTCGTCGAGAATCTTCTGGTCGACGCTGTCCTTGTCAAGGGCAACGGGCTTCATGGCTGCCACCTGCATGGCGAGCTTGTGACCCACCTCAACGTTCTCCTTGTTCAGCTGAACGAGAGTAGCCAGAGTGTGCTTGCCCATGTGGTCGTAAGCCTCCACGTTGTCGCCTTCGAGCGTCAGGTAGCCATCGAGCTCCATCTTCTCACCAGTGATACCGGAACGCTGTGTAACGGCGTCCTGAACCTTCTGGCCGTCGGCCAGAGTCAGCTCCTTCACCTCGTCGATGGTCTTCGCCTTAGCAGCGATGGCGGCATCGAGGACGCTCTGTGTCAGGGCGATGAAGTCAGCACCGTTAGCCACGAAGTCGGTCTCGCACTTCAGGGCGATAGTAGCGGCGAAGCCAGCCACCTTCTTCACGAGTACACAACCGTTGGATGTCTCACGGTCGCTGCGCTTGGCAGCGATGGCCAGACCACGCTCACGGAGCAGTTCCTTGGCCTTGTCGAAGTCGCCCTCAGCCTCGGTCAGAGCCTTCTTTACGTCAGCCAGACCAGCGCCGGTCATTGCGCGAAGCTTCTTGATATCGTCAATTGAAATTGCCATTATTATTTTACCTTTTTACTTTTTTACCTTTTTACTTTTTAATTACTCTGCAGCGGGAGCCTCTTCCTCAGCGGGGGCAGCAGCCTCCTCAGCAGCGGGAGCCTCCTCAACAGAAGCCTCGGCCTTCGGCTTGCGGGTGCGCTTGGGCTTCTCCTCAACCTCAGCCTCTTCCTGAGCGTCAGCAGCCTTCTCGTCAGCCTTCTCGACCTTGCGCTCCTCGAGACCCTCGGCGATGGCGGCGCAGCAAGCGTTGAGGATGACCTCTACGCTGTCCTTAGCGTCGTCGTTGGCGGGGATGACGAAGTCGATGTTCTTCGGGTCGCTGTTGGTATCGACGATACCGAAGACGGGGATACCCAGACGATTTGCCTCCTTAACGGCAATCTGCTCCTTCATCACGTCGACGACGAACAGAGCGCTCGGCAGACGGGTCAGGTCGGCGATAGAACCGAGGTTCTTCTCCAGCTTGGCACGCTGACGGGTAATCTGCAGCAGCTCGCGCTTCGAGAGGTTACCAAAGGTACCGTCGTTCATCAGCTTGTCGATGTTGGCCATCTTCTTCACGGCCTTACGGATGGTGGGGAAGTTGGTGAGCATACCGCCCGGCCAACGCTCGATGACGTAAGGCATGTTGATGCCAGTAGCCTTCTCGGCGATGACATCCTTGGTCTGTTTTTTAGTGCCGACGAAAAGAATTTTCTTGCCGCTCTTAGCAATCTGCTTCAGAGCCTCGGCAGACTCGTCGATCTTGGCGACCGTCTTGTGGAGGTCGATGATATGGATACCGTTACGCTCGGTGTAGATGTAGGGAGCCATAGCGGGGTTCCACTTACGCTTCAGGTGGCCGAAGTGGCAGCCGGCCTGCAGCAACTGGTCAAAATTTGTTCTTGCCATTTTCTTTTTCTTTTTTTGTTGTTTACTTTCTGTTGAATCTTGTTAGATCAGCCAATGGGTAATTGTGAACTGAGAATTGAGAACTAAGAGGTATGATTACCTTTGCTCGTGTTAACTCTCATACAAGTCTCATTGGTTTAGATACTAAACTGTTCAGTTTCCTGATAGGAGTTTCAAACGGAAGAAAGGTAATCATACCTCTCACTTCTCCGTTCTCAACTCTCAGTTCAAGATTAACGCTTACTGAACTGGAAGCGACGACGTGCCTTCGGCTGACCGGGCTTCTTACGCTCTACCTCACGGCTATCACGTGTCAGGAAACCGGCGTCCTTCAGCTTCTTCTTATCCTCTTCGTTAGCCTTGACGAGGGCACGGGCGATAGCCATGCGCAGGGCCTGGCTCTGGCCAGTGAAACCACCACCGTCGAGGTTCACCTTGATATCATACTTCTCAGCCACTTCGAGCAGGTTCAGCGGCTGCTTAACCACGTACTGCAGGATGGCAGAGGGGAAATAAACTTCCAAATCCTTCTTGTTGATCGTAATCTTACCAGAACCTTCCTGGAGATACACACGAGCTACTGAGCTCTTGCGACGACCGATTGCATTTATTACTTCCATCTTACCTTATCAATTATTTATACTGGTTAATATCAATTGTCTTGGGCTTCTGTGCCTCGTGCGGATGCTCGGTACCCTCGTAGATGTAGAGGTTGTTGAGCAGGCTACGGCCGAGAGGACCCTTGGGGAGCATACCCTTGACGGCATGACGCAGGAACTTCTCCACACCACCGTTGCGCTTGCGCAGCTCGGCAGGTGTCTGGAAGCGCTGGCCACCAGGATAGCCCGTGTAGCGTGTGTAGACCTTGTCGGTCTCCTTCTTACCAGTGAAAACCACCTTATCGGCGTTGATAAGGATAACATTGTCACCGCAGTCAACGTGCGGGGTGAAAGTAGGCTTGTACTTTCCACGAATCAGCTTAGCTACCTTAGAGGCGAGACGACCGACGACCTGATCAGTGGCGTCGATAACCACCCACTCCTTCTTCGCTGTTTCCTTGTTGACGGAAATAGTCTTGTAACTCAAAGTGTTCATTTCTTTTAATTCTTTCTTTTTACTAAAAAACAGTTTTACTCTTCTCGATACAGCACACATTAATACCGCTCGCAGAGGTGGGTGCCTCCGTAGCAGTCTAACGTCGCTTGAATGTCGATTCACGAACCACTGCGCCCGGCCAAAGACGCCGCTATTCACACTACATCCACGGGGATTCTAAGTCTCTCCCCAATAATCGGACTGCAAAGGTACTGCTTTTTATGTAAAAAGGGGGCACGTGGCCCCCTAAAGAGTGAAGTTTTATAATTATTTAACATACCGACAGGTTACCTTACGTCCTTTTCGGTCGGTGGCGCGTGCCACATAGAACCCCTGCGGCAGTGTGGCTACGCTGACGCGTGCCGTACCGTTTTTGACGTTGGCAGTGGTCTTGAGTACCGTCTGACCGTCACTGCGGAACACTTCGATAAGGACTGGTCCGTCCTCGCTGCTCTTCGTCAGCAGCAGACCAGAGCCGTAGACCACGCGGAAATCTGTCGTTGTATAAGCCATCACGCCATCGGGCACGGGATCATCAGGTACGGGATCGTCGGGCACCGGGTCATCGGGTACGGGATCATCGGGCACCGGGTCATCGGGTACGGGATCATCGGGTACGGGATCATCAGGCACCGGGTCATCGGGTACGGGATCATCAGGCACAGGATCATCGGGCACGGGATCGTCAGGTACGGGATCGTCAGGCACGGGATCATCAGGCACGGGATCTACTTCAGTACGATCCTTCTGTTCCACGGGCGTGACGTAGCTCGTCAGAATATTACCCTTACCAATGGTAGCCACGTTCATAGCATAGACATTAGCCGTACCGTCAGGATAGCGGCCGATGGTGGTACGGGAGTCGTGAGCACCGTAGTCCAAGAAGTCTGTCCAACTCTGGTCCTTGGCCGTGAGCAGCATCTCGCCGCCGTCGTCTGAGATCTTGAAAGAGGCGTGCAGCCCCCGGTCGGTGGTCTCGCGCTTGTCACACCAGATAATCAGGTAGCCGTGGGCCGGAATAATGGTATTGGCACGGGTGGTGCCCTTGGTAATCATGTATTTCGTCGGCTTGTCAGCATTGTCGCTGAGATACATTCCCTCAACGTCAACGGGCTCCGCAGTCGTGTTGTAGAGCTCCACCCAGTCGCCTTTCTTGCCATACTCATCGATATAGCTGTCGTTGGCACCGCTGATTTCGTTGATACGAACGGGCGTAAAGCCCTGCTTCTTCTTCTCGGCGGCCGTCATCGGTCGGAAGGTGGCAGTCAGGGAGACCGTGCCGTTGGGCATGGTGATCTTCGGGTTCGACGACAACTCGCTGCCAGAGGCCTGGCGCCAGCTCTTGAAGACGTAACCGGCAGGAGCCTCGGCACGCAGGGTGACGGGCGGGAAGAGCTGGCCGTCGAAACGTCCCGTGGGTACAACCTCGTTGTTGATGAACAGGCGGGCACCCTCGGTGTCGCTGCTGAGCGTCACCCGCTGCGGCTGGACGGCCGAAAGATTGAAGGCGGAGTAGTTTCTGATGTTACTGATCGTCAGGTCGAGGCGCCCATTGAGACGATCCCTGACATTGTTGGCTGAGCTCCATGCTGAACTATTGGCTGCCGACACGACGCCGAGCAACTCGTCGATGATGGCTGAGGAGCGTTCTTTCTCGAAGACGCTACCGCCCATGATACAGTAGGTATCAATGAAACGGCGACGGAAGTCCGCGTTATTCAGCAGGTTCTTGAGGAGCGTCACCACGCGGATCTGACCGGATCTTCGTCCCAAGGATGCGGGATACAGCTGGTCGAACTGATAATACTCTTTCCCGAAGAACAGACTGAAGGGATTGTTCCCGTACTTGTCGGTATCAAACGCGAAGTCGAGGTCGAAGAGTATGAAGCGGAACCGTCCGTTGTCACGGTGGCGGAACGCCTTGATGTTGTTCTGCGGGAAGTCGGTGCCGCCCAGCCACAGCTCTAACGCCATGTAGTTGATGAACTCATCGATGTCGAGCACCCGGCAGATCTCTGCATAGGTCTGGGGATTGGCGGCCTCTGGCGACAGCACGTCCACCAGTTCGTTGAAGGCATCGGGTGTGCCACACATCTGCACATAGCCGGAGTCAGGCGACATCTCGAAGAAGTCTATCTCGTCGTCGTCCCATCCGTAGTTGGCATAGACGAAGTGCTTGTTGTTGGGCTCACGGACGTTGAGCAGACCCATATAGGAACCATTGATAAACTCATGGACAGGCTGGTAGCTCTGGTAGTCGATGTCGATACCCGAAGACATGGCGATGACCTGAAGAGCCGGGTCCACGAACCTTCCCCCGGTATCGTTACCGCCGTTGCGTATCTGCAACGTGCGGTTGCGGATATACGGTTTCTGCTCAAAGAAGGGGTACAGCAGGTTCTTATCGCCGCCCATCTCCTTGTTACCCTTGAGTTTGAAGGAGTGGGGCGTCCACGCACGGCTCCAGCCGCCGCACATCTCGAGGTTGACATCCTGATTCAGTGCCATCACGCCGTCGGCGGTGATGTACGAGAAGTTGACCGGGCGCTCCCAGTCCATGTTCCAGTTACATTTGTCGCTCTGTCCGCGGCCGGGTCGTCCGTTGGGACCTTTGGCGAAGACGCCGATGTCCGTACTGTACAGGAAGTCGGGGTCGGTGACGACAGACACCACCGGCAGGTAGTAGTCACGGTCTTTATATATATAGGAACGCGTGGTCACGCGCGAAGGCAGCTTGCCGGCACCAAAAAGACGGAAGCGGAAAGAGGTCGTCTCGTTGATGGTAAACTGTCCGTTGCCACTAGTCTCGCCGTTGGCCATCGTAGGCAGTGTGCCGTCGGTGGTATAGCGCAGCGTACAGCCCGACGGGATGGTGACCCTGACGTTCAGGCTGCCTGTGAAGAGCTGTGACGGCTGACTGACGACGGGGGCGGCATACTGCTCCGTGAGCAGTGTCGAACCGTTGTTGGAGGTGCCGGGCGTCGGCACGCCACAGTAGCCCCAGCTGCCGGTGACGTCCGTTGAGCGTGCATAGCTGACGCGCTCCAGCGCTGTCGGATAGTTCTGCCGGGCTATCTCCTGACCATCAGGAGCGGTGAAAACGATGGTACTGCCATCGGTATCAAGTTTGAAGGGGGCGTTGTTAGGATTACCGTCGTTGGAATCGAACCACACGAGACGATAGCCCTTGGCCGGCACGATACCCATCGTCTGCGGCATCGTCCACGCCGCCGTCGGGCCGTTAGGGTCACTGACCTTCACGCCGACAAGCTCGACAGCCTTGCCGGTGGGGTTATAGAGTTCCACCCAGCCATCGAAGTTGAAGGCAGGGCTGATATACTCGTCGATGTTCGACGGCATGATCTCGTTGATGACCAGCGAGCCGGCGGTGGCTATGTTGCGCACCACACTGACGGTGGTCGAACCCTCGACACCTGAGCCGTCACCGGCGATGGCCGTGATGACGGCGGTGCCGGTGCCCACAGCCGTGACGATGCCGTTACGGTCGACGGTGGCCACCTGCGGATTGCTGGACGTCCAGTCGACGAACGGCAGGGTGGCGTTAGCAGGTAGAAGAGTAGCTGTCGCCTCCGTGGTCTCGCCAAATATGAGTTCCGCTGATGCCAGGCTGACACTGATGCTGCTGATGGCGACAATGTCGGTAAAGAGCTCCAGCTTGAAGTTGTCGAAGATACACCAGTTGGAACTCTCGCTGTCCTGACAGCGGAGTCCGATATTGAACGTACCGCCGCCCACAAACTCCATTGTGTTCCAGTAGCGGTCCTCCTCGAAGAACGCATAAGCCGACTCCATAGAGTTAGGATAATACCTTCCGTCTTTTTCCCAAGAGCCATTGACATAATGATTCATCGACTCGGTATAGACGCTGCGCAGCTTCTGTGACTGCTCGCCGGCATACATATAGCCAGTGATGTTCTGTGCACCGTTGACATAGTTGCTATAGTCGCCTCCGCCCCACCAGCCTTCATTGTCCATACAGCGGTAAAAGGCCTGCACGCTGAGACGGTAGGTTCCTTGAGGGGCGTCCGATACCGTCTGCCAGATGTCGAACTTTCCGTTCCAGAACTCCATACAGTCCCACTCGGACTTTTGCGACGATGCGTTACTGTCCCAGGTCCAGCCCTGCGTGCTGTTGTCGGCAAAGCCCGTGTTGGTAAGGAACCTGTCGGTGACATCTATCCATGCCTTACCATCGATAGAGGTTGCATATTCCAGTTTGAAGTTGTCGAATGCGCAGTAGTTGTTCGTTCCTGCCTCCTCACTCCTGATACCTATCGTCACGCTGCCATCAGCCTCAAACTCGATGCTGTTGCCCTGATAAAGACCTTCGGCAAAGGCGGCAGCAGCACTGGTACTGTTGTCGGGGAAGAACTTACCATCGTGCTGCTGGCGCGTTCCTTCGGTGCTGGTCATCGCCTCTGAGTAGACGCTGACTAGCAGCGTCTGCGTCTCGCCGGCATACAGATAGGCCGTCAGCCTCTCCGTACCGTTCTGATGTGCCCAGTAGGCTTCCTCGGAGTCTCCCTCTGGCCGGTAGAAGCCCTGCACACTGAGACGGTAGCGACCTTTTGGCAGACGATTCAGCTGCTGGCTGAAGTCGAATGTGCCGTTCCAGAAACGCATCAGCTTGGCACTCACGGCCCTCTGTCCAGCATTGCTGTTGACGGTCCAGCCGTCGTTGTTGCCGCTGTTGAAGTCAGAGTTCTCTATGAAGCGGCTGGTGACGTCAAGCCACGTTATCTCCTCAGCGCTGACGGACAGCGTTGCCAGAGCCATCAGTATTAGTAGCAGGCAGTTCCTTCTCATCTTGGTTTTGTTTCAATGTCAGAATTTTACGGTCACTTTCTTCTTTTCTACCGACTTGCTCGCTGGCGTTCCGACGATGGTGAGGTGGTCGGAGGGCGTCTCGCTATCGGTGCCGTTGTCGCAGGCCCAGCTCTTCTTCACCTCAACGCTGAACGAGCCACCACTGACAATGATGGCCGTATCGCTCTTGATACCCTTTGGCTTGCCGTCATCGTTAGACCCGGTAGTTTTCACCGTCAGTGTGCCACCGCTCACCTCCACATTCTGTGAGCTGTTGATGCCCTTGCCGCCATCGCCCGAGCTGGTGACAGTCAGCGTGCCGCCGCTCATGGCAAAGAGGCTATCACACTTGATGCCAGCAGCCGACGTAGTGTCACGGACGCCGTCCACCGTCTCAATCTTACAGTCGCCCGAGGTCGTGATGGTCGTCGAACCACCGCTGACGGTGGTATAAGCCTCTGACCTGATGCCACGGGCACCATCAGCCTCCACGCTGATCTTCAGCGTGCCGCCTTCGATGGCGATGCCGTCGTTCACCTTGATACCGTTGGAACCGGTCTCCGACACATTGACGGTAACGGTGCCGCGCTGGAAGATGATATAGTCGTCGGAGGCGATGCCGTTCTTGGCGTTACCCTTGACGGTCAGCGCGCCCGTGCCGACGAAGTAGATCTGTCCCTCGCTGAAGAACGTGCCCTTCTGGTCTATCGGCTCACCACTGCCATTGACGGGCGCATCGCCGTATGCCTCACCGTCGGTCAGGGTGTTCTCCGTTCCCTCGACACACTCCACGTAGAGTGCCTTGCCACACTGGTTGTTGATGGCCGGGCCGTCGGGGTTGGTGATGCTGACGCCGTTGAGCTGTAACGTAAAGGCTTTCTGGCGGTAGACGAGCAGGGAGCCGTCGGTGGTAGAGCCGCTCAGCACGATGAGCATCGTCGTGTCGGCCTCCAGGGCATTGACGGTGACATCGGCGCCGCTGATGCTGACGTAACCATGTTCGTCGCCCGTCACCGTGGCCGTCGCGCCGTTGTAGGCTATATAGAGTGTGTCGCTGCCAGCCACGACGATGGGTTCCACTTCGGTGCTGTCGCCCGGCTCCTCCGGCGTTTCTTCTTGCGGATCAGGGGTTTCCTCTTGCGGATTGCTGATATACGCCGAGAAGTCGGTGGTGTCGTCCTTCTCACAGGCCGTCAATCCAAAGGCGAGCAGCCCGATAAACAGTAATGAAAATATGCTTGTCTTCTTCATAAGTCTTGCCGTCTGTTAGAATTTAAACTTGTAACTGACACCCAGATAATGCATGTCGGGGTCATAGTCGCTCTCGTCGACATGGCGCTGGTCCTGGAAACGGTAGTAGACATCCAGCGAGTGCTGCTTACTGAGTTTGATGTCCGTCCCCAGGGTATAGCGAACCTTCTCAATGCCCAGGCTGTTATACAGCTCCATGCTGGCATAGGGTTTGAACTGCGCCCCCTTCTTGTCGTACTCCAGTTGCAGACGGGAGCGCAGCTGGTTCTTGCTCTTCGACTTGCGCACCTTGTCCTCAGGCGTCCAGCCGTCCATGCTACCCGTCCACTTGGCTGAGGGGTAGTCGGAGAAGTAGTAGCGCTCAGTGTCGTTCTCGGGACGGTAGGTGTACTGCCAGCGCTCGCGCAGCGACACGTGGATGTTGTTGCTGAACTTATGGTCGACGGTCAGCGAGGCGTTGAAGCGGTGGCGCGTACCCCAGTAAGACGGTCTCCACCACCCATTCTCAGTATTGATCTTCTCGCGGTTATTGTCGTATAACAGTGTGTAGCCCGCGTCGGCCTTCAGCCACTTCGTGATCTTATAGTCCAGCGCCACGCCGCCGCTCCAGCGGTCGACGGTCTTGAAGTCGTTACGGGTGCGGAAACCCGCCTCCGCGCCGACACTCATCTTTCTCGTCAGCTTCTTCTCTACCTCGGCACCCAGCAGCAGGCCACCTTCGCTCTGCGCCTTGACGGGAAGCGTGGTGAACGTACCCATCAGAACAGCGAAAATCGCCGCTCTCATCGCTATTTTTCTCATACTTCCCTCCATTGTGATTTTCTGACTTGAAACTGTCCATTTACCTCACTGGCCGTATCGCCCTCGTAGGTCACGCGCAACACGGCTGCATCCTTCAGGAAGTCGACGCCGCCGACGTCGACCTTGATAATCTTCAGGCCGAGACGATCCTCCAGGTCGGCAATGAGTTCCTGGCGCTTCTCGGGCTTGATGAGTTCTATACGGTCATACTGCACCAGCTTCGTCTGCTGCACCTTCAGCCGCATCTCACAAATGATGATGGCGAAGATGGTCACGACATCGACGACAGCCAATTCGAAGAAGCTCTCTTCCATGGCGTGGACCACCGACAGACAGATGATGACAAACAGGTAGGTCATCTCGCGGACAGGCATGGCATCGGTACGGTAGCGCATGATCGAGAAGATGCCGAACAGTCCGAGACCGACGCCCATCGTGGCCTTGCCGCGCTCCATACCCATCATGCAGTAGACGAGGAAGTAGATGGCGACGGTCATCAGCATGAACGTGAAGTAGAAGTCACGACGGTGACTCTTCTGATAATAGAGACGGTCGACAATGATAAAGTTGACGACAACGCAGATGAGGAATTTCAAGAGCGTTTGCAGGAATTCTGCGGAAAGGAGTGTTGAGTCCATCTTTTAACTATTTTTTGATACTTCAATTCTTTACCTCTCATTTCTTAGTATCCGTTCCACGTCGCCGAGCTTCGGCTTGAAGTTGTTGACGCGCAACAGGTCGTTGGTCATGGCGGCCCCCATACAGTATTTGCTGAAGCCGTGGGGATGGATATGCAGTTGGCGTAGCATCTCCAGCACGGGCGAGTAACATAGTCCGTCGCGCTTCAGCTCGACGATGACCAGCGGCCCCATGTCGCGGTCGTGGCCGGTGACGACGTTATGGAAGTGGAGTGCCGTGTCAATGGTCAGGCGCTCGGTCATCGCCTTGTTCACCAACGTGATGCGGCGGAAGTGGTTGTGCATGTGAGGTATCAGCGTGTCCACGCCATAGCGCAGGTGCTTTGCCAGGAACTCGCGCTTCGTGGGGTCTGTCAGGTCCATGTCGCCGACCTCTATACGCTTCTTCTTCGTGCGGCCGTGGTTGTTCTTCGTCTTCACCTCCATGAACTGCAGGTGGCTGCTGACGTAGGTGCGGAAACGTATCTTCTGGCGGTTGGTGTGCTTATGCTGGTGCTCGCTGTACATCCCGTAGTCGCGAGTGTCGAAGTACGTGGTGTCGTAGAGCATATTCCGCTCACCGCCAATCTCCTGGGCATAGTAGTCGCCCTGCGCCATCTCGAGCAGGCGTTCCAGCTGCGGCAGCGTGGTGACGAACTTCGTATCGATACGGTTCATCAGTTTCACGGCGCTCATCTCTTCAAGGGTGATGGCAGGGAATTGTTCCAGGAGTTCCGTCATATAGTTTGGGTTTTATGCGTGCAAAGGTAAACATAAAAACCGAACCAGCAAAGAAACTTCAGTAAACTGCCGCTTTTATTCAGTTAATTTAAGGATTCCGCGCGTTATCTGCTGCCGATACCACACCGTCTGGACGATTCCGCGCAGGGCCAGATAGACGATTTGTGCCAGCCATAGCCCGTCGTTACCAAGGCCGTCCTTCGTCAGCAGGTAGACGACGGCAAACGCCAGCGTCGCCAGCGCCGTCGCCACGAGCATACCGCGGCCGTCGGTGATGCCCACGAAGATGCCATCCCAGATGAAGGCGGCGGCACCGGCGGCAGGGACGAGCCATACCCACCAGATATACTCCCTGGCAACGGCGCGCACCTGCTCTTCGTCTGTCAACAGCCTCACGATGTCTATGCCGGCGACGATATAGAGCAGGGTGAAGACCGTCGTCATCACCAGCGTCCAGTCGAAAAGCCGCCGCAGCGTCTCGCGGAACGCCTTCCCGTCGCGGGCACCATAGAAGCGTCCGCCCAGCGCCTCGCCGGCATAGGCGAAGCCGTCCATGAAGTACGAGAAGAACAGGAACAGCTGCAGCATCACCGTGTTTACCGACAGGATGACTGCCCCCTGGCGGGCGCTGGCCGAGGTGAAGAAGAGGTTCACGCCCACCAGACAGACGGTACGCAGGAAGAGATCGCGATTGATAGACCAAAGGGAGGACCTTCCCCCGCTAACAACGCCCCTCCATTCAGGGATGGGACGGGGGAGGGTCCTTTTCAACAAGCCGATAGCCACCAGCAGTCCGGCATACTGGGCGATGACCGTTCCCAAGGCGACACCCTCAATCTTCATGCCGAAGCCATAGACCAGCGTCAGACTGGCCAGGATGTTTACCACGTTCTGCATGATGCTGATGAACATCGGGATGCGGGTATTCTGCATACCGATGAACCAGCCCGACAGGCTATAGAGTCCCAGCATGGCGGGAGCACCCCAGACGACGATGTGGAAATAGGTCGTGGCGAAGGGCGCCACGTCGGTCGTCGGTCCCATCAGCCAGAACATCAGCCACTTCAATGGCAGTTGCAGAACAATGATGGCCAGGGCCGTCAGGAGGGCGATGCGGCCCGAACGTACCAGTATTCTTGTGACTTCCGCCATGTCGTGCCGCCCGTAGGCTTGCGCCGTCAGTCCGCTGGTCGACATCCTCAGGAAGCCGAAGAGCCAGTAGATGAGGTTGAAGATCATCGACCCCACGGCCACCGCACCGATATAGGCGGCGCTGCCCATGTGGCCGACGATGGCCACATCGATGAGTCCCAGCAGCGGCACGGTGATGTTCGACACGATGCTCGGCAGCGCAATCTTCAGTATCTGACGGTCTCTAACGTTCATTTTCTTTGCAAAGATACAAATAATTCATAATTCACAATTCACAATTCACAATTATTTCGTACCTTTGCACCCAAAATTCCAAGAATATGAATATTGAAGCATTGATCAGCAAGGCCGCAGGCGAGGCCGTGAAGGCCCTCTACGGCATGGATGCAACGGAAAAGATGTTGCAGTTGCAGAAGACAAGGAGTGAGTTTGAGGGAAACCTGACGTTGGTGGTGTTCCCCTTTGTAAAGGCTGCCAAGAAGAGTCCCGAGCAGACGGGCCAGGAGATTGGCCAGTACTTGGTTGACAACTGCACGGCCATCGAGAAGTTCAACGTCGTGAAGGGCTTCCTGAACCTCAGCATCGGCGACGGTGCCTGGCTGGAGTTGCTCAAGGCCATCGACGAGGACGACCACTTCGGCACGAAGCGTGCTGACGAGGCCTCTCCCCTCGTGATGATTGAGTACAGCTCGCCCAACACCAACAAGCCCCTGCACCTCGGCCACGTCCGCAACAATCTGCTCGGCTGGTCGCTGGCACAGATTATGGAGGCTAACGGCAACAAGGTGGTGAAGACGAACATCGTCAACGACCGCGGCATCCACATCTGCAAGTCGATGCTCGCCTGGCTGAAGTACGGCAACGGCGAGACCCCCGAGTCCAGTGGCAAGAAGGGCGACCACCTCATCGGCGACTACTACGTCGCCTTCGACAAGCACTACCGCGAGGAGGTGAAGGAGCTCGTCGCCCAGGGCATGGACGAGGAGAAGGCCAAGCAGGAGGCACCACTCATCAAGGAGGCCCACGAGATGCTCGTCAAGTGGGAGCAGAACGACCCCGAGGTGCGCGCCCTGTGGGAGAAGATGAACAACTGGGTGTACGCTGGTTTCGACGAGACCTACAAGAAGATGGGCGTCTCGTTCGATAAGATCTACTACGAGTCGCAGACCTACCTCAAGGGTAAGGCCAAGGTGGAGGAAGGCCTCGCCAAGGGTCTCTTCGAGCGCCACGAGGACGGCTCCGTATGGGCCGACCTCACCAACGAGGGACTCGACCAGAAGCTGCTGCTGCGCTCCGACGGCACCTCAGTCTATATGACCCAGGACATCGGCACCGCCGAGATGCGTTTCCAGGACTACCCCATCGACAAGATGATCTACGTCGTGGGCAACGAGCAGAACTACCACTTTCAGGTGCTCTCCATCCTCCTCGACCGCCTCGGCTTCAAGTGGGGCAAGGAGCTCACGCACTTCTCCTACGGCATGGTCGAGCTGCCCAACGGTAAGATGAAGAGCCGCGAGGGCACCGTCGTCGATGCCGACGACCTGATGGCCCTGATGGTCGAGGATGCCTACAAGACCTCGATGGAACTGGGCAAGTTCGACGATATGACCGAGGCCGAGCGCCGCGAGATTGCCCGCATCGTCGGCATGGGTGCCCTGAAGTACTTCATCCTCAAGGTCGACGCCCGTAAGAATATGCTCTTCAACCCCGAGGAGTCCATCGACTTCAACGGCAACACTGGTCCCTTCATCCAGTACACCTACGCCCGCATCCGCTCCATTCTGCGCAAGGCCGAAACGGCGGAAGCAAATTCTTCACTCTTCACTCTTCACTCTTCACTTAGCGAAAAGGAAATCGAGCTCATCCAGAAGATGAACGAGTTCGGCGCTGCCGTCGAGCAGGCAGGTAAGGACTACAGCCCCTCGGGCATCGCCAACTACTGCTACGAGCTGACGAAGATCTTCAACCAGTTCTACCACGACTACTCCATCCTCAACGAGCCCGACGCTGACAAGCGCGCCGTCCGCCTGATGCTGGCCAAGAACGTCGCCAAGATCATCAAGAGCGCCATGTCCCTCCTCGGCATCGAGGTTCCCGAGCGTATGTAACCTACATTGATATTCCACCCAAAGACTCCGAAGCGGCGGGCTCCGGAGTCTTTTTGCATCCAAAGTGAAATTATGAAAAAGATAATAGTTTCTCTATACCTCATCAGCTGCGGCATTACTGCTGCTATGGCACAGATTCAGATGAATGCAGGCGTGCAGTACCTGCAAGGTATGCAAAAGGATATGTCAACAGACTTCTATGACCTGTCACATACCTATTTCCTGGCCGACTCGCTCGTCAGTTTCGATGCTGCGAAAGGCGAGGGACGGGTGCAGTGGAAACGCTATCGCATGGCGCCCCGACAGGCATTCAACCTCAATGGCTACTGGCCCGTGAGGATGCAGATGCTCGACTTTCCCGACGCTGCTTACGAGAATGACCCGGAGTTGAAGTTGAAGGTAGAGTTCGTTTCTCCAAGAACGGTACGTGTACGTATGCTGACAACGCCCATTGAACCTAATGAGAAGGATCAGGACGACGTGATGTTCTGCGACGCCTTCAAGGCTGCGATTGAGCGTGAGCAGGCTCGACCGAAGGTCAAGGCTCATGGAGCAGGTGTCGTATGGAACACTACCGACAATGGTAGAACTATTAGCTATCGTTCTGACTATGGCAGCATCGAAATACAGAAATATCCTTGGCGCCTCGTCATCAAGGATGCAAAGGGAAGGGTCTTGACGCAGACACGCCACATTGTTGACAACGATTCTACGCAGGTAAAACTATTGCCGTTCTCATTTATCAAGCGTGGTTCGGACAACTCTCGCAGCATCAATCCTGTCTTTTTACTTTCGCCAGGCGAACGTATCTACGGCTGTGGCGAGTCGTTCACCTCGCTCAACAAGGTGGGACAGAAAGTGCATCTCAGCGTTACCGATCCACAAGGTCCTGAGACCGACGGTATGTACAAGCCCGTGCCATTCTTTTTCTCGAATCGCGGCTACGGCATCTTCATGCACACGTCGGCCCCTGTGACTGCCGACTTCGGTGCATCGTACATCGGTGCCCAGCGCCTGTTCATGGCCGATGAGCAGATGGACTTCTTCATATTCTTTGGTGAGCCGAAGGATATTCTCTATGAATACACCGAGATTACGGGTAAATCGCCCATGCTGCCCCTCTGGAGCTTTGGCACCTGGATGAGCCGCATCACCTATTTCTCTCAGGAGGAAGGCTTGGAGATTGCCCGTCAGCTGCGCGCCCACAAGATCCCTGCCGACGTCATTCATTTCGATACAGGCTGGTTCGGGGTCGATTGGCAATGCGACTACGAGTTTTCTAAGGACCGTTTCCCCGATCCCGTCGGTATGTTGAAACAACTGGCGAAGGACGGCTTCCACACCTGTCTGTGGCAGTTGCCGTACTTCACACCGAAGAACCGTTTCTTCCCAGAGATTATCGAAAAGGGTATGCATGTAAAGAACGCCGCTGGCGGTATGCCTGTGGAGGATGCTGTGCTCGACTTTTCGAACCCCGAGACCGTTCGTTGGTATCAGTCAAAGATTGAGGGGCTCATGCGTCAGGGCGTCTCTACCATCAAGTGCGATTTCGGTGAGGCCGCGCCCTACAACGGCTTCTATCATAGCGGCAAGGGTGGACTCTACGAGCACAACCTCTATCCGCTGCGCTACAACAAGGCGCTTTGGGATCAAGTGGAACGCTCCCATCCCGGTGAGGGCATCATCTGGGCACGATCGGCCTGGGCAGGATCTCAGCGCTATGCCCTCCACTGGGGCGGCGATGCAGCCACCAACAATATCGGTATGTTGGGCGACCTACGCGGCGGACTGAGCTTCGGCCTCAGCGGATTCTCGTTCTGGAGTCACGATATGGGCGGCTTCGTGACCGCCTCGCCTGAGGACATCTATCGCCGTTGGCTGCCCTTTGGCTTCCTGTCAAGTCACACCCGTGCCCACGGTGCACCTCCCACAGAGCCTTGGCTTATCAGCGAGTCGTTTACGAAGGCGTTCCGCGACTGCGCCGAGATGAAATACAAGCTAATGCCTTACGTATATGCCCAAGCTAAGGATTGCTCTGAGCGCGGCCTGCCTATGGTGCGTGCGCTGTTTGTGGAGTTCCCAGAGGACAAAGGGGCTTGGCACGTGGAGGATGAGTATATGTTCGGCTCACAGATGCTCGTGGCGCCGTTGATGGAGTCGGGTAATAGCCGCGACGTCTATCTGCCAAAGGGAAAGTGGATTGACTACCAGAGTGGCAAGGTGTACGACGGTGGTTACCAGACCATCGAGGCAGGCCGGATTCCCGCCATCATTCTCGTTCGTGATGGTAGCATCATCCCTCACGCTCCTTTGGCACAGCGCACGGACCAGATTAACTGGAACAAGCTGGAACTGAAGACTTACAAAGCTGCTGCCAACACCTGCACGGGGCTGCTCTACAAACCGGGTGATATGAAGATACAGCGGATTAATAAATAATTAACCATTTGATTCTTGTCGTCTGATAACAATACTCCGAAGCCCGCCGCTTCGGAGTTTTTTTGTTGTTTTTCTTGGAAGTTTCAAAAATAATTCCTATCTTTGCCCCGTCGCTGAGAGAAAACAGCGACGTACATTGAGGAGAGCGATTAAGCTTTGACCCGCTAGAGAATCTGGAAAATTCACTGTGTACGGGCGAGAAGACTGAAAGCTGTTTCTCCTGCAGTAGCATATATACTGCTCACTCCGCTATGGAGTCAGCTCACATATATACCTGCAGGTGTGAGCTGATTTTCATTCTGACGTACACAGGTATTCCAGAACCTTCTAGCTAAGAATGCAAGAAGGCTCACACTCTTTGTATGTATGAGAAACCTAAAACAAAGTCTATGATTTTAAGACAACGAATTAAGGAGTACAACGAGGTCGTTTATCCTGAGGTAGAGAATCACAACAAACGGTTGAAGCAATTACTTGCTTCGCCCTTGTCTGATGAAGAGAAAGCCAAAGTGCTCTTGTTTGACGTGAATGGTTGGTGCAAAGGATGCCATCAATGGTATTTAAGACTTCATAAGGATATCTATGATGGAGCTATTGCAGACATTATCAGCCATCGGATATGGGAGATGCCATTAGATTCCTTCAACTCTTTTGAAGAATTGTATGACAACATCGCCCAGTGGCTGCGAAGACCATACATCAATCAGCTTACCATCTATGACGTTGCGCTGCGCCTTGTAATTGCAAGAGAAAAATTGCACCTTATGCCTCGTAACAATGTCTACATCCATGCAAAACCAAGGGTGGTCTATAGGTATTTGTATCAGGCGAAATTGGTTTCATACAAACCAACTGATTGGAATATTAAGGTTCCAACCAACGAATTCAGCAAACACTTTAGCGCTTTGATCTATTTTGAATCCTATTTGATAGAGGATTTGCTTTGCTATATTGCGAAACAAGATTTCTGTAAGAAAGAAGTAACAAAGAAATAATAACTAATATAATAATGACTATGAAACGGCTAAACATTATTCTGTTTTTGACTCTTTCCATTAGCATGGTTAGCCAGAAACTCTTTGCCCATGATTTTTCTTTAGAAAACAGCCAGGGTACTAGAATCTATTACTACTACAGTGAAAATTATCTTTCGAATCATGAGGTATGGGTCACCTTAAATGATTACGATGATGATGATGAAGCCCCTGATTACAATGACTATTCAGGCTTTGTAACGATACCTTCTTCCGTTTCTGCTCCTGATGGATACGAGTATAGTGTTACAAGAATAGATTTTCATGCATTTAAAGATTGTACTGGATTGGAAGGGGTTACCATACCTAGTTCTGTTCAATACATCGGTGGTTATGTATTCGAGAACTGCTCAAGTTTATCGAATTTGACAATCCCGAGCTCCGTGATTGATATTGGAGACGATGCATTTCGTAACTGTACAAGCTTGACAAGCATGACTGTAAGAAGAGCAACTCCTCCTTCAATAGGAACAGATGCTTTTAAAAACTGCAATCTTGATAATGCCACCTTATATGTCCCAGAAGGTAGTAAGGCTGCATACGAAGCCCATAGAGTATGGGGCAAGTTTGGTAAGATTGACGAAATCATATCATTTAGCTATTCAAATGTGAAGGCTCTATGTGTAGCTAACTGGGACACGAATGGAGATGGTGAATTATCTGTATCTGAGGCAGAGGCCGTAACAAGTCTTGGCAATGTATTTAAAAATAACAATGACAATTGGACATTTAACGAATTACGCTATTTTACAGGACTGACAACAATTGACGGTTTTTATAATTGTATCGGATTGTCAGCTGTAACAATACCGAGTTCTGTGACTGCTATAGGGGATTATGCGTTTTATGGCTGCAAGAGGTTGACGAGTGTAATTATTCCAGAGGGTGTGACTACTATAGGTGAATATGCTTTCCGAGATTGTTCAATATATGTCAGTTCAACGACGGACGTGACCATACCAAGTTCTGTGAATTTCATTGACTTTGGTGCTTTTGGGGCTGCTGGAGTATCCAACTATGCCACAAACATTAAGATTTCAGATTTAGAAGCCTGGAACAACATTAGTTTTAATCGGTTTTGGGGATCTAATTATAATCTGTATGTAAATGGGGAGAAGGTAGATGAACTTGTTATTCCTAACACTTTTACGACAATAGGAGATTATGCCTTTCAAAAATGTACCAGCCTGACAAGTGTTTACATTCCAAACTCTGTGACAAGCATTGGTAAGGGTGCTTTTAATTATTGTACCAGTTTGACAAGTGTTGACATACCAAACTCTGTGACATCAATAGGTGAAGAATTCATGTGGAAGTGTTTGAGAACTTTATAAGTATCTGTAACACAGGTAGAAACGATTATGCCCTGAAGTTGAAAGGTACAAAAAAGTGCAATTTGCAATTTGCCGTTTCTGGTGCCAAAGCAAGCAGTTTTTCTATCATTAGAGCAATATAAGATTTAACAATTCGTTAAGATTATTTAACAGACGAATTTTAGTCATTTTGAGCTATTGGCAACTTTGGTGAGCAAAGACAAGACTTTTAGCCAGTCAAAAGAGAGAAGATAAATCATCAAAATGGGGGCATTTGTACCGACCTTGTACCTCGGTTGCGCTAAGTAACTGTGTGACAAGGTCGGTTAATAATTCAAAGTCAACGAATGACACAAAAAATGTGCTGTCAATTGTATCAATGTTTATGTGTCACCAGACAGATAATCTTTGGTACAAATTGGTTAAAAAGGTCGGGAAAAGAAAGGTTGAGGTGACACTTTGAGGCAATAATGAAGTAAAAATAGGTGTGTTCACCTTATTTAATATGGCAAGTTATCTGTAATTGGTGGAAAAGTTGTAACTTTGCAGCGCAAAGTTTGTAAAAACAGCAGACAATATGGCAAAGATAACAGTACAGAACACGCAGATAACGGTCATAAAGCAGAACGAAGATGACTATATCAGCCTGACAGATATGTTGAAGGCGAAAGATGGTGAGTTCTTTTTTTCTAACTGGCTGCGCAACCGCAACACCATAGAGTTCCTTGGAATATGGGAGCGGTTGATGAATCCGAATTTTAATTGTGCCGAATTCGACATAATTAAATCTCAGGCAGGGTTGAACCGTTTCCGTCTCAGTGCTAAAGAGTGGACAGAAAAGACTAATGCCATCGGTATTATCTCGAAGGCTGGACGTTATGGTGGCACCTACGCCCACAAGGACATTGCCTTTGAATTTGCCATGTGGATAAGCCCTGAGTTCAAGGTCTATCTGATACGTGAGTTCCAACGGCTGAAAGATGAGGAGCAGAAGCAACTTGGCTGGACGGCAAAGCGTGAATTGTCGAAGATTAACTATCGTATTCACACGGATGCCATCAAGCAAAACCTGATTCCGGAAGAGGTGACGGCAGCACAGGCAAGCATTATCTATGCAGAGGAAGCGGATGTACTGAACGTTGCCATGTTCGGACAGACCGCCAAGCAGTGGCGTGAAGCCCATCCTGAACTAAAAGGAAACATTCGTGACTATGCTTCCATCAACGAACTTATTTGTCTGGCAAATATGGAGAACATCAATGCAGTTCTCATTGATGAGGGTGTGCCACAGGGCGACCGCCTTGTCCGCCTCAATCAGATAGCCATCAATCAGATGCGTGTGCTGGAGAACGATGATAATAGAAACCTCTTAAAATGACATGAGTGGATAGAATATAACATAGAACAACATAAGAAGCGTTGACTTTTTGATTCTTGTTCCAAAATTCGCCAAAATATTAACCTACGAGATGATAGAAGTTGATGCTCGCGTTTAGGCGCGAGCTGAGACTTGTATTAGTAGGTAGGCGTTTGGCGATGCCTTGGAACAAATGCACAGAATCAGACTCGCGCCATCTTTATGTCCAGCGATTAGGAAAGTTTAACGCCCGACAGTGCAAGATTTCCGGCTTTCGGCGTTTAATCAAACAGAGCAATTACATCAAAATTATAATGAAAATGAAAACAATGAAGATTTGGAGACTCGCCTTTGCAATGCTTGCTGCTTTCTCCCTCGCCTCTTGCAGCAGTGATAGCGAAGAAAATAGAGAATATCAGCCCGCCCATCGCTCGGCGATAATCAACGGTGTAAAGATGGTGCTGACAGATGCAGACGGCAACGATCTTTGTAGCCAGACAGAGACGCTTAGTTCACTGAAAATCTACGGCAACCTGTCAGGACAATATGCCTCAACAGGGAACATGAGGGAGGATGGGGTGATGTACATCAAGTTCAACGCCGACCTGCCCGACGAGCGGGACATCAAATACAACGAAGACAAGAGCATTGGGACGGGAACGTCCACGATGACCATCATCGTTGGCGGGAAAACCGCCCGTCTGACGTTTGCCTTTGAGATTACCGACAACAGCAATGGCGAGGAGATGTATGGCGGCAATGCCATCCACGTTATAGGCGCACAACTCGGCAATAAGACCGTAGCCAATGAAGAAAACGGCGACATGGTAATCGTGCTGGTCGTGGACGAAGGTGGCCTAACCCTCTCTGACGAAGTTCCCATTCCAGAAGAAGCCACGGCTACACACCTCATGGCCGATGCGCCGCTTGCGAACAAGGTCTATCTGGGTTCAGGGTACGACGTGACGGGAGCCTATCTCAGCAACGACTGCCTGCGCGAGAATGTGATAGACCTCAGCACATTCGACGAGAGCGACCAACCGAAGATAGCCGCATTTAGCGGCACGGGCAGTCTGGTGAGCGGTGTTGACAATGCCTGGGGATTTCTCAATGGGCTGCGCGTGGCTCAGGGCTTCACCATGGAGGGCGAACCGGGCGATGTCTATTTCGCAGGCACGTTTACGGACAATCCACTATTCAAGGAAGCATCGGAGCGTGGCGATGACTATAAGTTTCTGATGTATATTGACCGCTACATCGTCTATCGACACCAACTCAACATGACGATGTATCTTTCCAAAGCCTATTTAGAGCGGATACTGACCGACGAGTTCAAGCGGGCATTGGCCGAGGAGAGTGCTGAGCGCATCGTGGAACGCTTCGGCACCCACGTGCTGAAGAAGGCCTCAATGGGACTGAGCATCCTCTCGCTCTACCGCTCTGGCCTGAAAGCCAACACCCGTGATGAAGACCGCTTCACAGCAAGTATGTTCCGCCGTATGATGGAAGTCTATTACCCCATCTTCTGGGGCATCACCGACAGCAAGGCCACCAAGGGCGGTGCGCTGGCCGTTCAGTGTCATGGAGGCAACACTCAGCGGCTCGCGGCAGCCTTGGCTCGTTTCCCTCTGACGTTTGAGGTATCATCGGCAGGCATCGCCGATTGGTGGAATCAGTCAAGCGAAGAGAAGAGCGACCTTTCGCTGGCCCACCTACAAGACGACGACCTGATTCCCATCTACAAACTGATACCCGACGAGACCAAAAGGGCCGAGGTACAGCGTGCCGTAAAGGCGTATATCCACAGCCACCAGTTGAATTAACCAGAGCAGGAACTCATGAATACGATTTTGAGACTCGCCTTTGCGATGCTTGCTGCCTTCTCCCTCGCCTCTTGCAGCAGCGACGATGATGAAGAATTTCTGATGGACCAACTCGCGGGCACTTGGGAGCAAGTGTATGATGAAGGTGTTGTGGCTGAGGGGTATGTGCAGTACACGTTTACGCCTGGCAAGCCGGCTACAGGGGGTGAATGTACCATTCATGTGTATGATGTCTTTGCAGGCGACACGACATTTGTGCGTGACTATGCACTGACCGAGGACCGCCATCTGGCTATATACATCGGACAGTATGGCGGTACGCCCCCGGAAATCCAAGAGTATGATGTCCAAAAGCTTTCGGCAAAAACGATGACTTGGCATCTCACAAACTCGGATGTAGTTTTGAATTTCAAGAAAGTAAAATAAAAGGGACATGAAACATTTATTTACATTGCTATTGATAGCCTGTTCACTAACGGCGACGGCACAAGAAGAAAGAATCGACACGGTTATTCCTAAGTTTCTTTCCAACGGCTATTTCTTCCGTGAAATGCCTAAATTGCCCGACGGTGAGAAGTCCATCATGCGACTGAAAGACAAGGAGGGCAATAGTCTCGTCGTCATCAACGTCGATGCCACGCTGCCCAAGTCTCTTATCCGTCAGGCCATCCCGCGTGAGCAAGTCCACAATGCCGACCAGTTCCTGAACGGTCTGAACATGATGCACGAGATGGGCGAACTGACAAGGGCAAACGTGAAAGCCGACGGCACATTCTACTCGCCCAAGGCCGGTGAGCCGTTCCCGCAGTTCAATGAGAAGGATATGGACGGGCGCACATGGACGAACGACAGCATTCGAGGCCGCGTGATGGTGCTCAACCTGTGGTACTCCGGCTGCGGCCCCTGCCGTGCCGAGATGCCCGAACTCTCCACGTGGAAGGAGCAGTTGCCCAATGTGATGTTCTTCTCTGCCACCTACCACGATGCGGAGCTGGCCAAGCGTATTACCGACAAGCACCACTTCACGTGGACGCATCTCGTTGAGGCCAAGGACATGATGTCGTGGATTGGCACCGAGGGTTTCCCCTTCACCGTTGTGGTCGATAAGCAGGGCATCGTCCGCTATGCCGTCCACGGCACGAGCGAGGATAAACGTGCTGAGTTGCTGGCAAAGATTAAGGAGGCTGATGCAGAATAAGCCGCACACGCTGTTGGGCAAGTCGTGGATAAGGACCAGCACGGCAGGTTTCGAGGGCGACTGCAAAGGAGAAATAGAATGGGGGCCTATCTTTAAGAACCGGAAAGACTATCTGCTGACCGACATTATGGTCGCCATCGACAAGTGCGAGTACGAGGAATGCCTATTGAGTTTCAACTGTTACGAGGTTCGGGACAAGAAGTTTGTCAATGTACTGAACAAGCCCATCTACCTGCGAGTCACGCCAGCCGACAATGGCAAACAACTCAGCGTCACCCCTGTGGAGTCTGTCGTTCTGAAAGGCAAGAAGAAATACTGCGTCACTATCAGCGTCGTTGACATCAAGGGCAAAGGCAGGCTGTCTTTCCCCGCCAACTTCAAGAGCAGTTATGCCCGTCACAAAGTGAAAGGAAAAATGAAGAAAATTCCTGGCTGCCCGATGATTATCGTGAAGGGCCACGAGGTGGAATTGTAGATACTATATTTATCGGACTGCTATCATATAGCAGCTGCTTATCTCGAAATTCCTTGCTGGTACTTCTGTATTCGTCCATCGTATCTGCCATCAGCAATGTCGTGGACTTCATGGTCGGCACGTCTCAGTTCGTTAGCGTTGAACCTGCCCAAAGTGCTTGCCAGCCAGACAAACCAGTCTGCCACCTGCTTCAAGGTGGCACTGGCAAGGTCGGCAAACATCTTCAGGTATTGCTTGATGGCGTATGACTCGTTGTCCCAGAAAATGTCACCATGCTTGCCGCCTCGACCGCCGAAGCCTGAATAGGCAAAGTCCTGAATGGCTTTGATGCAAAACTGCAAGCCCTCGTCAATGCGGTAGATATATGCAGACATGGCAAAGAACATCGGGTCTTGCCAGTCGCCACGCTCCTTGATGGTGTAGAAGTCCCGCAGCTTCTTGTCGGCTTTCGCTGATAGTCCAGCAACTTCCTGTTTCTTGGCATCAATGGCATCATCAAGTGCCTGGGAGCGGTTCGTCTTATTCCTGATGTCAAGGTCGAGGCGGTTGCTGCGCTCTGCTTTCGTGCGGTTGGCACTTGTCAGATAGTCGTGCTCTTTCCACAAGTCTGCCATTTCTGTTTTTGCTGCCTCGACCTCTGCTTCCGCCTCCTCCTTCTCTGCAATGGCTTTCTTCGACTCTTCCTGTAGCTGTTTCTTCTTGCTTTCCTGCTTCAGGATGATGAAGTCGTTCCGTTCCAGATGGTCAATCCCTGTCTCTGACTTCTTCTGCCCTCGCTGCATGTCCAATGTCTCAGCTACCAAATCTTGGATGGCAGACATGTCCTCGGCATTCAACTTGAAGGACTTGCCCGTGTCGTGGTCCATCCAGTCCCAGATGATATGAGCATGGTAGTTCGGTTCCCATGATGCGGGGTCTTCGGTGGCTGGCTCCGCCGAGTTCTGTCGCGACTCGGCAATGTTCAAGCCTGCTTGACATTGCTCTCGCTGCTCCATCACTTCATAATGGCCTTCGTCCTTATGAATGTGTATCTGTATGGCTCTGATGCCCCACCTCTCGTGCACTCTTTTGACATAGCGCAAAAGGTCTTCCATCGTCGTGTCGGGCTTGATGTTCACCACACCTTCACGGATTGGGCTGCACCCCTGACGGACACGCTGCTTGCCTTTCTTGTCCGTAAACTTCACGTCCTTCTCCTGCATCGCCCTGCCAGTCTTCTGCTTCACCATGACACGGATGTCGTCATAGTGCTGCTGAAGACTGACACCCACCATGTCAGGTGCGACATACACTTCATTCAGGTGGGCCAGGTCTTTGCGGATGTAGAGCATGGCAGGATTGAGGGATGCGATGTAGTCTGCGTCCCTCCTGTTGTGCCGCTCACTCTGGGCGATGTTGCAGGGCTTGATGTGCTCGGATGCTTTTGCTGTTGTTGCCATATTTCTGCTTTTGCGGATTTGCTGTATAATTGGTTATCAGGGTATCGGGGCAGAGCCTTGATTGGAGGGTGCAGGGAGAGAGTCACTTCCTGCTCAGGGGTCTTGGGGGCAGATGCCACTGAGCGGAGTTTGCAAAGAGAGGGTCACTCTTTGCTCCGGGTTCTCAGGGGTGAAACTCATGAGCGAGGTTTCGGGGCAGCGTCCTGAACGGGTCAAGGGCAGCGCCTTGTGGGTTCTCAGGGCAAAGCCATGAGTCCCTCGGAAGAGCCCACAACTACGAAAGCGGAGCGTGTAGTTATAGTGGGCTATAACAAGGCAAGCCTTTTTCTCCCTGCACCACATCCTGAACTGCCACGCTGTGCTCATGCCTCTGTTCCTTTCCCTTCTGTCGATACCTCTTGGAGCAAGCTCTCGTCTTGATGGCAAGAAAGCGGCTGTGGCTCTTCCACGGCAGTAGGTTGTTTGTTCTCTTCTCGCATACCATCAGACTGGAGATCTCGGCTTGTTGGATAATGTCGGTTGTTAGCAACAGTTTCGCTTGATGACTGACAGACTGGACTCACTCGCTCGCGTGTATTATCATTAGATGGTAGGGAAAGAGAAGGAGAATGGCTATGCTCCTTCTTCACTTCTGCCAGAGATTCGGGCGGCATGACCTTAGCCACGTCGCCTGTATCGGCAGAAGATGTCCCACCTGAATCTGTTGGTGTCGGCTTGCTGACTTCAACTGTTTCAGCACCGCTTTTAGGTGGGACATGGTTAGTCTGTCTTGTCGGTTTCTCTATAGGCTTGACCATAGGGTTGCTGACAAAGAAAGGATTCTTGATTGTCCGCTGATCCGTGAACCAGACTGACAGCCACAACAGCGTGTGGATGGTCGTGCGGTTTGACGGTTCAGAGCGGAGAATGCCCATCTGATTGAACTCCCTGATGATTCTGGTGGCGGTCTTTCGGTTGCAACCCCACATCTGGGAAAGCTCGACCTTGGAAGCCATGAACTGCCCAGGCTGTAGGACAGCTGAGAAATGAGTCTTAGTCACTGTTGTCTGTTCCATGACCGCCAAACGGATGAAGGTCTTGAAACACTCCATGCGGCTGATGTCCTGACATTCATCCGACAGGTAATCATACTGTGCTTCATTCAGAAGCGTGCTGTATCTGATATTGGTATATCGCATAATGACAAGTGGTTTTAATGAGGAAGTGGGACTGTCATGTCCCACCTCCGAATGTAAG
>JAEEQH010000045.1 GCA_016285245.1 Prevotella sp.
GACCTTCCCCGACACGGTGATCTCCATCGCCGTCGAGCCGAAGTCTCAGGCTGACGTTGCCAAGCTCGACAACGGTCTGGCTAAGCTGGCCGAGGAGGATCCCACGTTCACCGTTCGTACCGACGAGCAGAGTGGTCAGACCATCATCTCCGGTATGGGTGAGCTCCACCTCGACATCATCATCGACCGTCTGAAGCGCGAGTTCAAGGTAGAGTGCAACCAGGGTAAGCCCCAGGTTAACTATAAGGAAGCCATCACGAAGACCGTCATGGGCTATCGTGAGGTCTACAAGAAGCAGTCCGGTGGTCGCGGTAAGTTCGCCGACATCATCGTCAACGTCGGTCCTGTCGACGACGACTGGAACATCAAGGAGAACGGTGGCCTGCAGTTCGTCAACGAGGTCAAGGGTGGTAATATCCCCAAGGAGTTCATCCCCAGCATCCAGAAGGGCTTCGAGGCCGCTATGAAGAACGGTATCCTCGGTGGCTACCCCGTCGACTCGCTGAAGGTTGTCGTCGTCGATGGTTCGTTCCACCCCGTCGACTCCGACCAGCTCTCGTTCGAGATTGCTGCCCAGATGGCCTACAAGGCAGTCTGCGCACAGGCTAAGCCCGTACTGATGGAGCCCATCATGAAGCTCGAGGTCGTTACGCCCGAGGAGAACATGGGTGACGTCATCGGCGACCTGAACAAGCGTCGCGGACAGGTTGAGGGCATGGACGAGGCTCGTAGCGGTGCCCGTGTCGTCAAGGCACAGGTTCCCCTGTCCGAGATGTTCGGCTATGTCACCGCCCTGCGTACCATCACCTCCGGCCGTGCCACCAGCTCCATGGAGTACGACCACCACGCACCGCTGTCCAGCGCTCTGGCCAAGGCTGTGCTCGAGGAGGTCAAGGGTCGTGCCGATTTGGTCTAGGCTGACAGAATACTCTACTATTATAAAATCCCGGAAGCGCCTGCCGCTTCCGGGATTTCTTTTTTCCCGGAATAGTGGCACTTTACGCCGCTAAAGTGCCACTTGTTGTTGCTAAAGTGGCACTTCTCAGGAAATAGTCACCGCCTTTCTCGCGCGCGTAGCTGCCCCATAATTTCAACCTATTAACATACTTTAAGGGGGAGCGTAACGGTTGTTAAGAGAATTATTCATATCTTTGCGATGAGATAACTATTACCCTAATGATATGAACAGACAACTACAGCGATTGCTTTGCAGCAGATTATGAACGAGACGATTATAAAATATAATTGAATATACAATGAACAAGCTGAATCTTTGCCTAATCTTTTTTACAATCTCCCTACTGTTGGCATGCAGTGGAGGAGATGACAATTCACCCACAGAAATTCCACCAGCTCCTACAGAGCCCAGTACCCCTGGTAGTACGTCATCAGAAACAACGCTGACGTTAGGCCAGAACGTCGTGTATTTTGAGAAAGCCGGTGGAGAGCGTCAAATCGCTGTGGCAACAAATGCCTCTGGATGGACGACAAAAAGTGACCAATCCTGGTGTACCGCCAAACAGAGTAATAACACTTCGCTGACTATAGTAGCCGGTTTGAACAGCAGTAATAACCTTCGTGTGGCAACAGTGATTGTACAGACAAATGATAATAAAGTGCAGCGTACAATTACTGTCAACCAATCAGCCAGTTCTGATGGTAACTATATCCGTCCGGCAAAAGCAAGTATAACCATACCTTATAACGGTTCACATGGCATAGAGTTTGTCGAAGGTATTAGCGAGGAGTCAATCCATGTCGATACCAATCTGACGGGGTGGACCTGTCGTGCCGATGAGTCGTGGTGTGAGGTGCGTTGCGACAAAAGCAACGTCTATATCCTGGTGATGCCTTATTTTGGCACGGAGGATCGTCATGCGGTGATTACGCTATCTCATGAGGGTACGGACTATGCAGTAATCAATGTAATTCAAGAAGCCGAGAAGAAGTCAGACCTGACAGGTAATGACTATGACTATGGCGAAGGAACAGAATGGGATTAATGTCTAAACGAGCATATATACTATGAGCAGAAATAGATTCCTACAATGGTTGATGGCCGCATCGGCCTTGTTGACCACCGCCTGTTCAGAGCAGGAAAGTGCCCCTGTTGTCAGTGATCCCACCGTGTTGCATACCACGATTGCCGATGATCAGACTGTTACGCGGTCTATTGTGCTCGACAATCCGGGCATCAAGCTTGAGTCATTCTGGCAGTCCGGCGACCGTATCGGTGTCTTCGGCCCGTCAGGACAGAATATCATGTTCTCTATTGCCGAAAGCTCCATCTCCTCTGATGGCAAGTCAGCCGACTTCCGCACAGTTACCGACATACCTGCTGGTGACTTACAGGCCTACTATCCCTATTCGTCAACAGCCACCATCAGTGGAACGTCACTGAAGCTTGACTTCCCCACCACACAGCATTACACCTTGGTTGGTGGTATCCCCCAGCCTGATCCTCAGGCCAGCGTGATGGTTGGTAAGGGCTCGAAGGATGCCGGCATAAGCTTTGTCAACGTTATGGCAGTGGTGAAAATTGGGCAGGTCTTTGCTGAGAACACCACCATAAAGAACATAGAGTTCCGTGACCTCAGCGGTGCACCTGTCAGTGGTTCTTTTACTATCGATCTCTCCAGCGGTCAGCCCGTTACCACATTCACCGGTACCGGCCAAGTGCTGACGCTCGACATGGGATCCCAGGGTGTTGAAGCCATTGGAGGCGGACTTTTCACCGCCTTCATAGTTGTACCAGCCCGCGACTATCCCAAAGGCTTCGAGGTCACTTTTATCGCTGCTGACGGCACAAGAACCGTAAGAACTGCAGGATCGAAGGAAGGAAAGACGTTGATGCGTAGTGTCGTTTATCCTGTTGGCGACATCAGTACATATCAGAATATCCCTGGCATGAGCTACGAGTTGAAACCCACCACCCAGGTGATGACGCCCGAAAAGCTTGACATGGTGAAAGTACTGTCTGTAAGCACCAACTATGCTAAGGCCGACGACGGCACACCGATTGTTGACGCTAATGGCAACCGCATTGTGCTACCCACGCTGACCTTGAGTGCCCATAAAGACATGAACCCGCAGGTGGGGGGCTACCTCATCTTCAACCAGCCTACAACCGATATGCCTCAGGGCGGTGTCTTCAAGATTGATCAGTGCCAACTGTCCTCCGACGGCAATCATTATGAGGTGGTAGCAGTACCGGAAACCAACTTCGCCGCCCCCTTTGAGTCGCTTACCATCGGAGAACCGCTCTATGACGAGGCGGGTAACCTGAATCCCAACGGCGGTGTGGACATCGATATCAGCAGCTATATCCGTGAGATTCGCGATGGCGAAGGCAACATATTGAGCAGTCGCGCTGTACCCACTTACGACACAAATGTAGCTGATGCCATGGCCCGTCGAACTTCTACTCGTGCCTCAAGCAGCCATACCTACTGTCCGCCAGCCCTTACGCTGAGTGCTGAGGACGGCAATCACTGCAGCTGCGACGTGACGGCCCAGATGACTATAGGAATGCGTATTGCTGCCGGTGCTTTTGCCGGTGAATTGCAGTATATCTATACTACTGTTAATCCAAAACTGAGTCTGAAGACCACCTTTGGACTTTCGGGCAAGGCCGAATGGAGCAAGCGTAAGCATCTGTTGACTATCTATACAACTGGCATTCCAATCGGTCCTATCGTAGTCATACCAGAAATATCATTCGATATGCTGGGAGGTGTAGGCGGTGAGGTGAAGTTCACCGCTTCGACAACCTTCAACTATGACCTTGGTACCTATGGCCTGATTTACAATAAGGGCAATGGCCTTTCTTTCCGCTATCAAAGTCCGCCTGCCCCTAAAGACGATAATTTCAATCCCACATTAGGCAGCGACTTTAGTGGCTCTCTCTATGCCTATGGTGGCATGGGCATGAAGGCCGGCTTGTCTGTCTATGCCATGTGCTCGTTAGGCGCTGCTACTGACGCTACTCTGAAATTCGGCATTGTCAATGATCTCACAAATCCTGGCGGTTTGAAACTGGCCCTGACCCCAGAAGTATCCATCAAGCCCTACACGGCCATCATTGGCGGCAAGTTAGCTAAAGTGTGGGACGGTCTCAGCTCTAAAATAGAATTGGATCCAATTTGGGAACGGTATATCATCCCAGGACTTTATGGAACGGCAGGTATTGATCTGTTGTGGTCTGATCCCATGAAAATCGACTACGTTGTGAAAGACATAAATTCAAAGTTAGATATCAGTGTTTCCACGGGAGCCAAAGTTGGATATAATATTATATTGAAGGGAAAGCCGCTTAGCAACTGGGAAGTGCTCGTAGACCTATATAAGAGTTCAGACTATAGCTATTTGACCCTGATGTTTGATCCTAATATGGATGAAATAAAGTCAGATTTTAATGCTAATGGTATTCTTCATCTGTTAGACCCGGCTGTCTATATCTCAAAACCTATACATGTATCAAGTCTTAAGGTCGGTGACTACACAATCAGTGATGATTCCGTCACTATCGAGGGAAGCTTAGACTACCCATTTGAATCTGGTGTTGGCTATGCCGCAGTGGCATCAATCCGTTCCGGTTCTACCAAGGTTCCGGAGGAAGGTGCCCAGACTATGTATATTGGGGACAAGGAAGTCCGTGGCCTGGTCGGCAAGATATTCTTCTGGCCCTACCGCTCTAACGGTGCGCCTTATGTAAAGTAAACATTACGCTAATGATATGAACAGTCAACTACTAACCCTCCTAATGCTCTTCGTTGTCTCTACGTTGGCATGGGCCGGTTGTATGCCGACTTGTATTTCATTTGTTCGTCGACGGACAGGAAGTTACGTTTGGCAGTGGAAAGACCGGCACCATCACCGTTCACATTAGACTTGAAGAATAACGTCAATCTTACTGAACTGCATTACAATGACAACCTGCTGACAGAATTAAACGTAAAGGTATTTGATGTTAGGACGCTGTTTTGCTATCACAACAAAATCAGAGGGACGCAGATGGATTATTTCATTGGTATGTTTATGATAGTGTTTTCAACAAAAAACAAATAAAAAAGGTGCAAAAGATTTGGTTATTCCGGAAAAAGTGTGTACCTTTGCAGCCCAAAACTGAAGTCCGTACTGAGCAAATGACTCTTTAGTGCGGCAAAAGTAAATAGTAAAATAATAATTTATAAAATTGTAAAATTCAAAAATGAGTCAGAAAATTCGTATCAAGCTGAAGAGCTACGACCACAAATTGGTCGACAAGTCAGCCGAGAAGATCGTGAAGGCCGTGAAGGCTACCGGTGCCATCGTCAGCGGTCCTATCCCCCTTCCCACACACAAGCGTATCTACACCGTCAACCGCTCTACCTTCGTCAACAAGAAGGCTCGTGAGCAGTTCCAGCTGTCAGACTTCAAGCGTCTGATTGACATCTACAGTTCGACGGCAAAAACCGTTGACGCCCTGATGAAGCTCGAACTCCCCAGCGGCGTTGAGGTCGAAATCAAGGTATAGTCCACTGATTACCGATGATAAGAACAGCGTACCACTAAGGTGCGCTGTTTTTTTTGTGCTTGTATCTGAGGGTTTTCGTACCGTTGTCGTGTAAATAATGCCCGGGAAAAATGGTGGATTGAAAGAAAGTGCGTATCTTTGTCGTCGAATACTTGATTAACAACTAAAACCATTAAAACTATGAATGAAGAATTGAATGTGCATAGGCGTTCTTACTACCTTTGTCGTTGTAGTCTATGGCCTGCTGCTGTTGGGCGGTGGTACCATCGCAGCAATCATGGCTTCGCATTAGGACTTCTCCCTCTTGTCTCGCAGGGGGGACTCGGGATTTCTCATGGCTCAGGGGGACGGTCGTCCTCCTGAGTCATTCGCGTTTCTGGGCGTACCATCCGCGCTGGCCGTTCAGGGCGCCGTAGTCGTAGCGCTGGGCCTTCAGGGCGCGCAGCAGCTGGGGCATGGTGGGACGGTCGGAGCCGCGTACGCGGCGCTGCAGGTCGTCGAGGATGTCGACGGCACGGAGGAAGTTGGTCTTCGCGCGGGGCGCGGGCTTGTAGTAGGCCTCGAGCAGTAGCTCGGCGGTGGAGGTCGACTGGAAGCGGAGGTTGTAGTCGGCCATGAGCTGCTCCTCCTCCGGACTCATCCAGGTAGGCTCGCCGTGCTCCAGCTCGTAGAGGGCCTGGGCGTAGAGCTGCTGGTAGTTCAGGGGGCTGACGGTGTCGATGGTACCCGTCACCTCGCAGCAGAGGTAGCGTCGCGAGCCCGTGGGGTCGGTGAGCGGCTGTCGCTCGTTGGTGGTGGCAACGAACGACGCCATGCGCTGACGGAGGTTGTACTGGTCGGAGCGCATCCGGCGCACCTGCACATCGCGCTCGGTGAGGATACGCTTGATCTTCGCCTGCTCGCGGTCGGTCTTCGCGTTGTACTCGTCGATGTTCACCAGCGCCATGCGGCAGAGCATACGCTCCACCTGCTCGGCATTGTCGAGCTTGATGTCGTCGATGTAGTACTCGCGCAGCGAGCGCGGCACGAGGAGCTTGCAGAACGTCGACTTGCGACAGCCCTGCGGACCGATGAGCATGGGCACGACGGCATTACCGTAGTCGCGGCTGTAGCCCAGCCACTGGGCCACCATGCCGAGGAACCAGCGGTGGAAGAGACGCTCCCAGTTCGGGTTTGTCGTGGGCACGCGTCGCGCCAGCAGCGCGATGTAGTCGCGGCGACGGTCCCACGTGCCGCAGCCGGCCAAGAACTCATGGACGGGGTTGTAGTCGGCTGTCAGCGACGACTGCGCATACTGTCGGATGTCTATGGGCCATGCCGCACCGCTGTCGAGCATCTGCTCCTGTCCTATGCGGTTGATGTCGCGCTCGGTCAGCGGCATCCACGGGTGGAAGTCGATGCCCTTCGGACGGAACTCCTCACACTGGCGCATGACGTTGTAGCGCAGCTCGTAGCGGCGCTCGAAGAAGTCGCGCACCTTGCGCGCTATACGTTCCTTCTCTGACATCGCCGACCACGGGCGTCCCGAGGTGTTACGGCGGTAGGCAGTGCGGAATATCTTGCGCACCACGTCCTCCGTCAGCTGCCAGCGGCCGTAGGCCCCCGTGCGTCGCACGCAGGCCTCCTCGGGCAGCCCGGCCTTGTGGCAGAGCTCCGCCAGGCGCGTCACCAGTGCCTCGCCGAAGAGCGGGTCGTCCTCGTCGGCGTCGGCCTTCGCCCACGCCTTGTCGACACAGGCGTAGTACTCCAGCCGCTCACGCTCCACGTCGGCCCATGATGGTTCGCTCTCGGTGATGCCGTCACGGTCGGTACGCGCCAGGGGGTAACGCTCGCGCAGCGTGTCCAGCCCTGTCAAGACCGTCAGGTCACGTGCCCCGGCGTTGATGTATACCTCAGCATCGAAGCACAGGCGGCAGCCGCGCTGCAGCGACTCCTCCTGCAACGCCACGCGACACTCCGTCATAGCCTCAAAATAACGAGCTGCCTGCTGCTGCGCCAGTTTCAGGTGACTGAGGTAGGCGATCGGGTCAGTGGGCAGGACACCGTCTGCGGGCATACAGCGCGCTACGATATATAAGGTACGACGGCTGTAGTCCGTAAAGGCGAGGAGTGTCTCTGGCAGTTGTTGCAGGCGCTGGCGCTGCAGGGCGGCGGCCTGTGCGTCGGCGGGCACGGTCACGTGGAGCAGCACCAGTCCCGTAGGCTGGCGGAACTCGTGGAGGCCGTTACGTCCGAAGAGTGTGCCGAAGATGATCTGCGGCAGGCGTGCCCGTCGGCTCGGCGTCAGCGGTGCATGCGGTTTGCTGGCGATGAGCGCGGCGAGCTCTTCGACGTTGAGGGCCACGGGGTAGCCCAGGTGGCCGTGCGAGGTTCTGATTTTCGTTACCATTGTGTCCATAGACTTTCCTTTCTTTGTTAATATTGCGAGTGCAAAGATACTGTTTAGGTGGGTTGCGGGCAAGGGAAACGGTCTGGCTCGTCAAATCCTAAAGTCGTTACTCGCTGGTATTGAAGCGGTTGGACGTTCGATTCTGGCTTTATGGTCGCTTCGCTCAAAATCTTTAAGGAAATCTTTCAAAGTGGTGACACCCGGCGCACCCGAGGCACCTGAAAAGCTTACCTTTAGCCGTCTAAAGCTTACCTTTTCACCGCTAAAGCTTACCTTTTCGCCGCTAAAGCTTACCTTTTCGGCGCTAAAGGTCACCTTTAGAAACCTAAAGCTTACCTTTTCGCCGCCCCAGTCCCCCCTCCCGCTCGGGAGAGGCTGGGGGTGGGGTTAGGTGTGTCGGGTGTGCCGGGTGTCACCACTTTTTCTGTTTCACTACCGCGGATTGCACGATTTCACAGTTTTTCTGTGGAAAAGTTGAAGTTAATAATGTTTAAAATGTTAATATGACTCTTGTATGTTTGCGGAATAAACATTAAATTTGCCATCGAAAGTTTATAATTTAAACCTAATACTCAATGACTACCACAGAGGAGCTGGATCTTATTAGCCGTGTGCGAGGAGAAGTCCTGAGCCGTAAGGAGCTGACTGGCGAGAACCTCTTTTTGGGGTGGGGGTACCCTACAGCCATCGTGCTGTTGCTGGAGTTTGCTGCGCTGCAGATCTGGAATGAGGACTGGTGTTCGTGGCTCTGGGTGGGCATACCCTTGATAGGCGCCCCTCTGATGATCTACTTCCTGAATGAGGATTACGAGCGTACCCATAGTCGTACGCTCGAGCAGAATGTCATTCTGATGATGTGGATATTCATCGGCTTCGCCTCCTGTGTCGGTGGTGCCGCGATGGGGTTTGCCGGTCTTTTCCCCTTGTGTTACTGTGCATATCAGGGACTCTTGATGGGCATGGGGTGTTTCATGACGGGCATAATCCTGCATTTCCGTCCCAAGACCATCTGTGGCATCATTGCCTCGGCACTCTCGGCCACCCCCCTTTTCCTGCAGGGCGACCTGTGGCCGTGGCAACTCCTTGTGGCGTCGCTTATCGCCGTCGTCGCTCTCATCATTCCCGGACACCTGTTCCGCAGTTATGTGCGCAGGCGAAATAATTCGTGATAGTTGTTTAATTTGTGAATAGAAGATATGAAGCCTATGAGTAGTTTCAAGTTTCCCGTCATCAACCCTGTACTCCATGGTGAGCTGCGGTTGAAAATCATGGTGGCCCTCGACTCCTTGAACGATGCCGACTTTATGTACCTCTGTCAGATAACTGATTCTACGCGCGGCAATCTGAGTGCACAGATAGCCATGCTCAAGGATGCCGGCTACATCAACGTGTCGAAGTCGGGGCTGGGGCGCTTCTCCCGCACTACCTGCAGCATCACGGCCAGGGGCCGCGAAGCCCTGAGTGCCTACGAGGAAGGCTTGCGTAAGATGTTTGCACAGGAGGTGCCCGCACAAGAAGAACGTACAATAATTAACCTATAATGACAAACAAATTATGAGAAAGAAAACATTACTAACGCTATTGCTCACCCTTCTGGGGATGAGCACATGGGCTGCCGAGGCAAAGATTGTGGTGTGGCTCAACGACGGCAACAAGACCGAGGTGCTGTTCAGTGAGATGCCCGAGTTCACGTATCAGGACGGCAACGTGTCCGTTCAGAACGCCGGCACCACGCTGTCGTGGCCATTGGCCAGCCTGCAGAAGTTTACGTTCGAGGACATCGAACCGTCAAAGACGACAGACATCGGTGACGTGAAGAACTCACCCAAGCTGGACATCGTGAAGGGCTGTGCTGTCTATGACCTTAGCGGACGGCTCGTCAAGAAGCAGATCCGCTCACTCTCTGAACTCCCCCAGGGGACGTATATCATCAAGGATGGCAGTGTAACGACTAAAGTGGTGAAGCGATGAAGAAGCAATTACTATTCCTTTTGGCCTTGTTCACAATGCTTTGGCCAAAACTCTCTGTTCTCAACTCTCAGTTCTCAGTTTTGAGAGCCCAGACCTTCGTCGTTGTCGACAAGAGCGGTAACCGCACCACTTACGATGTCAGCAAGCTTGACAGCGTGACGTTCCAGCAGACGCCGCCGGGCTTCACTGTCTATGACAATTCGGAATCCTCCACTGGTAGCGCTGAGGAAGGGGAGGAGCCGGGTCCGGGTCAGGAAGGCGGGGAGCCCAATCCCACCGGTACTTCCTATACCTTCGACGAGGTGCAGAGCTTCTCGGGCGACCCCAATTTCCTGTTCTCACACCCCGACACTGTCTACGTCGATGCCGACGGCCAGGACTTCAAGTTCCAGCTGCGTACCAACGTGGAGTACGCCTACCGGTCGTCTGTCGACTGGTTGCTGCAGATAGTGACCGATAACGCTGACACAGACTCGCTCAGCTTTACGGCAGCTATGAACCCGTCTACCGGGCAGCGCATCGGCTACCTCTACTTCCAGAGCATCGATGAGACGATGGCGGACACCCTCGTCGTCGTCCAGCTTGGTAAGCGCGACAGCCGATACATCGACATTGACTGGAGCTCAACCACCCTCGACAGCTTTAACGACCAGACGGGTGAGGCCCAGCTGACGTTTAAGGACGATGTCCCGGTGATGGGAAATTACGATGTGGTGTTGTTGCCGAAGGATGGCGACTACGTCATCCGTCTGATTAACGACGTGAGGCAGACGGAAGGCAGCAAGACGGTCAACCTCTCCACTCGCGAGGGACTGATGGGTAACCTGTTCAAGGGGCAGAAGTTCACCCTTGCCACCGAATCCGGGGCACGGATGGCAAAGAGCCGTGCAGGGGCTCCGATAGACGATGACGTCCCTGTCTATCTGCCGACAAAGGTGGAATTCTTTACGGGCGACGAATACGTGGAGGTCTACAATGCTGCCAGGCAGCAGCGCAGGGCTCCGCAAGGCTTCGAGAACGAGTTTTTCAACTGGGAGTATAATCAAGATGGTGCTGTGCTATGGGAAAGCGGTATGCAGTCGCTCTCTTGGGACAAGCTCAACTTCAGCCTCGGACTGAAAGGACTGTTCTCTTTCGACTTCGGCGATATTCCCTGGGAGGAAGTTCGCATGGGTGACCTGCAGAACCTGAAGATCACGCTTGAGGGTGGCTTCAACATGGAGATGGTGATGAAGTATCTCGTCTCCAGCTCAGTAGAATGGAAGAAGGAGTGGACGCTGAAGGAGGATGTCTTCAAGGCGAAGTACACCTTCACCGTAGGTACTGTTCCCGTCTATATCTCCGTCGGTGCCGACCTCATGGCTGAGGTGAGCTTAGGCGCATCGGGTGAGGCCAGCGTGACTGCAGGCATCACCGCATCGAACACGGTGAGCTATGGCGTGGAGTGGGATGCCGAGAAGGGCCTCTCGAAGATTGCTGAATGTGAGAAGGAACTGAAGATGGTGGGGCCCGACGTGGACATCAAGGCACATGCTGAGGCGCGTGCCACCTGCTATCCGAAGATTGAAATAGGTATCTACAAGGTGCTCTGTCCCACCATCAGCCCGCAGCCTTACCTCAAGGCAGAGGCCGACGGCCGTCTCGTGGACAATAAGTACGTGGCCTGGAACGCCGGCGTCAGCACGGGTGTTGACCTCGGGCTGGGTCTCTGTCTCGACCTCTTCTTCTGGAAGAAAGACCTGGGTGAGATTGATCCTATCAACGTGTTTGATATTCCGCTCGTCAGCCTGCCTGATGAGATTGAACTACTCAACGAGCCTGAGGAGGAGGTGCTCATCAATGGCAAGCGCGAGGTGAAGTACCATGTTACCAACAAGATCAACCTGACAGGCAAGACTTACAATGCGCCCGGTGTTCTCGTACACTTTGAGGCCGAGGGCGGTGAGCTCGAAGATGAGTATGGCTATACCGACAAGGACGGCAACGTCAGCGCCTTCTTCACCCTTAACGACCTGAAGGGCGGCAAGGTGAAGGCAGAAGTGGTGCTCGGTGCTGAGGGCGAAGAGCCTGAGGAAGGTGTGGCTGTTGATGAAGGAGATGGCATCAAGGCTGACGACTGGACGGCCTTGGCTATCGACCACCGTCTGACACCGTCTCCCGCTTCTCAGGAAATCGAGAAGGGCGCAACGGCTGCCATCATCTACAAGTTGGAGCGTTACACCTCGAAGACCGGTGAATGGACCGGCTTCGGTGGACAGACCGTGCAGTTCGAAGCTACAGGCGGTACGGTTGCCCCAACGTCTGCTGTGACGGCACAAGACGGTACCGTTGCAATCACCTTCACCCCTGAGGAAGATGCGACGGAAGGCAAGGTCACCGGCTCTACATCAGGCAAGGACCCGGATCCGTGGGGTAAGAACAGCAGTGCTACCATCAAGGTTAAGCAGGAGGAAGAGCCCGGGGGTGGCGACGTTATTACTGACGAAGGTTTGAAGAAGGCTGACAAATTGAAGGACAATGTGTATGTGATTGACGAGAAGGAATACGACCTTACTGGTGCGGAGGACTACGCCTATTTCAGCACAGGCTCAACAGGTTCCGGTTACAATGTCGACTTCTGCAAGGAGCATCCTCAATATGCCACCGTCGGCTGGGGAGGTATCTTCAACATTACCGACGATATGGTTGGCAAGGAGATTGACTATCTTGCTGAAAAGGCCAATGGCAACGAGACACTCTATATCAGCCTTGGTACTTTCATCGACCCGTCGGCAGGGTGGGAGGCCCCCAACAACATGATAGAATTCAACGCTGATGACCTGACGGAAGCCAAATTCATGGTGAAAGACAATGGTGACGGTACTATGAGTGTCCTGGCTCACCTGAAGAGCACCGACGGTCATGAAGGATGGTTCAAACTAAGGGCAACACCCTCTCCCTGGGATCAATAAAGCCTGCGAAATCATTCAATCAAGGTAAAAGGTTTTTGATTGAATCCTGAATAACCTGAAACCAGCAGGGAGCCAGCCACAAACGGCTGGCTCCCTTATTATGAATAAAGGCCAGGGGGTGGTGTCTAAAGCTTCAAATGGAGATTAAAAAGCAAAAAAATATTAAATAATGTTATAAAACAGCTTCCTGTTGTTGCGCGTCTCATTTATTATGTGTACCTTTGCACCCGCAAAAGTTGTTATTGCGCTGGCTCCCGAGCTAACAATACCTTGACAAAGAGCAACTTAGCCTTCGAAAACGAAGCGGTTTGAGTTCCTTTTTAGACGGGATTTTGTGTGCCGAGTGGCGCGAGGCGGCTGAAAACGAACGAATATATTCAAACAACATTATTATTTTAACAAAGTAAAACTGAAATGCCAGGATTATTAGGAAAGAAAATCGGAATGACTTCCGTTTTCAGTGCCGACGGCAAGAACGTGCCGTGCACTGTTATCGAAGCTGGTCCTTGCGTTGTGACACAGGTGAAGTCTGTTGAGAAGGATGGCTACAAGGCTGTCCAGCTCGCCTTCGGAGAGAAGAAGGAGAAGAACACCACCAAAGCGATGATGGGTATCTTCAAGAAGGCTAACACGACGCCCAAGGCCCACTTGGCCGAGTTCAAGTTCGACGAGGATTACAACCTCGGTGACACCATTACGGTGGAAATCTTCAACGACGCAGAGTTTGTCGACGTCGTTGGTACGTCTAAAGGTAAAGGCTTCCAGGGCGTTGTGAAGCGTCATGGTTTCGGCGGCGTCGGCCAGTCGACCCACGGTCAGGACGACCGTCTGCGTAAGCCGGGTTCTATCGGTGCCTGCTCGTACCCTGCAAAGGTGTTCAAGGGCATGCGCATGGGTGGTCACATGGGCAATGAGCGTGTGACGACGCAGAACCTGAAAGTGTTAAAGGTAATTCCGGAGCACAACCTGATCCTCGTGAAGGGCAGCTGCGCCGGCTATAATGGTTCAACCGTAATGATCAACAAGTAATGGAAGTCAGTGTATTGAATATCAAAGGTCAGGAGACCGGCCGCAAGGTGACTCTGAATGATGCCATCTTCGGTATTGAGCCCAATGATCACGTCGTCTATCTCGACGTCAAGCAGTATCTGGCTAACCAGCGTCAGGGAACCGCCAAGTCGAAGGAGCGCTCGGAGCTCTCAGGTTCCACGCGCAAGCTTGGTCGTCAGAAGGGCGGCGGCGGTGCCCGTCGCGGTGACATCAACTCGCCCGTGCTGGTGGGTGGTGCCCGTGTGTTCGGTCCGAAGCCCCGCGACTACAGCTTCAAGCTGAACAAGAAGGTGAAGCAGCTGGCCCGCAAGTCGGCCCTCACGTACAAGGCACAGGAGAACGCCATCGTCGTCATCGAGGACTTCCAGCTGGAGGCTCCGAAGACCAAGGAGTTCGTGGAGATTGCCAAGAACCTGAAGGTTGACGGCAAGAAGGTGCTGCTGCTGATGCCCGAGGCCAACAAGAATGTGTGCCTGTCGGCCCGCAATCTGGAGAAGGCCGAGGTGCTCGAGGCCCGTATGGTGAACACCTACAAGGTGCTGAACGCCGACGTGCTGGTGGTTACTGAGAACTCTCTGAAGGCTATCGAGGAAATCTTGGGTTAATTAGTAAATTGAAAAATAGTCAAATAGTAAATAGCTATGGGATTTATCATTAAGCCGCTGGTCACTGAGAAGATGACCAAGATTACAGACAAGTCTTCTGTAGAGCGCACATATAAGGTAAAGGGCCAGGAGCGCACGAAGAAAGCCGAGACGAAGTACGGTTTCATCGTGAAGCCCGAGGCCAACAAGGTTGAGATTAAGAAGGAGGTTGAGGCCCTCTACAACGTCACCGTCCTCGACGTGAACACGATCCGCTACGCTGGCAAGCGTTCGGCTCGCTACACGAAGGCTGGTCTGGTGAAGGGTCAGAAGAACGCCTTCAAGAAGGCCATCGTCACGCTGAAGGATGGCGACGCAATTGATTTTTACAGCAATATTGAATAATAAGAAATGGCAGTACGTAAATTAAAGCCCGTTACTCCGGGTCAAAGACACAAGGTTATTGGCACGTTCGAGGATATTACTGCATCCGTGCCAGAGAAGTCTCTCGTTTACGGTAAGCGCTCTACCGGCGGTCGAAACAACACCGGTAAGATGACTGTCCGCTACATGGGCGGCGGCCACAAGAGGAAGTATCGTCTCATCGACTTCAAGCGAGAGAAGGATGGTGTTCCAGCAGTAGTCAAGACGATCGAGTACGATCCTAACCGTTCGGCTCGCATCGCCCTGCTCTACTATGCTGATGGTGAAAAACGTTATATTATTGCTCCTAATGGACTGCAGGTCGGCACGACGCTGATGTCGGGAGCAGACGCAGTGCCCGAGGTGGGTAATGCGCTGCCGCTGGCCAACATCCCCGTGGGTACGGTGATTCACAACATTGAGCTCCGTCCCGGTCAGGGTGCCCTGCTCGTTCGTTCGGCCGGTAATTTCGCTCAGCTGACTTCCCGTGAGGGCAGCTACTGCGTGATCAAACTCCCCTCAGGCGAGACCCGCAAGGTGCTCTCTGCATGTAAGGCTACCGTTGGTAGTGTAGGCAACTCCGACCACGCCCTGGAGCAGTCGGGTAAGGCAGGCCGCTCACGCTGGCTCGGCCGTCGTCCTCACAACCGCGGCGTTGTCATGAACCCGCACGATCACCCGATGGGTGGTGGTGAAGGCCGTCAGTCCGGTGGACATCCGCGTTCACGCAAGGGTCTGTACGCTAAGGGTCTCAAGACTCGCGCACCGAAGAAGCTTTCGAACAAGTACATCATCGAGAGAGCTAACAAGAAGTAATCACGAAGTTAAAGAAGAGAAATTATGAGTCGTTCATTAAAGAAAGGTCCGTACATCAACGTCTCTCTGGAGAAGAAGATTCTCGCCATGAACGAGAGCGGAAAGAAGAATGTCGTCAAGACATGGGCCAGAGCATCGGTGATCTCACCTGACTTCGTGGGTCACACGGTTGCAGTTCATAACGGTAACAAGTTCATCCCTGTCTACATCACTGAGAACATGGTCGGCCACAAGCTCGGCGAGTTCTCGCCCACGCGCCGCTTCGGTGGCCACGCTGGCAATAAGAAGTGATCCCAGGGGAAATTAAGCATTAAGCATTAAGAATTAAGAATTAACTATGGGAGCAAGAAAACATATTAAGGCTGACGAAAGAAAAGCAGCACTTAAGACACAGTATTTTGCAAAGCTGAAAGGCTGCCCCTCTTCACCGCGTAAGATGCGCTACGTCGTGGACATGATCCGCGGCATGGAAGTGAACCGCGCCCTGGGCGTGCTCCGCTTCTCGAAGAAGGCTGCTGCAGCTGACGTGGAGAAACTCCTCCGCTCGGCCATTAACAACTGGGAACAGAAGAATGACCGCAAGGCAGAGGCCGGTGAGCTGTTCATCACCCGCGTGTTCGTTGACGAGGGCGTGACCCTCAAGCGCATGAGACCCGCACCGCAGGGCCGTGGCTATCGTATCCGTAAGCGTTCGAACCACGTGACGCTGTTTGTTGACGCTAAAACTAATGACGTAAAAGAATAAGTATGGGACAGAAAGTTAATCCAATCAGCAACCGTCTTGGTATCGTAAGAGGTTGGGACTCGAATTGGTTCGGTGGCAAGAACTTCGGTGACAACCTGGTCGAGGACCAGAAGATCCGTAAGTACCTGAACGAGCGCCTGGCAAAGGCCAGCGTGTCGAAGATTGTCATCGAGCGCACGCTGAAGCTCGTCACCATCACCATCTGCACGGCTCGTCCGGGCATCGTCATTGGCAAGGGCGGACAGGATGTCGACAAGCTCAAGGAAGAACTGAAGAAGCTCTACGACAAGGAGATTCAGATCAATATTTACGAAGTAAAGCGTCCGGAACTCGACGCAAACATCGTGGCTAACAACATCGCTCGCCAGGTGGAGGGTAAGATTGCTTACCGTCGTGCCATCAAGATGGCTGTTCAGAACACGATGCGCGCCGGCGCCGAGGGCATCAAGGTCCTCATCTCCGGTCGTCTGAACGGAGCCGAGATCGCTCGCTCGGAGATGATCAAGGAAGGCCGTACACCGCTGCACACATTCCGTGCAGACATTGACTACTGTCACACCGAGGCCCTGACAAAGGTTGGCCTGCTGGGCATCAAGGTGTGGATCTGCCGCGGAGAGGTCTACGGTGACGTGGACCTGGCACCGAACTTCTCGCAGGAGAAGAACGCTCCCCGTGGCAACGGTGGTAACAACGGTGGCCGTAAGTTCCGTAATAAGAAGAAGTAATAATCCTTAAAAGAAGAAGCTATCATGTTACAACCTAAGAGAGTAAGATATAGAAGGCCGCAGGACGGACGTGGCAACAAAGGCAACGCCCACCGCGGTACGACGCTGGCTTTCGGAAGCTTCGGCATCAAGACCCTTGACGCCAAGTGGATTGACAGCCGTCAGATTGAGGCTGCCCGTGTGGCCATCAACCGTTACATGAACCGTGAGGGCCAGGTGTGGATCCGTATCTTCCCGGACAAACCCATCACCCGCAAGCCTGCTGACGTCCGAATGGGTAAAGGTAAGGGTGACCCCGCAGGATGGGTCGCTCCCGTCACTCCCGGACGTATCCTCTTCGAGGTCGAGGGCGTGCCCTTCGACATCGCCAAGGAAGCCCTGCGCCTCGGTGCACAGAAGCTGCCCGTGAAGACTAAGTTTGTAGTAAGACGTGATTACGATAAAAACGCTTAATTGAGTATGAAGACTAAGGAAATTAAGGAGCTCGAGACCAAAGACCTGGCCGAGCGCATGGAAGCAGAGGTTGCCAAGTACAACCAGATGAAGTTGAACCACTCCATCACGCCCCTGGAGAATCCTTCTCAGATTAAGGCCGTTCGTCGTGACATCGCCCGCATGAAGACGGAACTCCGTCAGAGAGAACTTAACAAATAACAATGGTCCATATGGAAACAAGAAATTTAAGAAAGACAAGACAGGGTGTCGTGGTCAGCAACAAGATGGATAAAACCATTGTTATTGCCGCCAAGTTCAAGGAGAAGCACCCCATTTACGGTAAGTTTGTGCAGAAGACGAAGAAGTACCATGCACACGACGAGAAGAATGAGTGCCAGGTCGGCGATACCGTGCTTATCATGGAGACCCGCCCCCTCTCGAAGACAAAGAGATGGCGTTTAGTACAAATTGTAGAAAAAGCTAAGTAATTATGATACAGACAGAATCAAGACTTACAGTAGCTGACAACAGCGGTGCCCGCGAGTGCCTGTGCATCCGTG
>JAEEQH010000017.1 GCA_016285245.1 Prevotella sp.
GGTCAGCATAATCACCAATAGTTTGCCACCTTGCTTGATGACCTTCAGGTCACTTTGGAAACCAACGCTGGTAAAGAATGCCAGCATAAAGACATCCTTCAATGTACCATCGAACGACACCTCAACATGGAACCAACCATATAGCATCAGGGTTATCAATGAAAAGATGATACCACCGCTTACTGGCGACGGCACACAGAATTTCTGAAGGAAAGCTACCTTTCGTGTTAAAACCATACCGACGAGGAGGGCTAATGCACCTATGCCGGCAGTCTGTATCATATCCAATTCAATACTTGTCATACTCACTTTCTTGTTATCGTTAGAATCTATACTGCAACCTCATATTGGCAGCATGTCTGTTTACCTTTGCCTCACTACAGAATGCATCAAACATATCATGCCAGTCAACACCCAAATTCCATTTCCTGCCAAATTGCTTGTTCAGTGACAAGCATCCATACACAGGTACGCCAGTTGCCTCACGTCTTGGCGTCTTTCTGGTATAATATACCACCTGCATGCCTATCTGCCAATCATGAGGGAGATAAGCAGTCGGAGCAAACCGGATTGAAGCGTATGTTCCACTCTTAGCCGTATACAGATTTGATCCACCTACCAGACTCAAGCCATTTGCTTTCCAATAAGCCGATGCCCCCAGTACAGTAAAATTCTCGCCATCTTCAACGGCATAATAACTCGCCTCCGTCTGCACAGTCAGCTTCTGCCTGCTATAGGCGTATGCCAGCTTCATCTGGTTAATAGTCCTTTCCACCAGCTGTCCCTTCGTCATCGCCCATTCCTCATCAGAAAGCGTATTGGCGTTCATAAAGAGGGATTGATAGGAAGGATTATAGTATTTGCGATAATAGCCCAACTGGATCTGATTCCGATTGTCTGGTACATAGATGACGCAGGCATTCGCATTGTCGCGGGTGTCCGAATGCTTTTGACTGATTCCAGCATCCACTAATTTATAGTTATAGAACATCACACGATTACCAACTGTCAGCTTCCACTGAGGCAAGGCATAGGTGAACTGCAGATAGATATCATTATTGAAGACATCCCAGCTCCTGTCCATATCCTTTTGTCTGGTCATCAGGAAATCCCCCTCAGCACCCAGCATCATCGACAGCCGCTTGGTCAGCAAAGGCGTATTCAGCTCAACGATATACAATTGCAGCTTATTAGATAGAGCCAGATCACTGGCATACTGATAACCGCCCACGATGAGAAGTTCCGTACCCTGTTCATTGAAGGTGTGGAAGTATCTCGCCCTGCCCATGACCTTACGTGACGTCGTAGAAGGATGGTCAAGATATTGCTGGGTGAAATAGGTCAACAGCTTGTTTCTGTCATCAAACCGGTTCGTCATGTGAAGCGTCAGATATTCCTCATTCCCATCCTGATGACGATAGGAAGCATTAGCATAGAGATCAGTATGCTGACTGCCGTATAATGCGTTCACAGATCCAATACCAGCAACTTCTTTCCCAAAGTCTCCCTGTCCTTCCACGAAGCCTTTCAAACTTTCAGGCATTTTCATGTTGATATCCAGCACCCTGCCCATTCCAATGGTTCCCTTCGCAACACCCGTATTGTCGCAAACCTGAATCTTGGCGATGTCCTTGGCTTTCATCTGACTCAGAATCAACCTCGTGTCACCGTTCATCGGACAATTGTCGATACGGAGGTTATAACTGTCGATGACATCCTCATAACCTGCAATCACCAGCTCTGGCACCATCTGGAGGACATCCATCAGCGACTCTTCCCCCGTCAGTTCCATTCGCTGAGGATAAATCATCGTCCTGTCTGCCTTGATCTCTATGATGGGCAAACCGCCCTCTGCGAACATCGGGACAGACAGGAGCAAAAAGCTGAACAATATGAGAAAATGTCGATTCATTTTGCAAATATACTGTTTTTTCTTTTAATATGGTTCTTATTCCGTAGTTTTTTTATGTTTTTGCAGCATGAAGGTCGTTATAGCCTGTTACCCTACCTTTCGTTCCCTGCTACATCCCGTCTAAATCCCTGACATGACGGGCTTTTCCCCCTTTCTCCTCTTGGCAAAGAAAAAAGCAGAGTTGTACGCATACCATACAAACAATTGTCGAGCGTACAAAAAACAATATTCAATATTGTAGTATACCAAGGACTGCCAAGGAAATTATGGACCATGTTGGTTACTATAACAAACCTCTCTCTTGCTCGCATTTTTATGGGTTTTATTATCTCAGTTTGGGAAGAAATGTGTACCTTTGCCGATGGTTATTAGATGTTTGCTACACGGATGCTTATAAGCATTTTGCGACATTGAAACACCAGGCTCACGCAAGTAGTTGTAAATCAATGAATGTCTCATTCGAGGAGGTGAAGTAATTCCCTGACTATACTATAGATAATCCGCATAAGTTCATCGCTTATGCGGATTTTTGTATCCTTCCAAACAGAGACGACACTTTTTTCGTGCGGCCAATTGAACCTTTTCGGGTTTTGTCCGTCTAACGAACAAATATATTAATCAAAATCATGAGGAAAATACTGTTATGGATGCTGCTGCTCGTGATGGGCAGCACGTGTTATGCGCAGGACATTACCATCCGTTATAAAGGTAAGACAGCAAAGGTAGAACAGAAGGTGAAGGACAGCGTGGACGTCAGCGTGGAGGGTGCCAAGGTGAGCATCGACAGCCGACTGACGGGCCGTAAGCTCACCCTGCGACTGACGGGCCAGAGCACCGACGGACGGCTCGACCTGAAGACTGCCGGCAAGGCGAAGGTGCAACTCGACGGGCTGACACTGACCAGTCAGGAGGGTGCGCCGCTGTGTCTGAAGAACAAGAAGAAAGTGGAGGTGGTAGCCACCAAGGGCACCGTGAACACGCTCACCATCACCGCCTGTCAGGACACCGCCAGCAACAAGGCGGCCACCATCTGGGCCAAGGACAAGCTGCTGCTCTCGGGTAAGGGCACGCTGAACATCGTCGCTACCGGCGACGGCTGCCGCGGCATCAAGACCAAGAAGGACATCACCATTGAGGAGCTGACGCTGAACGTCACAACATCGGGCGACAACCTGGGCGAGAAGCCCTTCGGCTTCGGGATGCCGGACTTCGGAGGAGAAATGCCGGACTTCGGCGGCTTCGGCGGCGGTTTCCCGCAGTTTGGTAACGACAGCATCCGGCAGGGAGGCTTCCAGATGCCCGACTTCGGCGGCGGATTCCCGCCGTTTGGCAACGACAGCATCAAGGCAGGCGGTTTCCAGATGCCCGACTTCGGCGCCTTTGGCGGCGGCTTCCCATCGTTCGGCAACGACAGCATTGACGGCGAAGGCATAGGCGGCTTCGCTGGCAAGCATAAGTACGTAGCGTCCACAAAGGGTATCGCCTCGAAGGGTAAGATTACTATCAACAGCGGCTGCGTGACCGTCAGGACCCAGACCGCCGGTGCCGAGGGCATCGAGGGCAAGGAGGGCATCGTCTTCAATGGCGGCACGGTGGATGTGGTTACGACTGACGATGCCATCAACGCCAACGCCACCATCGAGTTCAATGGCGCCCATGTCACTGCCCGCAGCAAGGGCAACGATGCCGTCGACTCGAACCCCAAGGGCGGGTTCTTCATGCCCTTCGGCGGTAACAACCAGCAGGACAGCGACCCTGCGATTATCATCCGCGGCGGCACCGTCTACGCCTGGAGTCAGGTGGGCTCGCCTGAGGAGGGACTGGACTGCGACTTCGCTCCGCTCGTCGTTGAGGGCGGCACCGTCTTCTCCGTTGGCGGCGGTATGGGCGAGATGCCTTCCGTGCCCACCAACGCTACGGCTCGTCAGTCGACGGCGCTGCTCATTGGTCTTAACGTCGAGAAAGACGAGCCCATCAGCATCTATGACGCCAGCGGCACGCTCATCGACAGCGTCACCATACCCTTCTCCTTGAAGCGCAGCGCCAGCCTCGTCAGCAGCCCGGCCTTCAAGGTCGGCAACAGCTACACGGTCAAGACCAAGGGTTATGAGAAGACGTTTACTCTCAGCGAGCCCTTCACGACCGTACGGTAAGCTGGTCTTCCCCTGCAACTTAAGTCAAACAATCAACAATCAAGAAGAATGAAGAAACTGATGAGGGATGTGTTCCCAACGGCGATACTGGCCGGTATCTGTATTTCGATAGGCTGTGTGGTGAACCTGCGCGTAGGTGGCGTGGCTGGCGCCGTGCTGTTTGCCTTCGGACTGACCACGGTGGTGTATTACGGACTGAAACTCTATACGGGAACAGCGGGTTTCATACGCCGACATGGCGACTGGTCGATGCTGGCGGTGGTGCTGTTGGGCAATATCGTGGGCTGTCTGCTGACAGCATGGATGATAGGCTATGCGCAGCCCGACTGCGTGGAACCGGCAGCGAACATCCTGGCCGGACGCCTGACAAAGGGGCCGTGGGCCTGTTTCCTGCTGGCCATCGGCTGCGGCTTCATCATGACAACGGCGGTGGAGTTTGCCCGCAAGGGAAAGATGCTGACACTACTGCTGGGCGTACCCGTCTTCATCCTTTGCGGCTTTGCCCACTCCATCGCTGACGCCTTCTACTTCCTGGTGTCGCCAGCCGAACAGCTACTGCGGCCGGAGGTGCTGGTGGTCTACGTCGCCGAGGTGCTGGGCAACTTCGTGGGCTGCAACCTGTACCGATGGACGACGTTCTACGTGGTGAAGGAGTAAGAGAGACGAGGCGCTCGGCTCTGCCGCTTTGGTAAGCAAAGAACGAGGAAGGAGGAACGAGGAAGGAGGAACGAGGAATGCAGAAAAACGGCAAAAGGTTTGGCGGAACACGGAAAAATGCGTAACTTTGCCAAACAAAACCTAAAACCGAACTAAAGATTATGTTAGACAAAGAACGGGGGCTGTACATTGCCCACTGCGCCAACGGCGCACTCAGCATCACAGGTAAGATGGCTAACCGCCACGGACTCATAGCCGGTGCCACGGGAACAGGTAAGACGGTCACGCTGCAGGTCATGGCCGAGACATTCTGTCAGGCCGGTGTGCCTTGCTTTATGGCCGATATGAAAGGCGACCTCAGCGGCATCTCGCAGGTCGGAAAGATGAGCGGCTTCATTGAAAAGCGCCTGCCGGAGTTCGGTATTGAGAATCCTGAGTTCCAAGCCTGCCCCGTCCGCTTCTACGACGTCTACGGTGAACAGGGACACCCCATGCGTGCCACTATCAGCCAGATGGGGCCACTGCTACTGTCACGTCTGCTGGGTCTGAACGAGACGCAGGACGGCGTGCTGAACATTGTGTTCCGCGTGGCTGACGAGCGCGGTCTGCTGATTCTAGACCTGAAAGACCTCCGGTCGATGCTCGACTACGTGTCACAGCACGCTAAGGAGTACACCACAACCTACGGCAACGTCAGCAGCGCCAGCGTCGGCGCCATCCAGCGTGCCCTGCTACAGCTGGAGAACCAAGGAGCCAACCAGTTCTTTGGCGAGCCGTCGTTCGATATCTACGACCTGTTGCAGACCGAAGGCGGCAAAGGCGTGATGAGTGTGCTGGCTGCCGACAAGCTGATGATGCAGCCGAAGCTCTACTCCACGTTCCTGCTATGGTTGCTCTCCGAGCTCTACTCTACCCTGCCCGAAGTGGGCGACCTGGAATTGCCGAAACTCGTGTTCTTCTTCGATGAGGCCCATATGCTGTTCAACGACACGTCGAAGGCGCTGCTCGACAAGATTGAGCAGGTCATCCGACTCGTCCGCTCGAAGGGCGTCGGTATCTACTTCATCACGCAGAGCCCGACGGATATTCCGGAGAACATCCTCGGACAGCTGGGTAACCGCGTGCAACACGCCCTGCGCGCTTACACCCCGAAAGACCAGAAGGCCGTGAAGACGGCTGCCGACACGTTCCGCGCCAACCCTGCATTCAAGACCGACGAGGCTATCATGCAGCTGGAGACGGGCGAGGCCCTCGTCAGCTTCCTTGACGAGAAAGGTGCCCCGAACGTGGTGGAGCGTGCGAAGGTACTGTTCCCATTGAGTCAGATTGGTGCCGTCACCGAGGGTCAGCGTATGGACATCATCAAGCAGAGCCGCGTCTACGGCAAGTACGACACGCCGGTAGACCGCGAGAGTGCCTACGAGCAGCTGACGAAAGAGGCCTCCCTACCGACCACCGAAGGGGAGACAACGCCCAGCAAGAAGACTGATGTGTCCCCCACGGGGGACGACAAGGGGGCCAAGAAGAAGCCCGGCATCATGTCGAAGGTGTGGAAAGCTGTGCTGACAGCTGTCACCTCGACTATCGCCACCATTCTCGGCACGTGGGTCAGCGAGAAGGTGAGCGGCAAGAAGTCGAAGTCGCGCACCAGCGCCAAAGAGAAGGTGGTGAAGAACGCCACCAGCGCCGCCACACGTACCATCACCAAGGAACTGACTCGCGACATCCTAGGAAACCTGGTAAAATAATTCATGCTGTGCGGTTGCCGCAACAGGTAAAGGAAAAAACTTGGGACGCCGGTCTAAAAGTTTTTGAGGACGGCGTTAAAGTGTTCCAGGGACGGCGTATAAGTTAAAACGTCGACGACGTTTGATAAAACTACGGCGACGTTTGATAAAACGACGACGATGTTTGATAAATCAAAGACGTTGTTTAACGATTTCTGTAGAAGAACGAACAACTTAACAGAAAAGCCTCCCGGTTGGGAGGCTTTTCTGTTATTAGCGCTGACAGGGCGACTCGTCCATATAGAGGTACGAGGGCTGATAGCCGCCAAAGTCGATGACAATCTTCTCGAAGACAATGCCCGGATGCTTAGGCTGCAACGTCAGGCTGTGCAGCCCGTCCTCTTTCTGTGCCACCGGCAACTCGACCGTTTTCTCAATGACACGGCGGGCGATGGTGGGATAGAACTCCGAGTACATATAGGGCTGACGGTCGACGAGCGTCTTGTTCATATTGACGGTCTGCGGGTTAGCACCATCGATGCTGACAACATACTCATGACCGCCGACATTCAGGTAGTCGAGTGTCGACTTCGTGACGACGTAGACCTTCACCTGACCGACATCTTTCGGCAGCGAGAAGCGGTAGGTCAGCGAGGCGTCGCCAACGGGCTGTGTGTATGGCGTCAGAGCCACGGCGCTGCGGGTGCGGCCGTAGTAGGGATAGACCGTCCACTGTGTCGTAGCACCAGCCTTAGCCTCGTAGAAGTGCTCGGCCTCGATGGAGACGTAGCCAGCAGTTTTAGAGGAGAGAGGAGAGTGGAGAGAGGAGAGAGAATAGCTGAAGGTGTAGCCGCCACCGTTGGCGGAAACGGGTACAGCGGTGGTGCGCGGCTGGGTATCGGCACGGAAGTTGTCGTTCCACGACCGGTAGCCGATGTGCTTCTGGATCATCATGCCGTTCCACTTGCCACCAGCGATGTCAGTATTGTAGGCAGCGCAGAGCAGGGAGTCGCGGCGGAAGCACTGTGCCACACGGTCAGCCCACTCGTTGGCATCGGGATTATTCTTGCCTGCCAGGTACTGGTTCATGGCCTGCGCATAGTACATATCGTAGAGGTTGGCCATCGCCTGAACAGGGAAGAGCACCAACTGACGGTAGAAGTCGCGGGCCTCGGCGGGCACCTGCTCATAGAGACGCAGGGCACGGAGCTCCAGACGCTGGTAGTCATCAGCCACCTGACGCCACTCACCCGTCTCAACATTATAGGTACGCGCGTCAAGCATCTCCGGCGTCACGCGGGCCATGTACTGGCAGTTGCGGTTGTAGATGGAGGCAGCTTCCTCGGCGGCAGAACCGCCGAGCGCACTGGCAAAGAAAGCACGGGTATGGTCGGTGACAGTCTGTTGGGTGTACTCCTTGGGATTCCATGCCATGTCCATGAACAGCTGGATGGGGTACTCCATAGGCTTCAGGTCGCCGACGTTCAGGATCCACATACGCTGGATGCCGTGGTCGTAGGCCAGCGACAGCTGCTCGAACATCTGCTGTGTCTGCGTGACGTTGAGCCACTTAGAGTTACGCGGCGCACCGACGTAGTCCACATGGTAATAGATACCCCAGCCGCCCTTGCGCATACGTTCCTGAGCGTTGGGCACACGGCGAATGTCGCCCCAGTTGTCGTCGCTGATGAGAATCATCACGTCGTCGGGCACGCGGAGGCCTGCATCGTAGTAGTCCTGTACCTCTTTATATAAGGCCCACACCTGAGTGGTCTTCTCGGCGGGACGGCCAGTGACCTCCTTGATAATCTGGCGCTGGTTCGTGATGATACGCTCCATGAGCTTCGTATCGGCGGTCTCGCTCATCGCCTCGTCGCCGTCGCCACGCATACCGATGGTCACGATGTCCTCGGTATCCTTCATGCGCTCGATGCCCTCGCGGAAGAACTGGTCGAGCTTCGTCTGGTTCGTCTGGTAGTTCCAGGCGCCCCACTCCTGACGGTGGCGGGCATACTCCTGATGGTTACGGGCCATCGGCTCGTGGTGCGAGGTACCCATGATGACGCCCATGCGGTCGGCTGTCTTGCCGTTCTCTGGGTCGTCGGCATAGAACGCCCATCCCCACATGGCCGGCCACAGGAAATTTCCCTTCAGACGCAGGATCAGCTCGAAGACACGCTCGTAGAAACGGTGGTCGCCGTAGTTCGTGCCAAAGGTGTTCTTCACCCACGTGGTGAGGCAGGGAGCTTCGTCGTTGAGGAACAGTCCACGGAACTCCACGGCAGGCTCGCCGCCGGTATAGGTGCCACGCTTGACAAAAGCCTCAGCACGCTTCTCGACAGGTGCGTCGGCCCACCAGGCCCATGGCGACACGCCCAGCTGACGGCTCAACTCGTAGACGCCATAGATGGTGCCGCGACGGTCGCTGCCGGCTATCACCAAACGATCGCCGACGGTGGTGATGATAAACTTCTCGCGCTTGCCTTTCAGGTCCTTCAGCTTCAGACGGTCAATCTCCTTGTTACGGCCCAGTGTGCCAATGAGGATAGTGGTCGTCCCCTGCTGTGACGCCTTTCCGAACACCTGTTCCATATCGGTCTGCAGGTTACGGATGGCAATCTTCACGCCCTCGTCATCGTCGTCGCTGAAGCTGATGACGGCACCCTTGACGGGCAGCGCGTCAGCATCAGCCGTGAACGTCACGAAAGGCTCGGCGGCACGGAGGACACACCATTGGGCTAGGACGATGACAGTCAACAATATCTTTTTCATACTCATTGTTCGATTCTTTTCCGTTACTGTTTACTGACAGATGACGATGCCACCGTTGTCAGGAATGTTGACCTTCACGGTACGCTTCTTCGAGATCTTAATCGTCGAGAGCTGATTGTTCAGATAGAGCTGGGCGTCACCCTCATTCAGCATGGGCAGGGTCAGCGTCAGCTCCAAAGGCTTGCCGATGGCATTGATGCCGGCCACATACCAGCGGTCGCCAGAGCGGCGGGCCAGCACGACATATCGGCCGGGGGTGCCACTGACGAAACGCACGTCGTCCCAGGTCGTAGGCACCTTCTTCAGGAAGTCGATAGCCCATTCCGGGGCATCAGTCAGGTTGTTGGGTGCCAGGGCAAAGTGCTGGACGGCGCTCTGGAAGAGCACTGCCGTAGCCAGGGCATAGATGTCGGAGGTGACACGGCGTGTGCCACGTGTGTTACTGGCATCGTAGAACTTGTTGAGCGCCGAGCCGCCGAAGTCCATCGAGCCGACGACATTGCGCGTATAGGGATACATCGCGCCACAGTCGCGGGCCTCGTTATTGCAGAAACCCTGTCCGAAGTGCAGGTTCTCGCTGGCGAGAACAGCCTCCGAGGCGGCATAGTTCGGATACATACGCTCCCAGCCACGAGGCAGCGTACAGCCGTGGAAGATGACCAGCAGTCCGTAGTCGTTGGCATCGGTGAGGATGTCCTCGTAGAGCTTCATCGTCGTCTGCTTGTCGCCGCCAAAGAAGTCGACCTTGATGCCAAGGATACCGTTCTCCTGCATCCATTTCATGTCCTGACGGCGGCGGGCCGTGTTATCCATGATACCCTTCGGGGACTGCGGGGCATCGTTCCAGGCACCATTACTGTTATACCAGAGGTACAGCCCCACGCCCTTCGTCTTGCCGTAGCGAGCCAACTCGGCAATGCGGTCGTAGCCTATCTGCTTGTCCCACAGGGCATCGACGAGCACCGAACGGTAGCCCATGGCTGCCGAGAAGTCGATATAGCGCTTCTGTTCGTCGAAGTTACAGCTGCCATCCATGCCAATGATCCACGACCACGAGCCCTTGCCATACTCATAGTTACGGCTGGCCTTGTACTTCGGCTGCACAAGGTCCCAAGGAACGGTCGTCTCGATGATGTTGCTCATCGTACCCAGGGTGATGGTGCGCCAAGGGGTGTTGCCCGGCAGTGCCATCTGCACCGTCGTCGGACCGTAGCCGTTGTTCTCCTCCTGCTGCGGGAATCCTATCTTGTACTGGCCGTTGGCCTCGCCCAGCAGACGACAGCCCACGTAGTAACCGTCAGTACCGGTCTCGGAGATGAGCATCCAACCCTCTGTCGTGCGGAACAGGCAGGGGAAGGTGTAGCCGTTACCCCAGCCGTTACGGCCTATCGGCTCGTCAATGCCATAGCGGGTCTCGTAACTCGGTGCCGTACGGGCAAAGCCTGTCATTGGCTTAGCCTGTGGTGCACAGAACGAGGTGGTGCCGGCAGGCAACTTATAGGTCGTTGCCTCGCGCTCGATGATACAGCTGCGCGTCTCCTTCTGGGGGTAAAGCGTATAACGGAACGCCACGTCGCGGTTGCTCGCACGGAAGGTGATGTCCATCACCTGCTGACCTTTCTTGGCCAGACTGACAGTCATCTCGTTGGCCACGTAGTTGACATGGCTGCGCTTGATGTTACGCAGGGAGTAGCTCTCCTTCACTTCACCGGTCTTCACCTCCTTCAGCTCCAGCTCGCTGGTATAGTCGCCGATATTCGTCACCACACCCAGCGGCGAGGGTTCCACATAGATGCTCCCGTTGTAAAACACCTGGTAGTAGGGCCGTCCGCCAGCAAAGATGAAGTCAACCATCAATCGTCCGTCGGGACTCTTCAACTGGTTATTGGCTTGCACAGACAACACGCCAAGGATGGCGAGCATCATGGTGGTAAGAATCTTTTTTGTCATGAGATTTATGGGTTTTAAGTTTTTGATGGTGCAAAGGTACTAAGAAACGCGGAAAGGCTCTTGCGTATTTGTTGCAAAAGCTTTAAGAAATAGTCACAAGGCGGGGACTTAACGCACGCCGAAGTTTTTGCGCCTTTCGTTGTTGATGATACGACTGGCCTTACGCCCGTCGAAACGAGTGGGAGCGATGATGAACTCAGGCACGTTGAAAGACAGGAAACGATCGCGATAGAAACGGCGCGGATTGCGTTGCGGCAGCATAAAAGCCTTGGTGACCACGCCATGGTCATCGACATGACAGAAATAGGGACGCGTGAAGAGCCCATCATCGCGGCGAGAGCTGAGCACGAGCCAACGCGAGTTGGAGCTCCAATTGTGGAACGACTCTGTGTCGTCGGAGTTGGCCCCTGTCATGGTGTGGCTTTCTCCTGTAGCGAGGTCGAGCAGATAGAGGTCGGCTTCATGGTGCCAGATGCTGAACTGTCCATAATCGGAGAGCGTGTAGCAAAGGAAACGTCCGTCGTAGGATGGCCGGGGGAAGGATATTGACTTTTGCTGGGAAGCGGCATCAATGATAGTTTCTATATGGTCGCCGAAGGTTCCTGTGGCAGGGTCGAAATCGATGCGGCAGAGGTTATAGCGGATGGAATCGAGCAGGACTGAAGATTGCTCAGATTGATTGGCCTCGGGGAGGGCGCGTGCGGCGCAGAAGTAGAGCGAACGACCGTCGGCCGAGAAAACGGGAAAGGTCTCGTAGACGGAGTCCTGCTTGACAAGGGGCGAGAGAATAAGTTCGTTCTTCTCGACATCGTAGACCTGAATGTCGGAGGCTTCATCGAACACCTCAATGCGGTTGGGGTCGGCACTGTGGAAGAGCTGACGCGTGGTGTTGGTCGAATAGGCGATATAGCGGCCAGAGGGATGCCAGTAGGGATAGACGCATAGTCCGAGGGTCTGATCGGTCTTGGTGTTATAAGCGATGAGAGGACTATCGTTGTGACGCAGCAAGGTGGCTCCATGCGGACCACGGATATGCAGGCTCATGTCAGCAGGGTTGCCGCGGTTGAAGCTGTGACAGTTGACGCAGCCCTCGAACTGGGTATTCTCAATCAACGCACGCTCATCGAACGATGAGAGGTCGCGCTCGTAGATACCCATCTTGCTCCACACCTCGTAGCCTGGCGCTATCAGACGGTAGCAGAGACCGTAGTCGATACTGTCAGGACTGACGTAGATGGAGAAAGGGCGATAGGTGTGCCAGCCGTCTTCATACTTGGCCGACACAGTGACGGTGAGCGAGTCTCCGACGTTCTGGGCAAGCAGCTGATGCCAGTCGTCAATATCGAAGTCTACCGACTCCTCGCCCTGGCTGTGCAGGCTTTGTCCGTGGCTGTCGGTCATAACGGCATCAACCAGCAAGGACTCCTCGTCGGCCATGCCGAAGTTGAGCGGGGCGATATTGACGGGTATGGTGACTCCGAGGTAGTCGGGGTATATCTGGGGCTGTGCGGTCTCCTGCTTCGCATCGCTGACGGTCTCGGTGCATCCCATCAGGCCCATTAGTCCTATTATAAGATAGAGAATCTTTTTCATTGCTTAGTGGACATGAATTGATTAAAGCGTTCACGGTCGCCCGTCAGCATATAGTAAGCCAAAAGGTATTGGTAGGCCATGCGATTGTCTGGGTTGCAGGAATAGAGGTTTTCGAGCATCTCTGGCGTCACATGGTCGCTGAAGTAATTGTCGTCCTTATAGGCCCACTGGCGCAGACGGCCGTATTCCGGGTGACTGGCGATGGCCTTTTCATTTCCCAGCAGCGGGAGTGTCTCATTGGCCCAGTCACGATAGAAAAGGGTCTTCTGCAGGGCCATAAGGTATTTACAGGCCACTTCATACTGGCCATTGATGAGGTTGGTCTGTGCCAGTCGTTTGTAGCACCGGCCACTTTTCTGGAAGTCGAGGGTGGCTTCCTGAGCCTCGAATACCGTGCGCTGGGCGACATTGATCATACCCAGCTGATAGAACGCCTCGGCGGTAGGCAAAGGACTGGTAGCATCTTCCTTCACATCAGGCAGAAGACCTTGGATGCCGTTCTGATTAAAGTCGAACAGACGGTCCAGTAGCTTACCCTGCATCGCCAAGGCAAGATTCTGTACCGTCACGCCTATCTGGTTGTTAGGTTTCTCTAGACAGATAGTCTCAAAGATACGGTTCCATTGCTGATGACAGGCCATAAAATCGTACTTCATCACCTTTTCTGCCTTGAAATTGGCGTTCTTCCAGACGATGACACCCATAACAACTGCCACCAAGAGGAACGTTAAGCCCTGCACCTTGAAACTTGGAACCAGAAACTTGAAACTTGAAACTTGAAACTTGAAGGAACGGACCACAAGTGGGAGGATGACAGCAGACAGCCATGCAGCATAGAGCAGATATGGTATTACTGTCGGGTAGCGATGGTAATGACTTCCTCCTAAGGCTATCCAATAGAGTACGGGTAAAGTGACAAGAATCAGAATACGACGCAACCAACCGCTTGGTGCCATCACATAGCCCCAAATAGCGAGAAGCGTGAGCAAGACTGCCCAGACACCACCTAACAGCGCATTCTCATCAAGCAGGAAGAGCCAGAGCAGAAACGAAGGGACAAAGGTAAGGCCGTAGGCCAATTGAGAATTGACAATTGAGAATTGAGAATTGAGCAGGCGGAGTATTAGAAGCTGAATCACAGAGAGCAGAAGTGCAATGACAAAAGCTCCCACCCAGGCAAAAAGGAAAAACTGTGTGCAGAAGCGTCCCAGCAAGTCGGCCACGCCCCCCGGCAGCTTAACAATCTCCCACACGTAAGTGCTGTCGAAGAGGAAAAGCTGGTACTGCTCCTGATAATGCAGATGGTGCGGATAGGCAAGTCCGAAAAAGAGGAGGACGGCCACACCGAACAAGAGCGTATATAAAAGATGTAAACACTTCATCTTCTCTAACTTCTTAACTTCTCTAATTCCCTACTTATCAAACACCTTGCTGAACTCGTCGACACTGATCTTGACTGGTTCAACCATGAACTCAGGACGATTGTAACTCTTCAAGAGGAACGTATTGTATTCCGGATCTTCCTGCGGCATGAGAAAGGCCTTTTCCACCTTTCCATCATGGAAATAGGAGAAATAGACACGACAGTAGTTGCCATCCTCTCGACGACTGGCCACCATGATCCAATGTCCGTTGCTCGACCAGCTTGGATAGCTGTCCGGGCGGCCTTCGCTGTTCACATTAGTGAGGTCGATGTTCTGGGTCAGTGGAAGTTCCTGATCAAGAGGCATACAGACAATGTCGCCATCATTATGCCTGATATGGAAGCAACCGTACTGTCCTATGGCAAAGAGCAAATAGCGCCCATCGGGGCTGACGCGTGGCAAGGTCACACTCTTATCTTTCGATGCTGCATCATACACCAGTTCCTCCTCGCCAAAGCCATGCGTTGCCAGATTGAACGAACGCCGATAGAGGTTGTATTGCACTTTTGGATAAGTCGTTCTGATATCCTTGTCGCGCATCTCTTCAGGAAGCGGAACAGACTTACAATAATAAAGGTATTTGCCATCAGGCGACCAGGTAGGATACACCTCCAAAAGCGTTGAATCATTGCTGACAACCTGCACCGAATCGGTCTCCACGTCGTATAAAATCAAGTCGCTGGCCTCATCGTAAACCTCGATTTTGTTGGGATTGAGCGTATGGAATCCCTGTCGAGTCCTGTTAGTGGAGAAGGCGACGAGCTTGGCAGTGGGATGCCATGACGGATAGACACCCGAGGAGATGGTATAGTCGCGCTTCATATTGACCCTCGAGACCTTACCATCGTTCACGATAACAGTACCGGAATTGGCGAGACGTACGTGAAAGAGCATATTGTCGGTCTTATAGTTCTGATAACTATGACAGTTGATGCACTGGCCAATTGTTCTGTCATTCATGGTAATCTCGTTGTTGAAGATCTGTGTCTCTTCAAACGAGGTGAGGTTGCGCTGGGCTATCTCCATAAAGGTCCATGCCACATAAGAGGGTTCAATAAGGCGATACGACACATATTCGTCGATGGGTTCCTTGGCAACACGTATTTCAAACGGGGTGAATGACAGCCACTCACCCGCTTTCTGCCCCCAGACCTCTACCTTGAGACTCTTACCCTTCGAAGCATTAAGCATCTCGTGCCACTCTGATTCGGGTATCTGCACCTTCACGCCATCACCGTAGGTCTGCTGCTGACCGTCTGGCGTGCTGATACGTGCCACACACGCTTCGTACTGGTCACCTGGGAGCATGAAATTGAGTGGCGCAATATTGTAAGGCACCGTGACATTGCAATAGTCGGGGAAAATAGCTGGCAGGTACTTGGCCTCTTTACTTGAAGAGGGCACATCGGGATGATTTACACACGATGACAAGAGCAACAGGGTTGCTGCCAGTAGTAGGGTATAAAAGTGGATATGTCTTTTCATATTATTCTTATGAATGTACTTCATGACCGATATTACCGCTTATAACAGGAACTTTTGTTCCAAAGATATTGTACCACCAATAGGTGTCTCCCCATTCCTTACGCATCTGCTCGCCTACATCCTTAAGAGTCGCACCGGGCTTCGCCAGTTTTTTCAGGGTATCCCAGAACTGGATGTAGCGGTCGTAAACGGTCTGACTGACTGGGAGCATGATGCGCTTCTTTTCAGGTGCCTTGTCCATAAACAAGATATACGCCTCCTGTGCGTGCAAGGGGAAATCCTCGTCCATGTGCGACTTCACAAAGTCGCGCAGCGATGCCCAGAAACGACGTGAGTCGCAGCGCAACATGGCATAGAACAACGCCTGCTCAGAAGCCACTTTGCTGACAGAATCGGACCAAAGGCTGATATAGTTGACAAGATAGCTGTCGCTTCTATCAACACCGGTTATCTCATCGGGATAGCATTTCTGCAGTTCCTTGATTTTTGCTGAGACTGGAGTCGGCTGCCATTTGTCGTAAAAAAGATGGTGATGCAACTGGGTCGTATAGCGTTCCACCAATTCCTTATCTCCACAAGCCAAAGCACAACGGGCTAGCACTTTCAGATAGAAGGGCGAGAAGCCTGCCTGTATGGCATTTTCAAAATTCAGACGGATAGCTTCATTCATCACACCATAGTTGTAATAAACTAACGGAGATGCAATGTCCAGAAGGGAAACATGAAGCGTATCGGGGTTGTAGATGTCTGTGATACTGTTACCCAGTTTGAACGAGCGTTTGAACAAGCCGCCTTCATTCATCAGGGCAATATTCTTGAGAAAGACCATCGTAGTGGTAGGTTTCTGGTTCTCTTCTGACATTTTGAGAACCTCTTTCCAATTGTCGTCGGAAGCATAGCGCACCATGCGCATCTCGTCGATATAGTTCTGATTTTGGAACATGAGCGACGAAGTAAAGACGATGCCAGCAGCGGTACACAACACCGGAATCATGGGGATGGCTTTCCTGATAGAAGTGAAGCGAGAGATCAGGAACGCTGTCCCTGTGAGTCCAACAGAGACTGCACCCAGAGCCCAGAACGGGATGGAGAGGCGCTCGGTGCAGTCGCTTGGTGTTATAAAACGAGGGAAGCCAGCCAGTACGACATCATCGATCTTCAGATTCGAATAGAACTGATTATGCCAAATACTGGCAGTAAAGACGAGCACGACAATGCCCAGAATCTCGCGCCAAGTAATTCTTTCGGCAACCAGCAGGCAGAGAACAAAAAGCAAGGCAAACCATCCCAGCACCGGATAGAGGCAAAAGCCCAGCAAATACCAGACAAGATGCCATTTACGCGGGGTCTGGCGTGCTGTCCACAGCAACAGCAGCATGACGAGATAGCCTACCGACTGCGAGAACCAATAGCCTCTGATTATAGAGGTATAGACCCAATAGCCCAAATCTACAACCGAAGTAAGCAGACAGGCTACAGGCAGGAGCATCAGCGCAGAAGCACTGCCCTGCAGCCGGAATGCTTTTACACCTACAAAGAAGATGAGCAGCCAAATGACGGCCAAGGCCCCAGCACCTAAAGCCGGGTGATAGAAGAGTTGTGTGAGCCAAGCTCCCACATACTGCATCAAACCGAAGGGCTTCTGCATCAGCGTATGAAAGAACGGTGCTCCGAAAAGGAACTCGGAACGGTCATGTGCAGTATAAAATACCTCTTGGTTGATGTATAATATATATACGGCAAACGAAATGAAAGCTAATAGGCTTACATAGAAAAGAGCCCCCGTGAGTTTGCTTTTTGCTGTCATCTTTTTGTGTTAAAAGGCTGACTCAATTGAATTGAGTCAGCCTATGATTAATTATCTTGTGCTCTACTTCCATCATATAAATATAGTCATAAAGCACTTACATCAAACACTAATCTGTTACAGGTCGGATAGAAATACCGAAACTGGAACTCAGATTGTTGTAGATATCGAGAGAATTATACAGGCCATGCTGGAAAATCAACATGTTAGGCATGTTTTCAGCACCAGTAACTTCTCCCTTTGAGCCATTAACCTGCTCTGCCATTGATGGGAAGTGGTAAACACCGGTAATCTCGCCAGTAGCATAATAGCCAGCATTTCCATTACCATACCACTGATTTCCGTATCGATAACCTGCTGCCGGCAAGAAGATGCTATTTTTATTACCTTCGGCTTTGCTGGTTACCTTATATCCATTACCAGTAAATTCCCAATCGCAATAAACAAGCAACTCAACGAAATCTGCTGTGGAGGGCATTCTCCATTTGCCGCCCCAATTTGCAGTGGCGGGATCATGGTTTGCATCTGAAATAATGCTATAGGCAGGAACGAAGGTTAAGCTATTCCTCTTCTTCTCATCAAGCCAGTCTTTCGGAGCATTTCCAATATCACCACCAGTATAGTCCTTACGCATCACTTCACCAAACTTATCCTTTATCTCAGCAGAATTGTTTGCTAAAGCAGAGGCATAATACTTGGCTTCTGTAGAAACAATCTGGTCTATAACCAAAGTGGTCAGCAAGGCATCGTCAAACGTCTGGTAATAGTCCAAGGTATCCTGGAAAGTAGGATCTTTATCAAGTTTCATCACGTCTTTAAGTTTCGGCAATCTCTCAATGAGCTTAGAACCATCCCAGTCAAAGATGCACTCAAACTCATCATTGGTGAGTGATGCCTCAAGTAATCCTGTGTAAGACTGACTTACGAGATCATTAAACTTCGCCTGCACGAACGAGATAATGGCGTCCCTCTTCGGCGTTTCTCCAATACCCGATAAGTCTATAAGCTTAGGCTCAGAGAGCTTGGAAATATTCGCCGTGTCGGGAATTTCACCAATACTCTCAGCTGCATTCTTATACAAATCAAACAGCTTAGATACTGATGTTTGTTCTGTTACATCTGTGTAGGATGTAAGATTGCTGGCCAAAACCTGGGTTCCGGTAACATCACCCCAAACGAAGAGAATACCATTGTCAGATTCAGAGGTAGCTCCAACATTCATATTAGCCCATTTGGTACCACTGGGGAGTCCCAAATCTACAGCCTGACCGGCAGTCTTGATACTACTGGTGTTTGCTGTATATTGGGTATCGCATGTAGTTTCGCTAATCTCCTCACTACAAGCCACAAACAGACTTGATGCAATAAGCGTGGGGATTACGAGCTTACTATAATTCATTAACTTTTTCATTATAACGGAAGTTTTAATATTATACATATAAGAACTTATTATTCCTCATAGTAAACGCTGTTGACAGTGGGATCTCCTGATTTAATAATAAACTGAAGGTCTCTTCCTTCACCACCCTTAGCGCACTCGTCGGCCATCTGTTGGGTAATTGGAATTTCATTGGCACCGTCATTAAGCACAATATTATCATAATAGGTGTTACTCCACCAACCATTATTGACTAACATCGAAGCACCATCAGCGTCTGATACATCAAGAATCAGAGTCTTAAGACCGAAGTAAATCTCATCAGCAATCGTTGGGAAATGTTGAGCTTCTGTAGAACTGAAACGCAAAGTTGCTCCAGTCCAGGCGCCTGGCTTGAATGATGGCTGCGGTTCTTCATCTTCAGCCCTATTAGGATCACCATAAATATAGTACTTCACAAGTGGGTTGGAGATCTTATCAAGTTTTACGGGGAATTCAGCAACGAGTTGTGTACCGTCATGACAAAGTCCAGTGAGCTTAACGACATAATCAGTGGTAATATAATCACCGTTCTCATTCCAATTAACCTTCATTTTCTTCGTTGCATAGTTTCCAATCAATTCCTTGCCGGCGAAATCCCACTTTGCATTGACAGGAGCAGAGGTCTGACAGGTAATAACATTGCCGAATTCTCCCTCTTTGCCAGAAGCCACCTTAGGACCATAACACTTATAAATGGCTTTGATGGCGATTGTGTTAGTTTCGGTGTTTTCGATGTGTTTTACAACGATTTTCGGCAGGATACCGTTAGTAACCTCAGCACCAAGTTCGTGTCTCAAGAATGATGACTTTTTCTGAATCTTCTCAAAGTTTTCACCAGAGAAAGATATTCTCCAACATGTGTCAGCAATGGTCTCTGCATCAAAATAAATTATGAGAGCCTCGCAGTCAGTAACGTCTATATTCTCCATCAAGGCAATGGGCGTTCCTTGGGTGGCCGTATAGCTTTTCTGCTCACCAATCTTGACTACCTTGTCAACAGTAACTGTGGACATCGCCTTAAGCTCGTCAACAGTGATGTGACCGCCATTGCTGTTATCCTCATGAACAGGATCACAAGCAGCGAAAGCACCTACTGCTGCAATTAGCAAAAATAATATCTTTTTCATTTTGAATCCATTTTAAATATTAGTAAAGAACTTTATATTGTGTGTCCGGATCAGCTAAATCCCATCCTGGGTTCTGCTGCATCTTACCATTCATCAGAGTAATCTGAGCCTGAGGCTTAGGCAAGAAGCCATTAGTTGCTGCATAACGCTTAGCCCAAGAACAGGTCATATGAGCCATATTCATAGCATTCTTTTTGCCCTTAACGGTAATAGACTTACCACTTTGAGCCTGAAGAGCCTTGGCTGCGTATGAGCCTTCGCCAGAATCCTTACCAGACCAGCGGCGCATATCGTTGAAACGCAGACCCTCCAATGCAAACTCCCAGCGACGCTCGTCCTGAACAGCCTTCAGAGAATAAGCTGTCTGAGGCACACCAGCACGCTTCTGAACCTGGTTCATGTACTGTGCTTCACCCGTAAGTTCGGTCAGCATCAGCAGCACGTCAGCGTAACGCATCAGGTAATAATCCTCAAAGTGGTCACCCTGCTGCTTGTTGTCAAGCGAACTGGAGGAATAGCCCGGGCACTTGGACCACCATGAATCGTTGTCGGCAGCGCAAGCATCAAGGTTTACATCGGCGTACTTCTTGACAGCATAGCCAGACTCCTCACAGTCATCCTTCTCATAGGTATAAGAAGCGAGCTCATGGTCGAGGTCGATCAAGCTACCGAGTTTACGGATGTCCGTATAACCACCAGCAGTCTCAGCAGCTGTCCAGTCTTCCCAGAGATTGACGGAAGGAGTACCCTGACCCCAACCCTGGTTGAACGGATAGGTCTTGTCACGCTTACCATTATCATTGGAAGCACCATTACGAAGTCCCCAGAAGCAAGAGAGGTAGTTTGAATACATACGCGGGTTGTTATAGGTACCACCGATGGCCCACTTAGAGGCATTCATAAACTGGATCTGGAAAATTTCCTCAGTGTTACCATTACCCATACCAGGTTGGTCGAAACAATTCTTACGGTCCATGTCTGCGATGAACTCGTATGCATGGCCTTTACCATCATGTGCCTCATCCCAGAGAAGACTGTTAGAGTACTGCCAGAGAGAACGGAAGTCCTCGCAAAGTTTGTATCCACCATTGGAAACGATGTCTTTCAGACAAGCGATAACATCGGCCTTCGAAAGAGAACCACCGTTGCAACCCTCCTGTTCAACAAGAGTAATCGTTGCATCACCATTGGCAAGTTCACTAACTTTCTTATAGAAGCCAGCCCAGAACATCCATGCACGTGCAATGAACGCTTCGGCAGCGAACTTGTCTGCATGACCAGAGCCATTGGCTCTTTCTGCCTTCAAGAGATTCTTGGCAGAGACAAAGTCTGAAAGGATCTGGGGGAAGACAGCCTCTTCAGCACTTACCTCCTGCTGCATCTCATCAGTAATCGTGGTAGAAATAATCAGAGGTACATCGCCGTACAACTGGGTGAGCCACATATAATAGAGACCACGCATGAAGTAGCCCTCACCGAGCAGCTGATTGCGCTGAGCAGTATTGCCTGTCCAATCAACATTATCAATGGTCTCAATCTGGTTGTTAGCACGGGAAATACCACCATAGAGCAGGATGAAGTCCTGTTCGTACTGGTTAGCACTCGCCGTCGTAAAATGATGGAGTGACTTAGCCACGTTGTCCTGCAAGCCACCACTGCCGTAGCAGTCGTCAGACATGAGTGACCACCAATAGAAAGGATTATTTAACAAACCACTTTGATCTCCGCCACCTAACGTGTTCATGATACTATAGGTAGCAGCATTCAATGCCTCAACATCTGCAGGTTTACCTGGGAATGTAGCCGCTGTCAACTCTGTCACACGCGGGTCAGTGTCCAGCATATCGTTACAAGAAGTAAACAAAACTGCTGACGAAACGGCTAATGCTGATAAAATATATTTCTTCATAACTTTTTGTCGAATTAGAATTTAATACTTGCACCAATCAAATATGTACGAGATGGCGGGTAAAGGCCAAGGTCAATACCAGAAGCCCAGCCTTCGCCACCAGCAGTATTACCAATCTCAGGATCGAGACCGGAGTAACCGGTGAAGGTGTAGAGGTTCTGAGCCTGAACATAGAGACGGAGTTGCTGGAACGGACAAGACTTCCAGAGGTTCTTGAAGTCGTAACCGAGTGTGACGGTCTTGATCTTAAAGTAGTCGGCATCCTCCATATAACGGGTAGATACCCAGTTCACGTTCTCACTACCTGTACTTGAAATACGCGGCTGGCTGTTTGATGAACCTTCACCCACCCAACGATTCAGGATTGAGGTATCATAGTTCTGGTAGGGAGCGTCACTGAACGAACGGTAAGAACGCATAATCTGCTGACCGAATGCACCGGCACCGCTTACAGCCAAGTCAAAGCCCTTATAACTCAGACCAAGGTTGATACCCAGCATGACATCCGGGTTAGGATTACCAATCTCATGGCGGTCGCAAATATCATTACCGTCAGCGTCTTTACCTTCTGCAAACGTAATCTTGCCATCACCATTCCAGTCGTCCCAAATCATGTCACCAGGCTGTGCGTTGTCAAGAACGGCCTTACCTGCCTTACGTGCAGCATCAATCTGATCCTGATTCTGCCAGATGCCGCTGTATGACATACCATAGAAGTAACCGATGGGCTTGCCTTCCTCAGCACGGTAGATGTACTCCGTACCCTGTGAAAGGACGCCGCTGGGACCATTGATATAGTGGTTGTCGTTAGCAATACGGGTAACCTTGTTCTTGTTGGTTGCAAAGTTCACACCGACGTTGTAGCTCAGGTCCTTGCCAATCTTATCGTTCCAGGTGAGAGCGATTTCAATACCTGTATTCTGAACGTCACCACCATTGATGGCAGCAGGGTTGGTACCATAGACGGCGAGCAGGTTACCACCGATCAGCCAGTCCTTAGTAGTCTTCTTATACCAGTCAAACGTCAAACCTAAACGGCTGTTGAGGAAACGAGCATCGAAACCGAGGTCGAGCTGCTCAGAAGTTTCCCACGTAAGGTCGGGGTTAGGAACGATGTTTGCATACGCACCAGTCTTAGGAGTGCCGGCAACGGAAGTTTCCATGTCGGAAGCGAACTTGTAACCACTGTCAAAAGCCTCGCCTGACAAAGCGATTGTTGCCAGATACTGGTACTTGTTGATATCTTTGTTACCGTTCTGTCCCCAGCTTGCACGAATCTTCAAGAAGTCCATCCAGCTCTTGGTGTCCTCCATGAATTTCTCATTGCTGACAACCCAACCGGCAGATACAGAGGGGAAGAAGCCCCAACGCTTACCATCCGTAAAGATACTTGAACCATCATAACGCATGGTTACCGTAGCCATATAGGTCTCATTCCAGTCCCAAGTCACACGGCCGAACCAAGAAGCGAGATACTCCTCATCGTTGGGCTTACCTGTCAAAGTGACATCCGTAACATTCAGCACCTTGATGTTAGACAGCCATGCAGAATCCCAACCCTTCAACGTTGCGAGCTGCTCACCATAAGTAACCTTGTTTGATCCAGAGAGATTAAAGCTCCAAGCGGTGCTCTGGAAGCTCTGACCAACCATGGCGCTGAACTTGTGACCATTCATAACAGGAAGATCGTACGTAAGGGTATTTTCAACAGACCAGTCAGTATTCAACCAAGAGTTCTGACTATTCGTATAGACAACTGACGTGGCATTACCATAACCAGAAGACCTCGGCTCACCATAGTTACGGTAGGCACCAGAATTCCAGTTATAGTTAAACTGAGAGCGGAATCTCAGACCCTTGATAGGCTGAATAATGGTGTATGCAGTAGCTCTGCTATTGACACTGCGGCTCTCTGCCAAAGAGTTGAAGCCACCCGTCGAGAGGTTCTCCCAGGGGTTGCTGAACAAAGAAGAGTTCCAACCCTGACCATATTTAACATTACCAGAAAAATCCTGATAATAATATGTGTCGCCATTATAAGCGTACTGAGGCATAAACGGAGAAGTCTGGAGCAAGCTGTGGATATAGCTCCAATACATACCATCCTCAGCCAGGTCGTGGTTCTTGGTATAGCTGATAGAGACGTTCTCACCGATGGTGATAGCATCGAAATCCTTCACCTTCAAGAGCACGTGGTCGCTGTTGAGACGGATGGTATGACGCTTATAGTAAGATGCCTGGTCTGCACCCATGATACCTTCGTTACCAGTATAGGTGTAAGACATAGCGAACTTCGAACGGTCAGTACCGCCGGTCAATGTTACAGAATGGTTCTGCTGCTGGGCATTCTTGTTCTCAAAAGCGCCCCACCAGTCAGTGCCTGACCAACCGCTGTTCACCTTAGTAAGAATATCTTGAGGTGCAAAACCTGACCAATCCATCTTCTGACCCGAAGTATTAAAGGTATACTCGTCCATGATGGTCATGAACTGCTGGGCATTGAGCAGCTGCGGACGCTTGTAAGCGTTTGACCAACCCATAGCACCATTGTAGTTAATCTCAATCTTGCCAGCCTTACCCTGCTTCGTGGTCACGAGGATAACGCCGTTGGCAGCACGAGCACCATAGATGGCTGCCGATGCAGCATCCTTCAGCACGTCGATGCTCTCAATATCAGCGGGGTTAATGTCGTCAAGACTACCTCCAGCCACGCCGTCAATCACATAAAGAGGCGAAGAGTTACCGGTAGTACCGATACCACGGATGTAAACCTTGTAACCCTTACCAGGCTGTGAAGAGCTCTGGGTAATCTGCACACCAGGCGAGCTCGACTGCATAGCTTCAAGAGCATTCGTCGTGTTCATCTTGGCGATTTCCTCACCTTTCACCTGAACCGTTGCACCGGTGACCAGCTTTTTCTTCTGGACACCATAACCGATGACCACCACATCGTTCAGCGTGGTGACATCTTCCTTCAGAGTGATTTTGATGTCGTTACGGCCCTGTACATTGACTTTCTCAGTGACAAAGCCTACATAAGAGATAATCAGTGTGGCATTGCTGGATGCCTGCACACTGAAACCACCATTGAGGTCGGTGACAGCACCTGCTTTGGTACCTTGCACTTGCACGCTTGCACCAATAACCGGTTCACCAGCCTCATCATTCACGGTACCCCTGACTGTTTGAGCCCAGGCTCCCTGAATGGACACCATCAAGAATAGGAAAACCATTCCTAATGATCGCTTCATGAAATCAAAGTTTCTCATGCTTTCATTGATTGTTTTTGATTAATAATAAAAGAGTTTACGGTTTTTCGCGACAAAAGTAGACATTCTATACGAGAGAGACTTTTCTGTTTGTCTCACGAAAGTTCTCTTTTGTCTCATATCGACAAATTATAGGTTTACTTCAATAGATTTCAGGTCTTCAGCCTTCGAACTCGTACCAATAAGGAGCTCATACTTGCCAGATTTCACACGCATTGTGTTGGTTTCCGAGTCCCAAAATTCGAACGATTTTCGGGTGAGTTCCGTAGCAACTTGACACGTCTCACCAGGCTTGATGTTTGCCGTCCGCTGGAAAGCGCGCAAAGACTTCAGCGGTCCATCGGGATCCTGCAGATTCCTGACATAGACCTGTACGGTAGTGCCACCAGCACGACCTCCAACGTTCTTGACTGGTACCTTGATTTCGTATGCAGGCTGATTCTCACCAACGCTACCCTCACAAGGTTTAACTACTGGATTTCCCATTTCGAACTGCGTGTACGACAGACCATAGCCGAAGGGGAACAGGGCATCATCGAAATAACGGTAGGTACGCCCCTTCATCGAGTAGTCCTCGTAATCGGGCAGCTGAGAGCTCGACTTGTAGAACGTGACGGGCAGCTTACCATTGGGGTTATAGTCGCCGAAGAGTACGTCGGCAACGGCAGTGCCACCCTCCTGACCGGGATACCAAGCCTGGACGATGGCGTCGCAGGTCTCTGTTTCCGGTAGCAGGGCGATGCAAGAGCCGGAGCAATTGACGAAGATGACGGTCTTACCAGCGTCTTTGAGCGCCTTAAGGAAGTCACGCTGCACCTTTGGCAACTCGATGTGCGTGCGATCGCCACCCTTGAAGCCATCGATGTCGACGGGCATCTCCTCGCCCTCAAGCGCTGGTGAGATGCCACCCACGAAGACGACCTTGTCGATACCCTTCAGCTGGGCAATGGTCTGATTGTAGTCGATGGGCAGTTCCTTGGCGACGTTAATAGCGAGGTTGGCATCATAAGTAGGTACGTGCGCGAAGCGTACCTCTATTATATAGCTCTTACCCTTCTCAGCCTGAATGGCCACACGATTAGGGGTGGTACGCCAGATGCGGTGACGGAACTTCCGCTCACCGTCGATAAAGAGTTCAAACTGTCCGCAGCCATCCACGTTCACCACATACTCACCTGCCTCCTTGGGGGTGAAGACGGTCTCGTACTTCGCTGAGAAACCTTCAAGCTGTACGCCTGGGGCGAAATTGTGCATTCCAAAGGTGGTCACAGCCAGGGGCTGGGTGTAGTACTGCGTGGTGACGGGCTTCCCCTCCATATTGCGGTTGTTCCAGAACGTACCCTTCAGGCCTTTCTTACCATCGATGGCACACTGTGACCCCATGAGACAATCCATAACCCGGTCGTAAGTCAGGTCACAGCCCTGTGCATAGAACAATTTCTTTTGCTTAGCCTTGATGCCGTCGAGAATAGTGATGGTGTGGTTGGGCTGACCGTTATAATTACCCCACATCATCGGAGTGTTGTCAGCATTAGGACCGATGACGGCAATCTTCTCCTTACCTTTCTGCAGGGGTAGGACGTTGTTCTTGTTCTGTAGGAGGACAATGGTCTGGCGGGCCATGTCGAGTGACAGGTTGGCAGACGCCTTGGTAGACATGGCAGAATAGGGAATCTTCGACCACTCGACCAGCGACGGGTCGTCCATCTCACCCAAGTCAAAACGGCCTTCCAACAGACGGATGACGTGCTTGTCGACCTCAGCCTCGGTGATAAAACCGCGCTTCACAGCCTCAGGAATGCTACGGTAGGCGTAGCCATAGCCACACTCCACGTCGGTACCGGCAATCGTTGCCTTTGCCGAGGCATGGACGGGATCGGACGAAGACTTGTGCGACTCATAGAAGTCGGAGACGGCACCACAGTCGCTGACCACGAGGTACTGGAAGCCCCACTCGTCGCGGAGGATGGTCTGCAACAGACGCTGTGAGCCACAGCAAGGATCATCATCAAGGCGCTGGTAGGCACACATCACCTCGCGCACCTTTGCATCCTGCACAAGCGTCTTGAACGCCGGCATATAGGTCTCCCACATATCACGGGGCGACACGTTCGTCAGGTTGGCCGAATGACGGGTATACTCCGGGCCGCTGTGTACGGCATAGTGCTTGGCACAGGCCCATAGCTTGCGGTACTTCGCATCCTCTGGTCCCTGTAGGCCCTTCACGACCTGCGTTCCCATGACCGATGTCAGGTAGGGGTCCTCGCCGTAGGTCTCCTGTCCCCTGCCCCATCGCGGATCACGGAAGATATTGACGTTTGGCGTCCAGACGGAGAGGCTATGAAACTTCTCGTCCTCGCCGGAGCCACGCAGCATACGTTCGTTATACTGAGCTCGAAACTCCGTAGAGGCCACATCGAAGCACTTGAATAACAGGTCAGGGTTGAATGATGCGGCCATCGCCACTGGTTCAGGAAAAACAGTAACGTTGCCCTGATTGGCGGCGCCGTGGAGAGCTTCGCTCCACCAGAAGAACTTCTTGATGCCGAGACGTGGAATGGCCGGACTCTCATCGAGCATCAGCATGGCTTTCTCCTCAAGCGTCAGACGCGAACACAAGTCTACGGCACGTTCACGGGCACTAAGATTCGGATTCTGATAGGGCAGGTTCTGTGCTGTCGAGAATGAGAAACAGCAGAGAGTCATTGACAAAGATAATAATACATGTTTCATTGAAAAGGAGTTATTGGTTCATTTTGTCTACAAAGGTACGCACAATACGGCGGCTATGTTTTCCTAAATGTTGCAGAAGCTTTTCTGAACGTCACAATAGACAAACGGCATAGTCAAAGTCTTGCGTACATCTATATATTTTATTATCTTTGCACGACAATCCCAAAAACTAAAAACAAACAAGATGAAAAAAACCTTAGCTCTCTTTCTGCTCGCCGTGCCACTGATGGCCTCGGCACAGAATCCCATCATCAGAGACCAGTTCACCGCCGATCCTACGGCGCGCGTCTTCAATGGCAAGGTCTATCTCTACCCGTCACACGACATCAAGCCTCCCGTAGGACAGCGTCAGGACTGGTTCTGCATGGAGGACTACCACGTCTTCTCGTCAGAGAACCTCACCGACTGGACAGACCACGGCGTGATTGTCACCCAGAACAAAGTGCCCTGGGTGCGTCCTAACTCCTACTCAATGTGGGCACCAGACTGTGTCGAGAAGAACGGAAAGTACTATTTCTACTTCCCGTCAGCTCCGCAAGCCGGTGGTGGCTTTGCCGTCGGTGTAGCCATAGCCGACCGTCCTGAGGGCCCGTTCATTCCTGAGCCAGAGCCCATCAAGGGCATCAACGGCATCGACCCATGCGTGCTCCAGGCCTCCGATGGCAATGCTTATATCTTCTGGGGCAACGGCCGTTGCGCCAAGCTCAAGCCCAATATGAAGGAGCTCGCCGACGACAACCCCAAGGAAACCGTCAAGTGGGGTAACCGCGAGATGGAGATGGTTGGTGTCAACTGTCTCAAGGGCCTGCCCAACCGCCAGGCCGAAGGTCCATTCGCCTTCGAGGCCAACGGTTGGTACTACCTGACCTATCCGTATGTCAGGGAGAAGACCGAGGTCCTTGGCTATGCCATGAGTAAGAACCCCATGGGACCCTACGAGTACAAGGGCCTCATCATGGCCGAGCAGCCCAACGGTTGCTGGACCAACCACCACAGCATTATCAACTACAAGGGTCAGTGGTACCTGTTCTATCATCACAACTACTTCTCGCCCAGTGACGACAAGCGCCGTTCAGCCTGCATTGAGAAGCTCTACTTCAATGCCGACGGCACCATCCAGGAAGTGAAGCAGACCCTGCGCGGTGTAGGTATCAACAAGGCTACCGAGAAGATTGAGATTGACCGATACAGCAGCGCCAGCGAGGGTGTGACCACCGAACTTATCGACACCGTCAACACCTTCCGCAGCTATATGGCCACCCTGCCCACGAAGGGAAGTTGGCTCAAGTATAACGATGTGGACTTCAGTGTCATCAGCGACGGCTACCTCATTATGAGCGTCAAGGCCGCCGACAACACCGAGCTCTGCGTGCGTGAGAAGAGTGCCACGGGCAAGGTTCTTGCACGTATCAAGTTGACAGTGAAGCCCGAGGAGCCTGCCGGCGGTGCTGCTGCCAACCCCATGATGGCACGCTTCCGTCGCGACCAGCGTAACCAGTGGCTCACACAGACCGCTGCCCTAGACTTCGTTCCTAGTGGCGTGACCGATCTCGTCATCACCAACGAGGGGGATGGCGCCCTCAGCGTGGACTATGTCCGCTTCAAGAACCGTCCGAAGTACTTCTCGGCCGTCACCACCCCGACGGCACAGCCCGACGAGAACGGCTTCATCCGCCGTTGGCTGCTTCTAGAGCCCATCGACAAGCCCAATAGTGGCAATACCGTCTTCACCGACACCTACCTCCGTGAGCACTTCTACCGCGAGTACTTCAAGGGTCAGCAGACCATCGTGCCGAAGAATGGCCAGAAGGTGACGGCTGTCTTCAAGCAAGAGCAGGCTCCCGCAGGCTTTGGCCGTGGCGCCCAGCAGCAGCCCGAAGGTCCGCAGGTGAAGACTGTCAAGCAGACGCTGACATGGCGCGCCCTGGACAGCGAGAACATGAACGTCAAGCTGTTCCGCTTCGCCGAGAAGTGGGGCGAGAAGGTCTATGGTGTCCTCTTCTGGGCCGTCACCATCATCGACTGTCCCGAGGAGATCAAGGACGTCCGTCTGGCCGTCGGTTCCAACTCTGCCTCCATGTGGTGGCTGAACGGCGAGGAGACGCTGCTGCTCAGCGGCGACCGCCGTATGGTGAAGGACGACGCCGTCTCTCAGCGTCTGACCCTGAAGAAAGGCCGCAACATCCTGCGTGGTGCCATCATCAACGGCCCGGGCATGAGCGATTTCTGCGTCCGCTTCATCGACGAGAAAGGCAACCCTGTAACTAATTATTCCATTACAACTAACAGTAAATAAACTATGAAAAGACTACATAGCATCCTTGCGGTACTGGCACTGGCCTCAGCCGCAAACGCACAAATAGGACAACCCAACATCCATGACCCCTCGACCCTCGCCGAGTGCGACGGCAAGTGGTATACCTTCGGCACCGGTGGCGGTGGCATCATCAGCGACGACGGTTGGTCGTGGCACAGTGGTGCCGAGCGCCCAGGCGGTGGTGCAGCCCCCGACATGATTAAGATTGGCGACCGTTACCTCTGCATCTATGGTGCCACCGGTGGCGGTCTCGGCGGCGGTCATGCCGGCCGTATCCTGACGATGTGGAACAAGACCCTCGACCCGAAGTCGCCCGACTTCAAGTGGACAGAGGCTGTGGAGGTCTGTTTCTCCGACGGCATGGAAGATCAGGACGCCATTGACCCTGGTGTGCTGCTTGACCCCACGACGGGGCGTCTGTGGGTCAGCTACGGCACCTATTTCGGCACCATCCGCCTCATTGAGCTCGACCCCACGACGGGCTTCCGCAAGGCTGGCAACAAGGAGAAGGACATTGCCATCGACTGTGAGGCCACAGACCTCATCTACCGTAATGGCTGGTACTACCTGCTTGGCACCCACGGCACCTGCTGCGACGGTGTGAACTCGACCTATAACATCGTGGTTGGCCGTTCGAAGAGTGTTGAAGGCCCCTATATTGATAATGTGGGGCGCGACATGTACCACGGCGGCGGTAAGATGGTCGTTGCCGCCGGCGACCGCAAGACGGGTGCCGGTCACTTCGGACGCACCATCATCGACGAGGGTGTAGAAGTGGCATCGTTCCACTGGGAGGCCGACTTCGACCAGGGCGGCAGCTCCGTCCTCGCCGTCCATCCCCTGTTGTGGAAGAACGACTGGCCCGTTGCTGGCGAGAAGTTCAAGGGCGGCACCTTCGAGATTGAGTCGGAGCGCCGCGGCTATGCCCTGGAGCTGGCCGTCGACTTCGTCCGCATGAACGTTGCCCGTCGTGGCGGCTTTGGCGGCTTCGGCCGTCCGCAGCAGAACGCTGAGCCTCCCAAGCCCGTGGAGAACCAGACGCTGGAGCAGGTGAAGGGCACATGGCCCGAAGGCGACATCGCAGTACGTTGCGGCGACTATATGTTCCGTCCCCACCAGCGCTGGACCATCACGCCTGTCAACGAGGCCGGCGGTTACCTGAGCGCTCCTTACTTCAAGATTGTCATTGAGGGCACCGACCGCGCCCTGACAGCTACTGCCAACAAGGAGCTGACCACTACCCCATCGTTCAGCGGCGCCGACGAGCAGCTCTGGCGCATCGAGCAGTGCACCGACGGCACCTTCCGCATCATGCCGAAGCGCATCCCCGGTGAGGAAGACATCAACAAGCGCTTTGTCCTCTACAGCATCGCCGATTCTACGCCGACACTTGCCGAGTGGGACTTCAACAGCGACAACTCAAAGTGGAATTTCCGCGCACACTAATCTATAGTTATTATAGAAACTACAAAAGTAATCCCCAGTGGCAATAACCACCGGGGATTTCTTTTGGTCTATCCTGTTCAATCTTCTTACTCAATCACCATAACAAAACCGCCACGGGCCTTACAGGGAATCTCCGTTGGCAGTTGGCTGACGGTGCTGATAGCCCAAGGCTCACCGTCGGCGAAGAGGGTGGCGGTATGTTTCCCCTTGACAAAACCAAGGGGCACACTAAGGGTCTTCTCGCTATCAGTACCATTGATACCGGCCACATACCACGTTGCGCCGCTGCGACGGGCTATCACACAGCTCTCGCCGGGGTAGCCACTGACGAAGCGTGTCTCGTCCCATGCGGCAGGCAGCTTCGACAGGTAGTCCTTTACCTGCTGAGGCTGTGCGAGGAAGCTTTCTGGACGGTCGGCCAGGTGCTGCAAACCACTCTCAAAGAGGGCCGTCAGCGCCAGCTCATGGGCATGGCTCGTAATATGTGGATGCTGTGAGTCGCTGAAGGCACACGGCGTGTAGTCCATTGGGCCGACAACGTTGCGTGTGAAGGGCAGCGTGGCATTGTGACAGGCAGCCTTGTCGGTGAATGTCGGCACGTTGTTGTACCACTCGGCACCATAGACGCCCTCCGTTGAGAGCAGGTTCGGGTAGGTGCGCTGCCAGCCGCGGGGCACCGTGGCACCGTGGAAGTTCACCAGCAGATGGTGACGAGCAGCACTCTCCATGAGGTCGATGCAGTAGTCCATGTTCTTCTGGTTCTCACCGCTGAAGAAGTCAATCTTCACACCGGCAACGCCAATCTTCTCGCACCAGGCGAACTCCTTCTCACGGTCCTCGGGCTTGTTCAGGCGGAACTTAGGTGTCGGAGCTCCATCGACCCAACCTACGCTGGAGTTGTACCAGATCATCGGTTTGACGCCCTGCGACTTGGCATACGCCACGGCATCCTCAACGGTCTTGCCATCCTTCATGCGGTCCCACTCGGCATCAATCAACACATAGGGCAGCTTCAGCGTTGCGGCAAGGTCGGTGTATTTCTTGATGATGTTATAGTCGTCAGACCCGTGGTTGTAAGCCCAGTAGACCCATGAGACGACGCCAGGCTTTATCCAGCTCGTGTCCTCGACCTTACAGGGCTCGCTGACATCGGTCACCAGTGTCGACTCCACTACATCGGCCAATGTGCCGAGGATAATCAGTCGCCACGGCGAGTGACTGCAGGTTTCGCCTGCAATAGTCTCATCAGGCGCCACCCGGTACACCTCACCGTCGTTATACATCGACGAGGCACTCTGGCCTTTCTCGATATTCGCCTCTGTCAGCAGGGCGAAGACGCCCTCTTTCAGTTCCAGCAAGGCCGGGAAGCTCCATCGGACGCAGTTGCCGTCGGCATCCTTCGACACGGCACTATAAGACCGCTGCGCCTGCACCTTGTGGGTCGTTGTAAGGGGGTAGAAGTTCTCGGCACCGTCAGTCCATTGCATGATCCAGCGTTTCATACCAACGGGAATAACGTAGGCCGCCTGTTCCTTGACAGGCGACTCATAGCGGTAGGCCAGGCCATCGTTGTAGAGACGCAGGGTCATCTGCCCCACCCTATACTCGTTGGCCACGTTCGTGCAGTGGCTGCGCTTGCCGGCAAGCATCGTGTAGTCGGCCTTCACCTTCTTGGCTTTCGGGGCCTTGAAGGGCAGCGCCGCCTCGCCATCCTGCATCTGTAGCACCTGCTGTCCCTGGTAACTTATGACGAACTGTCCGTTCTTCGTTTCCACCGACAGTTTTCCGTTGGGCGACACCATCGGTCGCGCGCTGGCGACGCCACACCACAGTAGCGCCACCAGCATCATTGTGTATTTTCTAATCACCATAGTCTAAGTTTTTCCGCAAAGGTAGTCATTCCACGGCGCTTCTGCTTTTCTACACGTCTCATTCTTATTATAAAAAAGGTAAGATGGCGCAATTCTGCCACGAAAAACAGCTGGACAACGCAGAAAAAGTGTAACTTTGCACTCAAAACCTACAAACCATTATGAACATTCTACAAACGATTATCACTAGCAGTCTGCTGACGCTCACCATCCAGGCATCAGCCCAGACCGCCCCCGCCACAAGCTACAAACCTGTTAGCTACAGCAATCCCATCAGTTCGAACGTCTTCTGTGCCGACCCCACGGCATTTGAGTACAATGGACGGCTCTACGTCTACGGCTCAAACGACTCCCAACAGTTCGTGGCCAGCGGTAAGAAGGGAAGCAACCCCTACTCGGCCATCAGGTCAATCGTTGTCTTCTCTACCGATGACATGGTAAACTGGACTTTCCACGGTACGATAGACGTGAAGAAGGTATGTAGCTGGAGCGGCAACTCCTGGGCACCGTCAGCCACCTGGCGCATAAACGACAACGGGCAACCCGAGTTCTTCATCTACTTCGCCAACGGCGCCAGCAACATCGGCGTCATGAAGGGTAGCTCACCCTTAGGTCCCTTCAAGTCGCCTCGCACCAGCGCCATGATTCAGGGCAACTCTCCTGGCGTGGCACCCTGTAACTGGTGCTTCGACCCGGGTGTCGTCGTTCTGGATAACGGCGAGACATGGATTGGTTTTGGCGGCGGCGACCCCCAGGGCGGCAACAATCTGCAGCCTGGCAATGCCTGCATCGCGAAGCTAAAGAAGAACATGACCGAGATTGACGGCAAGGCCTACAAGCTGCCCGCCCCCTACCACTTCGAGGCCAGCGAACTGAACATCATGGACGGCAAGTTCGTCTACACCTACTGTTCATCTTTCAAGCCACGCGATAACAGCGCATGGAACACCTACAAGAAACAACACAACATCACCGTCGGTGCCCCGAATACTGGAACAATGTGCTATATGGTCACCGATGACCCCACAAATCCCGACTCATGGGAGTACAAAGGCGTCTACGGCCCCCACCCAGGCACCTCAGACAACAACCACTCACACTTGCAGAAATTCCAGGGCACCTACTACCACATCTACCACTCCGGTGCGCTGCTGAAGGCGATGAAGGACGGTAAAGCCCCCGAGGTAGCCAGCTCTGCCTCTAACTTCCGCTCGCTCTGTGTCAACTTGGCCACGGTCAACGAAAGCACGCAGAAGATCGACCCCGTCGCGCTAGATAACAAAGGTGTACCGGCCATTAAGAACTTTGACCCCTACCAACAGCAGGAAGCCGAGACAATGGCTACCAGCGGCGGCGTCAACTACGAGGACTTCACCAATACGAAAAGCGTCACCTCCATCAACGACAACAAAAACGATGCGTCAGAGAACTTGCAGATCAAGATGAAGGCTGGCGCTTGGACGATGGTGCGTCTAGCTGACTTCGGCGACGAGGGCGCCCGCTCGTTCACCGCCCGCGTCAGGGGCAAGGGCACTTTGGAGGTACGCGCAGCCAAGAACGGTAAAGCCCTGGCCTCCGTCTCCTTCGACTACAAAGCCTGGAAAGAATATACCGTTACCGTCCCCACGGTGCTCAAAGGCCTCTACGACTACCTCTTCTTCGTCTTCACCGAGGCTGACAGCAGCACCTACTTCGACTGGTGGCAGTTCTCCAAGGAGGTGCCCACCGACATCAACGCAGTCACCAGACAGCGCACCGCCAATAATCAGACATACGACCTCAGCGGTAGGAAGGTTGAAAAGGTTACTAAGAAGAAAGGAATATACATCCAAAACGGAAAGAAGGTCACGATTAAGTGACCTTCTTTTTATTATTACCTGATGACTATCTTCTTACCACTACGGATGTAGATGCCAGGTTTCAGAGCATCGGGCAGTGCCAGCCGTCCGTCAAGCGAATAAAGCGGTGCCTGGAACGGACTGTCAATGTTCACGCTATGGATAGCCGTCGGAGCATAAGCCTCGTCATTGGAGAGGAACACATCGTCGAAAGTCAAATCACCAGCCTTGGCAGCACGGAACTGCACCTTACCCACCTTTGCAGGATCTAATTTCACAGAGCCGTTTTTCGCATTCTGAAGGTCGACGACAAACGTCGTCTTATCGCCGAAAGCCTCCCTGAAGGCGATCTTGCTAGGCGACAGGTTACTAATCATCACCTCGCCATCGCACGTATTCTTCTTCAGTTTAATGACAAGATACTTGTAGTCCGACCAGTCAGCACCTTCGGCATAGTTCCACGTCACCATACCACCAGCTTTCGCAGCCTTCATAGTCTTGTTGCTCGAGGTATAAGTGCTGTTGACGTTGGCTGTCAATGCGCCCTCACTGAAAGAGAAATAAGGAGGCTTGAGTCCCATCGTAGCAAGGGCAGAAACGGCATAGCGATAACCCATCATGCGATAGCCCAGAGCGCTGAAGTGCAGGTTGTCCTTCTGGGCGCCTTGCGGACAGTCCTTCGAAGATATGACATAGGAGTTGGGAATCACCTTGGGGACTGTATTAATAATCGTATTATGTCCATAGCATGCACCACCAGCGGCCTGACTTACAAGCTCGCCCACGAAGAGGGGTACCTCGGCGGCATTCAGACTAAGAGAGTCTATCAGTCGGTCATAGATCTTCTTCACCTTCTGAGGCCAGCTCTGATCACCGTTGTTCGAACAACCCTGATGTAGCAGAATGCCCCTAATGACACCTGACTTCTGGGCAATCTTTGCCATATCGACCAGACGCTGGAACGGGTCATTGTTGTAGGCTTTGAAATAGTTGATAAGCCAGCTCTCCGTCGACGGATTCATCGAGGCGATGTATTTCTTGACTTCCTCCTGCATGAAACCTTCAATCTTGGTGCCGCCAATGGCAACGTCCACCACACCAATCTTGATATTCTCGGGCAGGCTCTGCACCATGGTACGTCCGAACCAGTCGGCCATACCCAGTCCCGTGCTTTCACGGACCAGGGGCGGAACGGCCTTATACCACTGTCCCATCGTACGTTTCGGACTATTGAAGTTGACGCAGGCCAACATCTGGAAACGCTCAGGAACGCCAGTCTTGTCCACAGACTCTGGCTGGGCATTGCCCTCCATGTTCGACTGTCCGAAACAGAGATAGATGTAGAAGTTCGGATCAACGTCGGCCTTCGCTCCGGGGAGCAGGGTGGCCAACAGCACTCCTAACGTTACAATTTTCTTTTTCATTATGGTGATAATAGATTATTTCACTGTGAAGTCCAGCGTCTTCAGGTCCTCGTCACGCGACGACGTGCCGTAGAGAATCTGGTAGCGGCCGGGCTTGACTGAGAGCTCGTCGATAGCCTCATCGTAGAACTCGAAGGCCTCGCCGTCGAGGGCGATGGTAGCGGCGGCCGTCTGTCCGGCAGCCAGGCTGAGTTTCTGGAAGCCCTTCAGCGACTTGATGGGCGCACCGGCATCGTCAAGGGCCTTGACATAGACCTGTATGGTCTCGGTACCCTCACGCTTGCCTGTGTTCGTCACAGGAACAGTGAGTGTGCAGAAAGGCTTGCCTGTCTTCTTGGCCTTAGCCGACTTGGCAGAGAGCTTAGCCTGGCCAACGCTGAAGGTCGTATACGACAGTCCGTAGCCGAAAGCATACTGCGGCACACCCTTGAAGTAACGGTACGTACGGTTCTCCATATTATAGTCGAGGAAGTCAGGCAGGTCGTCGTTCGAGCGGTAGAACGTCACGGGCAGCTTGCCGCCGGGGTTATAGTCACCGAAGAGCACCTCTGCCAGAGCCTTCGCACCACCCTGACCGGGATACCAAGCCTGCAGCAAGGCGTCGTACTGGCCTTCCAGAGCACCAAAAGCAATGGCAGATCCAGAGCAGTTGACGACGATGACGGGACGGCCCGTAGCGTGCATGGCCTTAATGAGACGCTGCTGGCAGGCCGGCAGTTCGATGGTCTGCTTATCGCCGCCCTCACCCTCCATACGTGCGGAGATGCCGCCGATGACGACGATAGCGTCAGCCGCCTTCACCTCGTTGGCCAGCGGTGTGTAGTCCACCTGCTTACGCTCGCAGATGTCGCCGCGAAGCATGGCGAAGTTGCCGTTGCCACGGCTATACTCGATAACGACGTCATAGTCCTTACCCTGCTCGACGTGGAACGACTTGTAGTCGGCACCACGGCGTCCGAAGCCGAAGCCGCCACGACGGTTGCCACCGCCCAGTGCCGTCTCGATGGTGTCGCCGTTGACAATCAGCTTATAGCCATTGTCGGTCGTCAGCGTGTATTTCATCTCACCCGTGAACGTTGCGGTGTACTTACCGCTGACACGGACGGAGAGGTTGTCGTTGTTGATACCCTCGGCAAAGCCCCAGGCACCGAAGGTCGAGAAGTTCAGTTCGTTGTAGTAGCCGGTCTTGTCGGGAGCGCCCTGGAGTTCCTTGTTGTTCCAGAACTCCACCTGCACACCCTTGCCACCGTTGAAGTCCTGCAGGTGGTGGACGGTCTCGTAGTCGTCGTTCAGCTCACAGGCCTTGTTGTAGATGACCTTGGCGCCGGGGACAGCGTTCTTGATACCTTCGAGCAGCGCGTGCTGGTGCTCCTTGGTCGGCGTGCCACCGTAGTTTCCGTTCAGTAGCTCCACATCGGCAGCGTTCGGGCCGACGACAGCCAGCGTCTTGATGCTCTTAGACAGCGGGAGAACACCCTTGTTCTCCAGCAGCACCATCGACTCGCGTGCAGCCTGTGTGGCCAGCTCGTCATGTTTTTCACAGCTGATGGTCGAAGCCGGGATATTAGCCCATGGCAGGTTCTCAGCAGGGTCGAACATACCCAGTTCGAAGCGGCCCATAAGCGTCTTACGCAGGTGACCGTCGAGGGTAGCCTCATTGATGAGTCCCTTCTCCAGAGCCTCGGTGAGCACCATGAACACCTTACCACACTCCAGATCAGTACCGTTAAGGACGGCGTCGACACTGGCACTAAGCGGATCCTTATGTGTCTCGTGTTGGCCTCTGTTATAGAAGTTATTGATGGCGTCGCAGTCGGTCAAGACGATACCATCATAGTCCCACTTGTCGCGCAGGATGTTGATGAGCAGACGGTCGCTGGTGCAGCAGGGAACGCCCTCGAAGCGGTTATAGGCGCACATCACCTCACGGACGTTACCTTTCTTCACCAGTGCCTTGAAAGCCGGCAGATAGGTCTCCCACAGGTCGCGCGGGTTAACCCTGGCGTCGTAGGAATGGCGCAGGGGCTCCGGACCGCTATGAACGGCATAGTGCTTGGCACAGGCGTGCGTCTTGAAGTAGTTCGGGTCGTTGCCCTGCATACCGAGGACGGTCTGCACGCCAAGGACAGCGTTCAGGTAGGGGTCCTCGCCGCAGGTCTCCTGTCCACGTCCCCATCGCGGGTCACGGAAGATGTTCACGTTCGGACACCAGAACGTCAGCTCAGGGTTACCTGGATAATAGGTGGCACCCATCTTCACGTTAAACACGTTATGGTCAGAGCGGTTCCAGTTGGCACGGGCCTCGTCGCTGACCTGCGAGAAGACATCGTAAACAAGCTGTGCATTGAAGGCAGCAGCCATACCGATAGGCTGCGGATAGACAGTATAGTCGCCCTGGCGCACGCCGTGGCATGCCTCGCTCCACCAGTTGTATGACGGGATGCCGAGGCGGTCGATGGAAACGGACTTGTTCATCATCAGTCCCACCTTCTCCTCGGGAGTGAGCAGTGAGATGAGGTTCTCCACACGCTCACGACGCGAGAGTGAGGTGTCCTGGAACGGATACTTGGTTTGTGCCGACGCTGAGGTCAGGGTCAACATGGCGGTAAGGACCGCCAACATGGTCTTTTTCATCTTTAATTGTTGAGTTTATAGTGTTGATTTGATGTTAGAAGCCACCACCGCCAGGGAACTGACCGCCGCCACCGAAGCCGCCGCCACCGCCAAAGCCACCGGGACGACCGCCGCCAAAGCCGCCACCACGGTTACCACCAGGACGATTACCACCGCCGAAGCCACCGGGCATCTGGGAATCGGGCTGTTTCTTGATGTCGAACAACAGCTTCACCAAAGCACGACGACGCAGCGACCACGTGGGATAGTCGTCAGCACGGAGCGTGTTGACGCGGAAGCCCGGTCTCTGCTGACCGCCACCGCCCATGAAATCCATCGAACTGGTGGTGATGATACAGGGCTTGGCATTGCCATCTGCCACCAAACGGTCGGTGATGGCATCGGCACCGCCCAGTTTGAACCAGCTCTCCATCGTGTCGCCCTCACCGGGGACCAGCTGGATGAACACCGGCATTGTGAAGCCCTGCTGGGGCATCGGCGAGGTGTACCAAGCCTCCTGGCGCTCGAGGTCGTAGCCTACACGGCCATGCTCGATGTCACCCTGAGAAGCGAAGTTGAAGGGAGAATGGGGATTGTCGGCAATGCTGTACTTAAAGCCGCGGTCGGGCGAGAGGTACATATTGCTGGGATCGGCGACAGGCGTGCCGTCGACGATGAAGCAGTACTTGAATGTCTCAAAGAGGTACTCCTCGAGTTCTGCCGTCCAGACGCCATCGCTGTCGCGTACCATGGCAACATTCTCAGGCAGCATTTCGCACTCCAACTCCACCTTCTTGGCCTCGGGTGCCTTCATGCGGAAGATGATGCCCTTCTCGGTATATTCCGGCGAGATGATGGGACGCGGGAAGAGACGGGCCATGACGCCAGCCGTGAACTGCTGTTCCTGACCGGTCTTGGCGGGAGCAGGCTGTCCGTTCTTCATGGCTTCCTCGGAGGCCTTCTTGTTGAACAGCAACGGCAGGGTCTTGGCCAGGAAGTACTTGGCGTTCATCCAAGTATGGCCGAACTTGTCGTTGGTAAACTCCTTAACGCTGCGGATACCCTTCTGGTCGAGGAATTCCATATAGTCACGGGCGTTGCCATAGAGGAAGTCGTCGGTGCCTACGCCGAGCCAGAAGAGGTTGATCTTCTTGTTCGTCTCGGCAGCATTGTCGTAGACTTCGGGGATGTCTGTCGATGTAAACGAGCTGTAGCTGCACAGATAGGAGAACTTGTCGAGGTTCGACAGACCGTTGAACAGCGCCTGGTTGCCACCACGCGAGAAGCCACCGATAGCACGGTTGTCGCGGTTGTTGATGGTGCGGTAGTTCTTCTCGATATAGGGCATCAGGTCGTTAATGAGATCCTTGCTGAACACGTCACCACCGAAACGTGTCTGCGGAGCACCCGAGGGAGCGCCCTCAGCAGCAGGCTTCGGCAGCAGCAGCTTCGAAGGATTGCCGTAGGGCAGCACCACAATCATCTCCTTGGCCTGCTTGTCGGCCAGGAGGTTGTCGAGGATGTAGTTCACACGGCCCACCTTGTAATAAACCTCCTCCGTGTCGGTCGTACCGCTGATGAGGTAGAACACGGGGTACTTCTTCTGGTCGCCCGGGTTGAACTGCATACCCATCGCGTTGTAGCTGGGCGGCAGATAGACAATGGCGGTGTTCGTGCCGCCAAGGCTCTTGGAGTAGTAGTGAATGTACTCGATGCGGCCATGGGGAACATCCTTGATGTCGTGAGGCAGCGCGCCGTCAGGACTCTTAATCTCGAGCAGACTGTTCTTAAAGCCCTCGTTGGGGAAGTACAGCGGGTTCGCCGGGTCCATAACGCTGACGCCATCGACGATGAAGCAGTACGGATACATATCGGGGGCGGCGGGACCGAGGGTGACGGTCCAAAGTCCCGTGGCCGCGTCGCGGGTCATCTCCTTACGACCGGCAAACTGCACATCGACCATCACCTGGCGGGCAGAATCGTTCTTATACTGGAAGGTGACCATACCGTTACCATTGCAGACGGGCTGCGACATGGCTGTCAAGGCGCCACCAAAAAACAACAGGGTTGAAAGTAATAGCTGTTTCATATCGGTTAGGTTTTTGTCATTATCGCTGCAAAGGTAGTCAAAAAGTCTTGGAACGACACTACCTGATGTCTCACCGATTTTTCAATATGTCACATATTTACTTTTTTTACCATCCGAAATGCTAATTATAGGAGATTTTTTGTACCTTTGCAGAAAATAAACCCAAAACAATAAAATTACACACATGAATAAACGAACAACGCTGGCAGCTATATTACTGGCTGCCACCATGGGCGCGAGCGCAGCCCAGAAAGCCATGAACGCCCCGAAGGGCGGTAAAGCCATTAGTGACGAACTCATCGGCATCTTCTTCGAGGACATCTCATCGAGTGCCGACGGCGGCCTCTATGCCGAGCTGCTGCAGAACGGCTCGTTCGAGTTCAGTCCTGCCGAGCGCGACGGCTGGGGCCCCGGCACAGCGTGGAAGCAGGTACGCCCGGGACACTCCTTGGGCACCATTCAGGTACGCATGGACAACCCCCTCCATCCCAACAACGCCAACTACCTGCGTCTGCACACTGAGCGTGTCAAGGAGTTCTACGACTACCAGGGCTGGAAAGGTTTTGGTCTGCAGAACGACGGCTTCGACGGCATCAGCGTGAAGGCTGGCGCCAGCTATGACTTCTCGGTATTCCTCCGCAACATCGGCGACGCCAAGAACGTCCGCGTCGTGCTCGGCGAGCCTCAGGGCTGGGGCAAGGACCCGAAGGTGCTGGCTGAGGCATACATCAATGCCAACGACGCCAGCTGGAAGAAATACAGCGCCGTACTCACGGCCGCAGAGGACTGCAAGAACGCCTGCCTTCAGATATTGGTGCTCAACCAGGGCGATCTCGACATCGACCAGGTGTCGCTGATGCCTCAGGACACTTATAAGGGTCATGGTCTGCGTAAGGACCTGGCACAGGCACTGGCCGACTTGCACCCGAAGTTCATGCGCTTCCCCGGCGGCTGCGTGGTGCACGGCGGTGGCGACGGCTTCTGGAACACTTATCGCTGGAAGACCACCATCGGTCCGAAGGAGCAGCGCCGTCAGCTGAAGAACACGTGGGGCTACCACCAGAGCGTGGGACTGGGCTACTTTGAGTACTTCCAGTTCTGTGAGGACCTCGGCATGGAGCCGCTGCCCATCCTGCCCTGCGGCGTCAGCTGCCAGGGTACCAACGGCGGCTGGGGCATGAAGGGTCAGGCTCAGGACGTCGTTCCCATGAGCGAGATGGACGAGTGGGTAGCCGAGGCTATCGACCTCATTGAGTGGGCCAACGGCGACCCCGCCAAGTCTAAATGGGCCAAGATGCGTGCCGACGCCGGCCACCCGAAGCCTTTCAACCTGAAGTACTTAGGCCTGGGCAACGAGGAGCGTATCTCACCGGAGTTCAACGAGCGTTTCAAGTATATCTATGAGCGTGTGACAAAGGCTCATCCCGAGATTGTCATTGTCGGTACCGCCGGTCCCGGCTCTCACCCCGGAAACAGCGACCTGGAGAATGGTTGGAAGCTGGCCGACGAGCTGGCCATGCCCATCATCGACGAGCATTACTACGAGCCCAACGCCTACTTCCTCAGCAGCCGCCAATACAACTACTACCCCCGCGACCGCAAGACGAAGGTCTATCTTGGCGAGTATGCCGCCAAGGACAAGAAGCTCATCGACGCCCTGGCCGAGGGTCTGTACCTGCTGCACGTCGAGGCCAACGGCGACATCGTGTCCATGACCTCGTACGCTCCGCTCTTCGCCCGTAAGACCAACACGAACTGGAATCCTGACCTTATCTACTTCGACAACGAGCGTCCCTTCCTGACCTGCAGCTATTATGTGCAGCAGCTCTTCGGTCTGTCCAGCGGACAGTATTACTATGGTGACTGTGTGCAGATAGACAACCCCGATGCAGCTCCCCGCTGGCAGGGCCTGCCCAAGGATCAGGAGAGCGGCTTCCTGCAGGGACAGAGCGTCGTGCTGAACGTGAAGACGCGCAAGCTGTACGTGAAGCTGGTGAACGCCGGCGATAAAACCAAGAAGGCCAACATCAATCTCAGCCGCTTCGGTCTGAAGAGCACCGCCACGAAGACCATCCTCACGGGTCAGCCTAACGACGAGAACAACTACGACCAGCAGCCCATCGCTCCCAAGACCGAGACCATCAAGGCCAAGAAGAAGTTCAGCATGGATCTGCAGCCCTATTCGATGGTCATGCTCGAGTACCAGTTGTAATCTGTTATACCTAATATGTTAAGAAGACTACCGTGCCGTTGGCTGTCAGCACTCTTGTGGCTGACAGCCATAACGGCAGGGGCGCAGAACCCCATCATCTGCGACCGCTACACCCCCGACCCGGCACCTTACGTGCACGGTGATACATTGTATCTTTTCGTCGACCACGACGAGGACAAGACCCTGAACGGCTACTTCACCATGAAGGACTGGCTGCTCTACTCCACTGTCGACATGGCGAACTGGACGTACCGTGGCACGCCGATGACGGGCGAGACGTTCTCCAAGTGGGCTAAGACAGACAACGATTGCTGGGCCTCGCAGTGCATAGAGCGTAACGGCAAGTGGTACTGGTATGTCACGGCCACCATCAAGGGCGAGGCCTACCCAGGCATCGGCGTCGCCGTGGCTGACAACCCCGCCGGTCCCTACAAAGACCCCATCGGCAAGCCGCTGGTGAAGGGCTGGTTCAAGATTGACCCGACGGTGTTCATCGACGACAACGGACAGGCATACCTCTATTACGGCAACAACAACCTGTGGTACGTCAAGCTGAACAAGAACATGACGTCGTTCACGGGCAGCGAAGTGTCGGTGAACGTGAAAAACGAGGCTGCCTTCGGCCCCCACAAGGGTACGAACGGCGACCCGAACTTCGAGGAGGCATCGTGGCTCTATAAGCGTAACGGCAAGTATTATCTGGAGTATGCCGCCGGCGGCGTGCCCGAGCACTGGGCCTACTCAACGGCCGACAAGCCGACGGGACCATGGACATATCAGGGCAAGATCCTGGGGCAGGCAGACAACAGCTTCACCATCCATGGAGGTAGCGTGGAGTACAAGGGGCACCACTATATGTTCTACCACAACGGCAAACTGCCGAATGGCGGTGGCTACAAGCGTTCCACCTGCATCGAAGAGTTCACCCCCAACGAGGACGGCACCATCCCCGCCATCAAGTTCACCACTACAGGCGTGAAGCCTCTGCAGACGCTGAACCCCTATGAGCTCCAGGAAGCCGAGACCATCAACCAGTGCCAGGGTGTGAAGTGCGAAGGCGACTATAACGGCTGTTACGTGACGAACATCAGCGGTAGCGACTATATCAAGGTACGCAACGTGGACTTCGGCACCAACGGCACCCAGACGTTCACGGCGAGGGTGCGCTCCAACGGCAAGGGCATTCTGAGGATACGCACGGCAAAGACCGGCACCATCAGGGGCGAAGTGGTCATCGAGTCGACTGACGGCGAATGGACGGAGGTGACGTGTCAGCTGAAATCGGTGCTCACGGGCGTTAAGGATCTCTTCTTCACGTTCTCCGGCTCAGGCAGCTCCCTGTTCGACTTCGACAGTTGGCGTTTCATGGAATTACCGACGGCGGTGAGCGAGACGAGAAATGACACTCAGAAGCAGGATCAGCCCGTCTATGACCTCCGCGGCCAGCGTGTCCACGGCACCAGCGGCAGGAAATCCGTCAAGATTGTCGGTGGCCGTAAGATTTTGAAATAACTAAACAACCATCCTTCACATGAAGAAAAAAGCACTCCTTGCCATCGCCTGCCTGCTCTGTTGCGGTAGCGTGGCTGCGCAAGACGACAACACCGCACGTCTGTGGTACGACAAACCCGCCAAGATTTGGCTCGAAGCCCTGCCCATCGGCAACGGCCGCCTCGGCGGCATGGTCTTCGGCGGACCACAGGTAGACGAGATCCAGCTGAACGAGGACTCCTTCTGGAGCGGCGGGCCTCATAACAACAACAGCACCTCGGCATACTCGAACCTGAAGAAAGTGCGCGACTACATCTTCAACGGGCAGGAGTCGCAGGCAGCCTCGCTTATCGACCAGCAGTTCATCAAGGGTCCTCACGGCCAGATGTACCTGACGCTGGGTAGTCTGAAGATGACCCACACAGGCATCAGCGCCAACAAGGCGACCAACTACCGTCGCGAGCTGGACCTGGAGACGGCCCTGTCGACGGTCACCTTCGAGCAGGACGGCCACCACTACCGCCGTACCACCTTCGCCTCGATGCCCGACAGCGTCATCGTCATCCGTCTGGAGGCCGACACGCTGAGCACATTCTCCATCAGCCATTCCACGGAGTTCTCCAAGACGGCTTCAAAGAACGATGACGGCTGGCGTGTCACCATCTCCGGCGTCAGCCATGAGGGTGTCGCCTCAAAACTGAAGGCCGTCCTACGCTACTGGGTGGAGAGCGACGGCCAAGTAACCTATGGCCTTCAAGGCAAGGTGACGGTCAAGGACTACACGACGGCCACCATCTTTATCACGGCGGCCACGAACTACATCAACTACGCAAACACCAATGGCGATGGCGCTGTGAAGTCGCTGGCACACCTGACAGCCGCTCGTCAGCATAGCTACGACGAGCTGCTCAGCCGTCATGTCGAGGCCTATCAGCAGCAGTTCAAACGCGTCAAGCTGTGGCTGCCATCATCGGCCACGAACAGCCAGCTGCCTACGAACCAGCGTTTGGACAAGTTCTCTAACAGCACCGATTGGGGCATGGTGGCCCTACTGTTCAACTACGGCCGCTACCTGCTCATCTCCTCGAGCCAGCCCGGCGGTCAGGCAGCCAACCTGCAGGGACTGTGGAACAAGGAGCATAACTCCTCGGGAGCATGGGACTCGAAGTATACCATCAACATCAATGCCGAGATGAACTACTGGCCCTCGGAGGTGTGCAACCTCACGGAGACCAACGTCCCGTTCTTCTCGATGATTCGCGACCTCAGCGAGACGGGCGCCAAGACCGCCAAGACCATGTATAAGTGTGGCGGCTGGGTGGCCCACCATAACACCGACCTCTGGCGCATCGCCGGTCCCATCGACGGCCCCACCTGGGGCATGTATCCCAACGGCGGCGCCTGGCTCGCCACCCACCTGTGGCAGCACTACCTCTACACGGGCGACGTGGACTTCCTGCGCGAGTGGTACCCCGTCATCAAGGGCACAGCCGACTTCTACCTCGACTATATGCAGCCCATCCCCGAGGGTTGTAACTTTGCCAAGAACATTGCAGCAAAGGAGAAGTCCGACTGGCTCGTCGTCGTACCCTCCGTCAGTCCCGAGCAGGGACCTTCCGGCAAGTCGACACCCGTCACCGCCGGCTGTACTATGGACAACCAGATTGTCTTCGACGCCCTGTCGAACACGCTGAACGCCGCCACGGTGCTCATCGGTTCCACCGATGAGTCTGAAAAGGCGGCGTACGAGGAGACCATCAACAAGATGCGCGAGACCCTTGCCAAGGTACCTCCGATGCAGATTGGCAGCCGCAAGCAGCTGCTCGAGTGGCTCATCGATGCCGACGGCAGCGAGTTCCAGCACCGTCACATCTCCCACCTCTACGGACTGTTCCCCTCGAACCAGATCTCGCCCTTCAACTACAACGAGCTCTACGCCGCCGCCAAGCAGACGCTGACCGACCGCGGCGATGCCGCCACGGGCTGGAGCCTCGGCTGGAAGATCTGCTTCTGGGCACGAATGCTCGACGGCAACCATGCCCTGACCATCCTGAAGAACATGCTCAAGCTGTTGCCGTCCGACGACGCCACTGGCCAGTATCCCAACGGCCGCACCTATCCCAACCTCTTCGATGCCCATCCGCCATTCCAGATTGACGGAAACTTCGGTGCTACGGCAGGCATCGCCGAGATGCTGCTGCAGAGCCATGACGGCGCCGTCCACCTGCTGCCCGCCCTGCCTGCCAGCTGGAAGGAAGGTAGCATCAGCGGTCTGCGTGCCCGCGGCGGCTTCGAGGTCGACATGGAGTGGAACGAGGCAAAACTTCGTTCTGCTGTGGTGCGCTCGACCATCGGCGGCGTGCTCCGTCTGCGCTCCTATGTGGAACTCGAGGGCGAGGGGCTTACCCCTGCCGAGGGCGACTGTCCGAACGCGCTCTATGCGCCCGCCGACATCAAGGAGCCCCTGCTGGTGCCGTCGCTGACGACGAAACCGTCGCTCACGGTGAAGAAGGTCTACGAGTACGACGTTCAGACCGAGCCCGGTGGCGTTTATACCATTTATAAGAAAGGTACCACCCCCAGCGCCATCTCCTCCATAAACACCTCCCCTCGGGGAGGTCGGAAGGGGGCCTACGACCTTCAGGGTCGCCGTGTCACCCAACCACGTCGCGGCATCACTATCCGTGACGGCAAGAAACTTGTAACAAAATAAACTAAAACTATAAATTTTATGATTAAAAGAGGTATTTCAATGATGGTGGCCCTGCTGGCAGCGGCTGCCGTATGGGCCCAGGACGTGACGGTGGAGTTTATGACTCCCAGCATCGTCCATGTGGTGAAAGGCCAGCCGACGAAGACGCTGGTCATCACGGCGAAGCCCGGAGACGTGGCTGTCACCCACAATGGTAACACCTGGAGCAGCAGCGAGCTGACGGTAAAGATGGACCCCGGGATGAAGAGCCTAACGTTTATGACGAAGAAAGGCAAGGTGCTCCTGAAGGAGCAGGGCTGGAGTCTCATTCGTAAGAATATTGACGAGTGGGAGGTCAGCCAGACGTTCCAGCTGGACAAGGACGAGGCCATCTACGGTCTGGGCACCATCCAGAACGGTAAGATGAACCGCCGCGGCGAGAAGAAGCGCATGGAGCAGTCGAACCTCGAGGACTTCCAGAACGTGCTGCAATCCATCAAGGGCTGGGGCCTCTACTGGGAGAACTACTCCCCCACCCTCTTCGAGGATAATGCCAAGGGCATGACGTTTACCTCCGAGGCCGGCCAGGGCGTGGACTACTACTTCATGTACGGCGGCTCGGCCGACGGCGTGATAGCCCAGATGCGCTACCTCTCGGGCGACGTGCCGATGTTCCCGCTGTGGACCTACGGCTACTGGCAGTCGAAGGAGCGCTATAAGACCGCCCGCGAGACCGAGGGCATCGTCGACCAGTACCGTGCGCTGCAGGTGCCCCTTGACGGCATCATCCAGGACTGGCAGTACTGGGGCTCCAACTACCTGTGGAACGCCATGGACTTCCTCGCCGAGGACTTTGCCAACGGCAAGCAGATGATTGACAACGTGCACAAGAAGCACGCCCACTTCATGATCTCCATCTGGGCCAGCTTCGGTCCCATGACCCAGCAGTTCCGCGAGCTGAACGAGAAGGGTCTGCTCATGCCCTTCGAGACATGGCCGCAGAGCGGCATCTCGCACGTCTGGCCGCCTATTATGAAGTATCCCTCAGGTGTAAAAGTCTACGACGCCTTCCACCCCGAGGCCCGCGCCATCTACTGGAAGTACCTGAAGACACTCTACGACTACGGCTGTGACGCCTGGTGGATGGATTCCACAGACCCCGACTTCTTCAATCCGCGTGAGAGCGACTACGAGCACAAGGTCTACGGCGGCACATGGCGCTCACAGCGCAACGCCTTCCCCTTGGCAACGGTGCGTGGCATCTATGAGGCGCAGCGTGCTACGAGGAACGAGGAACGAGGAACGAGGAACGAAAAGCGCGTTTTCATCATGACGCGCTCCAGCTACGCCGGCCAGCAGCACTATGGCTCGAATATGTGGAGCGGCGACGTGAACTCGTCGTGGGATATGCTGCGCAAACAGGTGCCCTGCGGACTGAGCTTCACGCTGACCGGTAACCCCAACTTCAACACCGACATCGGCGGCTTCTTCTGCGGCTCGTACAACACCAAGGGCAGCGGCTCCGCCCCAAAGAACCCACAGTTCCAGGAGCTCTACGTGCGCTGGATGCAGTACGGTCTGTTCTGCCCCGTCTTCCGCAGCCACGGTGCCGACGCACCCCGCGAGATCTGGCAGTTCGGCCAGAAGGGCGAACCCGTCTACGACGCCATCGAGAAGCAGATTCGCCTGCGCTACCGCCTGATACCTTATTTATATAGCACCGCCTGGCAGGTGACGTCTGCCAACGACAGCTATATGCGTCCGCTGTTCGCCGACTTCGCCGCCGACAAGCGTGTGTGGAACATGGCCGACGAGTTCATGTTCGGCCGTAGCATCCTCGCCTGCCCCATCGTCAAGGCCCAGTACACCGAGGAGAAGGTCATCCGTACCAACGCCATGACGGGCTGGGACCGCCAGAATGCATCCGACGGTTCCGCCGTCGGTGCCATCGACTTCACCGCCACGAAGACCGCCACGAAATACCTGCCGAAGGGTGCCACGTGGTACGATTTCTGGACGGGTCAGCGATATCAGGGCGGCAAGGACGTGACGCTGGAGACCTCGTTCGACCGTGTGCCGATGTTCGTCCGTGCCGGCAGCATCCTGCCCCTCGGTCCGGAGATGCAGTACGTCGGCGAGAAGACATGGGAGAACCTCGAGCTCCGCGTCTATCCCGGTGCCGACGGCAGCTTCACGCTCTATGAGGACGAGGGCGACAGCTACAACTACGAGAAGGGTGCCTACAGCACCATCACCTTCAAGTGGAACGACAAGACGCGCACCCTCACCATCGGCCAGCGTCAGGGCGAGTACCCCGGTATGCTCAAAGCACGCCAGTTCACCGTCGTCCTGCCCGACGGCAAGCAGCAGACGGTCAACTACGATGGACAGGAGTTAACAGTTAAGATTTAAGAATTACAACTTATGAATAAAACAACCACGAATTTCACGAATTAAACGAATGGCTGCGCACACTTTCCTATTTGTGACGAATTTAACGAATTATGTTGCGCCAGCCCTTCGTGAAATTCGTTAGGAATAAAGGACAGCGCGCAGCAATAATTCGATAAATTCGTGAAATTCGTGGTTGAAAAAATGAACTTGATTTAACCATTAAAATAAAGAGACAATGAAGAAATCACTCATTCTTGGCTGTGCCCTGTTCGCCGCCCTGTCGGTGAACGCACAGAACCCCTACCTCCCCCTGTGGGAGCATGTGCCCGACGGCGAGCCCCGCGTGTTCGAGGATCCCGACAACCCCGGCAAACTGCGTGCCTACATCATCGGCTCGCACGACGTGAACTACTCCGCCTACTGCGGTCCCGACATCCGTATGTGGTCGGCACCAGTCGAGGACCTGTCGCAGTGGCGCGATGAGGGCCCCATCTTCTCGTGGTTCGTCGACGGCCAGTGGGACACGATGTATGCCCCTGACCTCGTCGAGGTGAAGGACAAGGCTACCGGTAAGAAAGTCTACTACCTCTACCCCCACAGCCGCGGCTGGCGCCGTACGCCGATGGTGTGTAAGGGCGACCGCCCCAATGGTCCGTTCACGCCCATCAACCTCACCGAGGACGGCCGCCAGTGTCTGCCCGGCTCGCTGATCGACTTCGACCCCTCGGTGTTCATCGAGAACATCACCGACAAGAAGGACAAGGACTACAACATCGGCTATCGTGCCTACGTGTTCTACGGCTTCCAACATTCTACCGCTGTTGAACTCGACCAGAAGACCATGTATTCGAAGCGCGAGGGTACGGAGCCCATCGACCCGTTCATCCCCGCCGTCAGCGCCGACGGCCGTCTGCTCGACCGCGAGGGCAGCGAGTACAAAGCCCTGTACAAAGGTCAGGACCCGAAGGACTTCAACTTCTTCGAGGCCTCCAGCATCCGTCAGGTGGGCAACAAGTACGTGATGGTGTTCTCCGGCTACTCCGGCAAGGAGTACGGTCTGGGCAACACGAACTCGGCCCTGCGCTATGCCTTCGGCGACACGCCCCTCGGCCCCTGGCGTTCGGGCGGTGTGCTGGTCGACTCGCGTGGCGTCGTGCTGAATGAGGACGGCTCCAAGCTCATCACCACCAACTTCGGCCACAACACCCACGGCTCGCTGCAGGAGATCAACGGCCAGTGGTACGTGTTCTACCACCGTCCGCCACGCGGCTTCGGCAATGCCCGTCAGACGATGGTCGCTCCCGTGAAGATCACGTGGGACAAGAAGCCCGTCGCCAAGGGCGGTGTGGTGAAGATTACCGGTTACGACCCCTTCGTCAAGGATAATGTGTGGACGGCTGCCGCCAGCGACGGCAATACCTACACCGGTGCCGAGGTGACCAGCGAGGGCTTCCAGATCTTCGGTCTGCCGCCCTACGCTTACTATAGCGCTGGCTACGCCTGCTTCGTCTACGGTCCCAATGCCAACAACTGGATGCAGGACAACCACGACGTGTGGAACAACTCCATGGATCTCGCCGGTATCCAGAACGGCGGCATCATCGGCTTCAAGTACTTCGGTTTCGGCGGTCTGGCCAAGGACACCAAGGGCTGCAAGGCTTTCAATGGTACGAAGCAGGGCGACGGCACGAATATCTATGTCAACCTGACGTCCAGCGGCAAGGGGGCTTTCAAGATTCATGTCAAGCTCGACGATCCTTGGAAGGGTCAGGAGATTGCTACTATCAATGTGCCAGCCAACGACCAGAGAAAGGGCGCTACCTTTGGTGCCAAGGTTCCCGCCGTTGAAGGACTGACAGGTAAGCACGCCATCTACCTCGTGGCCGAGGGTCCCGAGGTGCAGCAGCCCCAGCAGCAAGGCCGTCCCGGTTTCGGCGGTCGTGGTCCCCAGCAGCCGCAGCGTCCACAGGGTCTCTTCGACCTCCACGGCATCGGCTTCTCGAAGGGCCTGGATTATGAGGTTCCCGCTGTTCCCCAGGTCACCATCACCGCCGACGGCCAGAAGCTGAACATCCCCACAACGCCTATCCGCTTCACCAACCAGAACGGCTACGCCGACCAGATCCGCTATCAAGTCTACGGTCCACTGAAGGCTGGCACGAAACTCGAGGCTAAGTCCGATGTGCCTGGCGTGAAGGTCGAGGTAAGTCCCATCGTCGAGGGCCGCGCCACCGTCAAGGCCACCTACCAGGGTCAGACCAAGATTTTCCTGATCAACTAAAACTACACAAAGGGGACGGTTCTTTTTGTGTACTATATATAGTAGCTAAACAGAAAAACATCCCGCTTATCCCGCTTATCTCACATTACCTGCAAACAGTTCAGGTGTGGGATAAGCGAGATAAGCGGGATAATTTTAGTATATGACAACTATACTATGCGCGTACGTGTACGCGTGCGCATAGTATGATAGCGAATGGGGAAGTGTGGCATAATTTCTGCATATAACAACTATATATATACACGAAAAGGTCACCTTTAGCGGTGAAAAGATGACCTTTACGTTTCTAAAGGTGACCTTTAGCGACGAAAAGGTAACCTTATTTGGCGAAAAGGTGGTCTTTAGCGACGAAAAGGTCACCTCTCTGAGGCTCACTTGCGTGGGCCTCTTAGTGTTTCTACGATACGTGCTAACTGGTTCGGGATGCGTATCTGCTGCGGACATTTCGACAGGCAGACCTCACAGTCCTGACACTGGTACGCCCACTTCTGCTGGTCGGGCAGCGCCTTCTTGAAACCGTCGGTGAAGGCCTGCTTACGGTCGGCGTAGTCGGCCGCGCTCTTGTCGGGCAGCGGCAGGATGTGGTTGTTGACGGCCTCGTTGTAGTAGGCGAAGTTGCCGGGGATGTCCACGCCATAGGGACAGGGCATACAGTACTCGCAGGTGGTACAGGGGATGGTGGGGAAGCCGGACATCTGGTCGGCGATGTCGGCCAGCAGCTTGTTTTCGGCCTCGGTACACGCCTCCAGCGGCGAGAAGGTCTTGACGTTCTCTTCCAGATGGTCCATACGGTTCATGCCGCTGAGCGTGGTGAGGACGTTCGGATAGGAGCCCACCCAACGGAAGGCCCAGCGAGCCGTACTGTCGTCGGGGCGGACGGCCTTCAGCTGGTCCGTCAGCTCCTGTGCCATGCGTCCGAAGGCACCGCCGCGCAGGGGTTCCATGATGACACACTGGATGCCGAGCTTGTCGAGTTTGTCATACAGGTACTCGGCATCGGCATCGGAGCGGCGTCCACCGCGCATGGAGGCATGGCGCCAGTCGAGGAAGTTCATCTGTATCTGCACGAAGTCCCAGTGGTACTCGTCATTGTGGTCGAGCAGCCAGTCGAAATCGCGCACGTCACCGTGGTACGAGAAGCCGAGGTGCTTGATGCGCCCCGCCTCGCGCTCCTTCAGCAGGAAGTCGAGGACGCCGTTGTCCAGGAAGCGGCCCTTCAGCGAGTCCATGCCGCCGCCGATGCTGTGGAGCAAGTAGTAGTCGATATAGTCGACCTTCAGCTTCTCCATCGACCGTTCGTACATCGACTTCGACTCCTCGAAGGCCCACGTGCGGCGGTTCTGGTTCGACATCTTCGTGGCGACGAAGTATTTTTCACGCGGGTGGCGCGACAGGGCGTTGCCCATGAGCACCTCCGACTGTCCACCCATATACATCGGGGCGGTGTCGAAGTAGTTCACGCCGTGCTCGATGGCGTAGTCCACCAGCTCGTTCACCTGTTCCTGGTTGTTCGGCAGACGCATCATGCCGAAGCCCAGCAGCGAGATCTGCTCGCCGGAGCCGTGCTGCACACGGTAGGTCATGCGGTTGTCCGCACCCTTTCCCTTCTCCTTTTGTGCCAGGACATTCAGGGGCTCCATAGCCATCAGAGCGACGGCCGAGCCCATGCCCAGTCCCAAGCGCCGCAGGAACTCGCGGCGGTTCATGTCGTGTTGGTTCTCTTTCATATCAGTAGTATTTAAGTCTATTGTGTATTATTTGCAAAGGCGCACCTCGCTGAGACGCGGCGTCTGACGGCCCTGCTCGGCGGCAATGGTCAGCGTGACCGTACCCTTCACGTCGGCAGGGAGTGTCAGCGTGGCAAGACCCTGACGGTCGAGGGCGACGGTGCCAAGTGCCTTGCCGTCGATGGTGATGACGACGCGCTCACGGTCGGCAAAGCCCTTCAGCCGGAGCGTCTTAGCCTCGTCGGTCTTCACCTGATAGCTGATGGTCGAGCGTGTGCGACGCCAGTGGATGCCCTCGTCGCTGCCGTTCCACGAGCCGTTACCACTGAAGAAGTGGTCGCTCTCCGACTGTTGCTCACCAAAGTAGACCTTGTCGACCGTCTGTGCCTCCAGGGCCATGCGTGCCTGCTCCTCGGCGGCCAGCTCCTGCTGCTTCGCCGTCCACTCCTGCTGCGAGAAGAGGGGGAAGTAAATCTGGTAGCGGCACTCGTAAAGCTGGTAGAATGGTTGGAGCGTCATGCCCTCGAACTGCGGCAGGGTAACACCAGTGAGCTTGAACGTCATGGGACGGCCGTCGACGGGCTGCAGGTGAGAGAGTATCTCATCGGCGGAACCGATGATGGCGGGCATCTGCGTGGCGGGAATCTTCGGGCCGTTGGCAATGTGGCCGCCGCGGCTGTCGTCAGCATACATACCGTCTTGGCGGTCGGTACCCGTCTTGGCGGCGAGCACAATGGGGCCGTAGAGGAACGAGTACTGCGGTTTGCCGTCGGGGGTGGTGATGGCGGTCAGGTGCATCGGCAGCTCCACGCGTACGACATCGCCGTCCTGCCACTTGCGGCTGACGACGGCATAGCCGCCCTGACTCTTGTAGTCAACGGCCTGTCCGTTGACGGCCACCGTCATAGCCTCCGTCCACTTCGGCAGTCGCACCTTCAGCGCGAACGTCTTGGCCTTCTTCAGCTTCAAGGTCAGCGTGGTCGACGGCTCCTGCGGGAAGCGGTTCTTCTGGGTGACGGTCAGGTCGTCCCATGTCAGCGTCGAGGGGATGAAGAGGTTCACCAGCAGGTCGTTGCCCTCGTGGGCGTAGATCATCTCACCATAGCGGGCGGGGTTCTCCAGTCCCGTACCCACACAGCACCACATCGACGTCTGCGGCTGTGAGTAGACGCGGTAGTGGCCGGAGCGCATCGGCGTGAAGTAGACGAAACCGCCCTGCACGGGGTTCAGGATTGAGAGGATATGGTTGTAGAGTGCCTGCTCGTAGTAGTCGATGTAGCTCTTGTCGGCACTGGTCTGGTAGAGCATCTTCGTCAGACGCAGCATATTATAGGTGTTACAGCTCTCCGGGCCCTGCTCGCTCTCCAGGAGTCCGCTGAAGTCGTTCGTCGGGTTGAAGTGCTCGCGCATGGAGTTGCCGCCAATGGAAACGCTGCGCTGGCCGATGACCACGTCCCAGAAGAACTTCGCAGCGCGGTCCCAGTCCTGCAGACCCTCGAGGTCGGCAATGCGCTTGTAGCCGATGACCTTCGGTATCTGCGTGTTGGCGTGCTTACCCGTGAGGTTATCCTCGCCCTTGAGCAGGGGCTCCAGCATACGCTTGTCGCTGAACTGGTGGGCCAGCGTCAGGAACTTCTTGTCGCCGGTGATAGCAGCCACGTCGGCGAAGGTCTCGTTCAGGCCGCCCTGCTCCGAGATGAGCATCTGCTGTATCTGCTCTTCGCTGAGACTCTTCACCTCATCGATCATCCAGTCGGTCAGCTTCACCAGCATCTCGCGGGCACTCTGACGTCCGGCTATGAGGTAGGCATCACGCAGACCGGCATAAATCTTGTGGATATTGTACAGCGGCACCCAGCGGTCGTTCAGTCCGAAGGAGTTGGCGCGGATATTGCCCTCGGCAATCTCGCCCCAGATCTTCTTCGGGTCGGGAACACCGCCCAAATAGCCGTTGCCGGCAGCGTCCTGACAACGTTTCAGCTCGTTGAGCACGTAGTCGAGGCGCGCCTCAATCTCCTTGTTGCCCGTGGCAGCCAGCATATAGCTCAGCGCCGACACGTAGTGGCCGCCGATGTGACCGTCGAGTCCGGTGTTCTCCCAGTTGGTGTAGTTCTCGGCCTTCGGCGTCAGTCCGGCTCCTTTCAGGTAAGGTGCCAGCAGACGGTCGGCATCAAGACCGAGGAGGTAGCTGATGTCCAGCTGCTGGTTCTTCAGGAACTGGCTGTCGCCAAGTCGGACGCTACTGATGGGGAAGGTCTCGATACGGGTAGCTATCTGCGCCGAGGCTGTGAGGGTAGCCGCAAGGGCTACAAGTACAAAAAATCTTTTCATTTTTAGGTTTTTAATATTATTTTTGTTGCAAAGTAACAAAAAAATGCGGAACTATCCAAATAATTTCGTAACTTTGCAACAAAAACCATAACTTATGATGAAACGACTAACCATTATCTGCATCTTGAGCCTTGTTTGCTCTTTTGTCGCTGCCCAGCAGCACCGTCTATGGTACGCCAAACCTGCCAGTCACTGGCTGGAGGCCCTGCCTGTAGGTAACTCAGCCCTCGGCGCCATGATCTATGGCGGCACCGACACGGAGGAGATCCAGCTCAACGAGGAGACGTTCTGGAGCGGACAGCCCCACAACAACAACTCCACGAAGTCGTTGGGCGTGCTGTCCGAGGTGCGCCGCCTCATCTTCGAGGGCAAGGAGAACGATGCCGCCAAGCTCATCGACCAGAACTTCATCCCCGGCCCCCACGGTATGCGTTTCCTGCCGCTTGGCAGTCTGAAGCTGCAGCTCGGCCACAAGGACGTCACCGCCTACCAGCGTGCGCTGAACCTCGGCGATGCCACCGCCACCACCTCTTATATATATAATGGTGTGAAGTACGAGCGCACCGTCTTTGCCTCGCAGGCTGATAGTGTGATTGTCGTTCAGTTGAAGGCCGACAAGAAAGGCGCACTGTCGTTCAATTTAGAGCTCACCTCTCCGTTGCAGAAAACTAATCATGAACCGCTGATTGGCAGTATCTCTGGCTGGCAGAACGGCTTGCATGATGCACAGATGTTTATGACTGTCGATGGCGTGGAGCATGAGGGCATTCAGCCAGGGCTGAAGGCAGATTGCTCAGTGTGTGTGGAGACAGACGGTCAAGTGGTTAGCAATGACAAAAAGACGATAACCGTAGAAAACGCCACGACGGCTACCCTACACATTGCGGCAGCTACCAACTTCGTGAACTACCACGATGTCAGCGGCAATGCCATGAAGAAGGTCAACGAGCGTTTGTCCACGGCGCACGGAAAGTCGTATAAGCAGCTACTGATGCGTCATATCGCCAAGTATCAGGAGCAGTATAACCGTGTGCAGCTGACATTGCCGAAGTCGGCTAACTCTACCTTGGAAACCGATAAGCGCGTAGCCGCCTTTGAGAAAGATCCCAGCGATCTTGACATGGTTGCGCTGATGATGCAGTATGGCCGCTACCTGCTGATTAGTAGCTCGCAGCCCGGTGGTCAGGCCGCTAACTTGCAGGGTGTATGGAACAATAGTGTGAACGCTCCATGGGACTCGAAGTACACCATCAATATCAATGCCGAGATGAACTACTGGCCTGCTCTCATCGGCAACCTCGCTGAGACGCAGGAACCCCTGTTCTCGATGGTGAAGGACCTTAGCGAGACGGGCGCCGAGACAGCCAAGACGATGTACCACTGTCGCGGCTGGGTGGCCCACCACAATACCGACCTCTGGCGTGTCGCCGGTCCTATCGACGGTACGCCTTGGGGAATGTTCCCCACGGGCGGTGCCTGGCTGACGACACACCTCTGGCAGCACTACCTCTACACCGGTGACAAGGATTTCTTGAAAGAGTACTACCCCGTGATGAAGGGCGCCGCCGAATTCCTGCTCGACTATATGCAGATCTATCCCTCGAACGGCGAGATCAAGCAGGCCGCCGGCTGGCTGGTCACCGTACCGACGGTGTCGCCGGAGCACGGCCCGATGGGGAAGCACACCAATGTCTGCGCTGGTTCGACGATGGACAACCAGATAGCCTTCGACGTGCTGTCGCAGACACTCCAGGCAGCCAAGGTGCTGGGTTGTGACAGTCTGTTTGCCGAACAGTTGCGCTTCTCGCTGGCAAATATCGCCCCGATGCAGATTGGCCGCCACGGACAGCTACAGGAGTGGATGATTGACGGCGACGACCCGAAGGACCAGCACCGTCATATCTCGCAGCTCTACGGTCTGTACCCCTCGAACCAGGTGTCGCCCTTCAGCCATCGCGACCTCTTCACCGCTGCCGCCAACACGCTGAACCAGCGTGGCGACATGGCAACAGGCTGGAGTCTCGGCTGGAAGACCAACTTCTGGGCACGTATGCTTGATGGCAACCACGCCTTTACCATCATTAAGAACATGCTGCACCTGCTGCCCGACGACCGTTCTGCCCGTCAGCATCCTGACGGCCGCACCTATCCGAACCTTTTTGACGCCCATCCGCCGTTCCAGATTGACGGCAACTTCGGTGTCTCCGCCGGTATCTGCGAGATGCTCGTCCAGAGTCACGACGGCGCCGTCCACCTGTTGCCCGCCCTGCCCGATGAGTGGAGCCAGGGGGCTGTCAAGGGACTGAGGGCCCGTGGCGGATTCGTGGTAGACGAGGAATGGAACGATGCTAAACTTCGTTCCGCTGTGGTGCGCTCGACCATCGGCGGCGTGCTCCGTCTGCGTTCGTATGTGCCATTGCGTCTGGCCAAGGGTCCGAAGGGTGCCACGCTGAAGACGGCTGAGGGCAGCTGCCCCAACCCGCTCTTCGCCCCGGCACAGATTCGCGAGCCGCTACAGTCGCCCGAGCTGAAGGAGATGAAACTGCTGACACTGCCCAAAGTCTACGAATACGACATAGAGGCACTGCCAGGCGCGACATACCGTTTCGCAGCCGAGTGAATGAGACATACAGAAAACAATGCGACACATGCAAAAACGGCATGTGCCGCATTTTTTTATACCTTTGCACGCAAAAACTCAGAAATGAAGAAAATAACTTTCATATCCCTGCTATTGACTGTAGCGATGACACTGACGGCGCAAAACACCGTCATTGACACCCGAGGAGGCAACGGCAACAATAATTCCGACAACTACGTCACCTACGACAAGGCCATCACCGTAGCTGCAGGTAAGGCCGTCGACGTACAGCTAGCACGCTACTGTTATATCACCTCGACCGTCAGCGGCAAGGGCACCATCAATCTCTATGCCGGCGGCGAGCGTTGCTATCTGGGCACCAAGAACGGCTCGTCATGGGCCAACTGGACGAACTTCAAGGGCGACGCCCATATCTACCCTTTCAAGGAGAACTCCTCCTCTGCTGGTTTCTACGGCATCGTGCTGGCTCATGGCGGCAAGACGTTTTTACCTGGCAATATCGAGGAAAGTATTAATAGCGGCAAGCTGAACAACGCCATGCAGAACTGCAAGGTGACGGTACATAAGGGCGCCGTGCTCTGTAACGAGGCTAACAGCACCAATGCTGGCGGTTTCCGTCTGGGTGAGCTGGAGATGGAGGAAGGCTCCACCCTGCGCGGCTATATGAAGGACAATCGCACATCGTACTACCTCGTGGGTAACCTGAACGGTGATGCCACGCTGGCAGGCACCATCGCCCCAGGCAAAGACGCTACAATCCTTGGACTTATCAAGGAAGGAACGGGAACCTATCGCATCACGGGCAACAAAAACAACCTGACGGGTGCCCTCCGCATCGTCGGCGGACGCCTGCTGGTGAACAACGACAGGGCTGAAGCCGAGTCGAAGAAGCTGAATGGTGGCACTGGTGCCAAGAGCAACGAGAACGAGGCCATCGTCTTCGTCTTCGATAAAGGCATCCTCGGCGGCACGGGCAGCATCGGCGGCAGTGTCGACAACTACGGCACTATCGAGCCCGGCGACGAAACACCCGGCACACTGACGCTAAAGAATTACGTGACCACTACGAAGAATGCCCATCTCACCGTCCATCCCGCCTCGGTGCTGCGTTTCAAGGTGGCATCGGCCGACAGCTACGACCAGCTGGCCGTGGCAGGCAACGTGAAATACAGCACTACCACTGAGGATTTCCAGACGAGCAACGCCCAGCCCGTCATCGCCATCGCTGCGCTCAGCGGTTTTGCCGCTGAGGTAGGTACCGAGCTGACCTTGCTCACCGCCAAAGCCAAGACCGGCGACTGGACATTCCGTCTGCAGAAACCCGACAAGGGGACATGGACACTTGAAGAGATTACTGACGGCAACGGCTACAAAGTGGTGGCACGGCTCGTGTCGCTGGAAGATTCAGACGATCCAGACGACCCGGAGAATCCGGAAGATCCAGAGATTCCGGAGTCGACCATGGGTGCCTACTATGACGACGGCATCAACGACAATACCGACACGCACACCCTGCGCTACTACACCGAGAAGAACGACAAGCAGATTGGCATTGCCATGTCCACATACAAAGGCTTAGACAATGAGCGTGACGAGTGTGGCCGTCAGTTCAATATGCTGGTGGCCGAGAACGAGATGAAGATGGAGGTCCTCCAGCCGTCGCAGGGAAGCTTCAGCTGGGGCGGCGCCGACCAACTCGTCAGTCATGCCCAAAAACACAATATGGCCGTCCGTGGCCACTGTCTCGTCTGGCATAGTCAGCAGCCTGAATGGCTGAGTGGCGACAAAGGCAAGAAGAACGACAAGAACTGGACACGACAACAGGCTCTGAACATCATGAAGACCCACATCACCACCGTCATGAAGCACTTCAAGGGCAAGGTGACGGAGTGGGATGTCGTCAACGAGTGTCTCGACGATGACCAGTCAGTCGTCTTTTCTAACCCCGACGGTTACAAGCTGCGTCCCTCGGTATGGCAGCTGGCCATCGGTGACGACTATATCGACTCGGCCTTTGTCTACGCCCGTCAGGCCGACCCCTCGGTGGTGCTCTATCTGAACGACTACGGTGTGGAGCAGCAGGGACAGGCGAAGGCCGTGGCCTTCCGCAACCTGGCGAAACACTTGCAGCAGCGTAACATCCCCATCGACGGCGTCGGGCTGCAGTGTCACTTCACCATGGGCCAGGTGGACTCCGTGAAGCTGGCACGTACCTTCAGCAGCTTTGCTGAGGATGGGCTGAAGTGCGTTGTCACCGAACTCGATCTGGGCATCCCCTCAACGACAACGGCCAACCTCGAGGAGCAGGCACGCCTGTACCGCGTCATCACCGACATCGTCCTCAACAACGACAACTGTCCCTATATGGTCATCTGGGGCGCGAAGGACAACGACTCGTGGCGTAGCAGCTCCAGCCCCCTACTCTACGACTCTGGCTTAGGCAAGAAGAAGGCATGGTACGCCGTGCGCTCGGCCCTACGCCACCGCGCCCTGCAGAAGGAGCAGACGGGCATAGACGCCATCCACCAGTCACCAACCAACAGTCACCAGTCACCATCTACCGAAACATACGACCTCCAGGGCCGTCGCGTCAAGGGTAACGCCCTGCGTCCGGGCCTCTACATACAGAATGGAAAGAAAGTTTTTATTAACCCCTTAAACCAATAACACAATGAAACAAATGAAGACTATTGCAATGGCTGTGCTCCTCGCCATGAGTGGTACAGCATGGGCACAGAGCCCAAAAGCAAACATCGGTCTGAAGGATGTCTACAAAGATTACTTCATGATTGGTGTCGCTGTGAACCAGCGCAACGTGACTAACCCCGAACAACAGGCTCTCGTCAAGAAGGAGTTCAACAGCATGACTGCCGAGAACGACATGAAGCCCGAGCCTACAGAACCCCAGGAGGGACAGTTCAACTGGGAGAATGCCGACCGTATTGCCAACTTTGCCCGTCAGAACGGCATCAAGCTGCGCGGTCACTGTCTGATGTGGCACTCGCAGATTGGCCGCTGGATGCTCGGCGACAACCCCACCAAGGAGGTCTTTTATGAGCGCATGAGAAAGCACATCCATGCCGTCGTTTCGCGCTATAAGGATGTCATCTACTGCTGGGACGTGGTGAACGAGGCCATGGAAGACAATGCCAACGCCACCGACCCCTATCGCCAGAGTGCCATGTACCGCCTCTGTGGCGACGAGTTCATTGAGAAGGCCTTCCAGTTTGCCCGCGAGGCCGACCCCAAGGCCCTGCTGTTCTACAACGACTACAGCACCGTCGACCCCCACAAACGCGACCGTATATATAATATGGTGAAGAAGATGAAGGCCAAGGGTGTGCCCATCGACGGTATCGGCATGCAGGCTCACTACAACATCTATTATCCCTCTGAGGCCCGCCTCGACTCTGCCATCACGC
>JAEEQH010000046.1 GCA_016285245.1 Prevotella sp.
TGCAGATACTCTACTGCAACGGCACGCTTGAAGGCGCGTGCAAATCTTTGGCCTCTTCTCATAACTTTCGTTAACTTTTTGAGGCTCTACAGGAGTCAACACCAGTCAGGCTAAGACAGGGGTATACAATTTTTTCCCTATTTTCTTTGGAGTTTCAACAGAATGTTGTATCGACTCAACGGGGGGGGGAAGCACTCAGGGGACAGTCCGGACAGTCCCTCAGTGATTCGCTGCGCTACTCACAGCTGGGACAGTCCCCCACGCAAAGGCTGAAATTTGAGCTCTTGTACCATTTAACACTCTTTTAGAAAACGGCTATTGCGCACATGCCGAATTTTGAGTACCTTTGCACTTGTAATCGAGATTACAATTGCGAGTGCACACAGTAAGTGTTTAAGAAGTAGATAAGCCCATGAATGCGATACAGGAACTGACACAGCAACGGCTGCTGCTCCAGCTGGAGTATCAGACGGAGAAGGAGGCCTATCGCCAGCAGACGGAGCAGCGGGGACTGGCGAGGATGGTGAAGCGCGGCGATGCGTGGTGGCCCGTGCGCATAGGGCGTAGCTACTATAACTCGCTGAACCAGCTGTGTGTGGAGGTGTTCCGCACGGAGGACACGGAGATAGAGCATGGCTTTGAATATGGGCGTCCGGTGGTGTTCTTTAAGGCTAATGGGGCCAATGGGGCTAATGGGACTTCATTCAAGTACTTCAACTTTACGGGTACGGTGAGCTATGTCGACGGGGAACGGATGGTGGTGAGCGTTCCCGACAATGCGCCGCTGATAGACCTGCAGGGTAGCGAGGAGCAGGTGGGCGTGCAGCTGTCGTTCGACGAGACGTCGTATAGGATGATGTTCGACGCGCTGGAGCGCGTGATGCGGGCGAAAGGACGGTTGGGGTATCTGCGCGACCTCTTCTACTCGCAGCAGAAGGCTGAGACGTTCAGCTTTGCCCCGATGCAGTTTCCCTATCTGAACAAGACGCAGGAGGAGGCCGTGAACCGTGTGCTGTGGGCGAAGGACGTAGCGGTGGTACACGGACCTCCGGGCACAGGCAAGACGACGACGCTGGTGGAGGCCATCTACGAGACGCTGCGACGGGAACCCCAGGTGCTGGTGTGTGCACAGTCGAATATGGCCGTGGACTGGATTAGCGAGAAACTGGTGGACCGCGGGGTGCCCGTATTGAGAATAGGTAACCCCACGCGCGTGAACGACAAGATGCTGTCGTTTACCTACGAGCGGCGCTTCGAGGCCCATCCCGACTACGAGCTGCTGTGGGCCATCCGCAAGGCTATCCGTGAGCTGAGGGCCAACCGCAAGCGGGGTGGCGAGGCTTACCACCAGAAGCTGTCGCGCCTGAAGGAACGGGCTACCGAGCTGGAGATCCGCATCAACGCCCAGCTCTTTGGCGAGGCCCGCGTCATTGCCTGTACGCTGGTGGGTGCTGGTCACCGGCTGTTGGAGGGGCAGAAGTTTGGCACCTTATTTATAGACGAGGCGGCACAGGCCCTGGAGGCTGCCTGCTGGATACCCATCCGCCGCTGCTCGCGCGTCATCCTGGCTGGCGACCATTGTCAGCTGCCCCCGACGGTGAAGAGCATTGCTGCCCTGAAGGCGGGGTTGGGGAAGACGCTTATGGAGCGTATTGCCGAGCAGAAGCCCGAGGTGGTGACGCTGCTGAAGATGCAGTATCGCATGAACGAGGAGATTATGCGGTTCTCGAGCGACTGGTTCTATGGCAACCAGGTGGAGAGTGCGCCCGAGGTGAAGTACCGCTCGATACTCGACCTCGATGTGCCGATGGAGTGGGTGGATTATTCGAGGTGCGAGGAGGAACCTCGAATTCATGAGGAATTCGTTGGTGAATCATTTGGAAGAATCAACAGGGCGGAGGCGGAGCTGACGCTGCAGACGCTGCAGGAGTATTTTGAGAAGATCGGCAAGACGCGGGTGCTGAACGAGCGGTTGGATGTGGGCGTCATCTCGCCCTATCGTGCGCAGGTGCAGTACCTGCGGTCGCAGTTCAAGAAGAAGGAATACTTCAAGCCCTTCCGCCACCTGATAACCGTGAACACCGTAGACGGTTTCCAGGGGCAGGAGCGCGACATTATCGTCATCTCGCTGGTGCGCTCCAACGACGAGGGACAGATCGGTTTCCTGCGCGACCTGCGCCGTATGAACGTCGCCATTACTCGTGCGCGCATGAAGCTCATCATCCTGGGCGATGCCACGACGATGACCCGTCATCCCTTCTATCGCAAGCTTTACGAGTATGTGAAGGCGTTTCAGGAGTTAAGGAGTTAAGACAATACACGTTTCACAAGTGGTTTAAAGAAAAGTACGAGCGAAAGAAGTAAAATGAGGGTAGAAAACGAGAAAAGGCAGAAAAGTTTTGTACTTTCCCCTTTTTCTTTGTATCTTTGCCGCGCAAAATCAGAATTATGGTTGAAATACGCAAGGTTTCTACGAAACGTGAACTGAAGCAGTTCGTTCAGTTCTATTACGACCTCTACCGCGACTGCGAGCAGGCCGTTCCCTTTTTGTTCTTCGACGAAATGGCCACGTTGCAACGCGACAAGAACCCGTCGTTCGAGTGTTGTGAGGCCGACTATTTCCTGGCCTACAAGGACGGCAGGATAGCAGGCCGTGTGGCGGCTATCATCAACCGCCGTGCCAACGAGCGGTGGGATTGCCGGCAGGTGCGCTTCGGGTGGTTCGACTTCATTGACGACCAGGAAGTGAGCGCCGCCTTGCTGAAAGCCGTTGAGGACTGGGGACGCGAACGGGGGATGACCGAGATGGCAGGTCCCTTAGGGTTTATCGACACCGACCGCGAAGGAATGCTCGTTGACGGATTCGAGGAATTGTCGACCATGTACGTCAACTATAATTACCCCTACTACGCTGAGCACATCGCCCGCTACGGGGGCCTGGAGAAGGACAACGACTACGTGGAATTGAAGGTGAAGGTGCCACAGGACGACAATTTCAAGTTCCACAAGATAGCTGAGATGGTGAAGCAGCGCTATGGCTTGCGCGTACATAAGTTTACGCGTCGCGAGCTGGTTGACGAGGGCTGGGGGCGCGAGGTGTTCCACCTGCTGAACGCCACCTATAAGGATCTCTACGGATTCAGTGAGCTGTCGTCAGCGCAGATTGACAAACTGGTGAACGACTACATCAAGATTGCCGACCTGAACCTGGTGACGGCTATAATGGACGGTGACAAGATGGTGGGCTTCGGCATCACCTTCTCGTCGATGAGCCGTGCCCTGCAGCATTGTAGGAACGGACGTCTTTACCCATTTGGGTGGTGGCATATACTCCAGGTGCTGAAACGCCACAATACCGATACCGTCGACCTGCTGCTGATTGGTGTGCTGCCCGAGTATCGCTCGAAGGGTGCCAACGCCCTGATCTTCGACGACCTTATCCATCAGTTCCAGCGCTACGGCTTTATCTGGGCAGAGACCGGACCGCAGATGGAGAGCAATGAGGGCGTGCTTGCCCAGTGGCAGTATCTGGAAAGCCACGTCAACCGTCGCCACCGCTGCTACAGGAAGGAGTTAAGTAATGAAACAACCACTTAAAAAAAGAAAGAAATGTGCGTGGTTGAAAGTAAAAACTTGAATGAGTAAGAATGAAAAGGGGGATTGTTCTGTGTCTGTTTGGATTACTCGCAGGCTTTTGCGTAGCACAGGAGTTCCAGTTGCGTTGCGAGCATGACAGCCTTTACTGGCTGAACGACTGGCGGTTGCCCTATCCCGTCTACCAGTTTCAGACGGGTGACGTTGATGGCGACGGCAGCGAGGACGCTATGGTTGGCGTTGTCAAGTCGACGCGTTTCTATCCAGAACGGGGACGGCGCCTCTTTATCTTCAAGAAGTTGAGCGGAGAAACCGGGCCACGCGGCAATGAGGGCGTGAAGGTGCGCCCCCTGTGGCTGGGCTCGAAGTTAGGCGGTATCCTCCAGGACTTCCGCTTTGTCGACGGTAAGATACGCGCCCTGGAAACCACCACCGACAGCCTTTTTGTGGTGGCCGACTACCGTTGGGCAGGTTTCGGAATGGCTTTTGAACGCTATATCATAAAAGGTACGGACAAAGAAACAGCAATCAAATACTTCAGACAATGAAAAAGAACGTTTTCCTGATGATGTGCATCGTTAGCCTGACGGTCGCTTGCAGCCAGAAACAGAGTGTGGTACAGGTGCCTGTATCACAGCTCGATGTGGAGAAGCTGATCGACAGCATTGACTACGACATGGATGTGTCGGGGTTGAACCTTTCCGACCTGCGGGTGCTGCGCCATGCGCCTGCCGCCCGTCAGGGATTCCCCTTCAAGGATGCCTACATACGAGGCATCTACGAGACCACTACCTGGTATGACTCGCTGATGTGGAAGTTTGACGAGTCGATGAGCTTCGAGAACGTCAAGGAGAAAGAAGACGAACCGTGGCGCGACTACTACTATCGGGCTGCCGACGAGAAAGGTATGCTGAAGCTGAGCGACCAGGAACAGGCGTTTGTCAAGCGGCTGAAGGAGCGCGAGGATGAGCTGCTGAAGCTGAACTTCGACGTGGCCGAAGGGCTGCGGGTGAACATGGACAACCTCGTCAATCCCAAGCAGCTGAAGGAGTTTGACCCGCTGCTGTGCCAGCAGTTGGCACAGAACGGCTTTGCCATCGTCCCTGCGGGCAACGAACAGCTGTTCCACGTCTACGAGAAGAACGACTACAACCAGTTCCCCTCGTTTGTGACCACCGACCTCTACCTGCAGCTTTATCACCTCTATATCGACTGCATGCTGCGCGAGCTCGAGGAGCATAAGCTCGACTCGATGATGACCCGTCTGTCGCTGTCGATGTACAACAACCATCATCGTCAGGCTGTAAATGCTACCAGCGACGAGATGCGCCAGCTGGCTCAACACAATGCCGCCTTTTTCGCCGTGGCTTACGAATTGCTGACGGGCAAGCAGATAGCCGTAGGCGACGAGCTGCCCATCGTCCGCGAGGAAGTGGAGAAGGTGATGAAGGCTGAGAACAACATCAGCCAGTTTATGGAGGACTACCGTGAGGTGGATTTCGCCTATAGCCTGTTCCGTCCGCGTGGGCACTATTCCCGCAACGAGCAGTTGCAGCGCTATTTCCGCGGTATGATGTGGCTGCAGAGCGTACCTTTCGGATTGGACCACGACGTAGAGGTGAAGGAGGCCATGCTGATGGCAGAGACCATGCAGAGTGACTCCATCGCCCAGCGCTGCTATTTTACTACTAACCGCCTGATCAGACACCTCATGGGATTGCCCGACAACCTGTCGATACCGCAGGTGCAGCAGGTCATGAACAGTCTTCACCTCACGACTGAAGGCATTATCAACAATGAGCAGCAGCTGGCAATCGTAAAGGAGCAGCTGAAGAAGATAGGTGACGAGCAGACGCGCATACGTCCGAAATTCGAGCGTACGAGCCACAATAAGATATGTCTCATGCCCCAGCGCTACCAGCCCGATGCCGAGGTGCTGCAGGAGATGGTCGACTACGACTCGCAGCCCACGAAGCGCGCCACGCCCAAGGGCCTCGATGTCTTTGCCGCCATGGGTGTCAGCGCTGCCGAGCAGTTGCTGATGGAAGAGCAGCGCCAGCGTCCCCTGACGGGTGAGAAGCCCGAGTGGAAGGACTTTACCTCGCAGCTGAAGAAGATGAAGCAGCGCATGACTGAAATTGACTGGCAGGAAACCATGGCCACCCAGTGGCTGAACACGCTGACGGTGATGAATACCGAGAAGGCTGAGGGACTGCCTTACTTTATGGTGACGCCCGAGTGGCAGCTGAAGGACCTGAACGCCGCCTTGGCTTCATGGGCTGAGCTGAAGCACGATGCCATCCTCTATGCCAAGCAGCCGATGGGTGCCGAGTGTGGTGGCGGAGGACTGCCCGACCCGGTAGTAAAGGGCTATGTTGAGCCCAACATCGGATTCTGGAAGAAGGCCATTGAACTGCTCGACAACACCGCCAAGCTACTGAAAGAGCAGCACATGATGACTCCGAAGATAGCCCTGGCCACAGAGCGCATTGGCGAGGAGGTGCACTTCCTGCTGGCCATCAGCGAGAAGGAGTTGGCGGGCACGACGCCTACCGACGAGGAGTTCGACCTGCTGCAGTGTGTGGGTGCTACGTTAGAAAACATCTCGCTCGACCTCATCCGTGAGCCCGACCAGTATCTGATGGGATGGGACGATGTGCAGGGTGCCGACCATAAGGTGGCCCTCGTGGCCGATGTCTATACGGCCAATGCCGATAACAATCCCGAAAAATCCATCCTCTTTGAAGCCGTCGGTGCTGCCGACGAGATCTACGTGGTGGTCGAGATGGACGGTTGTCTGTATCTTACCCGTGGTGCCGTGCTCAGCTATCGTGAGTTTACGCAGCCACTGAACATGCCCCGCCTCACCGATGAGGAGTGGCAGCAGCAGTTGGAGAAGAATCCGCGCAAGGGCGTTCCCGAGTGGATGCAGCGCATCATCGTCCCCCTGAAGCAGGAACCGGTAGTGAATGAGGAGTATTTCTATAGCTCTGGCTGTTAGCCTCTTTTTGGTGAAGGGTGAAGGGTGTCTGGTGAAGGGAGAAAACCCTGCTGCAGACATATCTCCACTCACCCTTCACCCTTCACCCTTCACCATTATTTTCACTGGCGACATTCTGCTCGACCGCGGGGTGCGTCAGGTGATAGCCCATCATGGTGCCGACCACCTGTTTTCCGCAGGTGTCGACTCCGTGTTCCGCGAGGCCCAGGTGGTGGTGGGCAACCTCGAGTGCCCTGCCACCAGCATCGAGGCCCCCGTCTTCAAGCGCTTCATCTTCAGGGCCGAGCCCGAATGGCTTGACGTGCTGAGGCGTCACGGCATCACCCATCTGAACCTGGCCAACAACCACGCCATCGACCAGGGGCGCGAGGGGCTGATGGATACCCGTCGCAACATCATCGAGGCAGGAATGGTGCCTGTGGGGGCAGGAGCAAACATGGAAGAAGCCTCACAGCCCGTTTTGCTGGCAGAGAAGCCCCGTCGCGTATGGCTGGTGCCGTCGCTCAGGCTGGCCCTCGAGAACTATGCCTATCTGCCCGACAAGCCCTGCGTCAGTCAGGAACCCATGGATTCGCTGCTCGAGCGCGTCCACCGTCTGAGGAAGGCCGACTCTACGGCTGTGATTATCGTTTCGTTGCATTGGGGCGGCGAGCATACCCTGCGGCCCGTTCCCCGTCAGCGCGTAGAAGCCCGTCAGTTGATCATGGCTGGTGCCGACCTCCTTGTCTGTCACCACACGCATACGTTGCAAACCATCGAGGACTGCGCTGTTCCCTACCTCGAAAAGCGCATCTACTATAGCGTGGGCAACTTCATCTTCGACCAGCCAAGCCCCATCAACAGTCGTGCCTGCATGGTGCGCATCAACGTTACGGAGGAGGGGTTCACCACGGAAACCATTCCAATAGATATCAGGGGGTGTGTGCCCTTTGTCCATCAGCAAATAGATAGGTGATGAACCGAATTGTTAAGGGTTGTCTTGGCAGTTCGGGATTTTTTGTGTATATTTGCGGCGAAATCCCCAAAAAAGGGGAAGGAAAAAGATATGAATGACAAATTGCTGGCAGAAACGTTCCGCGGAAGGCGCGTGCTGGTCACCGGACATACGGGCTTCAAGGGCTCGTGGCTGAGTATCTGGCTCCACGAGATGGGCGCCGAGGTGGTGGGCGTTGGCTTGGATCCTTACAGCGAGAAGGACAACTTTGTACTCTCGGGTATTGGCGGAAAGATAAAGGCCGATATCCGTGCCGACATTCGCGACGGTGAGCGGTTGAAAGAGATTTTTAGGGAGTATGAGCCCGAGGTGGTGTTCCACTTGGCCGCCCAGCCGTTGGTAAGGCTGAGCTATGAGATACCTGTCGAGACTTACGAAGTGAACGTCATGGGCAGCATCAACGTGATGGAGGCCGTTCGCGTGACGGAGAGTGTGCGTGCCGTGGTGATGATTACCACCGACAAGTGCTACGAGAACCGCGAACAGCTGTGGGGCTACCGCGAGGACGAGCCGATGGGCGGCTACGACCCCTACTCGTCGTCGAAGGGTGCCTGCGAGATTGCCATCAGCTCGTGGCGCCGTTCGTTCTTCAATCCTGCGGACTACGGTCGCAAGCATCATGTGAGCATTGCCAGCGCGAGGGCAGGCAACGTCATCGGAGGCGGTGACTGGGCGAAGGACCGCATCGTGCCCGACTGCATACGTGCCTTGGAGGCTGGCAAGGAGGTAGAGATACGCTCTCCGCATGCCATCCGTCCCTGGCAGCATGTCTTGGAGCCCCTGAGCGGCTATCTGCTCTTGGCAGCCAAGATGCTGCAGGAGCCTACCGCCTATTGCGAAGGCTGGAACTTCGGTCCCCGTATGGAGAGCGTCAGAACGGTATGGGAGGTGGCCACTCTGCTGAATGCTCCCCTCTCCAGTGGGGAAGGCTACGGGGGGGCGAGCTTTGCTCGGGAAGGAGGGACTGGGGGTGAGGCCCTTCACGAAGCCAACCTGCTGCTGCTCGACATCAGCAAGGCGAAGTTCCGCTTAGGTTGGGAGCCGCGTACCGATATTGACGAATGCTGCCGTCTCACTGCCGACTGGTATCGCCGCTACCGCACGGAGGATGTGTATCAGCTGTGCGTGGAACAGATCAAGACCTTCTTAGGATATTAAAGGAAAACCGTTTATGAAGTACGTCGTCACTGGTGCCACCAGTTTCCTGGGCCGTGAGCTCGTCAGCCGTCTGATGCAGGACGGTCATGAGGTGGTGGCCGTATGCCGTCCGCAGTCGTCCGCCTTGGCTGATATTCCCCTGGGCGTTGAGCTGGTGCTGGCTGACATGAGCGACTACGGCGGGCTCTACCGCGACGTGCCCGAGGCTGATGTATGGGTGAACCTCGCTTGGGAGGGTACCGGCCACGACGGGCGCAATCAGGAAGAGGTGCAGCAGGCGAACGTCATTCACACCATCGCTGCCATGTTTGGTGCCGACAAGATGGGCTGCCGCCTGTTTGTCGAGGCAGGTTCACAGGCAGAGTATGGCACGGTGCTGACGCCTATCAGCGAGCAGACGCCCTGCAACCCCTTTTCTGCCTATGGCAAGGCGAAGTTGGAGACCTTCCAGCGGCTGTCGGAACTCTCGGCACAGCTTGGCATCAAGTACCTGCACCTGCGTATCTTCAGCCTCTATGGCGAGACAGACCACCCGTGGACGCTCGTCATGAGCAGTCTTGACAAGATGTTGCGCAACGAGGCCATCGACCTGAGCCCCTGCACCCAGCAATGGAATTTCCTCTATGTGAAGGATGCCACGCGGCAGGTGGTCACCCTCTGCGACTATGCCCTGAGTCGCCAAGACTTTCGTAGCGAGGTCTTTAACATAGCCTCCGACGACAGCCGCCCCCTGAAGGAATTCGTGGAGCGCATGAAGGAGCTGGCGGGGAGCAAGAGCCCGCTGAATTACGGTGCCATCACCCCCCAAAACGTAGTATCCTTGCTGCCCGACATGACGAAAACCCGCAACGTGGTAGGCACCCTCAGCGAATACTCATTCGACAACGTCATAACAAGTATACTCTCAAATCTCAATAAATGATCAAGGTAAGCGATTTCATCTTCCAGCATCTGGTCAGCAAGCATGGCATCAGCCATTGCTTCATGGTAACCGGCGGTGGTGCTATGCACCTGAACGACTCGATAGGCCACACCCCCGGCCTCTCTTATGTGTGCAACCACCACGAGCAGGCATCGGCCATCTGTGGCGAAGGCTACTATCGTGCCAGTGGCCGCCTCGCCGTCACCTGTGTTACCACAGGCCCTGGCGGCACCAACGCCATTACCGGTGTGCTGGGACAGTACTTAGACTCCATTCCCGGGCTCTATATTTCCGGACAGATTAAGACCTCTACCTATAAGCACAGCTACCCTGAGCTGCCGCTCCGTCAGTTGGGCGACCAGGAGGCCGATATCGTGTCGATGGTAACGCCCATCACGAAGTATGCCAAGACCATCTACGACCCGCTCGACATCAAGCGTGAGCTAGACAAGGCTGTGGCCATTGCCTTAGACGGTCGTCCGGGCCCTGTGTGGCTCGACATCCCCTTGGACGTGCAGGGCGCTATGGTCGACGAGAACGAGCTGCGCGAGTTTGACGCCAAGGAGATAGCCGATCCCGTTGACCATGACTTAGTGAACCGTCAGATAGAGGAACTGCTGCAGCGCATTTCCACCGCCAAGAGCCCCGTTATCTACGTGGGCAACGGTGTGCGGCTGGCCCGTCGCGAACAGCAGTTTATTACGCTGGCTGAGTGCCTCGGCATTCCCGTGGTCACCGCCATCAGCGGTTCCGACATCATCTGGTACGACCACCCGCTATGCTTTGGCAAGCCTGGCATCTGCGGCGACCGCATTGGTAACATCATGGTGCAGAATGCCGACCTGCTCATCATCATGGGCACCCGACTGAGCATCCGTCAGGTGAGCTACGCCTACGACCTGCTGGCTCCGAAGGCCTACAAGGTGATGGTCGACATCGACAAGGCCGAGATGATGAAACCCACGCTCAGCATCGACATGCCCATCCATGTGGGCCTCGACGAGTTTATCGACAAGATGCTGGGGATGCTTGAGGTACGAGGTATGAGGTGCGAGGTACGAGATAACTTCGAGGCGTGGCGCCAGTGGGGACGTGCTATTGAGAAAAAGCTGCCCACGCTCTTCGATGACAATCCCGACAGCGAGGGCTATACCAACAGCTACCGCTTTGCCGACGAGCTCTTCTCTCAGCTCAGCAGCGGCGATACGGTGGTGACGGGAAACGGTACCGCCTACACCTGCACCTATCAGGCCATGAAAGTGAAACAGGGCGTGCGCGTGTTTGCCAACCAAGGCTGTGCCGCCATGGGCTACGGCCTGCCTGCCGCCATCGGTGCCTGCGTGGCAAATCTCTCTCTCCTAAATAACCTGCAGAGTAATCTCGCACCTCGTATCTCGCACCTCGCACCTCGAACCGTCTGTGTCACTGGCGACGGCTCGTTGCAGATGAACATCCAGGAGTTGCAGACGCTGGTGACCTACCGTCTGCCGCTGAAGCTCTTCGTCATAGAGAACGAGAGCTACCTGGCCATCAAAACCACCCAGAAGTCGTTCTTCAAGGGCCACTTCACGGGCTCAAATCCCGCGAGTGGCGTTGTCTGTCCCTCCCTCGAGAAGATAGCCGCCGCCTATGGCATTCCCTATATTGGCATCAGCGAAAATGGAGAGCCGCTGCAGCAGGCCATTGCCCGCACACTGGCTACCGAGGGGCCTGCCATCTGCGAGGTACACATGCATCCCGAGCAGACACTCTTCCCCAAGTCGGCCTCGTTCATGGACAAGGAGACGGGTCGCATGTCGTCGGCACCATTGGAGAAAATGGCACCCTTCATGCCCGACGACCTGCAGCAGCAATGTGTGTATGACGTTGACAGATGAACGGCAAGCGCATCATAGAGAAATACTACGACGTGGTAGACAACCAGCTGCTGCGCTTCGTCCTGGTGGGCGGCCTGAACACCGCCTTTGGCGTGGGCGTCTACTGTCTGGCCATCTTCATCGGCTTGCCCTACTATGTGGCTACGCTGGTGAGCAACGTCCTTGGTGTGCTGTTCAATTTCGTAACCACTGGCAACCTCGTGTTCCGCAACGGCAACCCGCGTCTCATCTTCCGCTTCGTCGCCTGCTACGTGGTCATCTACTTCGTCAATACCGCCCTTGTCAAGCTGTTCGCGTACCTCGTATCTCGTACCTCGTACCTCGAAAACCCATACTACTGGGCGGGCATCGTGGCCACCCCCTTCGTGGCCCTCTGTTCCTATTTTTTACTGAAGAAATTTGTCTATAAGCAATGAAGAAGAAAATCAGCATCGTCACCCCGTGCTATAACGAGGAACCCAACGTAGAAGAGCTCTACCGTCAGGTGAAGGCGCAATTTGACCGCCTTGCCGACCGCTACGACTATGAGCATATCTTTATCGACAACGCCTCTACCGACCGCACGGTGGAGGTACTCAAGGGCATTGCCGCCAACGACAAGAATGTGAAGATCATCATGAACGCCATGAACTTCGGGCATATCCGCTCGCCTTTCTACGGCCTCTGTCAGGCAACGGGCGATGCTGCCATGCTGATGGTGGCCGACCTTCAGGATCCGCCCGAGCTGATTCCGCAGTTCATTGAGCAGTGGGAGCAGGGCCACCGCGTGGTCATCGGTGTGAAGAACAAGAGCAAGGAGAACCCCGTAATGTATGCCTTGCGCACCTCCTTCTATAAGGTGATCAAGGCCATCAGCGAGACGCGCCAGGTGGAGAATTTTACGGGCTTCGGACTTTACGACCGCACGTTCGTCCAGCTGCTGCGCTCCGTCGACGACCCCTATCCTTACATGCGCGGTTTGGTGGCTGAGTATGGTGGCGACCTTGGCGAGGTGAAGTTCACCCAGCCCAAGCGCCTGCACGGCAAGACGAAGAACAACTTCTATACCTTATATGATATGGCGATGCTTGGCTTCGTCAACCACTCAAAGGTACCCCTCCGCATGGCCAGCTTCATAGGCTTCGTGTGCAGTGCCCTGAGTCTGCTGGTGGCCATCGTCTACTTCGTCTACAAGCTGCTTTACTGGGACGAGTTCCAGCTGGGTTTCGCACCGCTGATTATCGGGCTCTTCCTCTTTGCCAGCGTCCAGCTGTTCTTCCTCGGTGTTGTGGGCGAGTATGTGGGCAGCATCCTTACCCAGGTGCGCCGTCGTCCGTTGGTCATCGAGAAAGGACGCATCAACTTCGACGAGCAACAGGGTAATCTCGCACCTCGTACCTCGCACCTCGTACCTCGAGAATCAGGAAAGGAGGGCGAGGCATGATACTGATAAGAGGCAAGGAGGGTCTGCTCCACCGCACAGGTAAAGAGATTCAGAACGTGTTTCAGAACCTGTTCAAGCAGCGGGGCAAATGGCGTCGCAAGGCGGCTGAGCTCGACCATTACTACTCTACTGACGCCCCGAGGGCTAAGAACGAACGCAAGCAGGTGATCTGTCTCTTCGACGGGCGCACCGACCACTACGGCATGACCGACCGTCTGCGCGGCATGGTGTCGGCCTATTACGTAGCCAAGGAGATGGGCTACGACTTCCGCATCTGGTTCGTCAACCCCTTCCGCCTGGAGGAGTATCTGGAGCCCAATATCGTTGACTGGCGCATCGACGGTGATGACATCAGCTACAACCCGCAGGACAGTCGCATCATGTACTGCGGCAGTAACGGCACAAAGGTAGAGCCGTTCTTCCAGAAGCTGTGGTTCAAGAAATGCTTCCGCGAGGCACCACGACAGTCGCACGTCTATACCAACGCCCACCTGCTGCCCCGAGGCAAGAAGTTCGGTGAGCTGTTCAACGAGCTGTTTAAGCCCACAGAGAAAGTGGAACGCGCCATCCGTCAGTATACGGAACCGTTGGGCGGGCCCTACTACACTGTCTCGCTACGCTTCCAGCGCCTGCTGGGCGACTTCCACGAACGCGATGGTGTGGACATCTCGTTTGAGGAACAGCAGCAGCTGATGGAGCGCTGTTTAGCCAAAATGCAGGAACTGCACCACCGCTGGGGCAATGGTCGTAAGTGCATGCTCATGTCCGACAGCGTACGCTTCCTGGAATATGCCGCCTCGAAGCTCGACTACGTCAGCTATGTGCCGGGCAAAGTGCAGCATATCGACTTCTACGACAGTACGGGCGATGACGTGAACATCAAGCTCTTTGCCGACATCCTGATCATCAGCCGTGCCGAGCGCGCGTTCCTCCTGCAGACGGGGCGGATGTACAACAGCGGATTCCCCCGTCGCGCCGCACAAGTGGGCAACGTACCGTTCAAGCACATCCGCTTCTAAGGTTACAAATAGGCCAATGAACAGATGGAGGCTCATTACCTTTTAGGCTGCGTCTATCGTGACCTCAGCGATGCGCCTAATAAACGTACTTGTCATTCTAGTTTGTGTCATTTGACCTTTCTGAATGATAGTCTTATTGATAAAACATATCAAAAAGGATTTTATAAAGATAGAGTCTTAGTCAATGTCAATGGCAAAGGGGAATGGTATTAAAGATTGTGATCAGGGAATCCGTAATCATTTTTCCGGATCGGGGGACGAAACCGTCCCCCGATTATCTTTTAAGTATTTTTAATAGTCTACAGACTTTGGGGGCGCATTCTCACTTCGTTCCGAGCTTCGGCGTAACAGTTGTTCAGTGTTCAGCTTCTTGTTCAGGCGGCTCTTCGTAGAGCGCAGGGCTTGCTCCGTACAGCAGAAGCACTGAGCTTTCTGCCGGTCGGTCTTACCGTAATAGTGCATGATGCAGTAGAAAGTCTCCTTGGGGGTCAGTTCAACGGTGTCGATGACGGCGGCTAAGTCGGGTTCTACGATGTGCAGCGTCTCGCTGACGGCCAGCTGCTCGCGCTTGCCCATCTGCGAGATATTCTCGTCGTGCAGGATGGCGTAGAGCACGTCAACACCTTGTTTCGTCTTTACAATGTCGGCCCTGACAGCAGGCTGCGATGCCTGTTGCATCAGCAGGTCTACCTTCTGCTGGAAGGCTGCCGTGCGTCGCCGGTTCCACCAGTAGCCGCCACCGACGGCCAGCAGCAGGGCACCGACAAGACTGCCAAAGACGAGGCGCTCACGGCGACGCCCCCGGTCGTTGGCCTGCTCCTGCAGCTGCACGAACTCCATCGTCTGCTCACGGGGCAGCACGGCCATCACCATCTCAGCCTGGTGCTCCTTGCCCTCCAGCATAAAGACCAGCGAGAGCATGGTCAGTGCATCGGCCAGTTCGGTGGAGTCGACCGAGAGGATCGCTGCACTGTAGGCTTTCTGTTCAGCCTCGTACAGGTGGTGACGACCCATTGCGTCGAGTGCCTCGCCCATCAATTGCTCTGTGTCTGATGTTTGGGGTACTGTAGAGGTGCAAGCGGTCGCCAGTAGTAGTGACAACAATATGACTATCGGTTTCACGGTTGCAAAGTTACACAATTATCATGGAATAACCGCCTTTCGGCGTCATTTTATTTCTGACACGCATGTCAAAAGAGAGTGACGGCAACTCTGACTGCCATTGAGTATCAACAACTTACGCCAGCTACTGCGTGTCAATGGCTGTCAGGGGGTTGTGTGGAAAGAAAAATAGAGCTAACTTTGCAAGCAGAAACCTAAAAAGCAATGAAGACGATGGTAAAAGGAAAATCAACTTGCAAGACGCTGAAGGCCATCCGTCGGCAAATAGCCGAGGCCAACGACATTGTGTATGAACCGCACGAGTGCCACTACGACGGGCCGTGCTTAGGCACCTGCCCTGCCTGCGAGGCTGAGGTGCGCTATCTGGAACAGCAGCTCGGACTGCGGCGACAGTTAGGGTGGGCTGTGTCGCTGATCGGCGTGTCGGCCGGACTGCTCTCGGCTTGCACCTCCACAGGAACGAAGGCAGTCACCGAGAAACCCAACGGTGCGAAGAGCAACATAGAGGTTGAAGAACCAGCTGCCGGCTGCGACTCGATGGTAGTGGGCAAGGTCGCCGTGCCCGAAGAGCCCGACACTACCAGTTTCGTTAAGGAGCAACAGTCGAGGCAAACCGCCCCTGCCCCGAAAGCTCCGCTTGTATCGCAGGAGGAAGAAGACGATGACGTAGTGATTGGCGCGGTCGGTGCGGTCGAGGCGCCGATGGATCCGCCCTACAACCCGATGGCACCACCCGACACTACTAAGGTGTTTGGCGACATAGCCGAACAGATGCCGATGTTCCCGGGTGGTGACAGGAAGCTGATGGAGTATTTGGCGAGCAGCATACAGTACCCGCCGGAGTGCAAGGAGAGCTGCATTCAGGGCCGCGTCATCGTGACCTTCGTAGTAGAGCGCGACGGCAGCATCAGCCAGGCAAAGGTCGCCAAGAGCCTCGACCCGCTGCTCGATGCCGAAGCGCTGCGCGTGGTCAATGTCATGCCCAAGTGGATTCCCGGCCGACAGAACGGCGTGACGGTGGCCGTGAAATACACCATCCCCGTAACCTTCCGCCTGTAATGAAAGTACCGCTCATAGGCATCTGCCGCCACCGGCTGACCACCGACGGCACGGGCGTCACCACGCTGGTAGCCTTCCACGGCTGTCCGCTCAGCTGCCGCTATTGTCTGAACAGCCAGTGCCTGCGCCCTGACGGCGTGTGGCAGCGGCTTACGGCAGAGGAGATTCTGCAGCAGACGGCCGTCGACGACCTCTACTTCCAGGCCACGGGTGGCGGCATCTGCTTCGGCGGCGGCGAACCGTTGTTGCGCAGCGACGTCATTGCCGACTTCTGCCGACGATGCCCGCTCGAGTGGAACATCTATATGGAAACGTCGCTCAACGTGCCGCTCAGCAGGCTGCAGCAGGTGGTGCCCTACGTTGACCACTACTACGTGGACGTGAAGGACCTGTCGCCCGACATCTACCGCAGCTACTGCCAAGCCGACAACGCCCAGATTGTAGCCAACCTCGGCTATCTGGCCGAACAGGGTCTGCAGCCGAAGGTCACCATCCGTCTGCCCCTGATTCAGGGCTATAACAGCAACGGCGACCGCCTGCGCAGTCGCCGCCAACTCGAACAGATGGGTTTTACCGACTTCGACGAGTTTACTTACCAGCTGCCGAAGACAGCGTAGGCTGCCACTCGTCGCGCCAGCGGACGACGGGCTTGCCCTGCTCAAACTCGATGGGGAGCCAGATGTAGCGGGCATCGCGGGGATGGCGCGGGCGCCAGATGTCGGCCATGAAGATGTACTGGCCGTCGACGGGCAGGATGAAGGTGCTCTGTCCGCCAAAGGTCTTCTCGGCCAGCGGGCCGCGACAGGGGTTGGGGTGCTGTGTCCACGGTCCCCAGATGCTGGGAGCGGAGAACATACGGGCCTCGTTAGGCTCCCAGCCCGTGCAGCCCGAGGTAATCATCCAGTAGGTGCCGTCGTGCTTGAAGATGGCGGGCGCCTCGTTGTGGCCGGCGGGGGCTACGCGGACGTAGCGGCCGGTGTGGTGCAGGTAGTCGGCGGTCAGCTCGGCAATGTGGAGCGTCAGGTTCTCCTCGCTCGAGAAGATGTGGTAAGCCCGTCCGTCGTCGTCGACGTAGAGCGTCATGTCGCGCGCCATCTGTCCTGTGCCGAA
>JAEEQH010000047.1 GCA_016285245.1 Prevotella sp.
TTCGATGCCTGCGCCCTACTTTTTGAGCGAAAGCGGATGCAAAGGTACGCATTTTTACAATACCCTCCAAATTTTTTCGGAACTATTTTCAAACAAACACGAAAATTTTCGCGTTTTATGACAAAACCGCCATTTATGTTATAGAACATTGGTCGTCGAAGACTATTCGAAGACCTCTTCTATGTCGTTTCCGTCATCGTCGTCTCCTGTTGCGCTGCTTGAATAAGAGCAAGGATTATAGCCCGCATCCAGGTCGAACACCGCATTTTCGTTATATCCCAGCTGCTGGTCGGCATACACCTTTTTCATATATATAGCGAATATAGGCAAAGCCATAGCGGCGCCTTGTCCATACTGCATGGTATCGAAATGGATATCGCGGTCGTCACCTCCTACCCAACAACCCGAGACGAGTGTTGGGGTGATTCCCATGAACCACGCATCAGAATTGTTGTTTGTCGTACCGGTCTTTCCTGCCATTTCGCCTTTCAGATTATACTTATGGCGCAAACGCGATGCCGTTCCACCGTCGACGACCGCTTTCAGCATATAGAGCATCTTGTGAGCACTTTCCTCGCTAATCACCTCGTTCATTCGGGGCTGGAACTGTGCCACGACGTTCCCCTCGCTATCCTCAATTTTGGTAACGAACATATGTGCGGCACGAATGCCATGGTTGACGAACGCCGTATACGCGCTGACCATCTCGCCTACCGTAATTTCACAAGGACCAAGACACAGGGCCATAGATGGATGGATTTCCGGATTCCGTATGCCGTACTCATGAAGCAATGTCACGAAAGCGGAAGGATTCAGTTTGCTCATCAGATAAGCGGATATCCAGTTGTTTGACTGCTGGAGTCCCCATTTAAGGGTAACCATGTCACCATAGCGTGCACGACTGCCATTGCGTGGTGTCCACGGTTTACCTGCCACTATATAAGTCTGCTGCACATTTGGAGCCAGGTCGCATGGCGAGAATCCGTTCTCCATAGCAAGGGAGTAGAGATAGGGTTTGATGGTCGAGCCCACTTGGCGTCTTCCGTCCATCACCATGTCGTAGGCGAAATGTGTAAAGTCAAGTCCTCCGACATAGGCCTTAACATAACCATTCTGGGGACACATGGACATAAATCCTGTACGTAGGAACGACTTCAAGTATCGTATGGAGTCCATGGGCGTCATCGTAGTGTCCACCTCTCCATGGTAGGTAAATATTGACATCCGCGTTGGAGTCTTGAAGGACTGGTCGATTTCATCGTCCGAAGCCCCACCCTCCTTAAGTGCTCTGTAACGCTCGCTCTGTCTGACAGACCTCATCAGAATTTTACGGACCTCAGCCGGTGTCAATTTTCCGGTGAAAGGTGCTGTAGATTTACCCCTATTCTCACGATTGAAAGCAGGTTGCAAGAACTTGACTACGTGCTCATAACAGGCTTGCTCGGCATATTTCTGCATACGCGAGTCAATGGTCGTATGCACCTTCAGTCCATCCGTATATATATTATAAGGTGAACCGTCGCGTTTCCTGTTTTTGTTGCACCAGCCGAAAAGCGGGTCGTTCTCCCAACTGATGGAGTCGATATGATACTTCACTCCGCCCCATGACGGATAATCCTCGCGACGGGGTTTCTTTGCAGTCATATAACGACGCAGGAAGTCGCGGAAATACACCGCCAATCCGTCCTTGTGGTCGGCCACATGGAAATTCAGCTTCAGCGGTTCCTGGCTATACTCCTCACGCTGCTGTTCAGTGATATAGCCAGCCTTTGCCATCTGGCTGAGCACGACATTACGGCGGTCGCGCGACCGCTCCGGGTAGCGCACAGGATTAAAGAATGAGGGGTTCTTGCAGAGGCCTATGAGTGTTGCCGCCTCCGTCACCGTGAGATCCTTCGGTTCTTTGCTGAAGTAAGTATTGGCTGCCGTCTTGATACCCACGGCGTTATGCAGGAAATCGAAGTAGTTGAGATACATCGTAATAATCTCGTCCTTCGTGTAGTTTCGTTCCAACTTCACAGCTATTACCCACTCGATGGGTTTCTGCAGTAGTCTTTCAAGCGTTGAATGAGCCGTCTCCGAATAGAGCTGCTTGGCCAACTGCTGGGTGATGGTCGAACCGCCGCCGGCCGACTTCTGTCCCATAACACCTCTTTTGACGATGGCACGTCCCAAGGCATAGAAATCGATGCCGGAGTGTTCGTAGAAGCGAGCATCCTCAGTAGCCACAAGAGCCTCAACCAAACTGGGAGCAAGTTTCGTATAGTCGACTATAATCCTGTTCTCACGGTTATAGTTCCATGTTCCCAACACCTTTCCGTCAGCAGAATAAATCTGTGTGGCAAACCTGTTAATCGGGTTCTGCAAGTCCTCAATAGGTGGCATATATCCTATCCATCCTTCGCTGATGGCATAGAACGCCGTGGCAGCCGTCAGAACGCCTGCGATAAGCACAGTCCAAAGGAATCGAACAAAAAACTTTCTCATAGAAATCTAAATTTCGGTGCAAAAATACAAAATTCTCACGAATTATCGCACGAAATCGGGAAATTATGTGTAATTTTGTCGCATCAAAACTAGAAGAACGATGGAAAAGCATAATTTTGTCACCATTGCCGACCTTACCCGTGAGAAAATTCTCTACATGATTGAGATGGCTCAGGAATTCGAGAAGCACCCTAACCGCGAGTTGCTAAAAGGTAAAGTCGTCGCCACACTATTCTTCGAACCGTCTACCCGTACGCGTCTCTCTTTTGAGACGGCAGCGAACCGTCTCGGCGCCCGTGTCATCGGCTTTGCCGATCCGAAGATTACCAGCGGCACGAAGGGCGAGACGCTGAAGGACACCATCCTGATGGTCTCGAACTACGCAGACGTGATTGTCATGCGCCATTACATTGAGGGTGCGGCACAATACGCCTCCGAGGTGGCTCCCATCCCCATTGTCAATGCCGGTGACGGTGCCCACCAGCATCCCTCGCAGTGCATGCTTGACCTCTATAGTATCTATAAGACACAAGGAACGCTTGAGAACCTGAACATCTATATGGTAGGCGACCTGAAGTACGGCCGCACCGTCCACTCATTGCTGATGGCCATGCGCCACTTCAATCCGACGTTCCATTTCGTAGCACCGAAGGAGCTAGCCATGCCCAAGGAGTACAAGCTCTATTGCGACGAGCACGGCATCAAGTACACCGAGCACACGGCCTTCAACGAGAAAGTCATCCAGGACGCAGACATCCTCTATATGACGCGTGTGCAGAAAGAGCGTTTCTCGGACTTGATGGAGTACGAGCGTGTGAAGAACGTCTACATTCTGAACAACGATATGCTCCGTCTGGCGAAGCCTAACATGAAGATCCTCCACCCCCTACCCCGTGTCAACGAGATAGCCTACGAGGTGGATGACAACCCGCACGCCTATTACATACAGCAGGCCGGCAACGGACTCTTCGCCCGCGAAGCCATCTTCTGCGATGTGCTCGGCATCACACTCGATGAGGTAAAAGCAGACAAGACAATTATTTTGTAAGACAACGAATTTCACGGATTTCACGAATTACACAAATTTAAGCATGATAAACAAGAAAGAACGACTGGTAGCCGCCATTGAGCACGGCACCGTTATCGACCACATACCCGCAGAAAAGACTTATCAGGTGGCTTCGCTCTTGGGCCTTTTCGACCTAAAGACACCCGTAACCATTGGTTTTAACTACCCATCGCAAAAGGTTGGAAATAAAGGAATTATCAAGGTAAGCAACAAGTTCTTTACCGACGATGAAATCTCACGTCTCTCAGTCGTTGCCCCCAAGGTTATCCTGAACATTATCCGCGACTACGAGGTGGTCGAGAAGAAGACCGTTGAGACACCCGACGAGATACGTGGCATCGTGAAGTGCAACAACCCCAAGTGTATCACCAACAACGAGCCGATGTCCACCTACTTCCACGTGTCCGGCAACATCCTGACCTGCCACTACTGCGAAAAAGAACAAGACATCAACCGAGTGGAGCTGGTGTGAGATGAGAGATGAAAAATGAAAGATATGATTACTAAAAAAACTGAGATACCCGTACTGCTGTTGACAGGCTACTTAGGCAGCGGCAAGACCACCTTATTAAATAGGATATTAAGCAACCAGCGTGGCATAAAGTTTGCCGTTATCGTCAACGACATCGGCGAGGTGAACATCGACGCCAATCTCATTGAGAAGGGCGGCATCGTGAACGAGCAGGACGACTCGCTGGTGGCCCTGCAGAACGGCTGTATCTGCTGCACGCTGAAGATGGACCTCGTGAAGCAGATCGAGGACCTGCTCGGGATGGCACGCTTCGACTACATCGTCATCGAGGCCAGTGGCATCTGCGAGCCCGGCCCCATTGCCCAGACCATCTGCTCCATCCCCTCGATGACGCCCGATATGGAGGTTCAGCCTCGTCTGGACGCCATTGTCACCGTCGTCGATGCTCTGCGTATGCGCGACGAGTTCGGCAGCGGCCTTAACCTCACCCGTCCGAGCATCGATGAGGAGGACATCGAAAACCTCGTCATCCAACAGATTGAGTTCTGTAACATCATCCTGCTGAACAAAGCTGCCGAGGTGAAACCCGAGGAACTGGCACATATCCGTGAAATTGTGCGTGCCCTGCAGCCCAAGGCCGAGATCATCGAGACAAACTACGGCGATGTAGAGCTCGACAAGATAATCAACACCAATATGTTTGACTTCGATGAGGTGGCCACGTCAGCACGATGGATTCAAGAAGTGGAGCATCATCACGATCATGACGACGATGACGATGATGACGACGAGCATGAGCACCATCATGAGCACGATGATGACGATGATGAGCAAGAGCACCATCACCACCATCATCATCACCACCATGACCACGATGAGGGCGAGGCCGAGGAGTATGGCATTGGTACCTACGTGTACTACGCCCGCCGTCCGTTCAACCTCGGACTGTTCGACGAGTTCGTGGCCCGCAAGTGGCCCAAGGGCATTATCCGCGCCAAGGGCATCTGCTGGTTCAAGGACGAGCCCGACACCTGCTACCTCTTCGAGCAGGCTGGTCGCCAAGTGAGCCTGCGCAACGCTGGCCAGTGGTACGCCACCATGCCGAAGGACGAACTCGAGGACCTGATGGACCGCAACCCCGGCCTACGTCAGGACTGGGACGATGAGTACGGCGACCGTATGCAGAAACTCGTGTTTATCGGCCAGCATCTGGACAAGCATTTCATAGCTGACGCGCTGGACTTCTGTCTGGCATAAATCGTAAGTTAGAAAATCTCAAATAAATTTGGGATTTCGCTCACTTATTCGTACCTTTGCAGGCGATTTTACAAGAATGTTACAAAAACATAATAGACAACAGAGATGAAAAGAGACAACACCATCTTCGAGATGATTGAGCGCGAGCATCAGCGCCAGCTGAAAGGCATTGAGCTGATTGCCAGTGAGAACTTTGTAAGTGACCAGGTCATGGAGGCCATGGGCTCGTACCTTACCAACAAGTATGCCGAGGGCTATCCCGGCCACCGTTACTACGGCGGTTGCCAAGTGGTCGATGAGGTAGAACAGCTGGCCATCGATCGTGTGTGCAAGCTGTTTGGTGCCGAGTACGCCAACGTGCAGCCCCACTCTGGAGCCCAGGCCAATGCCGCCGTGCTTCTGGCCGTTTTGAAGCCCGGCGACTGCTTCATGGGTCTGAACCTCGACCATGGCGGGCACCTCTCTCATGGTTCACTCGTCAACACCTCTGGTATTCTTTACAAGCCCGTAGGCTACAACCTGAACAAGGAAACGGGCCGCGTTGACTATGACGAGATGGAGAAGCTCGCTATTGAGAACAAACCGAAGCTGATTATCGGCGGTGGCTCAGCCTACAGCCGCGAGTGGGACTACAAGCGTATGCGCGAGATTGCCGACAAGGTGGGTGCCCTGCTGATGATTGATATGGCTCACCCCGCTGGTCTCATTGCAGCCGGACTGCTCGATAACCCCGTAAAGTGGGCACACATTGTCACCTCGACCACACATAAGACGCTGCGCGGTCCCCGTGGCGGTATCATCCTGTTGGGTAAGGACTTCGACAACCCCTGGGGATACACCACGCCGAAGGGTGTCGTGAAGAAGATGTCACAGCTGCTCAACTCCGCTGTCTTCCCCGGACAGCAGGGCGGTCCGCTGGAGCACGTCATCGCCGCCAAGGCCGTTGCCTTCGGTGAGGCTCTGCAGCCCGAGTTCAAGGAGTGGGCCAAGCAGGTGAAGAAGAATGCTGCCGTGCTGGCCGAGGAGCTGGTAAAGCGCGGCTTCGGCATCGTCAGCGGCGGCACCGACAACCACTCGATGCTCGTTGACCTTCGTTCGAAGTATCCCGAGCTGACTGGTAAGGTGGCTGAGAACGCCCTTGTTGCCGCCGACATCACTGTCAACAAGAACATGGTACCGTTCGACACCCGCTCGGCCTTCCAGACCAGCGGTATCCGCCTCGGTACGCCCGCCATCACCACACGTGGTGCTAAGGAGGACCTGATGGTTCAGATTGCCGCCTGGATTGAGGAGGTACTCAATGATCCTGAGAACGAACAGGTCATCGCCAAGGTTCGCGGCGAGGTCAACGAGACGATGAAGAACTATCCCCTCTTCGCCTACTAATTCACCAACGAACTGCTTTGCTTTAGGGAATTTTCAATAACAGAAAATTTTCTAAAGCTTACCTTTAGAGATGAAAAGGTGACCTTTAGCCAGCTAAAGGTCACCTTTTCCATTGATAAGTCCACCTTATTTAACTCCTACACAATCCGCACCACGACCGGCTGCTCTAGCTGGCGCAGGAACCACTGGATGCGGGCAGTCCACTCCTCTTCGGTTCGGACATCGTACTTTGCCCAAGCTGATCCGAAGTAGTAGGTGTAGGGTTTGCGGTCGTAGTCGTTGACAATGCCCAGCACGTGGTTGTCCTGACGGCGGGTGGTGACATTGCCGTTAGGGAAGAGAACTGCCACATAGAGCGGGGCCTGGTGGACATTAGGCTGGTCGGTGGGGTCAGTATAGGCAACGTAGTTCTTGCCGAGGACGTATGACTCACGGTCCTCGGGCTGGAGGACGACGCCCGAGCAGAATGTCACGGTCTTTGCCGGATTGTTCAGTGCCAGCTGCTTTGACAGACTGGTGATACCGACGTACCACACCTCCATCTTACAGAAGTTCGAGCCTTTGTCGAGTGTGATGAGGCGGTTCTCGACGACACGCACGCCGCAAACCATGCGCGGGCTCTGCTCCAGACGGACGGTGAAGCGTAGGGGACCCTCGTCGAGCACCTCGTAGCGCTCAAAACAGTAAGGCATCACCAGACTGTCGCCCACCATCAGAGCCGGCGCGCCACAGCCCAGCGAGGCGCCGACCCGATAGGGATCTAGACCTCGGCCGTGGTCGTAGTGGTAGGAGATCAGGCGGTACAGCGAGTCGCGAACGTGCCAGTTGTTACGGTAGATGGAGTCGATGCGCGGAATGGTCACCACGTCCTCAATGTAGTAACGGTCATCGACGACGAGTTCGGGCGTGTTCTTCGTCCACACGTCGATGCCGAAGGAACGCTCGCCGGTCCGTTCCAGAGCTGGGCCGTAGACACGATAGGCACCGCGGTCGTTCTCCCACGCAAAGTCGTCCTTGCGCTCAGGGTGCAGGGCTCCGTGACAGACTATCGGGAACTGCGGGTGCGTGCCCTTCGTCAGCGTGAAGCGGGTCACCCCACCCTTGCGGACGGAGGTCTCAACAAGCAACTTTCTGTCGAATGTCACCTGAAATGGCACGTCCAGTCCTGCGGCGTCGCGGACACGCAGGCTGTCCTTCGTCGTACCCAGTCGAGCAAGGATACTATCGAGAGAGACCTCCACCACCTGCTCACGATACTCCGTCGTGGGGTTGGAGACCTCCAGCGTCAATGACGCCACAATAGCCAGCAACAAGTTCATTTCAAAGCAGCGTTAAAGTGATTGATGCATTGGCGGAACAGATGGTTGCGGGTGTTCCCACCATAGATACTGTGGTTGCGGCCGGTATATACCAGCTGACGGAAGTCCTTGTCTGCCTGTACTAACGACTCAACATAGTCGGCCGTATTCTGGTAGTGCACGTTGTCGTCGGAGAGTCCGTGACAGATGAGCAGTTCGCCGTGCAGCTGGCGGGCACGTGCTATGGGGTTCACCTCGTCGTAACCCTGAGGGTTCTCTTGCGGTGTACGCATATAGCGCTCGGTATAGATGGTATCGTAGTAGCGCCAGCACGTCGGCGGAGCAATGGCCACACCACAGCGGAAGACGGGTCGTCCTTCGGACATCGCCATCAGCGTGTTCCAGCCGCCGTACGACCACCCCCAGATACCTATACGATCCTTGTCGACATAAGGCTGCTGCGCCAGCCAGAGAGCGGCCTCCACTTGGTCACGTGCCTCCAGTTCGCCAAGGCGCAGGTAGGTACACTTCTCGAAATCGGCGCCCCGTCCGCCGGTACCGCGGTTGTCGACGCAGACACAGATGTAGCCTTGCTGACAGAGGTATTGTTCGAGGATGGCGCCCTGTCCCGACATACCGATGCCCCAGGCATTCTTCACCTGCTGGCTGCCAGGGCCGCCGTACTGGTACATGATGACGGGATACTTCTTCTGCGGGTTGAAGTCCTTGGGTTTCACTATCCAGGCTATGAACTTCTCGTCGGGTGTGGTGATGACAAAGAACTCTTTCGTGCCCATGTCGTATGAATCGTACTTTTGCTTCAGAGTCTTGTTGTCGATAAGTGTGGAGAGCGTTTTGCCTTGGTTATTGCAGAGCGCATAGACGGTCGGCGTATTCAGGTCGCTCCACGTCGAGACATAGTACTTGAAGTCTGCCGAGAAAATGGCCGTATTCCAGCCATCCTTCGGCGACAGACAGTCGGTCTTGCCGTTCTTATGGGTGACATAGACTTTCTGGTTGGTTGGATCTCCGTTTAGGGCAGCATAATAGATGTCACCTGTCAACTCATCGTAGCCATAGACATCGGTGACGATGGTGTGTGCGACACCTCCGAGACGCTGTCCTGGTTTCTCCAGATCACCCACCGTCTGAATCAACTGTCCGTTCAAGGCATAGAGGTACAGGTGATTATAGCCATCACGTTCGCTGGGCAGCAAGATATGGTTGCCAGTAATCTTCAGGCCTGCCAGCACCTCCTCCTTAATGTACTTCTCAACCTTATCCTCAACCACAAGCTGGCAGACTGTTGACAGCGGGTTGCACATATAGATGCGCAACTGGTCCTGATGGCGATTCATGGTGACGACGGCCACTTTCGCAGGGTCTTCAGTCGGCAGGATACGGGGAATATAGCCATCGGGCTCCAGCGGCAGCTCTAGCTTACGCGTCTGATGACTCTTGATGTCGTATGACAAGACGCAAACCTTCGAGTTCTGCTCGCCAGCCTTCGGGTACTTGTAGCTGTACTCCGGCAAGGTGAAGAGCGGCACCTGCGACTCGTCGTAACGTATCCAAAGCAGCTGCTGGGAGTTGGCCGAGAAGACCATCGACACATTTGTCGAGAACTCCTCCTCGTATACCCAGTCAGGAATGCCATTGATGACTTCGTTCGCACGACCGTCCTTGGTCACCTGACTCTCGGCATTGTCATAGAGCAGCTTGACGAGGAAGATGTTATTGTCGCGGACAAAGGCGATGACATTGCCATCAGGGCTCCACACCGGCGACTGTTGCGGACCACCGTCGCTGAGCGGTTCCAGTTTGTTGTTCTGGATAGTATAAATATAATAGGTGGCCGTCTTCGAACGGCGGTAGATGCTCTTCGTCTGTGTCTGGATGAGCAGGCGCGAGCCGTCAGGACTGATGGTGTAGTCGTCGACATGGTACACCTGCGGGCCGCGTGCCGATGTGGCGTCGAAGAGCACTGCCGTCTGCTTGCCCGTCTTAAAGGAGTAAGCCACGATACGCTTGCCATCTTCCGAGATACGGGCGTAGGTCTCGCCGTCGGCAAGGGGTTCCACCCCAGCCAGCGTCTCGGCAGCAAAGTCGCCATTGGTAATTGACTTCAAGTCCAGTTTCTGTCCGGCCATTGCCGTCAGCGTCAGAAGGAGCATCAAGGCTCCGCCTATCACGGATTTCTTCATATCTTCAGTTTCTTTTGATTGATGGTGCAAAGATACGAAAAAAATTCAAACAAGCCGCACTTATTAAGAAGATTTCAGGAACTGTTCGACAGAGAGGTTATGATGGGCCTTCATGAAGCGGTCGGCCTCCTTGACGTTGGGCGTATCGAAGAAAGGACGCTTCAACACATGGTTGACCACCCACTGGATACGTCCTATATGCTGGTGGCGAAGCTCAGGAGTCGTCTCCTGGCCGTCAGCCAGCGGAAAATGATAAAGCAGGAAGAAACTGATACAGTCAGGAACGATATAGGAACGCTGCATCTGCTTCCGTTGCTCAGCACTATAGCCGTACTTCTTATAGAGTGGATAGTCACTGCCCAGATACTTGTCGAGCGAGATGCCGAGCAGGTCATTGGACACGATAATACTCTGGTCGAACGAGCCTATTTGTGCGTAAACTTCTGGCACGCAGAGATTTGGCAACAACTTTAGCAGGTTCTCGAAAGCGTCTGAGAGCTGCTGGTTGACGTCAGTCATATCGGCATACTGAACCTGTGTCTCTGCGATGACAGTCTGGAGCGTGGAATCCTGGTAGAAACTGAGGAAGCGGGAGTTGATGTGGGGATCGTTGACACGTCCAAGTCGAAGGACATCCTCGATGAGCGTACGCGTCTGCTGAGGATACTCGGTATTCATCTGCTGCAAGGCTGATATGTCGCCAGTGGTCAGGTATAGGCTCTGCACACGGTCGTAGCGGCTGACGCTGAGCAACCAGTCGGGGTTGTCGTCAGCGTTGCCCCAGCGCCACTGGCAGCCAACGAAGAGGAGCATCGCCAGAAGCAAAAGTGTATAGAGTCTACGCATGATTAGGCCGAAGAATTCTTAACGATTGTCAATTTCTGCTGCAAAAATACTAAAATATATTGTAAAAACCAAATTTTAACCTAAAAAACTTAAAAGAAAAGTGAAAAAAATGAGAACTATGACTAACTTTGTACAAAACTAATCGGAGAAATATCGACAAATGAAGAGAATGATTACAATGACAGCCGCAGCCATACTGTGGCTGACAGCATCGGCTCAACAGACACTGAGCATCGGAGTAGAAAACCCCTTGTCGACGGCAAGAGCAGACCAGCCCGTGGTGGTGAGCCTCAAGGGCTACGGCGACGTACGTTCGGCGCTGGTGACGTGCGACGGCCAGGAGATTCCCTGTCAGATGGACGACCTCGACCAGGACGACACGTTCGACGAGCTCTGCTTCCTGAGCGACCTGAAGGGCCGCGAGAAGAAGCAATACACGGTGACACTTTACAGCGATGGTGAGCCGCGCGATTATCCAGCCCGTGTCTATGCTGAGATGCTGATGCGCAATGACAAGGTGAAGGAGAAGAACCGTCATGACAACTTCATCGAGTCGATCACCGCACGCGGCGACTGTGCCAACTCTTACAACTTGCAGCACCACCACGGCGTGGACTTTGAGAGCGAGCTGAACGGCATACGTATCTATTTCGACAAGCGCCAGACACTAGATCTCTATGGTAAGTTCCAAAAACGGCTGGAGCTGAAGGAAACACAGTTCTACACCAGTGCCGAGCAGAAAGCCGAGGGCTATGGCGACGACGTGCTATGGGTGGGCAACACCTTCGGACTTGGTGCCTTCAGGGGCTGGGACGGCAAGGAACCTACGATGATCGAACCCGTGCGCTCGCGCACACAGCGCATCATCAGCTATGGTCCGCTGCGCACCATTGTTGAGTTGGTAGACAGAGGCTGGGTGTATCCCGTTAATGCCAAGTCCCAGAGGCTGAACATGACCATCCGCTATACGCAGTATGCCGGTCATCGCGATACGGACGTGGACGTCTTCTTTAACCGTGACGTCAGCAGCCTGCTGTTCTCTACTGGCATCATCAACGTCAAAGGCTCCGAAGAGTTTAGCGACCATCAAGGCCTGCGTGCCTGCTGGGGCACAGACTACCCGTCAACAGACACGGTAAAATGGAGCCGCGAGACGGTGGGACTGGGCATCTGCATCCCAAGGCAACACATTGTCAGCGAGGAGCCGTCAAACAAGGACAACTATGCTTTTGTCGTCAAGTCCAACGGCAATCACCTCAGCTATAAAGTCACCTATACTTCCGCCAATGAGCAGTTCGGCTACCACTCAGCAAAAGAGTGGTTCGACTATCTGAAGGCATGGCGTAAAGAAGTAGACAAGCCTGTGACCGTCAAGATAGAAGACAACAGATAAGGTTTTCAGAGAAGCTCGCTAAAGCATTTCCGTCCCTTCACATAATACTGCCAGAGCAATGAGAACCTCCGTTGCTCTGGTATTTTTTCGGCTACACGCGACGTCTGGATAGCCTGACGATCGGCCTCGAAATCCTTGCGCCAGCGCTTGAAAGCCCGGCGGGCACGATAAATAGCCCGGAAATCACCCCAGTTACGGTTCAGGATGAGCGTCTCCCAAGCTGCCACGTAGTCGAGCAGCCAGCGCCAGCGCATGACACTCTGCAGCTCACTTTCTGGCAAGCACTTGTAAAGCATCGTCAGGTTATTACGGAAGTTAAGGAACGTCTTCATCGGGTTTGACTTCGGCAGTGTGCCGCCACCGACATGATAGACCTTCGATGCCGGCAGACAGACGATGCGCCGTCCGCGAATGTGCAGACGCCAGCAGAGATCAATCTCCTCGTTATGGGCGAAGAAGCGGCCATCCAGTCCGCCACAATCCCAGTAGTCCTTTGAACGGATCATCAGCGCCGCCCCCGTAGCCCAAAGGATGTCAGCCTTATCATCATACTGACTATGGTCCTCCTCGACCGTATCGAAGAGCCGTCCGCGACAGAAAGGATAGCCGAAACGGTCGAGGAATCCCCCACTCGCCCCTGCATATTCAAACTTGTTGCGTTCGAAGATACTGAGCAGCTTCGGCTGACAGGCGGCTACATCCGCATGGTCGTCCATATACGATAGGAGCGGCGTCAGCCATCGGGGCGTCACCTCGATGTCGCTGTTCAGCAGCAGGTAGTACTCAGCATCAATCTGACGCAGGGACTTGTTGTAACCTTCGGCAAATCCCCAGTTCTTGTCGAGTACAATGAGCCGACACTCCGGGAAGTCGGAGCGAAGCAATTCGAGCGACTCGTCCGTCGAGGCGTTATCGGCAACGTAGACCGTCGCCTCGTCGCGAGAATACGCCAACACCGTGGGCAGATACTGGCGCAGCATCGCGGCACCGTTCCAGTTCAGTATGACTATTGCTAACTTTTTCATACGCGCGTTCCTTATATATTATATGAGACTGCACTTAACGGCCTCTTTGTCGTGTGTTATCTCGCCAAGACGTACCATCACCAGCTGGTTGTCCAGTTCGGGCGAGGCTTGCGCTAGCGGTAGTTCCACTCTGATGTAGTTCTTCGTAAAGCCATGCATGGCCCGGCCTCGAGTAGCTTTTTCCATCAGCACCTCAGCCTCCAGGCCTGAGTGACGCTCGTAGAAAGCCGTCGTCTTTCGCTGGCTCAAGTCCAACAGACGTCTGACGCGCAGTTTCTTCTCCGCCTCGCTTACCACATAGGGAATCTTCAGCGCAGCCGTACCAGGACGCTCGGAGTACGGGAAGACGTGGAGCTGTGTCACGTCAAGCCTATCGAGGAACTCAAAAGTATCCTCGAAGCACTCGGGCGTCTCACCACGACAGCCCACCATTACATCGACACCGATAAAGGCATCGGGCATCAGTTCTTTGATGTGCATGATCTTGTCGGCAAACAGCTGACGGTCGTAGTGGCGGTGCATCAGTCGCAGCACCTCGTCGCTACCGCTCTGCAGGGGAATATGGAAATGCGGCATGAAGGCACGGCTGTGGGCGCAGTAGTCAATCAGCTCGTCAGTAGCCAAGTCGGGCTCCAGCGAACTGATACGGTATCTTTGTATCGCCTCCACTCCGTCAAGAGCCTTCACGAGGTCTATAAAACGCTCGCCTGTCGTCTTGCCGAAATCACCGATGTTCACGCCCGTCAGCACAATCTCCTTGCCACCTTCACGGGCGGCCTCTTCGGCCTGAGCCACCAACGATGCTATGGTCGGATTGCGTGAGAAACCACGTGCATACGGTATCGTACAGTAAGTGCAGAAATAGTCACAGCCATCCTGCACCTTCAAGAAGTAACGCGTGCGGTTGCCTCTTGAGCAACTCGGAGCAAACGCCTTGATGTCCTTAGTCTTCTGCCGGTAGTACTTGGCCTCACCACTACCCCAAGCTTCAGACAGGAACTGCACCAGGTTTGCCTTCTCATTCGAGCCCAGCACAAGGTTCACGCCGTCAATCTTGGCAACTTTGTCGGCCTCGAGTTGTGCATAGCATCCCGTGACAACAACAAAGGCACCAGGATGCTGGCGCACCATGCGATGGATGGCCTGTCGGCATTTCTTGTCAGCCACATCGGTAACGGAGCACGTGTTGATGACACAGATATCGGCTTGCTCACCCTTGGCGACAGGCACCACCCCCATCTGCTCCAGCAGTTTGCCGAAGGTCGACGTCTCTGAGAAGTTCAGCTTACAACCTAACGTGAAATAAGCCGCACGCTTGCCCTGAAAAATGGAACTGTCAATCATCCTTTTCGTCAATGAGTTGTTTACGCCCACAAAGGTACAACAAAAAATGCGTATTTTGCCATTTTTTACGAACATTCGCTTAACGAGACAAAAATATACAAAATTTAACATTACACAAACAACTGATTATCAATGACTTGCAAAAAAGTTACAAAATACACCTAAAAAAAAACAAAAAAAATGATACGCCGTATTGAAAAAATGCCTACCTTTGCATCGTTTTAATAAACAAATGATTGTTTTACAGATTTAAAAGCTTAGAAAAATGAAGAAACTGGTATTTATGTTCGTAGCTGTTGCAGCTATCTCTTTCGCTTCGTGTGGTAACAAGACCGAGCAGGCTGCTCCCGTTGACACCGACTCTATCGAGGCTGTTGACAGCGTTGCTGAGGACACTCTGGCCGCTGACAGCGTTGAGGCTCCCGCCGACTCTGCTGCTGTTGCTGAGTAATTACTCAACGAACAAACTAAGAGAAATGCCGCTGGACTCTTGTCCAGCGGTTTTTTTGTGTTTCTATACTACCTGTACTATCAACGACAAAAGAGCTTCATAGTTACAAGAGATATGTTCATAGTTACAAGAGATATATCCATAAAAAAGTCCCGATGGCGAGCCATCGGGACTTTAATGTTATAATAAACAATAATTGCCTTGCAGCAGTTAATAATTATTTATTGTTAATTGATTATTTACTCTGCGGCAGGAGCCTCTTCGGCAGCGGGAGCTTCCTCGGCAACAGCCTCAGCAGCCTCCTCTACTTCCTCAGCAGCCTCCTCAGCCTTAGCGGCAGCCTCAGCGAGGATACGAGCCTCTTCGTCAGCAGCAGCCTTCAGCTCAGCGGCATTCTCAGCAACCACCTTGACGGGAATCTCGACAGTCACCTCCTTATGGAAGTGTACCAGAGCCACGTAGTCACCAATCTTCTTGGCATCCTTCATGGTAATGATCTTACGATCAACATCCTTACCGAGCTTTGCCAGCTCCTCAGCGACCTGAGCAGCACCTACAGAACCGTAGAGCTGACCGGTAACGCTGACCTTAGCAGCAATCTCGAGAGCTACGTTCTCGAGCTGAGCAGCCTTTTCCTCAGCAGCAGCCTTCTGAGCAGCGAGCTTGTGAGCCTGCTGCTTCAGGTTCTCAGCGAGAATCTTCTTGGCCGACGGCGAGGCGATAACGCCCTTACCCTGAGGGATGAGGTAGTTACGGCCGTAACCCGACTTCACATTCACGATATCGTTCTTAAATCCCAGACCGATAATATCTTCTTTCAGTATAATCTCCATAATGCGTTTCCTCCTTAAAGTTTACTTCATCATGTCAGTTACATAAGGCAGCAGCGCAATCTGGCGGGCGCGCTTCACGGCCTGAGCCACGCGGCGCTGATACTTCAGCGAAGTACCGGTGATGCGACGGGGCAGAATCTTACCCTGCTCGTTGAGGAACTTCTTCAGGAACTCGGGATCCTTATAGTCAATGTACTTGATACCGCTCTTCTTGAAACGGCAGTACTTCTTCTTCTTCGTGTCGATAGAAGGAGCAGTCAAATAACGGATTTCACTCTGTTCAGCCATGGTTTAAGCCTCCTCTGTTTTACCAAGCTTTGCGCGACGCTTCTCGGCGTACTCAATGGCATACTTGTCAAGTTTAACTGTCTGGAAACGGATGACCTTCTCGTCACGACGATAGGCCGTCTCCAATGTCTTAATCACTTCTGGCTCAGCCTTGAACTCTATCAGGCAGTAGAAACCTGTAGACTTCTTCTGAATAGCATAAGCCATCTTCTTCAATCCCCAGGCCTCTTCGCTCAGAATCTCTGCACC
>JAEEQH010000018.1 GCA_016285245.1 Prevotella sp.
CAACAACACGCTGAAGCATACGGGTGTAGCCCGCACGCTCCTCGCCTGCCGCGCCTACTTCCAGTTCTCTGACGAGAGTGCCGCTGCGCGACAGATCACCCTCAACTTCGGCGATGACGAGACCACGAGAATCATAGAATTGAAGAATTCAAGAATTGAAGAATTGAAGTCTGAAGACGGGTGGTACACGGTCGACGGCGTGAAGCTTGACAAGCAGCCCACACGCAAGGGTCTCTACATCCATCATGGACGCAAGGTCGTGATTAAGTGAGTGAAGTGAGAGCTCGCTCGCACTTCCAAGCGTGAACGAGCTCGAGCTTTAGCTCAAAACTGTAATAAAGTGATTCAACGACCGAAAGAAAAAGAAGAGAAAGATGAAAAAGAGAATATATGTGAAGCCTGAGACACTGGCAATAGAGATTGCCCTGCAGCAGATGATTGCCGGCAGCGGCAACAAGCAGCTCGGCGAGGGTATCGTCCAGACACAGACACCGGACAACACGCCCGCCGATCCCCTGAATCCGGACTACGAGCCGAACCGCGGACGTCAGGCACAGGACTGGGACGACGAGGACGAGGAGTAACGTGCATATTCGGAAGAGGGTAGGGGGATGACGGATGAGGAATTGTAATGACGCCAAGTATAATGATTAGCTATTGTAGAATGCATATCCAGATGAAGAAGCTCATATTAATGGCTACGGTTGCCATGATGGCTACCATGACGATGACATCGTGTAGTAATGATGACGATGACATTGTAGTAGCGCCGACTCCTGAAGAGCAGGTGGTGCTGAACTGCGCGAAGCCCGACTTTCTGAAGGCGGGCGACAGGGTGGCAATGATATCGCCCTCGTACTTTACGCCGATGGAAACCATTGAGGATGCAGCCGACGTGCTCCGCTCATGGGGCTTTGAACCCGTCATCGGCCCCAATGTTGACAAGGTGCTGGACGGTAAAATAGGGGGAACGGTGGAAGAGCGCGTGAGTGATATCCGCTGGGCTTTGAGTGACCCAAGTATCAAGGCCATCCTCTGCAATCGCGGCGGCTATGGCACTATCCAACTCATAGACCAACTTCCTTTCGACGAAGTGAAAGCGGCTCGGAAGTGGATTGTCGGTTACAGCGACATCTCCACCATTCACGGGTTCTGGAGCCGTGCCGGAGTGATGAGCATCCTCGGCACCATGAGTACCACGCTGGCCAAGGGCGGTACCGACAAGACTTGTACGATGATGCGCGACCTGTTGTTGGGCAAAGTCCCCAGTTATGAGGTTCCTGCACATCAGCAGAACATCCTGGGCCAGGCCAGTGGCGTGCTCGTTGGCGGCAATCTCTGTACCTTCGCGCCCAACATCGGCTCTCGCGCCGATGCCACCAAAGCTAACGACCTGATTCTCTTCGTGGAAGAAATCGGTGAGAATATGCGCAATATCGACCGTCAGATGCGCCTTTTGAAAATGAACGGCGTGTTCAACCGTTGCAAGGGCGTCATTCTCGGTGATTTCATCAGCTGCGGCACGGAGTTCACAGACGAAAACGGCAAGGTCATAAGTATTGAAGCCATGCTCCACGACCTGTTGGCTGAGTATCACATTCCTGTGCTCTGTGGATTTCCCACTGGTCACGGCGACGTCAACCTGCCATTGGTGATGGGTGCCCCGGTTACCATTGACGTGCGCTCAGATGGAGCAACCCTACAATTTAACATCGACGGTGATCAGCAGACTGTCAATACCGCCACTATCAACGCAACACCCACACCAGCAGCAACTCGTATGTGGCTGGCAGGAAAGATTGAATAAGATGAAAAGAATTGCAGGAATTTCACATAATCGGCATTATGATAAATAGTGAAAATAAATAATTCAAGTTTCGCATGTTTCACAAGCTCACTTGTCTTGGGGCAAGGAGCAAGGAGCAAGAGTTTAGAAGACGAAGGATTCGAGCCAGAGTACAAAGAAACCTACGGCGAGACCTAGAAGGACTTTCGGTGTAAGATTCTTCAAGTACCAGCCCAGACGGACGTGTTCCATCTTCATCAAGGCCAATCCACTGGTGGAACCAACGCTAAGAAGACAACCTCCGACAGCTGTAGCAAATGCAATGAGAGACCAATACGTACCATTCTGTGTGTAGTTACGCAGATAGTCGCTGTCAGCCCAACGGTCGAGACCAGAGTTTTCGACGACTGGATAAAGCGAGATATTGGTAATAGCTATGGTGAATGTGTCGACGACGGCGCTGAGCAGTCCGGAGAGAATTCCTACAATCCAGACATTGTGGACATTGTAATCGATCCAGGCTGAGATGTCGCCGAGAACGCCAGTCTCGGTCATCACGCCCATGCCGAGCATGATACCCATGACGAACAACATCTGCTGAATGGTACCGTACTCGATGGATCGTGGCACACGACGAGCGGCCATCTGGTCGGACTCATTGAGACGTCGGTTGAAGGCTTCGTTGACTACCCACAGCACGCTGAGTACGCACAGCGCGCCGAGGAATGGTGAGAGGTTCGTCAGATTGTGGAACGTCGGTGTAAACCACAGTCCGCCAATGCCGACAAAGAGCATGACAAGGCGTTGCCAGCGGTTTAGGTTCGTGTCGTCGCCACGATACGGTGGTGCTGTCCACTCAACATCTAGTCTACCAGGTAATTGTCTGCTAATAAGTAGTGTAGGTATAATCCATGCAAGTGTAGCTGGAAGAAATAGCCTCATGGAAAAACGTGTGGCTGTAACGGCGCCGTCGCCCCAGAGCACCAGTCCTGTTGGGTCGCCGATGACGGTGAAACAGCCGCCGCAATTGGCCGCCAAAACGATGGACGCGCCGACAAGCATCCGTTGTGCGCGGCTGCGTACAATCTGGTGCATCATAACGAGCATCATGGCGGTGGTGGTGAGGTTGTCGAGGTTGGCCGAAATGAGGAACGTGGCCAGCGACAGGGTCCAGAGGACGCGCTTCGAGTTGCGCGTGTGTATCCACTCTTGTATGAAGTCGAAGCAGCCGTTGTTCTCGAGGATTTCGATGATAGACATCGTGGCCAGGAGGAACATAACAATGCTGGCGGCACGCCCCACGTACCAGAGGAATACGTTGTCGTAGATATAGGCCTTGACGGCATGGCTCGACGGCGATTGTCCGCTGAGGAACTCGGCGTACTCGTGAGGGTGCTGAGACATGACGAAGTCGGAGCCCCAGCAGATGTATACCACCCACCCTACTGTTCCGATGAACATGGCGATGGCAGCCTTGTTGACACCCGTCATGTGACCGGTGGCAATCAGCAGGTAGCCCAGAATCAGCAATATAATAATCAGTAGTGTCATCTCAATTTCTCAGTTTCTCAATTTCTCAATCTCTCAATACTTCACCTCCCTCGGTGCCCAGAACCAGACGACGGTGCCTCCATCTGCTGGAGACTCGGCACCCATCTTGCCACCGGTACGCTCGATGATAGCCTTACAGATGCTTAGTCCTAGTCCGGGAACCTTATCCTGGACATATGTCTGCTTCTCGGACAGGAGGCTGAAGATGTTCTCTTTCAACTCAGCCGGCAGTCCTTTGCCGGTGTCGCGAACCTCGACGTAGAACCCCTGCTGCATAGAGCCGTAACGTAGGGTCACCTGACCTTCGGGGGTGTTCTCAACGGCATTGCTGAGCAAATGCATCACGATGTAACGCAGCAGGTTGGCGTCAAGCACCACACGGCCGCCATGACCCTCGACACGGAGTGAGAGACCGTCGGGCAGCGTGGGACGGATGGACTCGGCATACTCCTCCATTACCTCGCGAAGACGGACCTCGCTGCGCTGGAACAACTGGTCCTTGCCCTCGATGTTTGATAATTCTAGGAGCTCCTCAATGAAGTGGAGCAGCTGCTGGCCGTTCTCGTTAATGAGCTTCAACAGATTCTGACGGTCCTCATCCGTCATCGTCTTGCCCTCCTGACTGAGAACATCGCTGAAGCCGATAACAGCATTCAGGGGCGTACGGAGGGCGTGGCTGACATTGCCGAGGAAAATGCTTTTCAGACGTTCAGAACGCTGGGCGCGCTCTACCTCAAGACGTAGGCGCCGTTGGTAGCGGTGCTGCTGGACGATGATGACAATGAGGAACGCGATGACCAGTGCCGCCAGCAGGTACCACACCCACGCGGGTATCTCGAAGTCGCCGAACGAAGTGATGCTGCTGCCATAGATGCTTCGGATGACACCCTCCTCCTCCATCTTGTCAAGTTCGCGGTTAATGCGCTCTATGAGTTGACGGTCGTGGCTCACGTAACAGTATTCGCGCGGCATAAGCGTCAGGTCCTCGCAACGCAGGTTCTTCAGGCCGTTCGCCTCGATATGGTATCGTGACTGGTAGCGGAAGCAGATGACAGCATCGTAATGGCCCATGGAGAGATTCCTGATGGCTTTCGACAGGTCAGTAATAACGTGGAGATGGGCACCTGCCTTTGTCAGGGTGTCGGTAACGGGGCGCGAACTCATGTAGGCAATCTCCTTGCCCGCCAAGTTGCGCACGTCAAAACGCCGGCCGCTATCATTGGTACGGTATATGATCTGGTAGTAGAGTCGGAAGACGGCACGGGAGTAGTTCGTCATATCCTGACGGTAAGGGGAGAATACCATCATACCGAGGTCTACCCTACCCTTGAGCACATCGTCGGAAATATTCTCCCAGGTATTCGGCTTATATATATAAGGTATGTCCAAACGCCGCATCAGCTCACGCGTGAACTCGATGTCGTAGCCGTGAGGAACACCCTCGGAGTCAAGAAACTCCATAGGCGGGTAGTCTGCATCGATGCCGAATAGCAGGGGGCGTTCCTTGCTGTAGCCCAATACGTCGGCCCTTGCCGTAGTGGTAAAGGCGAGCATCCAGAGGACTGTCAACAGTAGGCAGCGTATCATAGCTTCAGAGGTTTATAGCTCGTTCGGCGACAAAGATACTTCAAAAATACCGATTTTCCAAATATTTTCTCGAAAAAATCACTCCCTACCCTCTTCTTCCTTCAGCGTGGGCAGCGAGATATGGTAGCGGATGGCCAGAAAACGGATGATACAGGTGGTCAGGAATGACGCCGCGACGGTTAGTTCCAATGGTGCGCCGAGCCAGTCGGTGAGCCAGTAAACTAGTCCGCCAAGGACACAGGCCATGGCGTAGATCTCACGTCGGAAGATGACAGGCTCGTTGTTCAGCAGCACATCGCGGATGACACCTCCTGCAGAGCCGGTGATGCATCCCATGATGATGGCCACCCAGAACGGTTGTCCGAAGGCGAGGGACTTCTGTAGGCCAGCGATGGTGAAGAGTGCTAGTCCCAAAGTGTCGAAGAACAGCCAGGCGTTCTTCAGCGGTTCCATCCATCGACCGAAGAAAGCCACCGTCAGCAGCGCCACGGCGGTACAGACCATGTAGATAGGCGTTGTCATCCAGAACGGTGTCGTCGACAACATCACGTCGCGGATGGTTCCGCCGCCGATGGCCACGGCGATGCCGCAGACATAGCCGCCAAACCAGTCATAGTGCTTCGCGGCAGCATGACGGATACCCGATATGGCGAAGGCAAATGTTCCCAGCAGCTCGATGATATTGAAAATAATATCCTGTTTCATTCCTCTAAGATTCTGATTGTCATGGCTATTCCTTGTCTTTTTTCTCGGAATAGCGGTCGCCCCAGTAGTTTACCATCCGCTCGTAGAGCTTCTCCTCGGCCGGTGAGTGCTGTGCCAGCCAGAGACGCTCGCTCTGAAGACCGTCAGGCAGATACTGCTGTGGTGTGAAGTGCCCAGGATAGTCGTGTGGGTACTTGTAGCCGTCATGGTAGCCTAGTTCCTTCATCAGCTGTGTGGGGGCGTTGCGCAGAGGTAGCGGAACGGGCTGGTTACCCGTCTGCCGTACCAGCGCGAGAGCTGCATCGACACCGAGATAGGCAGAGTTGCTCTTCGGCGAGGTGGCCAAGTAGACCGTCGCCTCGGCCAGGGGTATGCGTCCTTCTGGCCATCCGATTTTGTTCACAGCGTCGAAAGCGGCATTGGCCAGCAGCAGCGCGTTGGGGTTCGCCAAGCCGATGTCCTCGGCTGCCGAGATGACCAGCCGTCGGGCGATGAATAGAGGATCCTCGCCACCTTCTATCATCCGTGCCAGCCAGTAGAGTGCCGCGTCAGGGTCGCTGCCGCGAATAGACTTGATGTATGCCGAGATGATGTCGTAGTGCATCTCGCCGTCCTTGTCGTAGGCCAGCGGATTCTGTTGAAGACGTTTCTCTACGAGTGCGTCTGTTATGATGACTTCATCCTGTTCAGACTCAACGACTAACTCTAAGATGTTCAAGAGTTTACGTGCATCGCCTCCACTAAAGCGTAAGAGCGCTCCGGTCTCGCGCAACTCGATGTGACGCTCCTTTAGAAACACGTCCGTCGTCACAGCTCGGTGAAGCAGCTGCAGCAGGTCGTCCTTCTCTAGAGACTTCAGCACATAGAGCTGACAGCGCGACAGCAGCGGACGGATGACCTCGAAAGAGGGATTCTCTGTCGTGGCGCCAATCAGCGTCACCACACCACGTTCCACAGCCCCGAGCAGCGAGTCCTGCTGGGACTTTGAGAAACGATGGATCTCGTCAATGAACAGGATTGGCGACGCCTCGTTGAAGAACCGGCCCTTCTGGGCCTTCTCAATCACCTCGCGGACGTCCTTGACGCCACTCGTCACAGCTGACAGCGTATAGAACGGTGTCTCCATGCGGTTAGCAATAATCTGCGCCAGCGTCGTCTTGCCCACTCCCGGCGGACCCCATAATATAAATGAGGTGATGCGTCCGGAGTCAATCATACGGCGCAGGACGGCCCCTTCGCCTACCAGGTGCTGCTGTCCTATGTAGTCGTCGAGCGTCCGGGGACGCAGTCGCTCTGCCAACGGTTGTGCCATAATTGTGCGCAAAGGTACGGTAATTTGCGCAAAATACAAAAAATATTAACCAAAAAACTTGTGAATAATAAATAAAGTCGTTACATTTGCACTCTGAAACAATAAACATCGCAATAATATGGCTAATAAAACCGACAACAAGACATTGATGAACTTGAAGGCGCTCACGAAAAGCAGCGTCTGGGATGTCAACGAAAACGACATCTTCAGGATGTGGGAGGTCGCCGAGAAAGACTCGGAAGTTCATGAGAATACCCGTCACTTCGTAGAGATCATACGCAGCGCTTTCACCATTGAGGAGATTGGCGCCGACGGGCCCGAAGCCGTCAAGAAGAAGTACGAGAAACTAGGATATAAGGTTAGCGAGGTAAAACTCGACGAGAACAAGAAAGTGATATGGGCCCTGAAGAAGAAACCCATTGCACGCGTCACCGACCTCACCTACGAGAATATCCGCCACATCTCGGCAGCGAAGCTCATCGAGGTGCTTGACCGTAACTTCGGTGGCGGTTGGGACTCCATCTCACAGAGTATCAAGGACATCATCGAGAGCGGCTTCGACATCTCAACGACCACACTCCCCAAGGACCGTCTTCACAAGAAGGGCGGAATGTACGAGAAGAAGGTGGCCGACGGCTTCGAGGTGCTCGAGGTGTCGAAAGGCACCTGGGTGGAGGCCATCTTCGCCAAGGTGAAGCCCATCGCCGAGAAACCGCGTATGCAGTTCAGCAGCCACGATGAGGACGAAGACGAAATCCCCGAGGACACCTATAACAAGCCCGACGAGGACGATGTAGAGATTGACGATCCCGATGACGACGAGATTACCGAGGATAACTACTCGACGATGATGGACCTTGGCGGCGAAGACCCCGACGAGGAAGCTGCCGGCCTGGCAGATTACGGAGACGAATAAAGCCCCGCAGATTATAGAGAAGCATAATTAAACAACGATGAATAGAGACACAGTTATAGGATTTGTACTTATTGCATTGGTGCTCATCGGCTTCAGCTGGTGGAGTCAGCCATCGCAAGAGGAGATTGAGGCGTACAAGCGCCAGCAGGATAGCATCGCTGCCGTACAGCAGCAGAAAGAAGCCCAAAAGCAGGAGGCAGCAGCCAAAAAGCAGGCCGAAGCCGACTCTGTGGCACAGAATGACACTACTACCCTCTTCTACCACGCGCTAAGCGGACAGAGCAGTCAGGTGGTGCTGAAGAACGGAAAGGTGGAGCTGACGCTCGACACCAAGGGCGGAACCCTGACGAAGGCTGTTATCAAGGACTTTGAGGACAAGGACGGTAACAAGGACGTCACCCTATATGACACCGACGACCAGCAGATGAATTTCCTACTGTCAGGCAAGCAGGACAACATTGTCACGCAAGAACTTTATTTTACGCCGTCTAACCAGACCGACTCCACCGTGACGATGACCGCACAGGCGGGCAACGGCGGCAGCATCGTGCTGGACTACCAGTTAGGGCCTGACCACCTGTTGCACTTCTCGCTCACAGCCAAAGGTATGAGCGGCATCTTCGCACCCACCTATAAGGAGATGGACATCGAGTGGAACGGACACAGTCGACAGCAGGAGAAGGGTTTCTATTTTGAGAACCGTTACACCAGCCTATTCTATAAGGAAGCTAACGACGGCTCGACTGACAATCTGTCAGAGACATCGGACAAGACCGAGACCATCGAGGAACAGCTTGACTGGGTAGCTTTCCGCAACCAGTTCTTCAGCCTCGCCCTCGTCTCGAAGGATAACTTCAAAGGTGGCTCAACACTCTCCAGTACACAGGATGAGAAGAACTCCGGATACCTGAAGCAGTTCAACGCCAGGCTGCGCACAGCCTTCGACCCTACGGGCAAGAAGCCTTCAGAGTTCGAGATGTTCATCGGTCCTAACGACTTCCGTCTCATACAGAGAGTTGAGAAACAGAGCCAGTTTGGCAAAGACCTCGATTTAGAGCAGCTCGTCAACCTCGGATGGTGGATATTCAGACTCATCAACCGCTGGTTCACCCTCTACGTCTTCGAGTGGCTCGCCTCACTCGGACTCTCTATGGGTATTGTGCTCATTCTTATTACACTATTGCTGAAGACCATCACCTTCCCCATGGTGAAGAAACAGTATATGTCGAGTGCTAAGATGCGCGTACTGAAGCCGAAGTTTGAGGAGGCTACCAAGCAGTATGACAAGCCCGAGGACCAGATGAAAAAGCAGCAGGCCATGATGCAACTCTACTCGCAATACGGCGTCTCGCCGCTCTCCGGCTGTCTGCCCATGTTGGTTCAGATGCCCATCTGGATTGCGATGTTCTGGTTCGTGCCCAACGCCATACAGCTGCGCGGACAGTCATTCCTCTGGATGGAAGACCTTGCCACCTACGACCCCATCGTCTCCTGGGGCAGCCACATCTGGGGCATCGGCGACCACCTGTCGCTATCCTGTCTGCTGTTCTGCGGCTCAAACATCCTCTACTCCTGGTTCACCATGCGCCAGCAGAAGGACCAGATGGTTGGTCAGCAGGCCGAGCAGATGAAGATGATGCAATGGATGATGTACCTCATGCCTGTCATGTTCTTCTTTATGTTCAACGACTACTCCAGCGGTCTGAATTTCTATTACTTTATCTCACTCCTCTTCTCGAGCATCATCATGTACGTGCTCCGCAAGACTACCGACGACAACAAGCTGCTTGCTATCCTTGAGGCTAGGTACAGGGAGAACAAGAACAACCCCAAGAAACAGTCGGGACTGGCTGCTCGTCTCGAGGCGATGCAAAAGCAGGCAGAGGAAATGCAAAGACAGCGTCAGAGAAAATAAGAATAGGAACATTACGAAAATAAATAGATAATTCTGAATACGTAACTAGTAGTGAGTCAATTCTTAATTTTGTCAATTAATTAAGAATTGAAGTGTTAAACGCAAAGCAGCGTTAACAGAGTCGCTGTAAGTGTTAAATTGCGACAAATAATTAGGACATTTTGTCAGTTTGACGAAAAATGCGCTTATATTTGCATCGTCAAAAGCAGACGTGTCCCCATCGGAGCATCGTCAAGCTAATAAACGAACGCAAATATCAACTCATTAACTAGTAAGAACATGGATATGAAAAAGATTGTTAACATCGCAGTACCGACATCCTGTCTGGTAGCTGTCGTTCTCTCGGTAACAGCACTCAACAAGTCAACAGCCGCTACACCTGAACAGCCAGCTGTCACGGTAGCTGCAGCAACACCCGGGCAGCCCGTAGACCTCACCTACGCAGCTGACAAGGCGCTGCCGTCGGTTGTCTACATCAAGAACACACAGAACTCGAAAGTACAGACCGTGGAATATAACGATCCGTTCGAAGACTTCTTCTCAGACCCCTTCGGCGGATTCTTCGGACGAGGCCAAGGCAACGGCAACGGTTCGCGCCGCCGTCAGGTACAGACGCCGAAGCGTACGGCAGCCGGTTCGGGTGTCATCATCACCAGTGACGGATACATTGTCACCAACAACCACGTCGTTGATGGTGCCGACGAGCTGACCGTCACGTTGAACGACAATAAGGAGTATTCCGCACGTATCATCGGTGCCGATGCCACCACGGACCTCGCACTCATTAAGATTGACGCGAAGCAACTGCCGGCCATCGTTATCGCCAACTCCGACAACGTGAAGATTGGTGAGTGGGTGCTGGCTGTTGGCAACCCCCTGGGACTCAACAACACCGTTACGGCTGGTATCGTATCGGCAAAGGCTCGCACCATGGGTCAGGGAGTGCAGTCGATGATTCAGACGGACGCCGCCATCAACCAGGGGAACTCAGGTGGCGCACTGGTGAATACACGCGGCGAACTCATCGGCATCAATGCCATGATTTACTCGCAGACGGGGTCGAATATCGGTTATGGCTTTGCCATTCCTACTACCATTATGAATAAGGTGGTTGACGACCTGAAGAAGTACGGCCACGTACAGCGCGCCATGATCGGCATCAAAGGCAGCGACGTGAACGCTTATGTGGACTCCGAGAAAGAGAAAGGCAAAGAGGTTGACCTCGGTACGATGGAAGGCATTTACATTGCTGAAGTCTTAGAAGACGGAGCTGCTGCTGATGCCGGACTCAAGGAAGGCGATGTCATCACTCATATTGACGACCAGAAGATCAAGTCGTTCGGTGAGCTTCAGAACGTCATTGCCCAGAAGCGCCCCGGCGACAAGATTACCGTCACCTATCTGCGCAACAAGTCTAAGAAGACAGCTACCCTGACGCTGAAGAACGAACAGGGCAACACGAAGGTGGTGAAGAATGCTGACATCGATGTCCTTGGAGGACAGTTCCGTCCGGTCAGCGATGCCAAGAAGGAGCACCTCAACATCGGCTACGGACTGGAAGTCATCAAACTCAGCGCCGGCAAGCTGAAAGAGGCTGGCATCCCCAACGGCTTCATCATCCAGCGCATCAACGACCAGCCGATGAAGACCCTCGAGGATCTTCAGGAAGTCGTCAAGGAAGCATCGACGTCGAAGGAGCAGGTGCTCTATATCCAGGGCTTTGACTCTACCGGTAAGAAGCGCTACTTCGCCGTATCGCTGGAGAACGACTAAATCGTATGACTTCGAAACGTTTGGATGCATCATAGGATAACGTTTTGGACGTATAATACAGAGAGAAAGGTGAAAAAGTTAAATTTTTCACCTTTTTCTTTGGCCGTTTCGTTTTTTTACCGTAATTTTGCCTGTCGCTAAAAACTAAAGCAACCATGAGGCAACTAAAAATCACCAAATCAATAACCAACAGGGAAAGTGAATCTCTGGACAAATACCTGCAAGAGATTGGTAAGGAAGAGATGATTTCGACGGAGGAGGAAGTGGAGCTGGCACAGCGCATCCGCAAAGGCGACAAGAAAGCGCTGGAGAAGCTGACGAAAGCCAACCTCCGCTTTGTTGTCAGTGTTGCAAAACAGTACCAGAACCAGGGACTCAGTCTGGCTGACCTCATCAACGAGGGTAACGTCGGACTCATCAAGGCAGCAGAGAAGTTTGACGAGACACGCGGCTTTAAGTTCATCTCCTATGCCGTTTGGTGGATACGCCAGTCCATTCTCCAGGCTATTGCCGACCAGAGCCGCATCGTACGTCTCCCACTGAACCAGTCAGGGGCAGTCAACAAGATCAACCGTGCGCTGAGCAAGTTTGAGCAGGAGAACGAACGTCGCCCGAACATCGAGGAACTATCGGAGACCATCGACTTGCCGATGGAGAAGATCGGAGAAGCCATGTCGGCCAATACCCACCACATCTCCGTAGACGCTCCCTTTGCAGAAGGTGAGGATAACTCTTTGCTCGACATCATGATCAACGACGACTCCCCGATGGCTGATATCCAGCTGGTGAAAGAGTCGCTCCAGACAGAGATCAATACAGCCCTTCGTGCGTTGAGCGAACGCGAACGTAAGGTTGTGGAGGCTTTCTTCGGTATCAATCAGCCGGAGATGACTCTTGAAGAGATTGGTGAGAAATATGGATTGACACGCGAGCGCGTCAGGCAAATTAAGGAAAAAGCCATCCGCCGCCTGCGTAACACGAAGAATAAAATGCTAAAATCATACTTGGGACAATGAAACAACTGAGATATCTAACAATGGCCGTACTCTTGTCAGTATCGGCATTTGCTACAGTAGCAACGGCAAAGAATGTCGTTGTGCCGAAAATGTATATGTTTGGCTTTGCCGCTTCGTTCAACGACAGTATCGTCCACTTTACAGAGATACAAGCTGTCGACAGCGTCTGGATAGACTCTAAGACAAAGTTCATGGCTGGACGGGAGAACTACTCTTACCAGCTGCGCGACTATCTGGCAGACAAAGCCCAGATGCCTCATCGTACCTGCGTCGTCTTCTACAATCAGGACCGTCAGAAGTTGGAGAAGGAATACTTGAAGATGAAGCGCATCTACACCACCGGCAGGAAAAAGGAGAAGAAGAAAGACAAGAACACCCGCAAGAGTAATAACGACCTCCGTATCCTCAGTTCTTCCGATTTCCTGTTCCACACCATTAACATGGGTGTTGAGACTGAAGACTAAGGATTCAAGAGACAACAGATGACCGCCAGCCACCAGTTCAACATTGCCGACCATGAGGTCCGTATCGTATTCTCGTCGACAGATGTGAATAGCATGGCCCTGCTTCCTTCATTAGAGCCGTTCCGTGTGAGTATGAATACTGGAAAGCCCCTGCTCACCCTTCATGTGGACGACAGCCTGCGACCGGCAGTCAACCGCAAGCGCCTCAGAGCCTTCGATACGGGAAACGGCGACACTGTGGTGTTCTTGCTGAACGACGGCGGCTATCAGTTCATCATCCGCGACACTCAGAATCAGGATTGTGCGATGCTCATCTGCAATGCAGATTTCTCCGACTGTCATTGTGCACTAAATGGCGACAGCGTGATGCGCGCCTTTGGGCTGAACAACGCTTTGATGATGGCGTACGCCTATGCTTCCTGCCGACACCAGACGCTTCTTATCCATGCCAGCTGCGTGGCTTACGGTGGCTACGGCTATCCTTTCCTTGCCAAAAGTGGTACGGGCAAGAGCACCCATTCCTCGCTTTGGTTACAGCACATTGAGAACACCGAGCTGATGAACGACGACAACCCCATTATCCGTGTCGTCGACGGTACACCTTATATTTATGGCTCCCCCTGGAGTGGTAAGACCCCATGCTATCGGAATATGAAACGCCCCCTGGGTGCTCTTGTAGCCATTGAGCGGGCACTAGCCAACAGCATTGAACGTCAATCGACGGTACCTGCTTTCGCCACCCTTTTGGTTTCTTGCTCATCCATGTCATGGGATTCGGCTATCAACGACGCCGTCTGTAACACGGTGAGTGCGATTATCAGTAAGACACCAGTTTACACACTACATTGCCTGCCCGACGAGGCTGCAGCCCGCCTATGCCACGCTACGATAGCCCGATAACCACGCGTGTCGTTGACAATGCGACATTCCTACCGCATATCGTGGACCTCATAGCCGAAGGCCACACCATCACCCTACCCCTTCGCGGTCGCAGTATGCGCCCCTTTTTGGAGGATGGCCGTGACAAGGCTCTGCTGTCTACCCCTACGGACATCGCCATCGGTGATGCGGTATTAGCGGAGTTGTCCCCCGGCCATTACGTGCTCCATCGTGTCGTGGCCATAACACCAACGGAGGTAAGGCTACTTGGTGATGGAAACCTGACGGAGGAGCATTGCCGTCCGGAGGACATCCGTGCCAAGGCCATCGGTTTCTTTCGCAAGGGGCGGACGAAGGCCGACTATACCGACGGCAGGAAGTGGAAGGTTTATTCCGCCTTATGGATGTTCTTGCGTCCTGTGCGCCGTTACCTGCTGTTCCTGGCTCATCCCCACGTACCTCAAAGACTCAAAAAACGATTAACAATATGAAGCAGAAAAAAGGATTCAAACTACGCAATATCTGTGGCGAGAATATTATTGTTGCGGAAGGCATCGAGAATATTGACTTCTCGAAGATTATCTCCATGAACGAGTCGTCTGCCTACCTCTGGGAACAAACCCGGGATAGAGATTTTACTGTCGACGACTTGTGTCAGCTGTTGTTGGACGAGTACGACGTCGACGAAAAAACGGCTCACGCCGATGCGGAAGCCGTTGCTGCAAAGTGGTTGGAGATAGGGATCATCGAGTAGTGGTTTCTACAACCCCTTGTGATGTAGTCTCCCCTACTCCACGTTGAAATAATTCTCCAGTTCATCACGGTCAGCACCGTCCATTACAACGACACCACGTTCCAGTACAATGATGCGTGTCGAAATGTCGATAGTATGCTGCAGGTTGTGCGAACTGATGATGATGGTGGCACCGGTGCGTTGCTGGTAGTCGCTGAGCACGTGTTTAAGAATATTCTGTCCTGAAGGGTCAAGGAAGTTGAATGGTTCATCAAGAATTACCAGCTGTGGCTCAGCTATAAGGGCAGCGATGATACCAACTTTCTGCTTGTTGCCTGCCGACAGGTTGCGAATCAGCTTTTTCTGCCCAAAGATTTCCCCTGCCGTGAAACGCTCGTATCGCTGCAGACGTTCGTCCATGTCGCTTATTCCAGTTATGCGCCCCAAGAACTGAAAATATTCCTCCGGTGTCAAGTAGTCAATCAAGAATCCCTCATCGAGATAGGCTCCCGTTGCCGATTTCCACTCTTCGCTGGCAACGGGGTTGATGCCGTCCAGTTCCACGGAGCCTTCATCAGCCTTCAGCAAGTCGAGCATCAGTCTAAAGAGTGTGGTCTTGCCGGCACCGTTATTGCCGACAAGACCCACTATCTGTCCATTAGGAATCGTCAGCGAGGGGATGTCACATGCCACCGTCTCGCCAAACTTCTTCTTGAGATTCTCAATACTAATCATCATTATCAATTATCAATTGTCAATTCTCAATTAATTATACCAAGCCGCGGCCATGACACTGCTTGAACTTCTTGCCCGAGCCACAGGGACAGGGGTCGTTACGTCCGGGGAGCTTGTCCTTGATGACCGGCGTGCGGTTCTGGGGCGCACGGGTGTCATGCTGGGCGGCAGCCTGCTGGTTTCTGTCCACCAGCTGCTCTTCACCGACTTGCTGTTTCGACTCCGTGTACTGCTGGCGCTGGGTATGCTGCTCAGGAGCAGCCTCCTGGACCTGCTGTACCTCAGGAATCTGGGCACGGGTGAGAATCGAGCAGATACGGTTGTACATCTCGTTGATCATCTCATCCCAAACCTTAGCACTCTCCAGCTTGAAGATCAACAGCGGATCTTTCTGCTCGTAGGATGCGTTCTGTACAGAGTGGCGCAGTTCATCGAGCTTGCGGAGGTTCTCCTTCCATGACTCATCAATGAGATGCAACAGGATAGCTTTCTCAAACTCCTTGACAACGGTCTTTGATTCGCTCTCGTAAGCCTCCTTGAGGTTACAGGGAATGTTGTACATACGGCGACCGTCGGTAATGGGCACCATGATGCGCTCGTACATATGGCCCTGCTGCTCGTAGACTTGTGTGATGATGGGCTGTGCCACCTCGCGGATACGCTCCGTCTTGCGGCTGAAGTTGCCGATGGCAGCTTGGAAAGCCTCCTCGCAGAGCTGTTCGCGCTGCTTGTTGATATGCTCTTCCTCCGAGAAGGGCACCTCCATGGCCAATATATGCAGGAACTCCTCCTTGCATCCCTTGTAGTCGTTGTTCTCAATGATATTCACAACACGGTCCCAGATGATGTTCGAGATATCCATGCCAATACGCTCACCCATCAAGGCGTGGCGGCGCTTCTCGTAGATGACGGTACGCTGCTTGTTCATCACGTCGTCGTACTCGATGAGTCGCTTACGGATGCCGAAGTTGTTCTCCTCTACCTTCTTCTGGGCACGCTCGATGCTCTTCGAGATCATCGGGCTCTCAATCATCTCGCCCTCCTTGAAGCCCAGACGGTCCATGACTGAGGCGATACGCTCGGAGGCAAACAGACGCATCAGTTTATCTTCCAAAGAGACATAGAACACACTGGAGCCCGGATCACCCTGACGTCCGGCACGACCGCGCAACTGACGGTCGACACGGCGCGACTCATGACGCTCCGTACCAATGATGGCCAGACCACCGGCTGCCTTCACCTCCGGCGACAGTTTGATATCGGTACCACGACCGGCCATGTTGGTGGCAATGGTGACGGCACCGCGTCCCTGTGAGTCCTGCTGTCCGGCGAGTGCCACGATGTCGGCCTCCTTCTGGTGCAGCTTGGCGTTCAGCACCTGATGAGGGATACCCTCACGACGTCCCGTTTCTGGATTGACGTACATATCGAGCATACGGCTGAGCAGCTCGGAGATCTCCACCGACGTCGTACCAATCAGCGTCGGACGGCCGGCATTACGCATGGCGACAATCTCCTCGATGACGGCCTTGTACTTCTCGCGTGCCGTCTTATAGACGCGGTCATCCTGGTCGTTACGGATAACGGGGCGGTTCGTGGGAATCTCCACGACGTCAAGCTTGTAAATATCCCAGAACTCACCAGCCTCGGTAGAGGCAGTACCGGTCATACCTGCCAGTTTGTGGTACATACGGAAATAGTTCTGCAGGGTGATGGTGGCAAACGTCTGCGTGGCAGCTTCCACCTTCACATGCTCCTTGGCTTCGACGGCCTGGTGCAGTCCGTCGCTCCAGCGGCGGCCTTCCATGATACGTCCTGTCTGCTCGTCGACGATTTTCACCTCGCCGTCGATGACCACGTACTCGTCGTCCTTGTTGAACATACAGTAAGCCTTCAGCAGCTGCTGGAGGGTATGTACGCGCTCCGACTGTACGGCGTAGTGTGCCATCAGCTCGTCTTTCTTGTCCACACGTTCCTGGTCGCTCAGTCCCGGCTCCACCTCGAGAGCCGACAGCTGTCCGGCAATGTCGGGGAGCACGAAGAGCTCGGCGTCGTTCACCTGATTGGCCAGCCAGCCTGTACCCTTGTCGGTGAGGTCACAGGAGTTCAGCTTCTCGTCGACGACGAAGTACAGGGGTTCCACGCACTCCGGCATACGGCGGTTGTTGTTTTCCATGTATATCTCCTCTGTCTTGAGCATTCCGGCCTTGATACCTTCCTCAGACAGGTATTTGATGAGCGGCTTGTTCTTAGGCAGCGCCTTATGCGAGCGGTAGAGTGACAGGAAACCCTCGTCCAGCAGTTGCTGGCCCTCCTTCTTCTTGCCTTCTTCCACCAGGCGGTTGCCCTCGCTGATCTTCTGCTTCGCCTCGGCCAGGTACTGCGTGGCCAGCGTACGCTGTACGCCAACGAGTTTCTCCACCAGCGGCTGATACTCCTCGAACATCTGGTCGTCGCCCTTAGGCACGGGACCACTAATAATAAGAGGTGTACGGGCATCGTCAATGAGCACGGAGTCCACCTCGTCGACGATGGCGTAGTTGTGTGCGCGCTGCACGAGGTCTGACGGCGATGTCGCCATGTTATCGCGCAGGTAGTCGAAGCCAAACTCGTTGTTCGTACCGAATGTGATGTCGGCCTGGTAAGCCTTGCGACGGGCATCGCTGTTTGGCTGGTGCTTGTCGATACAATCTACGCTGAGGCCGTGGAACTCGTAAAGCGGTCCCATCCACTCGGAGTCACGCTTCGACAGGTAGTCGTTCACCGTGACGACGTGTACGCCGTTGCCTGTCAGGGCATTCAGGAAGACGGGCAGCGTAGCCACCAGCGTCTTACCTTCACCCGTAGCCATCTCGGCAATCTTACCCTGATGCAGTACGGTACCGCCGAAGAGCTGTACGTCGTAATGCACCATCTCCCACTTCAGGTCGTTGCCACCAGCTGTCCAGTGGTTGTGGTAGATAGCCTTGTCGCCGTCGATGGTAATAAAGTCCTTCTTCGGGTCGGCGGCCAACTCGCGGTCGAACTCTGTCGCCGTGACTATCGTCTCCTCGTTCTCGGCAAAGCGGCGGGCCGTTTCCTTGACGATGGCGAAGACCTCGAACATCACCTCGTCGAGGGCTTTTTCGTAGACTTCGAGAGCTTCTTTCTCAATCTTGTCTATTTGTGTAAAAATGGGCTCGCGCTCATCGATGGGTGTGTCCTCAATGGTTGCCTTGAGCTGTGCAATCTTCTCTTTCTGTTCGTGTGCCGACTGCTGTACCTGCTGCTGGATAGCCTTGGTGCGGGCACGCAACTCGTCGTTCGACAGGGCTTCTACCTGTGCTGTGAACGACTTGGCTTTCTCCACCAGCGGTTGTATGGCTTTCATGTCGCGCGATGACTTGTCGCCGAACAACGACTTTAGAATACTGTTGAAATTCATATTTTTATTTGACTATTTTACTATTTTACAATTTGACTATTGACGGGGTAATTCTTAATTCTCAATTCAAAAGAGCGGTTCCGATGAACAGGCATTTGGCGCACGGATGCGGATGCTCTTGGCGACGGTTGGCGCTATGCGGTCCGTCGTCACGTGTTCATATATCGTGTCTGCATGTATTGTGGCACCATAGAAGACGATGGGGAACGGCGTGAACGATGCTCTTTGCTGCCGTGTCTGATGAGTGTCTTCGTTAAGTACCTTCCATCCAGGTGATACCTCTATAATAATGTCTCCACACCGCTGGGGGTTATAGCCTGCCCGTGTCTTCTGCGTCAGCTCGCTCGTCGACGTCAGCAGCTGCAGTCCGGTGTAGACGTTACGAACACCTGAGAGCTGCGAGAGGAACTCTTGTGCACGCTGTCCGGCATCCGTCAGCGACACCCTCTTCGACTCCAGCAGCTGGTGGTTCAGGAACAGCTGGCTGTCATAGCAGGCTTCCACCCATCGTCCCTGTCCCCAGATTGCTCCGAAGTACATATTCAGGAGGTTCGATGTGCGGTTCATGTAGAACGTACCTGTGGGTATGCGGTAACGGTCGTACTCAGAACTCTCAGTGTCGCTGTAACCTGTCGAGGTAACGACAAACAGTACGTGCTCGCTGCCCAGTTTTTCCTCCAAGCTTTTCATCAACCGTGCCAGTTCACGGTCTAGTCTGACGTACGTGTCCTGAAGTTCTATCTGACAATCGTTGATATCTTTGTGCAGGTAGGTGCCGGCATAGTATGTGACTGCCAATAAGTCGGTGACACGGTCGAATCCCATCGTAGTTTGCGTGACCAGATGCTGTGCCATGTCAGTCACATATTGGTTCACCATACCCGATGCCATCAGCTGCGTGTAGCGGTCGTTTCCAGTAAACTTGTGCTTAAACGGTTTCTGTTCTGCAGCGGCGTGCTGATAGTAATTAAAGGTGCCAGCCAACTCAATGACTGGTTCCCACTGAAGATTTTCAATGTTTGCTTTCGGGGCGTGTAAGTAGTTGAAAGCCAATAGCCATTCAGGCGTCGTCTTCAAGTAATACTCCGATGTCTGCCACGACCCTTTTACTTCGTCAATCCAGATGGCGGCATCGGCAGCATGGCCAATACTCATCACGGCGGCAGCGGCCGAAGGGGCGACGGCATAGACCTTCGCCTTGCCCTGTGTCGACAGCTTCATCTCGTCCCCCAGCGTCGACGTTGACAAATTGTCAGCCGTCTTATTTTCGCCGATGGCCGTCACGGGGCGCAGAGTCTCACGGTTGAGCCATTGCTCGCCTACTATACTATGATAATAAGGTGTGACGCCCGTGGCCAGCGATGCCAGGGCCGATGTGCAATCGATGGGACTAAAGGGATAGCTGGCATTGGGATATACCCTACCCTGTTTCATCAGCCGCTTGAAGCCGTCTTCACCGTAGAGTGGCGAGAATGCCTCAAGATAGTCCGTGCGCAGCTGGTCGATGGTCACCGTCACCACTAAGCGCGGAGCATATTGTATCTTGCTCTGCGCCAGCAGCTCCGGCGTGACGCCGAGTAGTGCCAGGAGGGTGATATAGAGGTATTTATTTCTCACGTCTCAAGTGTATCCAATATCTTATTAGCAAACTTAATGCCAAAAACGGCGTCAACGTGGCATACTTCTGGAAGAAGCAGCCCACAATGAGCAGCATCACCATCACCAGCAGCACCGTCCAGTAGTGTGTCTTCCTGCGACGGAGCACGGCTGGCAGGTAGAAGAGGTGTACGGGATTGACGAGCAGCAACTGGAGGTTCGACGAGGTGGCGGGGTGCTGCGAGAAGAGCATCACGAACAGCACGCAGCCGGCCAGTCCTGTGACGGTCGTCAGTAGGGCGTCCCAGTATTTGTATGTCTTACGGCGGCGCCACTCTGCCACGGCCACCAGCAGCGACACCACCAGCAGCACGATACCGGCCTCTGTGGGCGAGATGATGAAGTCGCGTTCCACGACCTGTACACCGGGTGCGACGGCCATGCGACGGCTTTTCACCAGCTGACGGATACTACCGTCACGACCCAGGATGTGTGCATAGTCAAGGTCGTACATCAGGTTCTCCGGCAGGAACTCCTGCTCTTGGCGCGTCGTATTTAGGTCGGCACGAACGCCCAGCAACCAGTCGTTACCCTCGGTTACCCAGTCGTGGTTCCTCGTCTTCTCGCGGATCATCTGACGGAACGTCGGCTCATAGTCCTGCCGAGGCTCATATTTCACGGTTCCATCGACACATTTCTCAATAATGTCACGCGGACGCGTGGAGCAGTTGTCGTAGAAGTAGTTGTAGCGGTAGACGCGGTTCTCGGGCAAGTAGTTCTCCGCCAGCAGCTGCTGCAGACGGCGTTTCTCGGCCGCCGTCAGGTTCAATACCTGCTCAGAGACCATCGAGCCCCAGCGCTGGTAGTAGTCGGCAAAGTGCTTGTAGTCGGCAACGCCCAGCTCGTAGTCCGTCAGTCCGAAGATGAAACGCAGTACGAAGTGAGGCTTCTGGAAGTTAAAAATGCCCCAATTGAACGCTATATCCTGACCGTTATGCAGGTCACGCCAACGGATGGCCGAATGCCCATAAAGACTGTACACCTCCTCATGGGGTGCACAGGTAAGCATACTCACCTCCACGGAGTCGTAGTATGCCAAGCTCGTTTCAGGCGTCTGCTGGGCACGTGCCACGATGCTGAGCAGCAGGCTCACCATCAGCAGAAGCGTTCTTTTCATTACCCTGTTTCTTTTCACAGCCTGCAAAGGTACGTTTTTTTTTCCTTATGGCCAAAGAATCGCCCTAAAATATCATTAATGGATGCAAAAAACGCCCTGTCGGCGAAAAAAACATTTTTTATTAATAAAAAAGAGACCGTAAAATTTGGAAAAACCGAAAAAAATGCTTACCTTTGCAGCGATATAGTCAACACAACTTAAATAACAATTAAAAATTTATGGTTAAAAAGTATTTGTTAGGTAGTATTGCTGCAATGGCAACGATGATGTTTGCCACCAGTTGTAGCAACGAGGATGCCTTCGATTCAGCCCAGGACATTAACGTGGCTAAGTACGAGGCTAAGTTCATCCAGAAGTTTGGTAAGCCCTCTCCCACACAGACATGGGGCTTTGGTAGTTCATCGTCGTCGACGCGTGCTATTAATCCTATCTTCGACTTCCCCAGTGATTGTGATGAAAGCAAGTTCCTGGCCGATGTCCCCGAAGGTGTGTCGACCTATGACGCCCTCGCTCCGTATGGTGGTTATAATTCAGGTGTGAGTTATATTGAGAACCGTACGTCGAAGGTAGGCATCTGGGGCGCTTGGGACGGTTCGAAGTCAAGTGGCGGCACACTCTACATCAAGGGTAACTGCGATTTCACATCTTCTGAATTCTATGTTGCTTCCAATACTGATATTTATTTGGTAGAGGGTGCTACGCTTACGTTGAGCGCAGCTCAAGCCAGCGACCTTCAGAGCGGTTGTAACTTCTATGTGGCACGCAATGCTAAGATTTATACTGAAGCAGAGCTTGTACTCAACACCAGCGTACACATCTATAACCATGGTACCATTGAGGTTGGCAAGCTGAGCGTAAACGGCGCCAGTGTCCTTTACAACTCTAATAAAGTCAAAGTAAACGGTGAGCTCTCAACAGAGAACAACAACTCAGTGATTGTCAACGACGGTGAAATCAGCGCTACGCGCTTGCACACCGCTGGTAGCAGCCACGTCCAGAACAATGCTGACTTCACCATCAGCGGCAACACCGACATTGACAGTAACAGCAACACATGGGTGAACAACGGACAGTACACTACTAGAAACTTTAACTACACCGCTGGTAGCTGCGACGTCATTAACAACTGTCATCTGACTGTTACAAATCAGTTCTATATCGGCCTTGGAGATTCCCCGACGAATGGTTTCCGTATGGATGCTAACAGTGGTGTCGAAGCAAATTCATTCTTAGCAGAAGGTCCTGGATATATTTTCATGGGCAGCAATTCTGTCTTCAAAGTGGCGAATACCGCAACGATGGATATCACTAAGGACAACTATGGCATCTTTGGTCCTGAGAGCGGAGACTATGCTGTTTTCCAGGCTAAGGACATCGTTAACGGTGCTGCTGATCCCAATCAGGGTTTCGTTGCCAACTACTTCCAGAATGTCTATGTTGTGGCAGAGACCCACTTTGCTCAGGGCTACTCTGACAAGAGCGCTGCACAGCAGGCTGCTGGTGAGATTGGTGCACAGCCCTACTACCATGTAGGTAACAACGCTTTTGTTTACACTGGTGGCGAGAAGCCTGGTATCACCATCCCCGAGACACCCTGTAACCCCGGCTTCGGCGGTGGCGACGATTTTACGCCTGTTATCCGTGTGATGGCTGAGGACTTGACTGTCAACGACGGTTCCGACTTCGACTTCAACGATGTTGTGTTCGACGTTCAGTGGACCGCTACCGGTGCTAAGATTCGTCTGAACGCTGCTGGTGGTACCCTGCCCCTGAAGATTGAGGACGTTGAGGTTCACGCTAAGTTTGCTGAGGCTAATCCCGGCAAGAACATCACCACCAAGACGATGATGAACACTGCTGAGAACGCAAGAGACGCCTATGTGAAGCCCATCTTCGAGATTACCGGCAACTTCAAGGATGCCAATGACAAGAACGATGCCAACCTCATCAAGGTGATGGTGAACAAGGGCACCGCAGAGAAGCCCAACTGGCTCGAGCTGAAGGCTGAGAAGGGTAAGGTTGCCGCTAAGATCGGTGTCGAGCCGAAGTGCGACTGGTGCTACGAGCGTCAGGACATTGAGCGCAAGTACTCGAACTTTGCAAAGTGGGTACGCGGCGAAGTTGAGACATTCTATTAAGCCTACAATACTTTTAACACATAACCGTGACAGGGCGGCTACCAGCGAGGTGGCTGCCCTGTCTTTTGTTTACTAAGCCGCTAAAAGACGGTCTTTAGCCGCAAAAAGGTGGTCTTTTTCCGCGAAAAGATGACCTTTAGAAACGAAAAGATGGTCTTTAGCGACGAAAAGGTGACCTTTAGCGCAGGAGAAATAATGAAATATATTTGGAGTTATCAAGAGTATTGTGTACCTTTGTAGGGCAAAACCTGAAACAACAAAGATTGACTGACTTATGAAAAGGATTCTGACAATGACGATCCTGGTGGCGCTGACGCTGACGGCGACGGCCCAAGAAGTGAGTACACAGGGGCAGCAGAAGGCCCTGGGCATGAACGCGCTGGAACAGCTGAAGGCTGATCCAAGGAGGAGCTACGGTACAGACTACCCCTACTCGTTCGACGTGCCAGCGCTAACAAAGGCGCCAAAGGGTTACACGCCATTTTACATCAGCCACTACGGCCGTCACGGCTCACGCTACTATTGGAACAGTCAGCTGTACCAGCAGTTGGACACGCTACTGAGTGTGGCTCACCGCCGGGGGCAGCTAACGGCCGAAGGCGAGGCGTTTTACGAGCGCTTCATGGTGGCCAAGGACGAGCTGAAGACAGGTGTCAGCGAGCTGACGGACCTAGGCTGGGAGCAGCACCAGCGCATCGCGCGTACCATGTTTAGTAATTTCCCAGAGGTGTTCCGCCGTGGTGGTAACGTGCTGGCCATCTCGTCGTTGACGGGCCGCTGCGTGCTAAGTATGGCGTCGTTCTGTGAGGAGCTGACGCAATGTAACCCGAAAATTGAAATCCGCGAGCAGTCCTCGCGCTTCACGCTGGATGGTGTGGTGCCGGGCGACCGTCAGAACCCGCTGAGGCGACAGTTCCCGCGTGCCCATGCACGCTGGGAGCAGCATCGCGACCTGTTCCAGTACAAGGACGACCTCGGACGGCGAGTGGTGCCACGCGTCTTCACGAGTACAGATAGTCTGCCGGGCAACATGAACCGCATTGGCGAAGACTTGATAAATCTCTACACGTCGCTGCCGAGCATCGGCCACGTGGGGATGATGGGACGCATCGTCACCGACGAGGAGCTGGCGGCACGCTGGGAGTCGTCGAACCTTGGCACATATTCGTGGGTGTTCGGCCCGCAGAACGAGCAGATACCCATCTTGAAGGACATCCTGAAAAAAGCGGAGGCGGTAATCAATGGCCAGAGCGACCGCATAGCCGACTTGCGCTTCGGCCACGACACAAATCTGGGACCGCTGACGGTTCTTATGGGACTTAATGGTGCAGACCTCGATCCCGAGGACCCGAACGAGGTGAAGAACGTCTACCAGAACTGGCAGACAGGCAAGGCATCGAACGTGCAGTTGGTGTTCTATCGTGGAAAGAAGGGAGCGGAGGACGTCCTCGTGAAGTGTCTGCTGAACGGCGTCGAGGCACGTCTGCCGATGGCAACGGATATGTTCCCCTACTACAAGTGGACGGCGTTCCGCGACTTCTACACCAGCAAAATTAATAAAATAAACTAAATGTAGAACTCCGATGAGTCGACGAGGCCGGCACGAAGGGCGTACTTGACAACCTCGTGAGCCGTGTTGACCCCCAGTTTGCGGAAGATGTTCTTCCGATGGGTGGTGATGGTGTGAACGCTCGAGAACCGCTCGGCAGCAATCTCCTTCGTCGACTTACCCTGTGCAATAGCCCGTACGATCTCCGTCTCAGTCTCCGTTAGGATGCTGGGACGGTCTTCTTCTGCCTGCTGGTGAGTGATGATAATCTCCAGGGCGCGCTGGCTGATGTGTCGCGTGTGGCGGCTGACTGCTTCCAGAGCATCGCGCACATCCTTCAGCGGACCATCCTTGTAGACGATGCTGAATTGATGGGACGAGTAGACCACGCGGCGCAGGAACGCTGGCGTCAGATCGTCGCTGATAAGTATCCACTGTGACAGGGCGAAGCGCTCGGCGACAATCAGCAGCTGGTCCTCGTCGGCAAAGTCGAACAGCGTGTAGTCCAGCAACACTACTGCACTCTCGTGCTCCTTCAGCAACTGTATCAGTCCTGCACGGTCGAAGGCCTTATAAACCACGTTCGACTCGTCTTTCTTGATCAGGCTCTCCAACGCAAAGCGCGTCAGCTCCTGATTGTCTGCTATAATGAATTTTCCCATGCGTGCAAAGGTACGAAGATTATTTCTTTTAACAACGAATTAAGACGAATTTCACGAATAACAATGACTTTAACCATCATTATATCGAAATCAAATCGAGCAATTCGTATAATCCGTCTTAATTCGTTGTTTCTATTTAGATCTTGTCGAGAGCCTGCGACAGGTCATCGATGATGTCGTCGATGTGCTCGGTGCCGATGGAGAGGCGGACGGTCGACGGTGTGATGTGCTGCTCGGCCAGCTCCTCGGGCGACAGCTGCGAGTGGGTCGTGGTGTAAGGATGGATCACCAGGCTCTTCACGTCAGCCACGTTGGCCAGCAGCGAGAAGATCTGCAGGGCGTCGATGAACTTCCAGGCCTCCTCCTGGCCGCCCTTAATCTCGAAGGTGAAGATAGAGGCGCCGCCGTTGGGGAAATACTTCTGGTAGAGCTTGTGGTCGTGATGACTCTCGAGTGCGGGATGGTTCACCTTGGCCACCTTCGGATGGTTGGCCAGGAAATCGACCACCTTCAGGGCATTCTCCACATGGCGCTCCACACGCAAGCTCAGCGTCTCGACACCCTGCAGCAGGATAAATGCGTTGAAGGGCGAGATAGCAGCACCGGTATCGCGCAGGATGACGGCACGAATGCGAGTGACGTAAGCCGCAGCACCAACAGCGTCAGCAAAGACGATGCCATGATACGAGGGATCGGGCTTAGAGAGCGTGGGGAACTTGTCGTTCTGCTTCCAATCGAACTTACCGCCGTCGACGATAACACCACCCAGGGAGGTGCCGTGACCGCCGAGGAACTTTGTAGCCGAGTGGACCACGATGTCGGCACCATGCTCCAGCGGACGGATGAGGTAAGGTGTGCCGAACGTATTGTCGACGATGAAAGGAATGCCGTGCTTGTGAGCAACAGCAGCCACACCCTCGAGGTCAAGCACGTCGCTGTTCGGGTTGCCGAAGGTCTCGGCATATACTACTTTTGTGTTGGGCTTGATGGCTGCCTCCAGAGCTTCAAGGTCGTTCACGTTGATGATGGTGTTCGTGATGCCCTGTGTGGCAAGCGTGTGGGTAATCAGATTGTAGGAACCGCCGTAGAGGTTGTCGGCAGCAACGATGTGGTCGCCAGCCTGCACGATGTTCTGCAGGGCGTAGGTGATAGCAGCGGCACCAGAGGCCACAGCCAGACCAGCGACACCACCCTCGAGAGCTGCGACACGATCCTCGAACACACCCTGTGTGGAGTTGGTCAGGCGACCATAGATATTACCTGCATCGCGAAGGCCGAAACGGTCGGCTGCGTGCTGTGAGTTACGGAACACATACGACGTCGTCTGATAGATAGGCACGGCGCGTGCGTCGGTTGCGGGGTCAGCCTGTTCTTGGCCTACATGGAGTTGAAGGGTCTCAAACTTGTAATTCTTCTTTGTACTCATAATCTTATCCTTTCCTTTATTTAATTAATTAATGTATTCCTTTGTTCATGTTGTCGCTTTATTATCTTTTCGACGGTGCAAAGGTACGACAAAAAGAAATATCTTCCAAATTTCTTTCGAAATTCAGAAGATACCACTAAGATTACAATTTCTAAAGAGGATTATTCCATGAATAGCGCTTTTAGCATACGCCATCAGAATAATTTTCTGTCAAGAGGCCTGAAACGCCCTATTTACCGGACTTCTTGGTACCCTTGGCGTCCTGCTTCTTCCCGTCGGTCGTCACCTGGGTTGCCGTGTAGCCGAACTTTTCGAAGGCCTTGATGAGGGCCTCGGGCTTCGTCTTCTCAGAGTCGTAGGTGATGGTGACCAGCTGGTCGGGGATGTTGCAGTCGATGGTCTTCACACCCTTCTCGAAGCGCAGGTTGCCCTTAATCTTCTTCTCGCAGTTGTCGCAATGCATCTGCGGATTGGTGGTGACGACGAGCGTCTTGATGTCTTTTGCCTGAATGCCCAGAGCGGCGAGCATCAGCGCGAATGTTACAAACAGTTTCTTCATAATCGTATCGTTATTAATCTCTCAATTTCTAATCTATCAATCTTCAAAGCTTCTTTCCTAAGTTCATGCGGATACCTGCATAGAACATACGGCCGTGAACGGGACCCCACACCATCGTCGGGTCGAACTCCTTACTCCACGGATCTTCAGCGTTGATGATGGGCGTCTTCTGACGATAGCCCGTCAAGTTCTCGCCGCCCACATAGATGGAGAAGTGACGGAACCAACGCGTCACCTGTGCATTCAGCTGACCGTAGGCCGGGAAGCGGTTGTCCCACGACGGCGTTCCATCGGCCTTCAGGTAGGGGTCAGGCATACGGCCGCCACCATTAAGCTGGAACGTCGCATCAAACTGCCATAGACCCAGCGGCGTCTTGTAGCTGGCCGTCAACAGACCCTTGTACTTGCTCTGCAGCGGTTTCTCGCGCAGTTTACCACCATAAGTGGCGCGCACGTTGTTCAGGCGATAGGCTGCCGTCAGCTCCAGGCCCTCCACCACTGGGTAACTGGCGTCCACCTGGAAGGTATGCGAGTACGACTTCCCGTCGAGGTTCGTCAGACGAATCTCCCCGGGATTGCTGTCGTAGTCGATGAGCATCTGCTGGGAGAAGTGTGTGTAGTAGTACTCCATATTCACCTTCAGCAGCTTGTCGGCAAGGGGGATGCTCAACGCCGTCGAGACACCGTAGTTCCATGCACGCTCCTGCTGCAGGTCGTCGACCACCAGCGTACGACCGCTGGCCAGTAGGTAGTTGTTCTCGGCAAGAGCAAAAGGTGTACGGTACCCCTTACCTGCCGAGAGGCGAACGGTAAAGAGCGTCGAAGGTGCGTACTTCACATGCAGACGAGGCGTGACGAACGTTCCGTAGCGGCTGCTATGGTCGGCACGCAGACCAGCCATCGCCACCAACTTGTCGTCAATATTCAGCGTATACTGGGCATAGGCGCCGGGCGTCGTCTCCTTCGTAACTACTGAGGAAGTGAGCTCTTCTTTTAAATAGTCGTGATTCAGCGACAAGCCCGCCGAGAGGTTATGCAGTTTCGTCAGGTTGGTCTCGTACATCAGCTGCAAGTAAGCATTCTTCTCGTCGACGTTATAGGTCTTCATGCCATACGAGGCATCCTGCTTGTGCAACGAGCCGTTGGCCATCAGCGCCACGTTCGTACCCTTCGCTGCATCGAGGATAAACGCGTGTTTCATGTAAACCTCATAACGCTGCGTTTCTATACCTATTTTATATAGGTGTCCGGAATGGGTCGTCTGGGGCGTAGCGTGCGACCCGTGTTCCGTCTGACCGCCGTCGCGTTTCTCGTCAAGGATGCCGATACCGCCGTGGAAAACGTAGATCGGGCCAAGATAGTCCCAGCGGTTCTGGAGATTCACCTGACGCACATTCGGTTGGTCCAAGAAACCGTCGCTATTATCATCGTGGTGTCCCCAGTCGTTCTCGTAGTGACCGAGGATCTCCGTGTTTACCTTGCCCAGATGTATGTTACCATCGGCGTTGGCCTCCAGTTTGCTCTTCGTATTGCCGTAGACGTTGAAGGTAGCACCCTCCTCGTCCTCCGGCTTGAGGTATTCCACGTTAATCTGACCCGTGATGGATTCATAGCCGTTGCGTACCGACGAGGCGCCTTTCGACACCATGATACTCTTCATCCACGGGCCGGGAATGTAGCCCAGAGAATAGGGTGCCGCCGCACCTCGGAAGTTCGGCTGGTTCTCCGTGAGCATCTGTACATAGGTTCCCGAAAGGCCCAACAGCTTAATCTGCTTGGCTCCCGTGGCTGCATCGCTATAGTTCACGTCGACAGAAGGATTGGTTGTGAAGCTCTCACCCAGATTACAGCAAGCTGCCTTCAGTAGCTCCTGGCCAGTTATCAGCGTGGCATTATCAATCTTCTGAAGCCTAAGAACACCCGAACGGCGCTTCACCACCTGCACCTCTTTCAGCGTCTGGTCGGCCAGCGTGTCGACGGTTTCACTTTGCGCCAACGTCTCCACAAACGGCCAACAGACAGCCAGCATGACTGTAAGAATCCTGAAAAAAAAACTGTTTGTGATATGGATAATCTGCATGAATATTGTGTCGTTTGTTTTGTTTGGCGTGCAAAGGTAAAAAAAACTTTGAACATACAAAAATTAAGTGGGTAACTTATTGCTACGTTTAGAAAAAATAACTATATTTGCAGCGCGAAACAGAACAAATCCCCAGAAGACTATGGCTGAAATATTAGACGAAACCGACTTGCAGATACTGAAAACGCTGCAAAAGAATGCGAAGCTGACCACCAAGGAGTTGGCCGATGCTGTTCATCTCACCCCTACCCCGGTCTTCGAGCGCCAAAAGCGGTTGGAGAAGAAAGGCTACATTAAGAAGTACGTAGCCATCCTCGACCCAGACAAGCTGAACCAAGGGCTGCAGGTGTTCTGCAAGGTAAAGCTCCAGCAAATCAACCACGAGATGGCCGACAACTTCACGCGCCGCATCCTGCGCATCCCCGAGGTGACCGAGTGCTACAACACCTCGGGCGCGTACGATTATCTGTTAAAGGTACGCGCCCGAGACATGAAGCAGTATCAGGAATTCGTGCTCAACAAACTCGGCGACATTGAAAACATCAGCGCCATCGAGAGCACCTTCGTCATGAGCGAGGTGAAGCAGAGCTACGGCATTAACTTAGGCCAATAAAAGGCTTCGCTACAGAACGCCGGTCATCAGCTATCAGAAGAGTTTAGCGGGATAGACGCCCTCGTCAACGAGACTCTGGATACGTTCGACAGTAGCCTGGCGGTCGGCGGCATAAGTGACACCGAACCATTTCGACGTCGTGTCGAGCACCTCGCAGGTAGCCGTTCCCTCGGTGATGAGTTTGTTGACCATCAGGGGAATGAAGAACTCTGCCTTCAGGTTCTCCATATTCTTCGGGTCGCTGAGGAACTCCTTGAAGTAAGCCTCGGAGTAGTCGAAGTAGTCAGGGGTAAAGCCCCACATATTCATCGACACCGGCACGTTCTCATCCAGGGGAATCCACTCGTCGCCGTCCTTGTAGCAGATGGCGTTGCCTTTGTCGGCCTGACGCAGGATCTCCGTACGCTCAACGACATCCGTCAGGTGACGATTTTCGTTGTAGGCACAGACGCCACGGGCCACAGAGCCGTTTTCAGAGAGGGTGTTGCACACACGGAAGCCCACCATTGCATACTTGTTCTTAGAACCTTCTGGCAGGTTGCTAAGGTACTTGCCGATCTGCATGAAAGCATCGCGACCGTAGAAGTCGTCGCAGTTGATGACGCAGAATGGCTCCTTGATAACATCCTTACCCATCAGCACAGCGTGGTTCGTACCCCAAGGCTTCTGACGACCCTCTGGAACGGTGAAGCCGGCGGGAAGTGAGTCGAGCGCCTGGAAGCAGAGCTCGCAAGGCACCTGGCCCTCGTATTTCGATAGAATCTGTGTACGGAACTGCTCCTCGAAGTCCTTACGGATTACCCATACAATCTTGCCGAAACCGGCCTGTATGGCATCATAGATGCTGTAGTCCATAATCGTCTCGCCGTTAGGGCCGAGTCCGTCGAGCTGTTTGAGTCCACCATAGCGGCTTCCCATACCTGCTGCAAGCAGGAAAAGAGTTGGTTTCATAGTTCGTTGTTTTTAAGTTGTTTCGAAAATGTTGCCACAAAGGTACAGAAAAGAATTGAAAAATTAAAGAATTGAAGAATTGAAATGCTTTGTCTTGTTGTTTTTTAACGATTCAGCCTTTTTCCTTCATTATTTCAATTCTTCAATCCTTCAATTCTTAGAACGGATATCCAATGGCCAAATGAAGCGATTGGGCATCACGGAAGCGATGGATGTTAAAGTATGAGGAGCGACCGGTATCATAGGGAGCGTGCAACGCCAGTCCCCAGTCCATGCGCACCACGAGGAAGCCTAGGTCGTAGCGCAAGCCGACACCCGTACCGAGGGCTATCTGGCGCAAAAATGTCGACCAGTGGGGTTGCATATCCTTCAGCATGTTGTTGATATAATTAGCCGCAAACATAGCATCATCATAGGTCATATCCTCGTCTTCGTTATAGAAATCGTCGGGCGAGAATTGCTCGTCTTTCCATCGCCAGACGTTGCCAGCATCAAGAAACACCGCACCATGGAGATTACCGAAAAGAGGTGTACGGTACTCAAGGTTTGCCACCAGTTTCAGGTCACCGTTCTGCATGAGGTAGTTGAACTGCTTGTTTCCTTGCAGTCCGGCAAACGAGCCAGGGCCGATGGTACGTACACCAAAGGCACGGATGCTGTTAGCTCCACCGGCATAGAACAACTCGCTGAACGGTGTGTCGTTGACACCAGTATTGCCGAAACTACGCAGGAAGCCAGCATTGAGATGGGCCACAAATGTCTGGTTCTTCCCCAGATGCCACGAGCGCGTAAGGTCGGTCTCGAACCTGATGAACTGTGCATATGGGTTCTTGAACAGTTGCTTGTCCTTTTGGTTCCACGACTTGCCACGAGCCATGTCACAGAGGGCGAGGAGGTTGCCCGACTCCTCGATGGTGAACTCCCAGCGCAACGGATGACGTTCACGCGTATATAAAAAGGTATAGCGCATCTTAGGAACGAAGTAGTCCTCCATCGTAGCGTTCAGATAGAGGTTATCGTTCATGATACTGTCGAACTTCGCTGTATGGCTGTTCATGAACTGATACTTCAGCGTTAGCGGCGAAAATTCATGACGGAGGTACTGCGTGGTCTGCCATCGGTATGTCCACTCACCCGAGACGATATGCATCTTATAGTATCCCGGACGACGGATAATGTCGCTCGATACCTTGGCATAGGTCGTCGGTGGGCTAAAGAAGCGACGCGGACGGCGTCTCTGCCCTTCTTTCTTGTTTCCAAAAAGGTTACGACGACCAGTATCGCTGTCGTAGAAGGGTGTAATGATGCGCGGGAACTCTATTGAGGCATCTATACCGTACTGATAGCTATTCATGTCGCTGCCACCACTATTCTGCCACTCATAGGCACCATGGAGGTTGACGTCCAGATTCTCACCTCCGTGGAAAACGTTACGACGGGTGATACCGACTCGCGCCTCAGGGCCATAGCGGCCGCTGGTACGTCCAATGGCGTTAAACTCGCTGTAGGCGTCATAGGGCTTATCGAATGTGCAGTTTAGGCGAAGGTCCAACGAGTCGGAGTCTTGTCGAGGGGTAAACAGCATATCAACACTACTGAAAACCCCCGTTGCGTTAATCTTGCTCACCGACTCTTGATGCTTCTCGTAGCTGTAAGGCTGACGGGAGCGCAGGCGCAGGTTGCGGAGGATGACAGCAGGACGTATTGGTGACTTCTCGCCATTATAGTGAATGGTCAGCGAACGGCGAACCTGACTGTCCGTCAGCTGTTCGCGGAACGACTTACGCAACTGTACGTCGACCTTCCCTATATACCACTTTCGCAAGGACTCGTCAGGAAGTTCCGACGCCAGATGCAGGCGTACATCTGCCTTACCTGCCGTAGCAAACGTGTCAGCGAGATAGGTTGTATAGCTCGGCGAATAGTAGTAATAGCCGTTGTTACGCAGCAGCGTGGATATGCGGCTACGCTCTCCGTCGAGTGACGCGACGCTGAAAGGCTCGCCGCTTTTCAGCAACCGTTCGGAGGCAGTAGAGTCAATCAACTGTTGTATGTCATCCGGAAAACCGACGTAGGCCATACTGTCGACGGTAAAGAGAGAGTCGAGACGGATGCTATAGGCAAGCTTCGCCTTCTTGGGGTTCTTTCGCTGCACCTTCTCGTAGGTCACGTCTCCACGCAGATAACCGTAATTCCTCAATACGGAGCGCGCCACAGAGGCACGCAGGGCAGGGTTCACCTGACTCATGAGCACCGGCGGCTTGCCGAACGACTTTGCCATCCACTGGGCAAAGCGGCTCTTACGGCCAGAGTAGCGGTTGTAGACCCACAAGTGCCACGACCAGGGTACACTATAGTAACTGCTGCCAAAGAGCGAGCCGTTGGGTTCCGTAGCCAACGCAGCCTCTACCTCTTCCTTCATCGTTGCCAGATGGCTGGCGAAACTGTCTTTCTGCTCGTCAACGTAGACGATGGTCTTCAACCCTGTGAACAACTGGTCGTCCTCAGGGATGTTCTTCGTCATGGAGCAGCCGCACAGCAATGCCGTCAAGCCCAAAAGCCATCCTATATGTCGCAAATCACTTTTCATCGTTCTTCGTTTCTCCTTTCTCCTCGCTCGAATCAACGTCGTTCGTTACTCCATTCTCCTCGCTCGACTCTCGAACTACGGTTCTTCTTTCTCTTTCCTCGTTGGTCGTCACGCGGGGCTCCACTCTCTCTTCCTTACCAAAGAGCTTATCCAGCTTACGACGCCAGAGGAAGCCCACGCCATATTCGCCGGTGTAGCCCTCGAGCCAGTCGTAGACATTCTGTTTGTAGAACACCTTCAGGTTTTTAGTCGCTTCCTGATTCAGGCGATACTCCATGGTGACATTGTCGAAGAACGACTGTTGCTGTCCCATGGCTGCGTTCTCGCCCGACGTCACCTTGCCGCCTATCTGCAATCTCAGTCTATTGTTCATGAAACGCTTGGCGAAACGGAAAGAGTAGTCGGTATGCATCTGACCAGAGGCATCTGTCGTGTTGTCGATGCCCACCTGAACGTCGAGTGTCTTCAGCGCCGAGCCGGCAATCTGATTGATTTCTCCCTGCAGGAAAGCGCTGAGGGCGGAGTTCATGGAGAACCCGTTGGTATCGCCGTTGGCCAGGTACATTCCCGTAGTCAGCATGGTCACGGCAATCTTTCCGCGCTCTTCGACTGACATAGTCGTCAGCTCGCCGCTTATAGTTTGGTCCTCAGGGGCATCAATAATGAACTGCAGGCCCATATCGTTCAACGTCCTCGTAATCTTCACACCACAGTCGAAGGCTACGCTGCGGCTGCCTCCATTCTGGTCTCTGACGACGGCTTTGGTATGCTCTATAGCAGTAATGTTCAGCCGCGGGTTCATGGGGTCGCCGGTGAACTCCACATAGCTGCCGTCACTAATGGTGAACGTCTTCAGCGGGATGATGGGCAACGAGTACTTCATCTCGCCACTCGTCAGCGTGTAACGTCCCGACAGGTTGATACCCTCGCTGTTATACCTCATGCGGAGGTCGCCTCCACCATTCAGGTCTATGTAGTTCGTCTGATCGGTATTCAGGTTACACAATACGTGGGAGCCCGTGGACACATTGATGGTCAGGTCGACATTGAGTCCTGACGGTGTTGGCCTGGTGACGACAGTTTCGGTACTGTCAGTAAAGTCGGTAAACTTCACGAGCTCATCCAAACGGTTGTCGGTAGAGAGCGGTGAGTCCAGGAGCATATAGACCATATCGGTGGAGCCCAGCACGTCAAGGCGACCGCGCATATTCAAAGCCTCCAACGGTCCCTGCAAGCGTGCGAAGAAGTTGACGAAGGCCTTGCCAAAGGCTATCGACTTAGGCTCTTGGCGGGCATTGATGAGCAGCATATTACGGGCACGCATCTGCAAGTCCATCGTGATACGGTCGAGATTGCTGAAGTCTATCTCACCCTTCATGTTCAAGGGTTCTTCGTTGTAGGCATAAAGTCCGAAGTTCTCCAGCAGCAGCTTTGATTTGACGATGCGCACAGGGTCGTTATCGAAACGCATTCGGATACCGTAGGGATGGCTGACGAGGTAGGCATCCTCGACGTACACCTCGCCGTCGACCACCGGATGGCTGGTCGTGCCCTTGATAGCGAGACTGCCTTCAGCATATCCCTCCAAGCCTATCAGCTGGTCGGGCACGAAACCGTTGGCCATCGACAGGGGGAAGCGCGTCATGGTGAACGTCGCATCGATGGACGTATCGCCGTTGGACGAAGAACTGGGCGTGAGATGTCCGCTGAGCAGACCGAACTCCTCGTCGTCAAGCATCAAACGGGCCTCGATGATGTGGCTGGTGGCTGTCTGGTGCTCGTCGTCACCGTCTTTCATCAGGTAGTCGAACTCTGCGCTGATGTTTCCTATCGGCGAACCTTCAAAGGTCATCTGTTCGATAGCCATATCGCTGACCACCGAGATGTTCTCCTGCTTGTTCTGGACAATATGGTAGTCGCCGTTCAGCTTGCCCGTGATCTGCGGCAGGAAAGGCATGGCCGACGTCAGCTCACCAAGATCCAGACGGTTCACGGAGACGGTCAGGTCCTGGAGATTGTCGTCGCTCGAGCTGTCGTCAGTATAGATTTTCAAACCCGTGCGGTCATCGGCAACGAGGTCTATCTTGGCCTGTATACGCTTATTGCTACCCAGGAAGATGTAGTTGTCCTTGTTCAGGTTGAACTCCTTATATCCAATTGTCGGACGCTCGGGCATCAGACGGAAGCGGATGCCTTCGTCCTCCATCTCGGCCGTTGCCCCCAGACGCACACCGAGTAGGCCGCGGTCGTCATAGAAACGGAGACCTGCCAGCGCACCGTGCTCATGGACATGACCGTCGATAAGGGCGTTGAACACCATCTGCGGATTATGCTTGTTGTTACGCACCTGTCCCTGATAAGTCAGACGGTCGCCCTTCTGTCGCAAGTGCAGGCTGATGGTGTCAATACGCGTGCTGTCGTAGATCAGCGAATGGATATACGCATCGCCGTTGATGCCTGTCTCCGGCGATGTCGTCAGGTCGACAAGCATATCCTTCATGTCGATGTTGTTGGTACGGAGAATAGCCGTCAACGGGTTGTCCTGTCCGCTGGTAACGTAGAGACGCATCGTAGGCAGCAACCGACGGATGGCCGGCTGGTCTATCACCTTGTCATGGTACTGGGCGACCACCGAGTCTCCAAGTGTCGACAGCTGACTGAGCAAGCGCTGGTAGCCACCGCTGACGTCGGCCTTCACTATCAGACTGCCACTCTGCAGCCGGGCGATGGTCGTATCGCGGTCGGTCTTCAGATAGACGTCCAGGTTCTCGGGATGATAGGTACTGTTCTCGTCCTTGATATACAGACTACCGAGTAGGCCTTTCACCTCATACGTCTGCTTCATGTCGGTCGTCAGGTCGACGGTGCCCTTGACGCCAATGGACAGCGGATTGTCTGTAAGGCGCAACTGGTAGAGATCCACTAATTGCAGGTCGGTGGTGACGGCAGCTGAGATCTGTTTCTTGCCGAGCTGTGCGTCTATGCCGATAGTACCGTCGAAGAGCTGGTTGTGTCCCGTCAGGTCGGCCAGGGCATGACCGTCTTTCAGCGTTGCCTGCGCCTTGACATTGTCAATGTTCCAATGGCCATAGCGCAGCTGCTGGATGGTGGCGTCGGCCGTCAGCGTGCTGTGAGGACTGAGGAAGTCCAGCCCCCTACCCTCTACCTTCGCGTCGGCCGTCACGGTATAGATAGAGTCGCGAGGCATGAAATGGTGGATGTTCAGCCGACGCACGCTGATATCCGCAGCATAGCGCTCGGTCACGCCGTTATAGTTTCCTTTCAGGGCTACCGTTCCCTCTCCCTGACGGGCAGTAAGGTCGGCGGTATAGCTCTTGCCGTTGGCTTTCACCGAACCTTTCAGCGATGAAGGCGGAATGACGATGGACGCTGGTAGGAGCGGTCTGACAAAGTCCATGCCCAGCATCTCGCCGTCCACGTTGAGGTCGGCCTCTAGACGGTCCATGTCGGTGACATGATGTAGGGTGCCGTCGGTCTTCAGATGGAAGGCTGTCGGCAACTGGATGTCAAGTCCCGTCAGTTCCATGCGTTCCATGTTTCCGTTGACCGACCCTTTCACCGTCAGCGGATGGTTCGGCCACTGGCGTAACATCTGCTGCGGCAGGCTGCTGCCAAAACGCACGATGTCCTGCTTGCCTATCTGGGCGTTCAGTCGCACACGGGCTTTGCCGGGATTCAGCGAGTCGAGCACGCTGAAGTCCATGTCGACCTCAGCCTCAATATCGGAGTCCGTCGTTCGCAGCACCATTCCGGGCATCTGTATATGGCTGAAGGCGGTGTCCAGCTTCACGCCGCCCCTGAGTTCTGTCAGCTGCAGTCCTGTCTGCGCCTCTTTCAGCGACGCCTGGCGCACGTAGAAGGACGTTCCCTGAGGACCGTAGTAGATGGAGTCGACGCCGAGGCGGATATCCTGGACATCGGCCACCTCGCTCACCCTGCCCTCGTTGAGATCCAGACTACCAACGCGGTAGATGCTGTTCTCAAGGTCGATGTCGGCCTCGCGGGCAACGGCCTGCCCCAGATAGGCGCCGATGTGTGTTGAGTCGTCCGGCAGGTGGATGCTAAGCTGTGTGCGACTGATGGTCAGCGAGTCGGCATTGATGCGCCACTTCACGTCGCTCGTCGTCGTGTCAACAGCCGCCGTATCGCTCAGCGCGATGTCGAGGTTCGCATCTGCCAGTCGGGCGCCGTTCACCTCTGCCGTCTCACGGTCCAGGTCGATGCCGCGGGAGCTGAGCCACAGTTCTCCGACGGAGCCCTTCACCCGCAGATCGCTGATGAAGCCATTGGTATTCAGTTTTGCATCATTTAGCGATAACTCATTAATTACTACGCGCTTATCAAAAAGCGGTTTAAGCTTTACGTCAAGCACCATCGTGCGGACATCCGCCAAGGTGTCGCCCTCGTGGATGGCCAGAAAATCGTTCAGCTGAAGGTCGAGCGGCCACTTCAGGCTGACGCTGCCCACGGTGACCGTCATCCCCGTTTTCTCCGATGCGATGGCCGCCACCTTCTGGACGGCCCAGTTCTGTACTGGCGGCACATAAAGCAGAGCGACAAGCAGCAGCGGCAACAACAGGATTGTCACCACACAGATACTTATCCACTTCAACATCTTCTTCATGCGCATACCATATTATAGTAATACGAACCTCAGCGATTCATAGAACAGCTTGATCAGGAAATAGAGGACGATGAGCGGCGCTGCCTTCCTGATGCCCACGGTGAACGACCAGACGGCATCGGTCAGACTGGCGAAGCTGCCAGACATCAGACCGTAGGTGAACGACGCCAGCAGGAGGGCGAACGTGACGATGGGTACCAGCGCACGGCTGAAGGCCGACGGAAACAGGGCGCCTGTCGACGACAGTAGGACGGCGTGCGGCACAAGGGTGAGTGTCGCCAGCACAACCACGTCAAGCAGCAACAGCAACACGACGGCGGTCAGCGCGGTACGTTCGCGATAGGTGACCGGCGTGGAGCGTCGTCGCAGAAGCTGTGGAAGACCGCTCTGCCACAGGCTGCCAAAGGCTACTGCCAACAGCAACAGCCAGACGAGCCACGGCGATGCCATCATGGTTGTGAAGGAGCCAAAGAGCCAGCGCACGCCCTCAGAGGAGAGCAGCGCGCGCACGCCTCCCGTCATCGCAGCCGACAACAGCCACGACACGAGCACCAGCACCAGCTCTGCCAGCACGAGTGCCATCACTCCCCACGCGAAGACTCGCTTGAAACGCTCTTCACTCTTCATCCGGTTCCAGGTTGTCAAGGTCGAGGATACGCAGTTCCAGCGCCCTGACGACAAGTCGTGTGGCGTTGATGCCCGTCACGCTGTCGGGAAACAGCTTGCGCATGAGCTCCGACTGCCGTTTCTCCAGGCTCTTCACACCAAAGGGCATACCGCGCAAGGTGGTAATCTGCTCCTTGGTATAGCCGAGGGCCAGATGGCGCAGGAAGCGCTCGTCGTACTCGTCAATCTCGTAGTTCACCAGGGCCTCCTGTTTCGCCAGCTGTGCGTTGACGGCACGCTTGAAGCGCTCCACGATCTTGCGCAGTATCGGCTCGTTGAACACCAGTTGCTTGCCGTCCATGACGCTCTGTACATCGTTGCGCGTCAGCAGCTCGCCGGTCTTCAGGATGATGCCGTCGGCTCCGGCGTCAAGCACGTCGACCCAGAGCTTCTCGTTGAGAATCTCGCCGGTGAAGATGAGCACCTTCACGTTGGGGTGCATCTCTTTGGTCGAGCGGCACAGTTCGACGCCGATGGTCGTAGAGCCGCCCAGTCCGAGGTCCAGCAGGACGAGGTCGGGCAGCTGCTGTTTCAGCACCTTCCAGTATTCCGACTCGTTGCTGGCCGTACCGATGACCTCCGCCTCGGGGATGTCGTTACGGATGATGCCCAGCGTGCCCTTCATCTCCAGGGGCACGTCCTCAACTATGATTACTTTGAACTTTTCCATAAGCAGGTAGTGTTATGATGGTTTTGGTTTCGTCGTTGTCTTGTTCCTCCCTGATGCTGCAACCGCGACGGTGGCTGGCCTCACCGTGGTCGCGCGCTATCTGACGGCAGAGCAGCCAGTCGATGGCCGTCAGGGCTGACTGCTGTGTGGCGGCGGGGCCTTGGAGGACAAGCTCCACATACTTGTCATCGCGCTGTCGGCTGGTGATATCCAGGTGTTTCTGTCCCGTCATGTGCTTCAGGATGTCGAAGAGATAGCGTATCAGCACCTCATCGCCCAGGACGCCGTGGTCCAGATGCGTCAGGTGGAGTCTTGTGCGGTCGGCTTGGTGCTGCGCCTGTTCGCTGAGCAGCCCGTAGAGTTCGCGGTAGTAGGCCGTTACCTCGGGGAGCGACTTCAGGTCTTGCTGGTCTATGAGCTGTCGGATGCGCGAGGGATAGTACATCGTCTCGTGCTTCAGGGCCGACAGACAGTTGTCGAGGACCGCGTTCGACACATGGAGGTTACTCAGCTCCAGGTCCACGCGGCGTATGTCGTCCTCTATCGTCTCCACGTCGTCGCGCTGCCGCCGCTCGGCGCTATAGCGCTCGTACAGCCGGTGGCGCAGGTAGAGGAAGTAGTAGGCGGGAACGATGGCGATGAGCATCACCACGAAGAGTATCAGGGCGATGGTCCTGTTCGTGCGCGACTGCTGCATCGTCCGGCAGTAGTCCGAGAGGGTGTCGTCGGCAGACAGCTCCTTGAAGAGCTGGGTATAGATGCGGTTGTTGTACTGGTAGAGCTGCCACTCATGGAGGGCCAGCGCAGCAACGGCACTCTCGTTGCGCATATCCAGTATGGTGTGGTAGTTGGTGGCTACGGAGTCGTGGAGCCACACCACCTCGGGCGGCGTTACCGACGTGTCTCCATGCCCCAGGAGGAGGACGGTGCCCTGTGGCCGCTGCTGGCGATAGCTCTCGTTCAGACATTGGCGGCAGCTGTCGGCAAAGCGCAGCGTCTTGGCGTAGTCGCCGTTGATGTTCGAGAAATAGGCGGAGTCGGCATAGACGGCGGCCTGCTCCAGCGGTGTCAGCGGCTTGGCACCAAGTGTCGTGACCATCATCACCATAGCTGCTATCATAGCCATCAGCTTGCCCTTCGGCAACCGGAAGAAGAAGCGGCTACCCCTACCCTCGCGGCTCTCGGCCTGAAGTGTACAAACGGAAAATATCTGACTCGTCTTGCGGTACTTCTCGATGATGCCTTTACAGTTCAACAGTCCGAAGCCGTGGCCGCCCTCCACCTTGTGTTCGAAGACGTGGGCCAGCTGCTCGTCGGTCATGCCGACACCGGTATCGTTGACGCTCACCTCCACAAAGCCGTCGCCCTCGGTAGCGCTGACGGTCACCTGTCCGCCTTCGGGTGTGAACTTCCGGGCGTTGTCGGCCAGGGTGTTGATCATGAAGAGTGTCAGTATGCGGTCGGCTTTCACGACGGCGTCGGTGGGCTGCACGTCGAGGGTCAGTTCCTTCAGCATGAAGCTGCGGCGGCTGCGGGCGACGATGTCGAAGACCGTCTGCAGGGGGAAGCTCTCCACGCGTAGGCTCAGCTCTCCCTGTCGAAGTTGTATCCATTGTGTCAGCAGGGTGTTGTCCTGCTCTATCTGCTCCGTCAGCTCGCGGATATAGTCCAGTCGCTCCTTGTCTTCGGTACCGTCCTTCCGTTCCTTGTCTTCGGAAGTGTCCAGGCGCTTCACCTCGTGCAGCATACGGTCGATGAGGGGCGTGATGCTGTTCACCAGCGACACCTTGGCGCGCTGTTCCAGATTCAGCCGCTGGGCTTTCTCAAGATGCAGGCGGCGCACGGCCAGCTCCTCCTGTCGTTCCTCTATCAGGTCGTCGAGGGGACTGTTGCGTCGCTGCTTACGGTTCAGGTGGTTGAAGAGCCACAGCAGGAACACCAGCAGGACGATGGCAACGACGACGGCCAGCAGAATCCAGTTCAACTGGCCGACGGTGCTCTCGAGCTGGCTGGCACGGGCCTCCAGCTGACGGTCCTGACGGGTCTGTTCCTGAAGGTCCAGGTAGCGGTTACGGTACTGGTCGCTCGCGGGCTTGTCGTTGACGGCGGCAAAGGCTACGCTGAGCTGTTCGTAGATGCTCGCCACAAGGTCGGGAGCCTGGTTGATGAGCGTGTCGGAAAGGGCCTGCTCCAGATACTGCAGGGCACCTTCGTAGTCGCCTTGCGCACGGAAGCAGGATGCCATCGTGCGGTAGGCACCGGATATCTGGTAGACGTCTCCATAGCTTCGGAACAGCATGAGTGCACGGTCGGCGAGCCACAACGGCAGCTCGTCGTCGTAGACATCCTCGTCGCAGACCATCGCCAGGCCCGCGGCGTTGTTCACAATCAGGCGCTCACGGCTGTCGGCGTCCGTCAGGTGCTCGGCCATCGCCTCCTGGGCGTTGGCGGCAAAATAGGGGTAGTCGTACTGGCTGGCCACCTGGAAGCATCGCAGCAGACAGTCGAACTCCTGCTGGCTGACGTCTTCCTGCGTCCCTTCCGTCAGTATGCCGCCTGCTCCGATGTTGTAGAGGTAGTTCAGGAACTGGGCGGTATCGCTCTTCACGGCCTCCGCGTCGATGGCCAGCATGGCCTCGCTCGACTGGCGTTCCAGTCCGACATAATAATAATAGGTGGAAGTGACGATGGCCAGCTCGCTCTCAGCATATACCAGACGACGCTGTTGACGCTCCGAGAGATCCGCACGTTCCTCGTTGACACGCGCCAGGGCTCTGACGGCCTGCTCGCGGTAGTCGTAGAAGTCGCGGTTTCGCGATCGCCGCTGGCAGAGTCTCATCTGCTGGACGTCGGCCACGAGCAGCTCTATCTGGTTGTCGGTCATCTTCGGCACGGAGTCGAGCAGCTGCTGGGCATGGTCGTAATCCATGCGGACCATGCTGACGAAGGCCAGGTTGTTCAAAGCCTCGGCACGCTGGTCGTCATGGCACGTCGGCATACTGAGCGCCTGGCGTGCATAATACTCCGTGGAGTCGATGTTACGGTAGTGATAGGCGTAGGAAAGTGAATTCAGCTTGTCCACCTGCTGCCTATCAGAGGGTGAACAAGCTGAAATAACAAATGTTACCGCTATGAGCTTAAGCGCGAGCCTTAGCCACATAGCCAAGCGCCTCCTTGCACTTGTCGGTCACGTACTGCCAGTCGCCGGCCTTCACCTTGTCCGAGGGGAAGAGCTTCGAGCCCATGCCAACGCAGAAGACACCGGCCTTGAACCACGACTTGAGGTTCTCCTCCTCGGGAGCAACACCGCCGGTGACCATGATCTTCGACCAGGGCATCGGAGCCTTCAGACCCTTCACCATGTTCGGGCCTACGACGTCGCCGGGGAACACCTTCGTCAGGTCGCAGCCCAGCTCCTGAGCCTTGCCAATCTCGCTGACGGTCATGCAGCCGGGGCAGTAAGGCACCAGACGGCGGTTGCAGACGGGAGCGATGTCGGGGTTGAACAGCGGGCCCACGACGAAGCAGGCACCCAGCTGGATGTACAGGGCTGCCGTGGGAGCGTCGACGACGCTGCCGATGCCGAGAGCCAGCTCGGGGCACTCCTTGTCGGCCCACTTCACCAACTCGCCGAACACCTCCTGAGCGAAGTCGCCGCGGTTGGTGAACTCGAACGCGCGGACACCACCCTCATAGCAGGCTTTCACCACATTCTTACAAGTCTCGAGGTCTTTGTTGTAGAACACGGGGACCATACCCGTATCGCCAATCTTCTTCAGTACGGCTATCTTATCGAACTTTGCCATAATTGTCAATTTTCCATTATCAATTATCAATTAGCTAAAGCGTTAGCGCTGTACGCGACCGTTGGCATTACCGCCGGCCAGGCTCTCCACCTCGTCAACGCTCACCAGGTTGAAGTCGCCGTTGATGGTGTGCTTCAAGGCGCTGGCAGCCACGGCAAACTCCAGGGCCTCGCCCTGCGTCTCCTTCGTCAGCAGACCGTGAATGAGACCGCCGGAGAACGAGTCGCCGCCACCGACACGGTCGATGATCGGGTTGATCTCGTAACGCTTCGACTGGTAGAACTCCTTGCCGTCGTAGATCAGGGCCTTCCAGCCGTTGAACGTGGCGCTGTAGCTCTCGCGGAGCGTCGAGACGACATACTTGAAGCCGAACTCTTTCATCATCTGCTTGAAGATGCCCTCGTAGCCGCTGGCATCGGTCTGGCCGCCCTCAACGTCGGCATCGGGCTTGAAGCCCAGGCAGAGCTCGGCGTCCTCCTCGTTGCCGATGCACACGTCGACATACTTCATCAGGGGGCGCATGATGCTGATGGCCTTCTCCGACGTCCACAGCTTCTTGCGGAAGTTCAGGTCGACAGAGACGGTGACGCCATGGCGCTTGGCTGCCTCACAGGCGAGCTTGGTCAGCTCGGCAGCCTTGTCGCTGATAGCGGGGGTGATGCCGCTCCAGTGGAACCATGCTGCACCCTCCATGATCTTGTCGAAGTCGAAGTCGGCAGGACTGGCCTCGGCGATGGAGCTATGGGCACGGTCGTAGATCACCTTCGACGGACGCATCGATGCACCGGTCTCGGCGTAGTACAGACCCACGCGGTCGCCACCACGGGCCACGAACTCGGTGTTCACGCCATAGCGGCGCAGGGCATTGACGGCAATCTGGCCAATCTCATGCTTCGGGAGCTTCGAGACGAAGTAAGCCTCGTGACCGTAGTTGGCCACGGAAATAGCGACGTTAGCCTCACCACCGCCAGGGATGATGCGGAAAGATTCACTCTGAATGAAACGGTCGTTTCCTTGCGGAGACAGGCGAAGCATGATCTCGCCCAATGTTACGATTTTTGCCATTGTTTGTTTGTTTTAGTTTGGATAGATTAATGTTTCCTTTTTTTTTTTTGCAGCGACAAAGTTACGCTCTTTTTTTCAAACTACCAAATATTGCGCGAAAAATCTTCCGTAACCGATTTCGTAACGCTGAAATTTGGCGGTATCAAAGATTTTATTTAACTTTGCCGCCGCATTTCACGAAACGAACCATGGCAAAGGAAAATATCAGGATCAAGGACATTGCAGAACGCGCCGGCGTCAGCGTAGGAACCGTCGACCGCGTGCTGCACAACCGCCCCAACGTGTCGAAGAAAGCCCTCGAGAAGGTGAACAAGGCCCTCGAGGAAATGGACTATAAACCTAATATGTACGCATCCGCGCTGGCGTACAACAAGTCGTACACCTTCTACTGCCTGCTGCCCAAGCACGAGTCGGAGGCCTACTGGGAGGAGATTGAGGAGGGCTGCCTCCAGGCCTGCGAGCAGCGTCGCGACTTCGGCATCTCCGTCGAGTTCATCTACTACAACCGCTTCGACGTGAAGACCTTCGAGAAGGCTACGGCCGACTGTATGAAGCAGACACCGTCGGGCGTCATCGTCGTCCCCTCGACGCTCGAGGTGACGCGCCGCTTCACCGACCAGCTGCACGGGCGGCAGATACCCTTCATCCTGCTCGACTCCTATATGCCCGACCTCCGGCCCCTGTCGTTCTACGGCCAGGACTCGTTCCAGAGCGGCTACTTTGCAGCACGAATGCTCATGCTCATCGCGTGGAAGGAGAAGGAGATCATGCTCATGAAGCAGATGCGCAACGGCAACGTCGCATCCAAGCAGCAGGAGAACCGCGAGACCGGCTTCCGCCACTACATGCGCGACCACTTCCCCGCCGTGAAGATTACCGAGGTGAACCTGCCCCTCGACGAGGAGCGCGACAACTACGACGACATCCTCGAGCAGTTCTTCTCCAAGCACCCGCAGGTGCACCATTGCATCACGTTCAACTCCAAGGCACACCTCGTCGGCGAGTTCCTCTCCCGTTCGAACCGCCGCGACATACAGATCATGGGCTACGACATGGTGCCCAAGAACGAGGAGTGCGTCAAGGACGGCAGCATCTCCTTCCTCATCGCCCAGCACGCCTACCGCCAGGGCTACTCCTGCATAGAGACGCTCTTCGAGGCCATCGTGCTCAAGAAGAAGGTGAACCCCGTCAACTACATGCCCATCGAGATACTCACCAAGGAGAACGTCGCCTTCTACCGGCGCACCTTCAAAGGCTAGAGACTATTACAAATTACTAATTACTAATCATACATGGAACAAGCTACATTTCTGAAAATCAATCCCGCCGACTCCGTCGTCGTCTGCCTGCAGCCGAAACGGAAAGGCGAAGTCATCGACATCGACGGCCGTCAGGTCACCCTGAGCCAGGACACGCCAGCCGGACACAAAGTGCTCATCCGCGACGTCCGCGAGGGCGAGGACATCATCAAGTACGGCTACCCCATCGGCCACGCACGCCAGGACCTGAAGGCTGGCGACTGGGTGAACGAGGACAACCTGAAGACCAATCTTTCCGGTACGCTCGATTATACATATAATCCTGTTGGAGAGGAGCTTAGAATACCTAACGAGAAGCGAAGCTTTAAGGGTTACCGCCGCAAGAACGGCGACGTCGGCGTGCGCAACGAGATATGGATTGTGCCCACCGTGGGATGCGTCAACGGCATCGCCGAACGACTCGTCCACAAGCTCATGCAGGAGACCGGCGGAGAGGGTGTCGATGGCATACACGCCTGGCACCACAACTACGGCTGCTCACAGCTCTCCGAGGACCACGAGAACACCCGCAAGGTGCTCCGCGACATCTGCCTCCACCCCAATGCCGGCGCCGTACTCGTACTCAGCCTGGGCTGCGAGAACAACCAGCCCGAGGACTTCATGCAGATGCTTGGCGACTACGACAAGGAGCGCATTCGCCTGCTCGTCACACAGCGCGTAGAGGGCGACGAGGTGGAGGCTGCTATGCAGGTACTCCGCGAGCTCTATGCCATTGCTAAAGAAGACCGTCGCGAGGAGGTGCCCGTCAGCGAGCTGCGCGTCGGCTTGAAGTGTGGCGGCAGCGACGGCTTCAGCGGCATCACCGCCAACCCGCTCGTCGGCGAGTTCAGCGACTGGCTCGTGGCACAGGGCGGCACCAGCGTCCTCACCGAGGTGCCCGAGATGTTCGGCGCAGAGACCATCCTCATGAACCGCTGCCGTACCGAGGAGCTGTTCCAGCAGACCGTCTCGATGATCAACAACTTCAAGAACTACTTCCTCTCACACGGCGAACCCGTCGGCGAGAACCCGTCGCCGGGCAACAAGGCAGGCGGCATCTCAACCCTCGAGGACAAGGCCCTCGGCTGCACCCAGAAGTGCGGCAAGGCGCCCGTCTCTGGTGTCATGGAGTACGGCGACCGCCTGCAGGCCAAGGGACTGAACCTGCTCTCAGCACCCGGCAACGACCTCGTAGCCGCCACGGCACTCGCCTCCTGCGGCTGCCATCTGGTGCTCTTCACCACCGGCCGCGGCACGCCCTTCGGCACCTTCGTACCCACCATGAAGATAGCCACCAACCCCACCCTGGCCAAGAATAAGCCCGGATGGGTCGACTTCTCCGCCGGACAGCTCATAGAGGGCCGCACCATGAAGGAGCTCGTCCCCGAGTTCATCGACAAGGTACTGGCCGTTGCCAGCGGCGAACAGGCACGCAACGAGGAGAACGGCTATCAGGAAATCTCCATCTTCAAGAACGGCGTCACCCTCTAACATTCCAGATAGGTGCCACTTTTCGAGGAATAAGTGGCACTTTTTGCTGAATAAGGGCCGCCTTTTACAGAAAAAGAGCCACTTTAGTGAAAATAGCGTCTACATTTTGAACGACCTTCGAATTGCAAAACGGTGCATTGGGAGCGGAAAAAGGCACTTTTTACCCCGAATTTAAGGGCTAAAATGCCTGTTTTTGATGCATTCTTTACCTTTTCCGAGGTTCGGCATTGCGGGTGCCTTGTGTTTACTAATGTTGTATCTCATTGATAATCTGCTTTTTAGATGAATTAAACATGGCTGAGCGTTCCAGTTCCAGTTGTTCCAGTTATTTTTTTGGAGTTCCATTATTCCTCTATATTATATATAACTATCTAATTATTAATTAGTTATATAATAATAGAAGGGAGTTTTGTCCTTCGATTTTTAATTGGAACAACTGGAACTGGAACGCTTCGGCCTTTTTTTTACCGTTTACTATTTTACCTTTCCTCTACCAGGCCCCACAGCGCCCATACACTCTTTTTCTGAGGCAATTCGTATTGACCTTTGTAGGTAGAGACAAAATAACTATACCCTTTGGCCATGCCCAGTCCCCTGAAGGACGTTAGAAGGTGTAGCTGAGACCGAGGGAGGTGTACTGCTTGAACTGCCAGTAGCCGAGGTCTTCGTCGCGCTTGTTGCCGTCGTCGAAGCGGGGATAGATGAAGAAGTTGGCGGAGATGTACTTCGAGACCTTGAGCTGGAAGGTGTTCTCCCACTCCACCTCAGCACGCTTGTAGGAGGTGAAGGCCCAGAAGCGGCTCTTCCACGTGACGCTCTCGGAGAGCTGCCACTTCAGGTCGGCGGTCATCTGGGAACCGGGGTCGAGCTTGTGGTGCTTGTCGGCATCGACGCCGTGACGCGAAGGGAACCAGCTGTAGTCGGTAGGCGTGGCGGTGTTCTGGTTGGGGAACTGGCTGCGGTCGACGTAGCGGTAGTTCAGGGCCAAGGGCGAGAGGTTGACGGTGCCGGTGAGTTTCTTGTTGAAGGCTTCGACCTTGTAGTCCATACCGAGACCGACGTTGAGGTTGAAGGGCGAGAAGAAGTCGGAATAGGTGCGGTGGTCGTTGGACTTCAGACCGCGTGCGAACTGTGTCCATGCGAGCATCGAGAGGGTGTAGTACCACCGTTTGGTGGCCTGCAGTCCTACCTTCGACGTGAGACGGAGCAGGTCTTCGTTGGACTTCCACTTGTGGAGCGAGTCGGACTTCGCGGTAAGGAATCCGAGCTTTGCCTCGAGCTTGTTGTCCCACTTCCACTTGCCGCGGTTGTCGTAGTTGGCCTCGGCGGTGAAGCTGCCCAGCAGCGAGTAGTTGGACTCGCCGCCCTTGTACCAGTTGTCGGAGACGTAGTTCTGCATGAACTGCAGGTAGCCGTCGGCCTTGCGTGTCCAAAACTTGGGCTTGGTGACGACGACCTCCGACGGTGCCAGCTGGGGCTCCTCGGGCATGGGCTCGGCATAGTCGGTAAGGGCGACGTCCTGCACGATGGGCTGGTCGATGTCCTGGCGCAGCGATCCTGACTCGTCGAGCTGTGTGTCGGTAGAGCGCACGAGGTCGGGGCGGTTCAGGTAGACGTTGAGCAGGGCGAGGTTGATGGCCTCGTCGGTGAGGTCGGTACCCTGGGAGTTATCAAGACTGAGGCTGGCGCCAGCCACGGAGTGGTAGAACGTCAGGGGTGTGAACAACTGGTAGTAGCGTCCGTCGACGCTGTCGGTGGGTTGTGCTGCGCTGGCGCCGAGCGTCGTGGCGGCAGCCATCATCAGGAATAGTTTTCTCATATTCATATTATTGATTGTTATCACTTTTCACGAGCGAAGCTCGATTCTTCACTCTTCACTAAAATTGCCAGTTCGGTATAGATGCGCTGTACGGGCAGTCCCATGACGTTGTAGTAGCTGCCGCGGAGACCGGTGCAGCCAATGTAGCCTATCCACTCCTGGATGCCGTAGGCGCCGGCCTTGTCCAGCGGGTGGTAGTTGTCAACGTAGTAGCGTATCTCGCTGTCGGTGAGTGGTTTGAACGTCACCTCTGTAGTAACGCTGAAACGTCGCTGGTCGTTAGTGGTTGTCAGACAGACGCCCGTTACGACGTGGTGTGTCTTGCCGCTGAGCTGCCGCAGCATCCGGCAGGCGTCGGCCTCGTCAACGGGTTTGCCGAGCACCTCGCCGTCGCAGATGACGACGGTGTCGGCGGTAATCAGCAGCTCGTCGGGTTGCATGACGCTACGGTAAGCCTCGGCCTTCTCGGCAGCGATGTATTCGGCGACATCGTCGGCAGGCAGCGACTCGGGGTAGCGCTCGTCGACACCCTCTAGGACGCGCACCTCGAACGCCAGTCCGAGACCCGTCAGCAGCTCTCTCCTACGCGGCGAATTGCTCGCCAAAATTATCTTGTACTCACTTTCCATTAAACAATTCACAATTAAGCATTAAGCATTAAGCATTAAGCATTAAGCATTAAGCATTAAGCATTCCCCTACCACCCGAAGGCGACATCGTTCATCACCCACTTGCCTTGGGCGCGCAGCACCTGCTCGATGACGTCGCGGCCGCAGCCGTAGCCGCCGCGGAGGTGGCTAACGTAGAGCGAGGCGGCCTTCACCTCGGGACAGGCATCGGCAGGACACACAGGGCACCCCACCCTACGCATGATCTCGAGGTCGGGGATGTCGTCGCCCATGTACATCACCTCGTCGTCGGCGAGGCCGTACTTCTGGAGGAACTCGTCGTAGGTCTTGATCTTCACGGCACAGCCGGTGTGGACGTCCATGATGCCCAGCCCCTCGTAGCGGCGTCGCACGGCCTGGGTGTTGGCACCGGTCATGATGGCTATGCGGAGGCCGAGCTTCACGGCGAGCTGCAGGGCGTAGCCGTCCTTGATGTTGACCGTGCGCAACGGCTCGCCGTCGGCCGACATTGTAATAGTCTCAGCCGAAAGGACGCCATCGACGTCGAAGACGATGGCCCGTATCTTTGTCAACTCGTAATTGATCATCCCAATTCTTAACTTCTTAACTTCTATAACTTCTTAACTTCTTCAATACTTTCCCACGTGAACGTTCTCCCACTTCAGTTTGTCCTCGTTCTGGGGCTTGCGCTCGTCGGCCTTGTGGCCAATGGCGATGACGCAGAGCACGGAGAGGTTCTCGGGGATGTCGAGGATGCCGCGGATGACGGTGTCGGCGCTGGTGCCGTCGCTCAGTCCGCGACCACGCATCTGCACCCAGCAGGAGCCCAGTCCCAGCTCCTCAGCCTGGTACTGCATGGAGATGGCGGCAATGGAGCCGTCCTCCACCCAGCAGTCGTTCTGCATGGGGTCGCCGAGGACGACGACGGCCAGGGGGGCACCCTTCATGAACTGCGAGCCGAGGTCCTTGGCATCGCTGAGCTTCTCGATGTCCATAGGGTCGTCGACAACCACGAACTGCCAGGCACGCTGTCCCTTCGACGTGGGCGACATGAGTGCGGCACGCATGATTAACTTGACGTCGTCGGCGTCAATCTCCTGTTCCGTGAACTTACGGTGTGAACGGCGCAGCTGCGCCAGGTCTTTGAAGTCTGTCATAGTCGTAATTGCTAAAATTTTGCTGCAAAATTACAAAAACGGATTGACAAAACAAAAGTTTTTGGCCAACTTTGGCAACATTATGACAAAAAATCCCCGTCTGAGCAAAAAAAAGAAAGAATTCTTTTTGTATTGCCCCCGACTTTTCGTAATTTTGCGCCCGATTTGCAACTATATAAAAGAGAATTATACACATTATGGTGAAGATTTCGAAAGAAGCCGCCCTCCAATACCACGAGAGCGGACGCCCCGGAAAGATTGAAGTGAAGCCCACGAAGGCTTACCGTACACAGACCGACCTCTCGCTGGCCTACTCGCCCGGCGTGGCCTATCCCTGCCTGGAGATCCAGGAGAACCCCGACGCTGCCTACCGCTATACGGACAAGGGCAACCTGGTGGCCGTCATCTCGAACGGTACGGCCGTCCTGGGTCTTGGCGACATCGGCGCCATGTCGGGCAAGCCCGTCATGGAGGGTAAGGGTCTGCTGTTCAAGATCTACGGTGGCATCGACGTCTTCGACATCGAGGTCAACGAGAAAGACCCCGAGAAGTTCTGCGAGGCCGTGGAGCGCATAGCCCCCACCTTCGGCGGCATCAACCTCGAGGACATCAAGGCCCCGGAGTGCTTCTACATTGAGAACCGTCTGAAGCAGACGCTGAACATCCCCGTGATGCACGACGACCAGCACGGCACGGCCATCATCAGCGCCGCCGGTCTGAAGAACGCTATGGAGGTCATCAAGAAGGACATCTCGAAGGTGAAGATCGTGGTCAACGGTGCCGGCGCTGCCGCCATCTCGTGTACCAAATTATATATGGCCATCGGCGCCAGGAAGGAGAACATCGTGATGCTCGACTCGAAGGGCGTCATCTCCACCAGTCGTACGGACCTGAACGAGCAGAAGAAGTTCTTCGCCACCGACCGTACAGACATCAAGACGCTGGCCGAGGCCGTCAACGGCGCCGACGTCTTCGTGGGACTGTCGAAGGGCAACGTGCTGACGAAGGAGATGGTGAAGACGATGGCCAAAGACCCCGTCATCTTCGCCCTGGCCAACCCCGTTCCCGAAATCTCGTACGAGGACGCCATGGAGGCCCGTCCCGACACGCTGATGTCGACAGGCCGCACGGACTATCCGAACCAGATAAACAACGTCATCGGCTTCCCCTATATCTTCCGCGGTGCACTCGACGTCCACGCCACCGCCATCAACGAGGAGATGAAGCTGGCCGCCGTCCACGCCATTGCCGACCTGGCCAAGCAGCCTGTCCCCGACGTGGTGAACGACGTCTACAAGGTGAACAACCTGCACTTCGGCCGCGACTACTTCATTCCGAAGCCTGTCGACCCGCGACTCATCTCAGAGGTCAGCGCCGCCGTCGCCAAGGCCGCCATCGAGAGCGGTGTGGCACGCAAGAAGATTGAGGACTGGGACGAGTACAAGGACTCGCTGACGGTGCTCCTGGGACAGGAGACAAAGCTGACGCAGAAGCTCTACGCCACCGCCGCCGCCCATCCCCAGCGCGTCGTCTTTGCCGAGGCCGTTCACCCGACTATGCTCAAGGCCGCCGTACAGGCCAAGGCCGAGGGCATCTGCCAGCCCGTGCTGCTGGGCAACGACGAGGTCATCATGAAACTGGCCAAGAGCCTGGACCTAAGCCTCGAGGGCATCGAGATCGTGAACCTGCGCCACCCCTCGGAGCAGGAACGCCGCGAGCGCTACGCCCGCATCCTGACGGAGAAGCGCCAGCGCGAGGGCTACACCTTCCAGGAGGCCAACGACAAGATGTTCGAGCGCAACTACTTCGGCATGATGATGGTCGAGACGGGCGAGGCCGACGCCTTCATCACCGGTCTCTACACCAAGTACTCGAACACCATCAAGGTCGTCAACGAGGTCATCGGCATCCGTCCCGAGTACCAGCACTTCGGCGCCATGCATATCATCAACTCGCCGAAGGGCACCTACTACATCGCCGACACCCTGGTGAACGAGAACCCCGACAGCGACACCCTCGTCGACATTGCCAAACTGGCGTCGACGGCCGTCCGCTTCTTCAACGAGAAGCCCGTCATCGGCATGATCTCGCACTCGAACTTCGGCTCCAGCCAGAGCGCAGGTGCCAAGAAGGTGAGGCGCGCCGTAGAGCAGATGCACGAGCTCTATCCCGACCTGCCCATCGACGGCGAGATGGGACTGGGCTTCGCCATGGACGACGAGCTGCGCGACGAGCAGTACCCCTTCACCCGTCTGAACGGCAAGAAGGTGAACACGCTGGTATTCCCCAACCTCACCTCAGCACGCTCCAGCTACAAGATGCTCCAAATGCTCGACGCCGACGTGGAGATCATCGGCCCGATACAGATGGGTCTGAACAAAGCCATCCACTTCATCGACTTCGGCGCCAGCGTCCGCGACGTGGTGAACATCGTCGCCGTGGCCACCATCGACGCCTACGTCGACAAGGTGAAGTCGCGCATCAACGCAGCGAAGTAATGCATCATGTGATTTTGTCGCTGGCGGCAAACCGCTATCAGAAAAGTAATCTCGCCAAGGCACGCCAGTGTCTCGGCGAGTTGCTTACTGACCTCCACTATACCGAGGAGCAATGGACGGAGCCCCTGTCGGCAAAGCGCCGCGACCTCTACCTGAACCAGCTGGCCGAGGGACGGACGACGCTCACGCAGGAGGAGCTGAACCGTCGGCTGAAGCAGATAGAGACCGACTTCGGTCGTACGCCGGAGAAGCGGCAGCGAGGCATCGTGCCCATCGACCTCGACATTCTGCTGTACGACGAACAGCGGCTCCACGAACGCGACTGGCAACGGCCTTATGTTGCCGACTTGTTGCAGCAGTTACAATAAACTGCAACGCTTCTGAACGGCAGTTACAATAAACAGCCATCTTTCTGCGTTATTACTATTGATGAACATCAGTAACCTACGCCAACGACTCCTCGCGCTTACCGTCCTGCTGACGGTAGGCCTTAGTGTGATGGCCGACAGCTTCACGCTGAAAGGCAAGATTGTCGACGAGGACGGCAGCCCCGTGGAGCTGGCCACCATCGCCTGTGTGGATCAGGGAAAAGTGGCGATGGCGTCGATGAAGGGAGAATTTAGCATACAGCTACAATCTTCTGATAGCGTGAAAGTTACCTTCTCAATGGTTGGTTATAAGACACGCACACGCACCTTCCACCGCCCCAAGGGCACGCAGACCGTGCTGATGACGCTCTACCCCCTGGACGCCCTTCAGGAGGTGACCGTCACCGAGCGGCGCCGCCAGACCACAGCCACCGAGCAGCTCGACATCAAGGACATCAAGAGCAGTCCCTCGTCGACGGGCAATGCCGTCGAGGAACTCATCCAGCAGCAGGCCGGCGTGTCGACTCACAACGAGCTGTCGTCGCAGTACAACGTCCGCGGCGGTTCCTTCGACGAGAACTTCGTATATATAAATAATGTGGAGGTGTACCGTCCCCTGCTCATCCGCAGCGGCCAGCAGGAGGGCCTCTCCGTCATCAACGCCGACATGGTGGAGCGCATCGGTTTCTCCACGGGCGGCTTCGAGGCGAAGTACGGCGACAAGATGTCGTCGGCCCTCGACATCACCTACCGCCGTCCCCAGCGCACGGAGGCCACCGTCACCGCCTCGCTCCTTGGTGCCAGCGCCTACTTCGGTACGGGCGGCAAGCACTTCACCATGAGCCACGGCCTGCGCTACAAGACCAACCGCTACCTGCTCGGATCGCTGGAGACGACGGGTGAGTACCGCCCCAGCTTCATCGACTACCAGACGTACCTCAGCTGGACACCCAGCCGCCGGTGGACCGTCGACTTCATCGGCAACATCTCGGACAACCACTACGACTTCAACCCGAAGGACCGCGAGACCAGTTTCGGCACGATGGAGGACGTGAAGTCGTTCAAGGTCTACTTCGACGGACAGGAGCGTGACGTCTTCCGCACCCTCTTCGGCACCTTCTCCGTAGCCCGCCACTTCGGCGACTCCTCGACCGTCAAGCTGCTGGCATCGGCCTTCCACACCAAGGAGCAGGAGACCTACGACATCCAGGGACAGTACTGGCTCGACGACACGCAGTCGTCGGAAAGCCTCGGCGTGGGCACCTACATGGAGCACGCACGCAACTACCTGACGGCCGATGTGCAGAGCCTGAAGCTGATGGCCAGCCACCGACTGCGCCACCACGACCTGGAGGCCGGTCTGACCATGAAGTGGGAACACATCAAGGAGCAGAGCCGTGAGTACGAGATGCGCGACTCCAGCGGCTACTCCATACCCCACACGGCCGAACGCCTGGACCTCATCTATACCCTCGCCTCGCGCAATACCATCGAATCGCGCCGCACGGAGGGCTACCTGCAGGACACCTACCGCTGGAGCAGCCACGACGACGAGACATTCTACACGCTGAACTACGGCGTGCGCTTCAGCCATTGGACGTTCAGCGGCGAGACCACCGTGTCGCCACGCGCCTCGCTGGCCGTCGTCCCCCGCTGGAACCACGACGTCACCCTCCGTCTGGCAACGGGACTCTACTACCAGGCGCCCTTCTTCAAGGAGATGCGCGACACGACGACCGTCGGCCGCCAGACCGTCGTCACGCTGAACGATCACATCAAGAGCCAGCGGTCGCTACAGTTCATCGCTGCCTTCGACTACCGTTTCCGCATGATGGACCGCCCGTTCAAGTTCACCGCCGAGGCCTACTACAAGGCCCTGTCGAACCTCGTGCCCTACAACGTGCAGAACGTCAAGGTGACCTACTACGGCGAGAACCTCTGCTCGGGTCACGCCATGGGCCTCGACATGAAGCTTTACGGCGAATTCGTGCCTGGCACCGACTCGTGGCTCACCTTCTCGCTGATGAAGACCAGCCAGCACTTCGACCACGCCTCGTCCTCAAAGAACTTCCCCCTGCCCACCGACCAGCGCTTCGCCATCAACTTCCACTTCACCGACTACTTCCCAGGCACCGAGCGCTGGAAGATGACCCTGCGGCTGGCCTATGCCGACGGTCTGCCCTTTGGTGCGCCCCACCGCGGCATCGAGCAGCAGAACTTCCGTGCACCAGCCTACAAGCGTGCTGACATCGGTATGTCGTGGCTCGCCTACGACAACGAGTCGCGTTCCTCGGCCTTCACCCTGCGTAAGGTATGGCTCGGACTGGACTGTCTGAACCTCTTCGGCATCTCCAACGTCAACAGCTACTACTGGGTCACCGACGTCACCAACCGCCAGTGGGCCGTGCCCAACTACCTGACGGGACGGCAGATCAACGCGAAAGTAACCATCGAACTGTAGGATGACAAAGAAAGAACGATACGAGGCTGTGCTCGACTACTTCCGCCAGGAAGCAGGCGACGTGACGACGGAGCTAGACTTCGGTTCCGTGTTCCAGCTGCTGGTGGCTGTGGTCCTCAGCGCCCAGTGTACTGACAAGCGCGTGAACCTGGTGACCCCTGCCCTCTTCCAGCGCTTCCCTGATGCTGCGACGATGGCCGCTGCCGACGAGGCGGAGGTCTTTGAGTATGTCAAGAGCGTCAGCTATCCCAACGCCAAGGCCGCCCACCTCGTGGCCCTTGCCCGCCAGCTCGTGGAGCGTCATGGTGGCGAGGTGCCTCAGGACATGAACGCGCTGCTCGACCTCCCAGGTGTTGGGCGCAAGACGGCAAACGTCATCCAATCCGTCGCCTTCGGTCGTGCCACGATGGCCGTCGACACCCACGTCTTCCGTGTCAGCCATCGTCTGGGACTTGTCCCGACGACCGCCAACACCCCACTAAAGGTGGAGCTGCAGTTGGTGAAGCACATCCCCGAGGCTGACATCCCCAACGCCCACCACTGGCTCCTACTTCATGGCCGCTATGTCTGCACCTCGCGCAAGCCCCATTGCGACCGCTGCGGTCTCTCCCCATTCTGTCCTTCTAAAGTGCTATGATAGCAGACCTTAACACCATGCCCCGTATGTCCGAAGAGAGATACCTCGTTTCTCATTTTCGTAGAAACTCGCTGGGAGTGAGACCAAAGTGTTTTTTGAATACACGAGTAAAATGTTGCGGATATTCAAAGCCGAGGAGTTCAGAAGTTTCTGAGATGGTTTTTCCGTCGTGCAGATAGGCGGTGGCTCGTTGCATCACGAAGTTGCGGATGATGGCTGTGGCTGTCTCGCCTGTAGCCTGACGGATAAGGTCGCCGAAGTAGTTAGGCGAAAGGAACAGCTCCTGAGCACAATAGCGGACGG
>JAEEQH010000019.1 GCA_016285245.1 Prevotella sp.
TGTGGTGAAGGATCAGATCTCTGCCAAGGTCGAGGACGGCATCCTGACCGTCACCATGCCGAAGACCGAGCCGAAGCAGAAGGTCACCAAGGCCATCGAGGTATCATAAAGTGATTCCACTTCAAAAAGAATCATTGGGGTCGGAGAAGGTGATCACTTTCTCTGACTCCATTCTTATTTTTAATCATCGGGACAGTCCTTCGTTCAAACATCAATACAAAACCGGGTGTTGACAAGGGACAGTACCTGTCATATCTGTCATATTGACGCCTCTCGCGCGTATAGAGTAGGCAAACGGGAAAAGAAGTCGCTTATCTCGCTTATCTCGCAGTGGTGGTGCTGCGGGATAAGCGGGATAGTTGCGAGATAGTGCTGGTTCGGGTGCGGGATAAACTGTGTTAGGTGTAGGATCATTGTGAGATAAGCGGGATAAGCGGGATATTTCCAGGTTTTGCTTCTATCAACGCGCGTACGTATACGTGCGCACGTATATATATAGTGAAAGGGAAAAATAACCCACACTTCCAACACTTCCCACACCCAGGGACTTATCATTAAGCATTGAGCATTAAGCATTGCATTGGGTGTCAGAAGTGTGGGAAGTGTGGGGTGTTTTCTTGTTTCAGTAGTATATATTGGTTAAAAATTGGTGTTCGTGACCCGGCCGTCTGAAAAGGTGACCTTTAGCGACGAAAGGATGACCTTTAGCCGCGAAAAGGTGGTCTTTACAATTCTAAAGGTGACCTTTAGCGGCGAAAAGGTCATCTTATCGCGCATAAAGATACGCTTTTCATAAGGATTCAAGGAAAAAGTGGTGGGGGATGGGGAGTATGTCGGGAATTATTTGTAATTTTGCAGCCAAAGAAGTGAAGGTGACTATGGAGAAGATACTGAGATATTTCCCTGAGCTGACGGACGGGCAGCGGCAGCAGCTGGCGATGCTCGACGGGCTGTACAGGGAGTGGAACGCGAAGATCAACGTGGTGTCGCGCAAGGACATCGACAACCTGTACGAGCACCATGTGCTCCACTCGCTGGCCATCGCTAAGGCGTACGGCTTCCAGGCGGGGACGGAGATCCTGGACTTCGGCACGGGTGGCGGCTTCCCCGGCATCCCGCTGGCCATCGTGCTGCCCCAATGCCGTTTCCGACTGATTGACGGTACGGGGAAGAAGATCCGCGTGGCGCAGGAGGTGATCAAGGCGACGGGGCTGACGAACTGCGAGGCGGTACACCGTCGCGGCGAGGAGGAGCAGGGCCACTACGACTTCGTGGTGAGCCGTGCGGTAATGCCCCTACCCGACTTGCTGAAGATTGTGCGAAAAAACATCGCGAAGGAACAGCGCAACGCGGCAGCGAACGGCGTCATCTGCCTGAAGGGCGGCATGCTGGACGAAGAGCTACGCAGCTTCCGTCGCGTGGCTGAGGTGCAGGACATCAGCACGTGGTTCGCGGAGGAGTGGTTCAAGGAGAAATTCGTCGTGTACGTTCCGGCGTAGGAAAATGTAAAAATTGAAAAATTGAAGAATTGAAGTTTTTAAGCATTGAGCATTAAGCATTAAGCATTGAGCATTGATGAAGATTAGGACGTTTGTATGCAATATGCTGCAGGAGAACTGCTACGTCGTGAGCGACGAGAGCGGCGAGGCGGTGGTGGTCGACTGCGGGGCGCTCTACGAGGCTGAGCGTCAGGCCATTGGTGACTATATTGAGCAGGAGGGGCTGCGGGTGACGCACGTGGTGTGCACGCACGCACACTTCGACCATTGCTTCGGTCTGGAGGCGCTGTGGCGACGTTTCGGCGTGAAGCCCGAGCTGCCGCAGGAGGACGAGTCGCTGGCGGACCTCGACCGCCAGATGCGCCAGATGATGGGTGAGCCGTACGAGGAGGAGCAGGCGCCGCTGGGGCCGTTCTACGGCGACGGGGCGGTATTCACGTTCGGCACGCACCGTCTGGTGGCGATGGCTACACCGGGCCACTCTCGCGGATCGTGCTGCCTGTACTGCGAGGCTGAGGACGTCCTGTTCTCGGGCGACACGCTGTTCTGCCAGAGCATCGGCCGTACGGACCTGCCGGGCGGCGACTGGATGGAGATGCAGCGGAGCCTCAGACGGCTGGCCCAGCTGCCGCCAGCCACACGCGTGCTACCGGGCCACGGACCGGAGACGACCATCGCACGGGAGCTGCAAGTGAATCCGTACCTGAGGAAGAATTGAAGGACTCACTCGAAGAGGGTGTCAATCTCCTGAATCTCGTCCTCGTCGAACCACTTGCTGAGCCGCTCCTTGGCGCGCTCCTTCACCTCTGGGTCGACGTCGACCCAAATCTTTTTCAGCACATAGAGCAGGACGGCGAGGTCGTCGGTCAAGCCGGCGATAGGTATGGCATCGGGGATGACGTCGATGGGGCTGATCATGTAGCCCAGGGCGCCAACGATAATGGCCTTGTCCTTGGTGCTGATCTTATCGCTCTGCAGGGTATAGTACAGCAGCAGGGCAGCATAGACCAGCTTGGCGCCGGCACGCTTGGCGATGCGCGAAATCTTCTCAACGAAGTCCTTCTGCGAGAACTTGTTGGCATAGCTCATGAAATCGGGTAGTTCCATATTAATGTCTGGTTTAGGGTTTTACGGGTTATTATTGATTCTCACGATACGGATGCCCGTATGCGAGGGATGTTTCGACAGATACTCGCCCAGCGTCATCGGCTCCTCGACGACACGCTTGTGGAGCTGCGAGGCGTTGAGCAGGTGGAGACCGTCGGCACGCCAGACGGCGAAGCCCAGGTGGGCGATGTCGAGGCCGGCCTTGTTGCAGGTGATGGCGATGATGTCGCCGTCGTGAACGGCCTGCCGCATCTCGGGAGTGTTGCGCACCTGCTGCTTGGGAATGTAGCGGTACTGCAGTCCGCGCAGGCTGTCCTCCGTAGCCTTGATGAGCGGCACCAGGGCTGGCTGCTCGCGCAGGGCGCGGTAGGCCTGGGGATGGCGGCTCATGTAGCTGACGTCGATGGTCTGCAGGGCGGTGAACGGCGGCACGGGAGCCTGCTGCTCGGTGACCAGCTGGCGGCGCTCGTTGTCGCGTATCCAGTCGGTGAAGTAGTGCAGGCGACTGGCGTAGCCGTCGAGCCGTCCGTCGCGGTAGCGCAGCTGCACCAGCGCGTTCATGAAGTCGCGGACGGTGTAGAGGTGCCGGCGGGCGCAGAGCGTCAGGGCGGCAACGTTCTCGACGAGCGTCGTGCAGTCCAGCTGGCGCGTGTTCACCACGAGCTGTTCCTCGCGATTCACCTCGAGGGTGTGTGCCACGTAGGGCCGTCCCAGGAACTGGCGTGCGAAGTGGAGCTCGAGGTTCGTCGTCGCCGGCAGGTGGCGCGCCTCGCTGAGCAGGCGGCTAACGAGCTGCGTGTCGGCCTCGATGACGGTCTGTGCCCTCAGCACCACCGTCAGCATCACGCCTATTATTATGATAATATACCTTTTCAATTTTTCAATTTTCTCTTATATTTCCCTTTCATTCCGAAGTTAAAGCCTGCGTAGAGGTTAATGCTCCCGAAGGTGTTGTTCGTACGGAATCGGGACTTGTGGTAGTTGTTCGTACGCACGATGGCGCTCATGCCGACATACCACTTCATGTTGTTGTAGACCACACCGAGGCGGCCCACAGCGTCGACGTTCACCTTCTCGAAGCTGAAGCCCGCGGCCGCATCGCCGTCGACGTCGCCCATCGACTTCTTGTAGGCCAGGGAGAGCTGTCCGCTGACCCCAACGAGCCAATGGTTCGGCAGCACCTGGTTCCACGCATAGCCGCCCGACAGGGAGTAGTCGGTATACTGCAGGTGGCGGAAGTAGAGGCTGCTGTCGAGCTGAGCCACGCCGGGGCCCAGGTAGTGGTCGAACGTCTGCTGCAGCTTCTGGTGGTCGAAGTCCAGGGAGTTGCGCGTGTAGCCGATGCCGGCAATGGGCGAGCCGCACGACACCTTCTGGAGCGTGCTCTGTGCGAAGGCGGCAGGATAGGAGAAGCGTCCGTGGTTGAAGATGTAGTAGACGCCGATGCCCGTGATGCCGGCGCTGACGCCGTCGAAGGGGACACCCTCCAGCGGACGCGTCTCGACGTCGTCGCCCAGCATGACGCTGCGCAGCTTGTAGTCGCTGCCCGTGCGGCGGTAGAAGAGGTCCACGCCAATCTGCGACGAGTAGATGCTCAGGTCCAGCTCGCGCTTCTGCAGGTCGTTGCTGAACCCGAGGTTTTTCAAGTCGAACGAGTAGCCGCCGAAGAACCAGCGCCACCCGACGTAGGGTCCGATCTTCATCTTCGGGTCGGGCGACAGCCTCATCTCCTGTCCGTTCTGGCTGACGATGCTGTACTGGTCGATGACGTAGGTCGTCTGCAGCATCACCGTCAGGTTGTAGTGCTGGGGTTCTATGTAGAGCGTGTCCAGACGGTCGAAGCCACGGATGATGCGGCGCAGGAAACTCATGCCGAGCGCCTCCTGTGCAAACATCACAATCATCAGCAGAATCAACAGTCTGGTCATCCCTATCTCTTATCTATTATCTCTTATCTCTCAAATTTTCCCCAGTATCCGGTCCATCACCCAGTTGACGGGCGTGGCCGAGACGCTGGTACACGTGCAGACGGAGAGGCCCTGCAGGTGCTCCACGACGTTCTTGATCAGCGGGAACTGCACGCACGGCGGGTTGGGCACCTCAAGGGTCTGCGAGCCCTCGCTGGTATGCAGGCGGATGGGCTTGTAGTCGAAGACGGAGAAACTCAACGACCCGCGGTCGCCCACAATTTCGATGCGGTCCTCGTGGGCCGACTCGTGGGCCACGAAGCACCAGGAGGCGGAGCCCGGCAGGCCGTTCTCGAAGCGGAAGCAGGCGCTCACCGTGTCCTCGGCCGCGTACAGTCCGCCGCGGTTGGCAACGATGCCGTGGACGTCGAGGATGACGCCGAACATCTCCTGCAGGAGGTCCAGCTGGTGGGGTGCCAGGTCGTAGAAGTAGCCACCCCCGGCAATGTCGGGCTGCAGTCGCCACGGCAGCTGCCCCGCCTGCCCGTAGTCCAGCTCGCGCGGCGGCACGGCGAAGCGGATGTGGACGTTGATGACGCGGCCGATGATGCCGTCGTCGACAATCTGCCGCACCTTCTGGAAGTAAGGCAGATAGCGGCGGTAGTAGGCCACGAAGCAGGGGATGCCCGTCTGCTCCGAGATGCGGTTTACACGCGCACAGTCCTCGTAGCTCGCCGCCAGCGGTTTCTCCACGTAAACAGGCTTGCCCGCCTTCATCGCCATGATGGCGTAGGTGGCGTGACTCGACGGCGGCGTGGCAATGTAGACAGCGTTGACGTCAGGGTCGTCGATGAGCTCCTGGGCGTCGGTATACCATTTCGGTATGTTGCGGCGCACGGCATAGTTGCGGGCGTGCTCCTCGCGGCGGCTCATCACGGCCACCACGCTGCTGCCCGCCACGTCGCTGAAGGCAGGGCCGCTCTTCTTCTCCGTGACCTCGCCACAACCGATGAATCCCCATCTGATTTCTTTCATCTCAGCAGAATTTTGGTGCAAAGGTACGAAATAATTCACAATTCATAATTCACAATTCACAATTATTTAGTAACTTTGCAACGTAAAATAACAATTCAACAGTCATGAAACAACAGCGCATACTCTTTATAGACCGCGACGGCACCCTCATCGAGGAGCCTGCCGACGAGCAGATCGACGCCTTCGAGAAACTGAAGTTCACACCCGGCATGTTCCGTAACCTGGCCTTCATACGCCAGAAGCTCGACTTCCGCTTCGTCATGGTGAGCAACCAGGACGGCCTTGGCACCGCCTCGTTCCCCGAGGACACCTTCTGGCCCGTCCACAACTTCATCCTCCAGACGCTGGAGGGCGAGGGCATCACCTTCGACGAGCAGCTCATAGACCGCCACTTCCCCGAGGACAACGCCCCCACGCGCAAGCCGGGTACAGCAATGGTCGAGAAATACATGAACAATCCGCTGTATGATATTGAGAATTCGTATGTTATAGGCGACCGTGAGACTGACGCAGAGTTTGCCCGCAACATCGGTTGCAAGGCACTCATCCTGGGGCGCGACGGCATGACATGGGACCGCATAGCCGAGCTGCTCTTTGCAGGCGAAAGGACGGCCGAAGTGCGCCGTACGACGAAAGAGACGGACATATATATTAAGGTGAACCTCGACGGCTCCGGCCAGTGTGACATCGCCACGGGACTCGGGTTCTTCGACCACATGCTGGAGCAGATAGGCAAGCACGGCGGACTGGACCTGACCATCCATACCGACGGTGACCTCCACGTGGACGAACACCACACCATCGAGGACACCGCCCTGGCCCTCGGCGAGTGTCTGCTGAAAGCCCTCGGCGACAAGCGCGGCACGGAGCGCTACGGATACTCCTTGCCCATGGACGACTGCCTGTGCCAGGTGTGCCTCGACTTCGGCGGACGTCCCTGGCTCGTCTGGGACGCCGAGTTCCACCGCGAGCACGTCGGCGACATGCCCACGGAGATGTTCCTACACTTCTTCAAGAGCCTCAGCGACGCCGCCCGCATGAACCTCAACATCAAGGCCCGCGGCGAGAACGAGCACCACAAGATCGAGGGCATCTTCAAGGCCTTGGCCCGCAGCATCAAGATGGCCGTCCGCCGCGACGTCTACCACTACGAGCTGCCCTCGACGAAGGGGATGCTGTAATTTGCGTAAAAAACATGACTTCTTTGTAACAAACTCAAAAGATTACCCGTATATAGAGATAGAAGCGTTCATCGATGACACTTTACATCATGTGAAAAAGTAACAACAAAAAGAATGAAAGTGATGAATAAACTATCTAAGAATGAGAGTCCTTTGAGGACTATGAAGAGGCTGGCCGTCTGTGCCATGTTAGTACTGATCTGTGTCAGCGCCAATGCCCGCAACAAGGCCTTCGACGAACTGGAGAAGATTCAGGACGTGGAGTGCGTCCACCTCAACAAGATGCTATTGAAAATGGCCGCCATGAGTGGCGAGGGCGTACACGTTGGCGAAAGTATTAACATCGGCGGTAACGTCAACGGCATCGACGTACTCAAACAGATTGACGACTTGAAGGTCTACACCACCGAGAGTGAGAAAGCGATAGAAGAAATGAAGACTATCGTCCTCAAAATTCTGAAAGACAAAGAGTGGGAGCCGCTCGTAGAAGCCAATGAAGATGGCGAGGCGGTCAAGATCTATCAGGCTCGGAAGGGTAAGAAAATCACCAACATCATATTTGCATTGGAGGACAACGAGGCGACGCTGGTCATCCTCAGCGGTACATTCGACATCGGCAAGCTGATTCAGCAACAGGCTGAAGCGGAAAACTGAGTGTAGAGGAGAGCCAAGAAGCTGAAGCGTAGCCAATGGACGCACGGGAGTTCAAACAGCGGTTCATGCCTCACCACAGGTTGCTCTACAGGGTGGCTTACCACCTGACGGGCAACGCACAGGATGCCGAGGACCTGTTGCAGGATCTGTATCTGAAACTGTGGCAGAAGCGCGACGATCTGCCCGACGAGGCCGCTAAGGAGGCCTATCTCGTGAGCATGATGCGCCACCTTTTCGTGGATCAGCATCGGCTGAAACGCCTGGATGCGTCGGCAGAGCTGAAGAACGCGGACGGGCCACCCGACGAACGGAGCCTGGACCGCCAGATAGACGCCCGCGACGAAGTCACACAGATGGAAGGACTCATCAACGAGCTGTCTGAGAGAGACGCAAAAGTCATCCGGATGCACCTGATGGACGACCGTTCCTACGAAGAGATAGAGCGCGACACAGGCCTCACACAAGGCAATATCCGCATCATTGTGATGCGAACGCGGAAGAAACTAAAAGAACAATTTATTAGAATCACGAAGACATGGACGAGCTGAATCTGAAAGCATTGGAACAGATACCCATTCCCGAAGGACTGGAAGAGCGCCTCTCGGCTAAGATTGACGAATGGGAGCAAGAGGAGAAGCAGGCTCGGCACCGCATCCGCCTGCCACGTGCCCTCTGCTATACGGCCATTGCCGCCAGCATCGCCCTCGTCATCGGCGTGGGGTTCCATCTGCTCAGGCAGGACGAACCAACAAACCTGGCCGAGCAGGACACCTACCAAGACCCCATAAAGGCACGACAGGAGGCCGAGCGCGCACTCAACCTACTGGCCGTCAACCTGAACAAGGGTATGAGCCATCTGGAGAAGGCCAAAGCCCTGAGCGACAAGACAGAGAAAACAGTTAACGAACAACTTAAGGTATTGAAACAATATGAAACAGACAATGATTAAGGTTCTTCTTTGCTTGGTGGTGGCTCTGAGCTGCCTCACCGCCAATGCCCAGGTGAAGGCCTTCGAGAAATATGCCGACACGAAGAACGTCACCTACGTTTACATCTCCAAATATATGCTCGGTATGGCTGGCAAGAGCATCACACCGTCGGTGCCTGGCGTCGACATCAAGACGCTGGCAGGCAAGCTGACGGGCATCCAAATCATCACCTCCGAGAACAAGACCGCCCAGACGAATCTGAAAAATGACGTCAAAGCCATCATGTCGAAAGACAACTACGAGTTGCTGATGCAGGTGAATGAGGACGACAGCAAGGTAAATATCTTCCACCACGTAGGCAAGCAGCAGTCGGCCGTCATCATGCTGGTAGAGGAGGACGACGAAGTGACGGTCATGGTCTTCTCCGGCAAGTTCACACTCGAGGATATCATGAAGATGACGCAGTCCTGATTCCTACACCTGATACTTCTTTTTACGTTCGTGCTTAGCCCGCTGGGGCGTGTTGCCCTGGTGGAAACCGGCACGAATGGTCTTGACGCCGCGGTAGCCGTTCCAGCGCTCGTGGATCTTGCGGACGTAGTCGACGGTCTCGGAGCCGCGCATATAGCCGTGTTTCACGACGGGGTCGTTGTAGTACTCAGGTTGGGCAAGTCCCAAGACGTAGGGTTCTACATCGATCCAGCGGCGGGGGTCGCGGCCGTTCTTCTGTGCCAGGGCCATCGCGTCGCGGATGTGGAAGTGTCCGCCGTTGTAGGCCGCGAGGACGAACTTCGTGCGCTCCTGACGGCTGGGTATGTCTCTAAAGGTATGCTCGAGTTCGCCGAGATAGCGGACGGCGGCCGAGATATTCTTCTCGGGGTCGTACATATCAGCACGCGCCAGCCCCAGATGATCGGCGGTTCCGGGCATAATCTGCATGAGGCCCTTGGCACCTGCCCACGACGTCGCCTTGGGGTCGAAGGTGGACTCCTGATAGCATTGTGCCGCCAGCAGCCGCCAGTCCCAACGGATGTTCCGAGCGTACTGCACGAACCATTGATCGTATTTGGAGATGATGCCGCCCTGACGGTCGAGCATCGGCGAGAAGACACGACGCTTCACGCTGCGCGACGACAGCCGGAAGGCCTCCGCCTTCTTCGCCTCGGCCAACAGCGAGTCCGTGTACCAGCCCTTCAGCTCCTGGTCGAGCAGGGGTTTCTCGGCGTTCACGGTCAGGGAACCCGGTGTGGGCCACGCAGCAATGTCGATGTCGCCAGACTGCAGTTTCTCTGCCACCTCAGCCGAGTCGCGGCAGAGGTCGATGCGGAGGCTGACGCCAAGGTGTGAGGCCAGCAGCTGGCAGAGCATATACTGCAGTCCGAGCTTCTGGCCGCGGTAGTCGTAGCAGGTCAGCGGGCCGCCAATGGTTCCGACGATGAGTTCGCCAGCACCCTGAATCTCAGCCAGGTCGAAGTCCTCGTTGAACTCCGTCGTATCCTCGAGCACCGATCCCCAGGGAGTGGTGACAGGTTCCTCCTGAACCTTGCGACACCCCGTGACGAAGAGCATCAGAAAGAGCAACAGATATGAATATTTTTTCATTTGCGGCACAAAAGTACGCATTTTCTTGCACATCAGCGAAAATTTGCGTAATTTTGTGGCCGTTTTTAAGAATATTAGAGATTTAACGAACAAAGATGTTAAGAATAGCAGTACAATCCAAGGGTCGTCTCTTCGACGACACGATGAACTTGCTCAGCGAGGCCGACATTAAAATCAGCGCTACAAAGCGCACTCTGTTAGTCCAGTCACCCAACTTCCCGCTCGAAGTGCTGTACCTGCGCGATGACGACATCCCGCAGTCGGTGGCATCAGGCGTTGCCGACATCGGTGTCGTTGGTGAGAACGAGTTTGTAGAGCGTGGCGAGGATGCCGAGGTCATCTCACGCCTGGGATTCTCGAAGTGCCGGCTGTCGCTGGCCATCCCCAAGGACATCGACTACAAGGGCGTGGAGTGGTTCCAGGGTAAGAAGATAGCCACGAGCTATCCCGGCATTCTGCGCCGTTTCCTGGACGAGAAGGGCATCGAAGCCGAGATCCACGTCATCACGGGTAGTGTTGAGATCAGCCCGGGCATTGGTCTGGCCGACGGTATCTTCGACATCGTCAGCAGCGGCTCGACGCTGGTGAGCAACAACCTGCGCGAGGTGGAGGTTGTGATGAAGAGCGAGGCTCTGCTCATCGGCAACAAGCAGCTCTCAGCCGAGAAGCGTGCCATTCTGGAGCAGATGCTCTTCCGCTTCAAGGCCGTCAAGGACGCCGAGGATAAGAAATATGTACGCATGAACGCTCCGAAGACCCGTCTCCAGGAGATTATCGACGTGCTGCCGGGTCTGAAGAGTCCCACCATCATCCCGCTGGCCGACGAGGAGTGGTGCTCCGTCCACACGGTGCTTGACCAGAAGCAGTTCTGGGAGATTATCGGCAAGCTGAAGGAGATGGGCGCCCAGGGAATCCTTGTGACGCCGATTGAGAAAATGATTCTGTAAAGTTAAGAGGGAAGAATTAAGGTGAACATCATAAAATATCCTGAGAGAGAAGACTGGACGAAGATTGTGGAACGTCCCCATATGGACGTCTCGCAGCTGAACGACACGGTGGCCGCCGTGCTGGCCGACATCCGTCAGCGTGGCGACGAGGCCGTGAAGGGTTACGAGCTGAAGTTCGACCACGTGGACCTGAACGAGCTCGCCGTGAGCGATGCCGAGATGCAGGCCGCCGAGCAACTGGTAAGCCAGGAGCTGAAGGACGCCATCGTGCTGGCTCACGCAAACATCAAGAAGTTTCACGAGTCGCAGCGCTTCAAGGGCAAGCAGGTAGAAACGCAGCCCGGCGTCGTCTGCTGGCAGAAAGCCGTTGCCATCGAGAAGGTAGGCCTCTACATACCCGGAGGTACTGCCCCACTCTTCTCTACCGTCCTCATGCTGGCCACGCCCGCTAAGATTGCCGGATGCCGCGAGATTGTGCTCTGCACGCCTCCTGGCCGCGATGGTAAGGTGAACCCCGCCATTCTGGTGGCCGCCCGTGTTGCCGGTGTCAGCAAGATTTTCAAGATTGGTGGCGTACAGGCCATCGGCGCTATGGCCTACGGAACCGAGAGTGTACCCAAGGTCTACAAGATATTCGGTCCCGGTAACCAGTTCGTGATGGCCGCCAAGCAACAGGTGAGCCTGCACGATGTGGCCATCGACATGCCTGCAGGACCGTCGGAGGTGTGCGTCGTGGCCGACGATACGTGTAACGTGGAGTTTGTGGCTGCCGACCTGCTGTCGCAGGCTGAGCACGGCATCGACTCACAGGTGTTCCTCATCACCACGTCGCACAAAGTTATTGACGATGTGCAGCAGGCCGTCAGCCGTCAGCTGGACCTCCTGCCCCGCAAGGAGATAGCACAGAAGACGCTGGAGAACTCGACACTGGTGCTCGTCAGCAACCTCCAGGAGGCCATCGAGCTGTCGAACGCCTATGCCCCCGAGCACCTCATCCTGCAAACAGAGAACTACATGGAACTGGCCGAACAGGTAGTCAATGCCGGTAGCGTCTTCCTCGGACAGTACGCCTGCGAGAGTGCCGGCGACTATGCCAGCGGCACGAACCACACGCTACCCACCCACGGCTATGCCACGGCGTATAGTGGTGTGAACCTGGACAGCTACCAGCGCAAGGTGACGTTCCAGCATCTGACGGAAGAGGGTGTGCGTAGCATCGGTCACGCCGTCGAGCTGATGGCTGAGGCCGAGCAGCTGGATGCCCACAAGAACGCGATGACGGTACGCATACACGCAATTAAGCATTGAGCATTAAGCATTAAGCATTGAGCATTAAGCATTAAGCATTGAGCATTAAGCATTAAGCATTAAGCATTAAGCATTGAGCATTGAGCATTAAGCATTAAGCATTATGATAAATCTTGAGCAGTTGGTACGACCGAACATCTGGTCGCTCGCTCCGTATAGTTCAGCACGCAACGAGTATGCCGGCCGTGAGGCACGTGTGTTCCTCGACGCCAACGAGAATCCGTATAATGCCCCGTACAACCGTTACCCCGACCCCCTGCAGCTGGAGCTGAAGGCGACGTTGGAGAAGGTGAAGGGTGTGCCCGCCGACTGCATCTTCCTGGGCAACGGCAGCGACGAGGCCATCGACCTGCCCTACCGTATCTTCTGCGAGCCCGGCGTCGACAACGTGGTGGCCATCGAGCCGACATACGGTATGTACAAGGTCTGTGCCGACATCAACAACGTAGCGTATCGTCCTGTACTGCTTGACGAAACATTCCAGACAACGGCCGAGAAACTACTGGCCGCCTGCGACGCCCACACGAAGATCATCTGGATATGCTCGCCAAACAACCCGTCGGGCAATACCATCAACCGCGCGGAGGTGGAGAAGGTGATCCGTGGGTTCGAGGGCATCGTCATCGTCGACGAGGCGTACAGCGACTTCTGTCACGAACAGACATTCCGCAGCCAGCTGAAGGAGTTCCCGAACCTCATCGTGCTGAACACGATGTCGAAGGCATGGGGCTGTGCCGCCATCCGTCTGGGTATGGCGTTTGCCTCGAAGGAGATTATCGACATATTCAACAAAGTGAAATACCCCTACAACGTGAACCTGCTGACGCAACGTCAGGCGTTAGAGGCGCTGAAAGATCCGTTCGAGGTCGACAAGTGGGTGCGGATACTGTTGCAGGAGCGCACACGTGTCATCGACGCCTTCCGTATGCTGCCTATCTGTCAGGAGGTGTTCCCAACGGAGGCCAACTTCTTCCTGGCACGCATGGACGATGCGCAGAAGGCTTACGACTATCTGGTGGACGAGGGAATCATCGTTCGCAACCGTTCACGCATCCAGCTCTGCCAGAACTGCCTGCGCGTGACCATCGGAACAAAAACGGAGAACAACACGCTAATTGCTGCTCTCCGCCAAATGCCGTAGACGTTGCTGAACTAGAACGAAAATCTTCAAAAATCTAACACGAATGGCTTTTCGACAGCCACATTTTTGTTAGATTTTTGAAGATTTTTGTTTTATCGAAACAATTACTCCAAGTCCTTGAGCCACAGGGTGCTAACAGCATCGCTCGGCATTCGCCAGTCGCCACGCGGTGAAAGGCTGACGGAACCCACCTTCGGACCATCGGGCAGGCAGGAGCGTTTGAACTGCTGGTTAAAGAACCGGCGGCAGAAGGTCTGCAGCCACTTCTTGATGACGGCCTCGTCGTAGACGCCATCGAAGGCTTTCTTTGCCAGCAGCATAATCTTGGCTGGACGGAAACCATAGCGCAGGAAATAGTAAAGGAAGAAGTCGTGCAGCTCGTAGGGGCCTACGAGGTCCTCGGTCTTCTGCCTGATGTCGCCACGCTCGTTTGTTGGGATAAGCTCAGGCGAGATGGGAGTGTCGATGACGTCGAGCAGCGTTGCCTGGATAGGTGTGCCTCCGGCGATGCAGTCGGCATAGTAGCGGACGAGGTATTGTATGAGCGTCTTCGGCACGCCGGCATTGACGCCATACATGGACATGTGGTCGCCGTTGTAGGTGGCCCATCCCAATGCCAGTTCCGAGAGGTCGCCGGTGCCGACGACGATGGCGTTCTCCTTGTTGGCCACGTCCATCAGGATTTGCGTGCGCTCACGTGCCTGGGAGTTCTCATAGGTCGTATCGTGACGCTCAGGGTCGTGACCGATGTCCTCGAAATGTTGCTTGACGGCCTTGACGATGCTGATCTCGCGCATCGTGATGCCCAGCTCCTTCATCAGCTTCAAGGCGTTGTCGTGGGTACGGTTGGAGGTTCCGAATCCGGGCATCGTAATGCCGATAACGCCACGACGGTCCAGTCCGAGCTTGTCGAACGCCCGAACAGTCACGAGCAGGGCCAGCGTAGAGTCGAGTCCGCCGCTGATGCCGATGACCGCCTTCTGGCCATTGATATGGTAGAGGCGCTTGGCGAGTCCAGCCACCTGGATATTGAATATTTCCTCGCAGTCGGCCTTCCTACGCGCTTCCTTGGGCACGAAGGGATGTGGCTCGACGGCACGTTCCAGGACGAACTCACGATGTTCGACGGGCTTGCAGGAGACATTAACGACGGACTGGCGCATCCGTGCCTGTGCAGTAATGAACGTGGAGTTCATGCGTCGCTCGGTACGCAGCCGCTCAATGTCAATCTGCTCGGTCTTCAGCAGGGGCTGGAACGAGAACCGGTCGCCCTCGACAAGGAGATGGCCGTTCTCGAAGATCATGGCGTTGCCGCCGTAGACGACGTCCTGAGTGGACTCTCCGAAGCCACAGCTGGCATAGACATAGCCCGACATCGTGCGTGCACTCTGCTGTGCGAGCAGAGCCTTCAGATACTCATGCTTACCGATGAGTTCATTGCTTGCAGAGAGATTCAGGATGATATCGGCACCAGCCAGCGACAGCCGGTTACTGGGGGGTGTCGGGGCCCATACGTCCTCACAGATCTCGATGCCGAAGTTCACGCCATCGTTGGTGGTGAATATCTGCGGGTCGGGAGTGATGCGTATGGGACTACCTGCGAGGAAGATTTCCGTTGCGGTCATATCGTGCGCCGAAGCGAACCAGCGTTTCTCGTAAAACTCGCTGTAATTGGGGAGGTAGGTCTTCGGCACCACGCCAAGCAGCTGTCCGCCCTGAACGACGGCGGCACAGTTGTAGAGCAGTCCACCTACCTGTACGGGCAGTCCTACGATGCTGATGACGTCGAGCTTACGGGTGAAGTCGAGGAGTGTCAGCAGAGCCTCCTCGGCCTTGTCGATGAGCAGCTGTTCCTTGAACAGGTCCTGACAGGAGTAGCCCGTCAGGCACAACTCTGGGAACACCAGTATCTCGACACCCTGTCCTTCGGCCTGTGCTATGAGGCTCTCTACCTGAAGGACGTTGTACTCCGTGTCGGCCACCCTGACGGCAGGAACCGCTGCGGCCACCTTGATAAATCCGTATTTCATCGTTTCAGAAAAACACAGTTACACATTATTGTCTTCACGTGCGCGCGAGAGAAACTACTCCCACTCTGCACCCTCACGCAGCAGGAACTTGATACGTGGTTTCTTCGGCAGGCGCGGCTGTTGCCACTTGCCGCCGAGCAGCTGTATGACGACCTCGGGCTTTGCTGTCTGCTGGGCCTTGGCGACGGCTTCGTCGAGTGACAGGTAGTCACCACGGCCATTGGGATCGACGGCGATGTCGGCATCGAGACGATACTTGCTGAGGAGGGGAATCTCCCGACAAAGGGCGTCAGCCAGCAGACGGGCCACAACATGAGCGCCGTAGACATTGTAGTGGGTGTTGTCCTGACGACCTTCGGGCACACTCGGCTCTTCGCCGGGCTTGAACCACATATGGAGCTTCTTCGAGGCCTCGGTACCCAGTCCCTGCTCCAGGTCGTGGGTAATCTGATTGGCATCGACGAAGTGGCAGTTCATACGCTGTGCAACGTCGCGAGGTGCCACACGGTAGAGTCCGTGGGTGTCGATGAGTGTGTCGCCCTCGATCATCCTGACGCCGTCCTTGAACGTCGTGGTGCGCAATTTCTCGTCGTCATCGTTGTCGGGTGCGTTGACAAAGAAGTTGCGACGGACGACGCAGTTCATCAAGACGGGTATGCCTCCGTGCTCGCGTGTCTCGCGGACATAGCGTGCCAGCATATAGTCGAACGTGGAGCCGGGGTCGGTATGACGGTCGGCCTTGGGTTTCTCGTCGTTGTGTCCGAACTGTATGATGACGTAATCGCCGGGCTTCATCCTGTCGAGCACCTTCTGCCAGCGTCCCTCGTTAAAGAAGCTCAGCGAGGAGCGCCCGTTGACAGCGTGGTTATCGACACGGATGTTGTCGTCAAAGTAGCACGCCAGAGCCATCGCCCAGCCACGTTCCTGCTTACCTCCAGAAATATCCTTCTGGGCGGCCGTGGAGTCGCCGATGACGAAGATGGTCGTCACCTTGTCGCTATCCGTTGCCGACGTGAGCAGCAGGAGCGTTATCAGCGCCGTCAGAATCTTTTTCATTGTCTCTTTCTTTTATTTCGTTATAACGTTATTACGACATTTTACGACAACTCGCCGACCTTCTTGATGAGCTCATCGGCCGTGAGCATCGTCTGCTCGCCGGTGGTCATGTCCTTCAGGGTCACCTTGCCCTCGGCAATCTCATTGTCGCCGGCTAGGGCGACAAACGGTATCTGCTTCTGGTTGGCATAGGCCATCTGCTTCTTCATCTTCGCAGCATCGGGGAACACCTCTGTACGAATGCCAGCCTGACGGGCACGTGCGGCGATGGGCATACAGTAGGCCGTCTCCTTCTCGCCGAAGTTGATGAACAGCAGACGGGTGCTGCTGATGGCGTCCTTCGGGTAGGCGTCGAGCTGGTTCAGCACGTCGTAGATACGGTCTACGCCAAACGAGATGCCGACACCCGAGATGCCCGGCATTCCGAAGATGCCGGTGAGGTTATCATAACGACCACCGCCGGTAATGGAGCCTATCTGCACATCAAGGGCCTTCACCTCGAAAATGGCACCGGTATAGTAGTTCAGACCGCGTGCCAGCGTCAGGTCGAGTTCGAGCTCGTTTTTAAGACTACCACTCAAAACATTGAGAATGTAGCGTGTCTCCTCGACGCCCTTCATGCCCGTCTCGCTATCGGCGAGCACCTTGGCGATGGTGTCGAGCTTCTCCTCGTTCGTGCCCTGAAGCAGGATGATGGGCTGCAGCTTCTCTATCTGCTCCTCGGTGAGCCCGTCCTCGCGCAACTCGGCGTTGACATTGTCAATGCCAATCTTGTCGAGCTTGTCGATGGCCACGGTGATGTCGACAATCTTGTCGGCAGCACCAATTACTTCGGCGATGCCGGAGAGTATCTTACGGTTGTTGATCTTGATCTGTACGCGGACGCCGAAACGTGTGAAGACAGTATCGACAATCTGCATCAGCTCGACCTCGTTCAACAGCGAGTCAGAGCCGACGACATCGCCGTCGAACTGGTAGAACTCGCGGTAACGGCCTTTCTGCGGACGGTCAGCACGCCACACGGGCTGCACCTGGTAGCGCTTGAACGGCAGCTGCAACTCCTCGCGGTGCATCACCACGTAGCGGGCGAAGGGCACGGTGAGGTCGTAACGCAGGCCTTTCTCACACAGGCGGGCAGCCAGATGCAGGGCGTTGCGCTCCTGGAGCTCCTCGTCGCTGACCTTGCTCAGGAAGTCGCCTGAGTTCAGAATCTTGAACAGCAACTTGTCGCCCTCCTCGCCATACTTGCCCATGAGTGTCTGGAGCGTCTCCATGGCCGGCGTCTCTATCTGCTGAAAGCCATAGAGCTCGTAGACCTCGCGGATGGTGTTGAAGATATAGTTGCGACGGGCCATCTCCTGAGGGCCGAAGTCGCGTGTTCCTTTGGGTATGCTTGGTTTCATTTTCTAACGATTGTCTGGTCACGGTCTGGGCCGATGGAGATGATAGCGATGGGGGTCTCGAGCTGCTTCTCAAGGAACGTAATGTAGTCCTTGAAAGCCTGCGGGAACTGCTCCTCGCTGGTGAACTTCGTCATGTCGGTCTTCCAGCCCGGCAGCTCCTCATAGACGGGCTCGATGCCGTGCTCGATGTCATAGGGGAAATAGTCTATCTGCTCGCCGTTCTGCTTGTAGGCCACGCACGCCTTGATGGTGTCGAAGCCGTCCAGGACATCGCTCTTCATCATGATGAGCTTCGTCACACCGTTGACCATGATCGAGTACTTCAACGCCACGAGGTCTATCCAGCCGCAGCGGCGCTCACGGCCCGTGACAGCACCGTACTCGTGGCCCAGGTCACGGATCTTCTTGCCCGTCTCGTCGAACAACTCCGTGGGGAACGGACCGGCTCCGACGCGTGTACAGTAGGCCTTCATGATGCCGTAGACGTCGCCGATCTTGTTAGGACCAATGCCCAGGCCCGTGCAGGCTCCGGCACAGATGGTGTTCGAGGAAGTAACGAAAGGATAAGAGCCAAAGTCGATGTCGAGCATTGTGCCCTGAGCGCCCTCGCAAAGCACGCTCTCGCCGCTCTTCAGGATATTGTTGATCTCATGCTCGCTGTCAACGATGGGGAACTGACGCAGGTACTCTACGCCCTCCAGCCACTTCTTCTCCACCTCGGTGATGTCGTACTCGAAGTTCAGCGACTTCAGGATAGCCTCGTGACGGGCCTTGGCGGCAGCATACTTCTCGTCGAAGCCGTCCAGAATGTCACCCACGCGCAGACCGTTACGGCTCACCTTGTCGGTATACGTCGGACCGATGCCCTTACCCGTGGTGCCAACCTTGTTCTTACCCTTTGCAGCCTCATAGGCAGCGTCCAGCACACGGTGCGTGGGCATAATCAGGTGTGCCTTCTTAGAGATGTGCAGACGCGACTTCAGCTCGTGGCCGCTCGCCTCCAGGGCCTTTGCCTCGTCCATGAAGAGGTCCGGAGCAAGGACCACACCGTTGCCAATGATGTTGACCTTGCCACCCTGGAAAATGCCAGAGGGCACCGAGCGCAACACGTACTTCTGACCCTCGAACTCCAGCGTGTGACCAGCATTAGGACCACCCTGGAAACGGGCTATCACATCATACTTCGGGGTCAGCACGTCGACCACCTTACCTTTTCCTTCATCGCCCCACTGCAGTCCCAGCAGAACGTCAACTTTTCCTTTGTTCATTGTTGTTTCTTTCTATCTTTATTCTTAACTTTCTCCTTCGTGGCAGACGGTCCAGCCGTCTTTTTCGCCGATTTTCTTGTAGCCTTACCTGCAGTAGCCTTAGCCTCCTCGGCAGCCTTCTTTGCAGCCTCCGCAGCTTTCAGTTCCTTGTTCTTCTGACGCGTCAGCTTGCTCTGGCATGTAGAGCAAATGCCGTATATATATAAGGTGAAGCCGTCCTTGCGGAAACGCTTCAAGTGCAGGTTGCTGATTGCCTCAACAACCTCACGTGAACGAACCTCACTCACACTACCGCAGACCGTACACATCTGGTGGCAATGCCACTTGTTGTCGTAGCAGGCCTCATAGACCGTCGAACCCTGAAAACGGTGACGCACGACCAAGCGCAATTCCAAGAACAGCTTCAGCGTGTTGTAAAGCGTCGCACGGCTCACCGGGAAACGGTACTCACCCGACAACTTCTCGCTCAGTTCCTCCAGCGAGAAGTGCCCCTCCATCTCGTAGACAGCCCTGAGAATTGTGTAACGCTCGGGCGTCCTGCGGTGGTTATTTATCTTGTGGTAGCTGTCGAGTATACGCTCGACGGCTGCCAATACGTTCTCTTTCATCTGATGTCAACTTCATAAAACCGCACAAAGGTACAAATAAGTGCCGAAATAACCAAATTTATTTCATTTTTTAAGAAATAACCTCACAACGGGGACATCCCCATTGTGAGATTATTACCTTCCTCATGCGTAGTTTCTGAGGGCGCTGTCGGCAAGTCGTTCGTAGACGAGTCCGAGGTCGGCAAAGTGTGAGATGCTGTTCATGGCGGCCTTGCGGACAGCGAGGATGAGGGGGGAGTCACCCGACTGCTGTAGTGCGACGAGAGTCTGATCCAGGAACTCATTGATACCTCGCTCATTAGGCTCCTGTCCGTTCATGAAGAGTCGGCTGAGGACATGGAAGCCGCAGAGCTGGTAGAGCGGTTTGTCGGAGGCTATCCACTGGTAGGCCTTCTGTGGCGCATAGGGTAGTCGGCAGTAGAGGTTCATGGCAGCCTGCTCGGCCACTTCAAGTGTCTCCGTCTGTTCCATCCAGATGTCAACGACCTCGGGTAGTATCTCATCGGGGGGCATAAGCATGGTGGCAAGAATCTTGCACTCGCGCACGTTTTCTTTCCACAGGGCGATGGCGAGATCGTAGAGTGTTATGTGTTGAGTGTAGAGTGTAGAGAGCTCGTCGGCTTTCTCTCGGAGGCGTGGGATTGTGGCTCCCCAGTTGAGGTGGTAGCCGACGCCCTTGTCGCGCATGGACTGTGCGACGGAGCCGTCCATCATCTGCCGAAACGACTGCTTTATTTCCTTGACGACATCCTGTATCTCCATCTCAATCTCCCAATTTCTCAATCTCTCAATCAAATCAGCGTACCATACTCCTGACTATAGCGGAGCATCTGGTGGCTGTAGCTCTCGCTGTAGCTGACGTCGACGTCCATTATCTCGCCGCTGGCGTCGAGGACGGGTATGAGCTGGGGATTGATGAAGCCTTTATAGGGCGCCAGGTCGAGCTTCTGGTAACGCTCGAGCACCTCCTCGTGAAGCACGGGGTCTATATGTACGGCATAGTCTTCGACGAGCCGTCGGGCGGCCTCGTAGTCGCCCTCGCTCTTGATACGTTGCACTTCGGCCAGCAGCTGTGCAATGAGCTGGCGAAGGCGCTCGTAGTCGCTAATGTGGAGGTAGGTCTTTCCATCGCGTTTGACAAGGCTCATAGCGGGTTCCCCACCCTCCTGAGGGCTGTCAGCATGAGCCAGGCACCAGCGGGCAATGAGTGCGCGGTTACGCATATGCGCCTCCTCTATCTGGTTACCGGGGGTGATGCGTATGAGCTGTGTCATCAGGCCGTTCATCATATACGTGTAGTAGTGTGAACGATAGGCCTCGCCGTCGGGCAACAGGTGTAACTCGACAAGCTTCTCGTCGGCCATGTAGTAGAGGCCGAAGAGGTCGGCACGGGCCTCCTCGATGGTATTGCCGTAGGCTTTCAAGGCGTCGGGGTCTACGCCTGGCAGCAGTTGTCCGCTGCCGTGGCCCAGACACTCGTGTAGGTCGGTATGCAGGTCGTCGCAGAGGTCACCATAACGCTCAATCATAGCCAGCGTGGCCTTGTCGTCGACGAACTCCTCACGGAATCCATTGCCGTGGGCGGCCTTGTTGTAGGCCTCGGTAATGTTGGATATGGTAATGCTTTTCGAGCCGTGACGGGCACGTATCCAGTCGGCGTTGGGCAGGTTGATACCGATGGCCGTCGATGGGTACTCCTCACCTCCAAGCATAGCGGCACAGATGACGTTGGCGGAGACGCCCTTGACCACCGGTTTGCGGAAACGGGGGTCGACGGGCGAGTGGTCTTCGAACCACTGGGCGTGACGGGCAATAGTACGGGTGCGCTGGGTGGCGTCCTCGTCAATGTATTCGACGAGTCCCTCCCATGAGCCTTTTAGTCCCAGGGGGTCGCCGTAGACTTCAATAAAGCCATTGATAAAATCCACACGGCCGTCGAGACAGCTTAGCCAGCGGACGGAGTAGTCATCGAAGGTACGCAGGTCGCCCGTACGGTAGTAGTCGACAAGCCGGAGGATGACATCACGCTGAGCCTCGTTCTCGGCCTCCTGCGCCGCCCGTTCCAGCCAGTAGACGATATGTCGCAAGGCATTGCCGTAGCGGCTGTCGACGGTCCAGGCTTCCTCGCAGAGACGTCCGTCGCGCTTCATGAGCGTGGTATTCAGACCGTAAGACGGTGGCTCGGGGTCGCTGCCGTCGCCCTTCATGGCGGCATAGTACTCCTCGGCCTCCTGTTGTGTGACGCCATCGTAGAAGTTACAAGCCGAGGTAGCGACGAGATCCTCGCCGTCGGCCTTGTTCACACGCTTGGGCAGCACGGCGGGGTCGAAGATGACGGGCTCCAGCAGGTCGCAGAGGGCGTCGACCGTCTGACCATCGGCCAGCGGCAACCGTCGGGCATCAACCTGATGGAGGACGTTACGAAAGTAATCCTTCGTGAACCCAGGCACGAACTTCTCGCAACCGTAGTGGTGGTGTATGCCGTTGGAGAACCAGACACGCTTCAAGTAGACCTCCAGGGCCTGGAAATCGGCCGTCTGGCGGTTCACACACAGGTCTGTATAGACCGTCTCCAGCGTCCGGCGGATGAGGAGGTTGTAACGTCCGTACTGGTCAAAAGTGATGTCGCGGCCGTAAAGGGTGGCCTGCGCAAGATAGTAGACGAGGCGCTTCTGCCGGAGCGTCAGCTGCCGGAAGCCCGGCAGGCGGTAACGCAACAGCTGGAGATCAGCAAAACGCTCGTCGCGGTAGTTGAATGACTGCATAATCAAAGAAAGGACTCAGTTCTTGGCCTTCGCCGGTTTAGCCGTCTTCGCCGACTTCGTACCCTTGGCCGACTTCGTACCCTTGGCCGACTTCGCACCCTTGGCAGACTTCGTGCTTTTGGTCGACTTCGTGCTCTTGGTCGACGGGTGGGCCACCTGATGCTGCATACGATACTCACGGGGCGTCATGTTCATAATCTTAAAGAACGACGCATAGAACGACTGACGGTTGGCAAAGCCCACCATATCGCTCACGTCCTCCATATTCAAGTCATGGTAGCGGCGGTCCACAAGGATGGACATCGCCTCCTCGATGCGGTACTTGTTGATGAACGACGTGTAGTTCATGTGGAACTTCACGTTGACGACGGCAGAGATATAGCGCGTATTCGTACCAAGGTCCTCGGCCAGCCGACGGGCAGAGTAGTGTTTATCCTTGTACTTCTTCTGCATCACGATAATATCCAGGATCTTCTCCTTCATCTCGTCCATCAGCCTAGGGCTCACAAGGCTGCGATAAACAGCCTCTTTCTCCTTCTTCTCGGTAATATTGTACTTCGCCATAACTCAAATTGTTTACCGGTTTATAGTTTTCCCTGCAAATATAGGTATTTTTTTGACATATTCCAAATTTTTTCTCCTTTTTTTCAAAAAAAATTGTATTTTTGCATGAAAAATTTCCGTATCTGAGGTTTTTTGTGTAATTTAGCCGCGCAAAATGGACTACACCGTCATGAAACGACTATCCCGCAACATAGCAACAACCCTGCTGCTCAGCATGTTGGCCGTCAGCGTCGGCGCACAGAGGTTTCAGGCCTCGCTGTCGCACTACTCGGCCGATGACGGACTGTGTAGTAATACCATCTCGAAGATAGAACAGGATGACTACGGATACATCTGGATAGCCACCTGGAACGGTCTGTCGCGATTCGACGGATACAATTTCTACAACTACATGACCGGCAACGCTAGCCACATACCTGGGCTGCACAATCGTGTCATGGATATGGTCATCGACAACTGGCAGAACGTATGGATGAGAATGTACGATGGACATATCTTTGTCGTAGACCGCCGGAAGGACAAGATTGTCAACCCCCTAGAGAACGTCAGCGGCAGTCAGGACCTGAGAACCAGCTATCCTCTGGTGGTCACCAACAACGGCGACGTGCTGGCATCGATGGACGGCGTCGGCGTCTACAAGATGCGGCTGGACCAGAACAACCCTGCGAACAACGAGCCACAACTCATTACCAGCAACGGGCTCAACGTCACCTGTATGGCTGAGGGCTACCATAATGACATCTGGGTAGGCACCGACAAGGGTGTCCACCGACTGGACATCAACAACCTCGTCGTGGAACGCAAAAGCTACTTCCCCGACGAGAAAGTGAACAATCTCTACTCAAACGGCTACAACATCTACGTCGGTACGGAGTCGGGCAAGATACTCACCTTCTCGTACGGACAGCCACCAACATTCATCACACAGGCGCCCACCAGCATCTCGGCACTCTACGTCGACAGCTACGGCATCATCTGGTACTCGGACGTGGAGAACGGCGTCTGCCGATACAAACCGGCATCGAACGACACCAAGCGCTTCCTGCACAACGTTCCCGCACCCGAGTATGACTCCTTTGGAGCGACCATCCACGAGTCTATGGGCACCGTGTGGATCATCCTGAACCACGGTGGCTACGGCTACTACAACCGCGAGACCGACGAGTTCGAGTATTTCCACAACGACCCCATCAACCCATGGAACCTCTCCAATACGGTACTCGCCGCCTGCGAACTCGAGGAGGGCGTCGTCTGGGAGTCAACCAACCGCCATGGACTGGAGAAACTTGAGATACTGAAGAACGTCATCACCAAGTCGATGCTCGTACCCGAGTCAGACTCCCCCCTGGACAACGAGGTGCGAGCCATGTTCTACGACAAGAAGCGTAAGCTGCTGTTCCTCGGCAACAAGAACAACACGATGTTCGTCATACGCCCCGACGGATCACGAACAGCCATCACGCACGACTCGAAGGGAAACCCCATTGGACGCCCCTACGGATTCACACAGGACTCCAAAGGCAACTACTGGCTCTGCTCAAAGGACCACGGTGTGTTCCACATTAAGCCCCTGGACAACGGAGGGTTCGACATCAAGAACTACCACCATGACGACAACGACGAATACTCCATCAGCAGCGATGCAGCATACCAGGCTGTTGAAGACCGTCAAGGTAACATCTGGGTAGCCACCTACGGCGGAGGCGTCAACATACTTGTGCCCGACAAGCAGAGAGGCTACAAGGCCTACCACTCTAAAAACGTCATGCGACGATACCCCCGCAACACGTTCAAGAAGATCCGCACCGTGGCACTCGACAGCGACGGCAACGTGTGGGCAGGCTCCACGGACGGCATACTCATACTATCGCTCCGCAACAATAACATTAGCGTCAAGAAACTCGAGAACTCAGAGCTGAAGCCCGACAATATCCTCTACAGCACAGACATCGTCACACTCGTCACCGACAACATGGGCTCCATGTGGGTGGGCACCAACGGAGGCGGATTGTCACACGCCATCGGAAAGGACAGGAAAGGCATCTGGTATTTCGAGACATTCACCATGAAGGACGGACTGTCGTCGGACGAGATTAAAAGCATTGCCATAGACCACAGAAACAACGTATGGCTTGCCACCGACCACGTTCTCAGCTCGTTCGACACACAGAAGAAGATTTTCACTACCTTCGGAAGCCTCGAGGGCGTTGACGAGACCATCTGCTCAGAAGGAGCAGCTGTAGCCCTGCCTGAGGACATCGTGCTCATAGGAACCCTGCACGGATACTATACCGTGGACCGCAAGAAGCTCTCAACGGGCAACGGTTCCATGCTGAAGCTACGCATCACCGATTTCTACCTCAACGGCGAACTGCTCAGCCCACGATTCAACAACACCTACGACTACTACATACCCGAGGCCAAGAGCGTCACGATGCCCACACACGACAATGTCATCAGCGTCAGGTTCGCATCTCTCAACTACCAGCTTCAGCACCGCGTACACTACCAGTACCTGCTCGAGGGATACGACCAGCAATGGCAAACGGCCGACAAGACGCGGACCATCACCTACAACGCCCTGCCCACAGGCACCTACCGTCTGAAGGTGAAAGCATTCCTACTTGAGTCGCCCGACAACTACGACCAGCGAGAACTGGAGATCGTCGTCCCGCCATACTTCATGCTCTCGAAGAATGCCATCTGGATTTATATGTTCCTCGTGGGAGCCATCTCACTACTACTCATGTACATGAGACAGCGACACCTCATGCATCGCGAGAACCTCAGACAGCTGAAACTGGCAGGGGAGAAGACTTTCAAGAACGAGGAGGACAGGAAGTTCATAGAACAGCTCAACGAGTGGCTTGAACAGCATTACACCAACCCTCAGCTGAAGACCGACGAGATGGTCACCCTGACCAACATGAGCCGAAGCAGCTTCCACAACCGTCTGAACGACATCACAGGACAGACGCCGGAGCAGTATCTCGGCGACTTCAGGCTGAAGAAGGCCATCCTGCTCCTGGAACAGACAAACCGAACCATCGTCGAGATAGCCCAGATGACCGGATTCGGCAACGCACTCAACATCACACGCACCTTCCGCCAGCGCATGGGTATGACCCCCGACCACTACCGCAGTCAGCACGCACAAATGATGAACGGCGCCATTCCGATGGCCACACCTATGCCGGGTACCGTCATGCCAGGCTACGCGCCTGCCGAAGCGGCCGCTGCACCAGCCACGGACATCGAAGACATGGCGACAGTAGACGGCTCCGATGACGTGACCGACGATTACGAAATCATAGAAGACTGAACGTAGACTCGTTAAGGACTAATATTATAATAGACAAAACGCAAGAAAAATGTTTTCCGGAATTATTGAAGAATTTGCAACTGTAACGGCCATCAGCCGTGACCGCGAGAATATAGACCTGACACTAACCTGCTCGTTTGTCGACGAACTAAGTATAGACCAAAGCGTCGCACATAACGGCGTCTGCCTGACCGTCGTCAGCATCAACGACGGACAATATACCGTCACAGCTATGAAGGAGACGCTGGAGCGCTCGAACCTCGGGCTGCTGAAGGTGGGCGACAAGGTGAACGTAGAACGCTCGATGAAGATGAACGGACGACTTGACGGACACATCGTACAGGGACATGTCGACCAGACGGCACGTTGTACGGCGAAAGAGGATGCCGACGGTTCGACATACTTCACCTTCGAATACCCGGAAGACAAAGAAATGGCACTACGAGGCTACTTTACCGTAGACAAGGGATCGGTAACCGTCAACGGCGTCAGTCTCACCGTCTGCCGGCCAACGGCCAACACTTTCCAGGTGGCCATCATACCCTACACCATGGAACACACGAATTTCCGCGACATCGAGATTGGTACGGTTGTCAACCTGGAATTCGACATCATCGGCAAATACATCGCCCGCTTACAAGAACTTCAGACAATTAACCATTAACGTTCCGCCATTAACTGTCAATTGTCAACTATCAACTGTCAACAAAAAAAGGGGGCCGTACCGATGATTTGGTGAAAACTCCTGTTTCACACGATGTGGGCGTTCTCCGTCGTTGTAATCCACCGGCTTTGCAGCTCCCCTATGCAGGGTAATAACATGGCCCGCCATTGACAAGAGAAACGGTCCCAGTTTTTGGATTATTGTAGAGTATCCCGATCTATCAGGTACGACCCCGTAAGGCTTATTCTTGAGCCCTGAGGGCTTTTTCTATCCTAATGTTATGTCTACCGGTTCGCTTGCCGGTATATATTCCGGTTTACTTACCGGTTCTTATGCTTCACAAACCAGTTATGTGTGTAGAGGTGGTACATCAGCAACGCAGTTGCCGCCAGCACCAACGACACGATAATTGTCACGTTGGCATCTTCGAAGCAGGCATAGCCCAAACCAATGCCCAGAGCCAGGCCGCTCTCCCACCCTAGCATATACGTGCTCTGGCTGGTACCACGCTGGCAATGACGACTCAACTTGACGAAGAACAGGAGGAAACGCGAGCAACAGATACCCACCGCCAATCCCATTAACACAGGCGAGATATACCACACCACGGGCAACGGACGGCTGTAGATCATCAGCTGGGCAGCCAGCAGCAGAATCAGTCCACTCACCACCTCGCTCTTCAGTTCGGCATCGCGGAACACGAAACGCTGGGCCAGCAAGGCCAACAGGAAGCCTGCCATCATCATGGCATAGAAACGCTCGCTCAACCCCAACGACAGCAACAAGCCTACCGACAGGGAGATGAGCAGCAGGTTGGCGAACAGCACCATACCCGGCTTCAGCAGGAAACGGTCGCAACTAAACACACGCAGATTCTCGTCGGGTGTGCGGAACGGGATGACAACCGTCATTATCAGGGCTGCCGAAGCTAATGCCGAAATCATCGAAGCCAGCAGGACTGCATCGAAGCCCATATAATTGAACAGCACGATGCCCGTCATCGGCCCCAGCGACAGGGCCATCCTGGCAAACCAGGCCGACGAGTGGTTAGCCTCCGTACGGCGGAACGACTCGCTGGCATCGATGATGAGCGTTGAGGACAGCACCATCTGCGCTAGTCCGAAGGTGGCACCAAGCAGCAGGCGTTGCAACAGGATGACACGCACCTCGACATACTGGCTGCTAAGCCCGTGGAGGTAGTAGAGTGCCGACAGGCAGAGCGTCATCAGGAAAATGGAGATGACACACACCTTGTTGCGACGGAAACGCTGTACGAGGTAGTTGCAGAAGCACCCGGGCAGGAACAGTCCCACAGCAAAGATGGCCATGGCGACACCCGTCTGGAGGGTATTGAAATGCTCCGTCTCCAGCAGCCACACGGGCATCACAGGGATAAGCATATACACCGACGCCGACAGCAGGAATAGTGCCGTCGACATCATCCAGAAGTCTCTGTGCCAGAGTCTGATGTGTACCGGGGTGTTCTGAGAGTTCATTGTAACAATAATAAATCCTGAAGACGGTCGTAGGAGAGACCCGTATAGTCGGACACCTGAAGGTCGCTCAACTCACGGATACTATCGACAGGAAGGGTTGTCGCAAGTCCTACCACTAGGCAATCGGCACTACGGCCGGACTTCAGACCGTTAAGGCTGTCCTCGAAGACCACACACTCCTGAGGTGATACCGAGAAGCGCGCCGCACCACGTTGATAGCAGTCGGGATGGGGCTTCGAGTGGGCAAAATCCTCGCTCGTGAGGATGGCGTCCATCATGTCCAGCAGCTCCGGACGCTGACGGTAGACACTCTCCATCTTGGCCCTGTTGCTGCTCGTCACCACGGCCGTCTTGACATTGTGTCGACGCAAGTCGTTGACAAAGGCCTCGAAGCCCGTGACGTAGTTGAACGTCATCTGGGCCTCGAAGTCGTCAAGTCGCTTGGTGATGGCGTCACGCTCCTGTTCCAACGGTCCCGCAAACCAACGGTCGAAGATCTGCGTCAGCGTGGAGCCCTTGATTTCGTGCTCCAGCCCCGGCCGTTCCGGGTGGTATAGCCTGCATTGGCTACCCCAGAAGACGGTATACTGCGGTTCCGTGTCGAAGACGACGCCGTCAAGATCGAATAAAGCAGCCTTCAGCACTTAGAAATTCACGCCGAAGTTAGCAAAGAAAGCGTTCGAGCGGATGGTCAGGTCATCGGCCTTGGCAATGTTCGAAACACCGAACTGATAGCCTACCTCCAAGTAAAGCTTGTTGTACTCAGCAGCGCAACCAACCTTGAAGCCCATGTTCAGACGCTTCAGACCAGTCCACTTCTTCTCATCGAAAGTACCAATCTTCACCGACTTTCCGGTCTCTTCGTCATAAATCTTGGTCTTACCCCAGCAGGCACGAGCGAAGTAAGGACCTACGAACGGCAGGATAGCGATATCGTCGGTAGCCTTGATGCCGTACTTGATGAGCAGGGGGATCTCCAGGTTCGAATAGCCGATATCCTTGGCACCACGCTCCGTGTAGTACAGGCCGCTCTCCAAGAACAGGGGAGTCGACTGCGATACGCGCAGGCCGACGACACCACCAAGCGTCATGCCGACCTTTGCATCGGTCTCGGCATCACCACTCAGGTCAGCCACGGTCAAACCGAGGCGAACGCCATAGTACAGGTTCTGCTTGTCCAGTTCGAAACCACCGCTGCTGAACTGTGCAAAGGCAGGAGCAGCAAGCACCATTGCTACGATAGCTGTGAAAATCTTTTTCATAATTTTTACCTTATTAATTAATTAATTCAGTTAAAAAATGCATAATTACGGGTGCAAAGATACAATGAAAGTACGGAAAAACCAAATTTTTTCCTTACTATTTGAGACTGGCACGGTTTATTGACGGATAAGCCAGCCTTATTCTGAAATAAGTGCCACCTATTGCGAAAAAAGAGCCACCTGTTCTGAAATAAGTGCCACCTATTGCGAAATAAGTGCCACCTATTGCAAAATAAGAGCCACCTATTCGGGAATAAGTGGCTCTTATTAAACGAGATGTCTGAAGGTGTTTGTCAGACCTACTTCTTCAGGATCTTCTTGCCGTTGCGGATGACGATGCCACGGTAGTTACCGTTAACCTTCTGGCCAGAGAGGCTGTAGTAGTCGTAGGACGTGCCCCAAGGCGTCGTCATATCGCTTTGCACGTCGTCGATACCGGTTCCCTCGAGCGACTTGAACTCGAGCTTGTCGATATTACAATTGGCTCCGGTAATCTTGATGCGGATATACTGCTTGCCGGCAGGGAACTGCTTCGGTGTGGTCAGTTCCACCTGCGTATAGTTACTCCAGGTATTCTCTCCCGTCTTAGGCACATTAACAGTCCAGAGGGTACTGCTACTGCCGGTGAGTGTCTTCCTGCTGATGGTGAACTTTGAGTTGTCACCACCTGCCGATACAGTGGCAACGCAGGTGAACTTGCCGGCTTGGGCAACGTTGACGGTGTACTCAAGCCACTCGTCGACAGCCGTGTAGCCAAGAGCGCTACCGCCATTGCCCTTGACGATGTCAACACCCTCGTTGTCAGTACGGTATTTGGCATCGCCATCATCAACGTCGTCCTTGTCGTGGAACGACAGGCCTTCACCACCCTTGTCGAAGTTCTCGGCCTCAATGATGCCGGGGAGTTCAACGATGTCGGCATAGGGCTCGCGCACACCGTTGACCTTGACGGTCTTGACGGTAGTCGTCTCGTTCTCATAGCCGCCAGCCCACGCTACGGCCGTGATGGTGTAGGAGCCTTTTGCAGTAGGCTCGAAGTCAACAGTATAGGGAGCCTCGGTGAGTTTTGCTATGAAACTGCCATTGGCATAGACAAGGACGCTATCGATAGTACTGCCAGAACGAGAGGCTGAAAGTTTGACGGTAGACTTGCCGCCGACCGTAATCGTGCTGGCGCTGACTGAAGACACGGAAACCTTGATATTCTTGTCAAGCTTGTAAGGCTTGAAGGTGAGCTTCTTGATATAGAAGCCGCCCTTGTCGACGTTCAAGCAGATGCGATGCTGACCTACGGAGATGGGATTCTTGAACGCAGCGGTAATGGTCTTGTACTCGGTGGTACTGCCCGTAACGGGAACCTCAATCATGTTGGCAAGGAATGTCAGGCTGTCCAGACCGTACTCCGTGAGGTGGAACGTGCCGCCCTCCTTTACAGAGGCCACCTCGGCCTCGACCTTGTAAAGACCTTCCTCCTTCACGTCAACGGTATACTCCATCCAGGCATTGTCCTGGGTGGCCGACTGGGTCTTACGGTTGCTATAGCTAAAACAAGGGCTTTTATAGGTTACTTCGAGGGCACCCTTGTCGTACTCGGCCACATTAATTGTACCAGGTATCTCGAGGGGAGTGCCGTTGTAGGGCTCGCGCTTGGTGCTCTTGTCAAGCACCTCAATGCCGCCATAGCGGACGTAAGTGGTATCAGGGGTGGTGACGACAGCCTTGAAAACCTTATAGCCCTTAGACGTCGGGGCGGTATACTCACAGATGTAAGGAGCCTCGGTCATCGTGGCGACGAGTGTCGTAGCGTTGGCCACAGAAGTGCCGGTGAAGAGTTCGACCTTCTCCACCTTCTCCGTTGCCATGCGGACACGCACTTTGACAGGCACGACATCGCCCTTGGCCACCTTGAAGTCGGCGGGTTTGATGTAGATGGAAGCCTCTTTCCTCATGTTCTTGTACGGGCTCTTGACGTTCTGAGCCTTTTGTGTACTCATGTATTCCTGAAGCCAGGTCATGCAGGCACGAGGTGCGCCATTACGGTAGAAGCCCGAATTGGCAACCCACGTGCGGCCGTGGACATAGCCCCAGAAAGTGACACCGGCACAGTAATCAGCCTCCCACATGATGGGGAATACTTTCTTCAGCTGGTCACGCTGCTGGTTATCATTGTCGATGTTGATATCGAGCTCCGTGATGTACATCGGCATCTTAAGGGCGTCCTGCTGCTTCTTCATCGAGTTCTTCAAGTCACTCTCGCTAATGTTATCAACATCGTGGGACTGGTTGCCGTAGGCGTCAATGGGGGCACCGGCATCACGGAGAGCCTTTACCAAATTGATGAAATTATCCACATCGCCATTATAGGGATTGAGCGAGTTATAGTCGTTATAGATGAGGATGGAACCGGGGAAACGCTCGTAGGCCAGTTCGAAGGCCTTGATGAGCCAGTCGTAGCCTGTCTTGCCGCCACCGCCGGTACACGTCTTCACGATGGGGTTGCCCTTCTGGTGCATGCCGATGGCCTCGTTAACCACGTCAATCATCGGCAGGGGACTATAATACTTCTCCGTAACACTGTTCCAGTCAGTAGTACTATAGTGCTTCTTGATGGCGTCAACCCACTCAATGAAGGCTTCATAGCGCTCCTTAATGGAAATATTATCTATGAACCCAGGATATTGAGCACCCCAAAGGAAAGCGTGGAACTTAAACGGGAAACCATTCTCCCTGGCAGCCTTGAAGGGCGTATCACAACCCCAGTTGAAATTTCCCCTTGAACCCTCTACAGAGCTCCACTTCGACTCGTTCTCAGGGGTTATCTGGTTCCACAGCTTGTTGAAATTGGGTACGCCGCCGCCGGGATTCACCTGATAGCTGGTGGTGATGTTACCCAAAAACTTGTCCGGATTCTTTGACAACTGTGCGCTGGCAGTCATGACGGCAGCTGCACAGGATAGTGTAAGTAAAAGTCTCTTCATTATTGGTAAACGTTTAGCTTGATTATTTTGCGTGCAAAATTACGGAAAAAGCCGGAATAGCGTTTCCGTATTTGTCTCATATCCTTTCCGTTTTTCGCAACCTGCGGCTACAGGCCGTTAACAGACGCTAAAACAGAGGGGTATTGCGTTAACGCGAACCAATATAGAGGAAGAGCATTCCCAACAACACTAGGGCCAGGTCGAAGGCCTTCGCCTTGAGGTTCTTCTCGTGGAAGAACCAAGCGCCGAAGAGGAAGCTGACGACGACGGAGCCGCGGCGGACCATCGACACAATACTGATCATGGCGTCGGGCAGCGACAACGAGTAGAAGTACATGAAGTCGGCCGTCGACAGGAACAGGCTAACGCCCAGGATAGACCACGACCAATGGAAAGGCGTCGTCTCCTTGTGCTTCGGCCACCAGAGCACGACAAGCATAACGAGCATCATCGCACATTGGTAGATGTTGTACCACGACTGCACGAGCATCCGGTCGAGCCCCACCCCGCCCTCGCTGACGGGCGCCATGAGGTACTTGTCGTAGAGGCCGCTGACGGCACCAAGGGCTGCTGCGCCGACAATCATGTAGATCCAATGGTCGTGCTTGAAGTCGATACCCTCCTTCTTGCCGCTTCGGCTCAGCAGGAGGAACGAGGCGACAGCCAGCATCACACCGATCCATTGCCACACGTTGAGGCGTTCGCCAAAGACCAGCAGGGCGCCAACAAGCACCATCACGGGACGCGTGGCGTTGATGGGGCCGACGATGGTCAGCGGCAGGTGCTTCATGCCGAAGTAGCCGAGAATCCACGACGAAAGGACGATAAGCGCCTTCAGAAGCACATAGCGGTGCACCTCCCAGCCACCCTCGGCGACGTGGAGGATAGTGCCGTCAAGACAATCGCTCTGGGCACTCAGAATGATAAACGGCAGGAAGATGAGCGACGAGAACAGCGTGTTGAGGAACAGCACGGGGATGACGGCGTTCGACTTCAACGCCTGTTTCTTCAGGGAGTCATAGCAGCCCAGCAACGCTGCCGACATAAATGCCAAAATCAGCCACATGTTCTCAATGCTTAATGCTTAATGCTCAATGCACAATGCTTAATGCTTAATGCTATATATTAATAGGTGATATCTTCGAGGAACAAGGCGTGGGCAGGCATCGACTCGCCGGCATCACTACGGCTTCGGCCCTCAATAATGTCGCGGAAGCCATCGAGGCTGACACGACCGCGCCCCACGTCGATGAGGGTACCGACAACAGCTCTGACCATGTTGCGGAGGAAGCGGTTGGCACGGATTTCGAAGTACCACGTCGTGGGTGACGTCTGGTACCAACGGGCCGTCGTGACATGACAGAGGGTGGTCTTCACATCGGCATGAGCCTTGCAGAAAGCGCCAAAGTCCTCGTACTCCATCAGCACATTCGCCGCCTCGTTCATCTTATTGAAATCCAGTGGATAATGGATTTCGCATGAAGTATTTCTTAAGAACGGATTCTTGGCCGTGTGGACATAGTAACGATACATCCGACTAGTGGCCGAGAAACGGGCATGGAGGTCGTCAGTCACTTGTTCGACCTTGCTGACGGCAATATCGCAAGGCAGCAGGCGGTTGAGCTTGTAGGCCAATTGTTCGGGGGTACTGAGCAACGGAGAAACGACGTCAACATCAAAGTGGGCCACCATCATTCGGGCGTGGACACCGGCATCGGTACGCCCCGCCCCGGTAACGGTAACGTCACAGCGCAGCAGCAGCGACAGCGCGTGCTGTAGCTGCTGCTGTACGGAGTCGCCGTTGGGCTGAATCTGCCACCCGTGATAACGGCTACCGTCGTAGCTGAACGTCACAAAATACCTCATGACAAAACACCTTCCCCTTCACAAGGGACGGCTGCCTTACAACGCTTTAGAAGGGCAGGTCGTCAGAAGTTCCCTCGGCAGCAGGTTCCTGAGCTGGCGGGAACGGCGAGGTGGCGGCAGCTGCCTGGGGAGCAGCAGCCTGCGGCGGGAACGGTGCGGCATCGGCCACAGGAGCGCCGGCCACGGGAGGCACCTGTCCGCGAACAATATTGTACGCACGGATATCGTTGAACCAGCGACCGTTAAACTCGTGGGCATCGATATCGAACTGGACGGTGACGTCCTCGTTCATCTGGATGTTGAACTGCTTGATACGGTCCTCGCCAAAGATACGGAAAAGACACTTGCGGGGATACTGGCCGGGGACTTCTATAACATAGTCCTGCGACATCCATGCGTTGCCCGTGCGCTGGGAAACACCACTCTGAGCTGGTAATACAGCAATGATTCTACCTGTTAAATCCATAATTTTTTGTATGTTAACTGTTGATTTTACTAAAATGCGACGGCGAAATTACTAAAAATAGTTTGAAAAGCAGAATTTTTCGGCATAATTTTTTTTAATCACACAAATTTTGTGTAACTTTGCCGATAATTCGGCGTAAAGAAACCGTTAGGAAAAACTAAAAACAAAAAACAATATGAGATTCACAGTATCAAGCACCGCATTGAGCGCAAAACTCGTCGCACTTTCAAGAGTCATCAACAGCAAGAATGCCCTCCCCATCCTGGGCGACTTCGTGTTCGACATCAAAGGTCAGACACTCAGCCTGACGGCATCGGATAGTGAGAACACCATGCAGACCACCGTGGAACTGATTGAGGCCGACAGCGAGGGACGCTTCGCTATCGCTAACCACGACCTGCTGGAAGCCGTCAAGGGATTCTCCGAGCAGCCCATCACCTTCGATGTTGACCTTCAGCAGAATATCGCCAAGATCAACTACCAGAACGGACTCTTCTCCCTGCCGACGGAAAACGCCGACGAGTATCCCTCGGCTCAGGCCGTCAGCGACGGTGCCACCACCATCGTCATCAGCAGTCCCCTGTTGCTGGACAACATCAACCGTTCCATCTTCGCAACGGCACAGGACGAGTTGCGCCCCGTGATGAACGGTATCTACTTCGACTTGACGCCCGACTGTCTGGCCATCGTAGCCAGCGACGGTCACAAGCTGGTGCGCAACAAGCTCTACGACATCAAGAGCGAGCAGCCCGCCGCCTTCATCCTGCCGAAGAAGCCTGCCACCCTGCTGAAGAGCCTTCTGGGTAAGGACGGCGGCGACGTCATCATCCGCTTCGACGAGCGCAATGCCGAGATTAACTACGGCGACGGCACCATCATCTGCCGACTCATCGAGGGCCGCTATCCCAACTATAACAGCGTCATTCCTCAGAACAACCCCAACGAGCTGCGCATCGACCGCAATGGTCTGCTGGCAGCCCTGCGCCGCGTGCAGCCCTTTGCCAACGACTCCAGCAACCTCATCCGCTTCCACGTTGAAGGCTCCACGCTTCAGCTCGATGCCGAGGACTACGACTTCTCGAAGACCGCCACGGAGCGTATCAGCTGCGAGTATAACGGTCAGACGATGAGCATCGGTTTCAAGGGCTCGTCGTTCATCGAGATTCTCAGCAACTTCACCAGCCAGGAGGTGCTCATCCAGTTGGCTGACCCCAGCCGTGCCGGTCTCGTACTGCCCTCTGAGCAGCCCGAGAATCAGGATGTGCTGATGCTGATGATGCCGATGTTGTTGAATGATTGAAGAAGTTAACGAAGTTAGAGAAGTTAAGAAGTTAAGAAGTTAACGAAGAAGTTGAGAAGTTAGAGAATAATGAAACTGAACTTGCAGAAGCCACTGGTCATCTTTGACCTTGAGACGACGGGACTGGACCTGGTCAAGGACCGTATCATACAGATATCATATATTAAGGTGTACCCTGACGGTCGCGAAGAGCGCGGCGACGAACTCGTCAACCCCGAATGCATCATCCCCGCCGAGGTGGAGCAGCTGACGGGCATCACGAACGACGATGTGAAGGACAAGCCAACCTTCAAGCAACTGGCACAGAAGCTTTGCGACAACTTCACGGGCTGTGACTTCGCCGGTTTCAACTCTAACCATTTCGACATTCCCCTGCTGGCCGAGGAGTTCCTGCGTGCCGGCATCGATTTCGACTTCCAGAAATGTCGCCTCATCGATGCACAGACCATTTTCCACAAGATGGAACGGCGTAACCTGGCTGCTGCCTACAAGTTCTACTGCGGGCGGAAGATGGAAGACGACTTCGAGGCCCACCGTGCCGACCAGGATACGGAGGCTACGTACCGCGTGCTGATGGGCGAGCTCGACAAGTACGCCCCCGGCGCCAACGAAGATCCCGAGAAGGTACTGGAGAACAATATGGACCAGCTGGCAGAGTTCTCGAAGATGAACGACAACGTCGACTTCGCCGGGCGCATCGTCTGGGCCGAGGTCAACGGCCAGCGCATCGAGGTCTTCAACTTCGGCAAGCACAAGGGCAAGCCCGTTGCCGACGTGCTCCGTTTCGATCCTGGCTACTACAGCTGGATACTGGGCGGCGACTTCACCTACAACACCAAGCAGGTACTCACACGCATCCGCCTTCGCGAGGCACAGATGCGCTAATGCGCTAATTGATAATTGACAATTGAGAATTGATAATGGCGGGCTTCGCCCAAAATGATAAGTGAGAAATGAGAATTGAAAGATATATCCTCGGTTCCATTCGTTTCAGCCGTACTTTGCTGCTGATCAGTTTATCATTTATCATTTGTCATTTATCTTTTAGCCCCGCAAGGGCTCAGGAACTTCAGGCCAAGATCAGCATCAACCACCAGAAGGTGCAGGGTACCGATGCCTCCGTCTTCGAGAACCTCCAGCAGACGTTGGAGCAGTTTGTCAACGAGCGGCAATGGACAGCCTTGCAGTTTCAGGAGAACGAGCGCATCCAATGCTCCTTCAGCATTACCGTCAACAAGTACGTCCAGGCGGAGAACAAGTTCCAATGCTCGGCACTCGTACAGGCCAACCGTCCTGTGTGGAACAGCGCCTATACCACGACGCTCTACAACAATACCGACCGTCAGTTCGACTTCGAGTTTGCGCAGTTCGACCAGCTGAACTTCAACGAGGAGGTCATCGACAACCAGCTCACAGCCCTCTTCGCCTACTATGCCTACCTTTTCATTGGTCTCAACCTCGACAGCTTCGCGCCCATGGGAGGTACCGACGTGCTGCAACGCTGCATGAATCTCGTGAATAACGCACAGGACTTGGGCTTCCCCGGCTGGAAGTCGTTCGAGGACTCCCGCAACCGCTTCGCCATCATCAACGACTACCTCGACGAGGCCATGAAGCCCTTCCGTCAGCTGCAGTACGACTACTACCGCAAGGGACTCGACGAGATGTCGACCAACGTGGAACGTGGACGTACCGAGGTGACCACCGCCCTGGAGACCCACCTGAAGAAGGTCCACGAGGCCAAGCCGCTAAGTCAGCTGCCACAGATATGGACTGACTACAAGAAGGACGAGCTGGGCAACATCTACAAGGGCAAGGGCACACAGAAGGAGAAGGAGAGCATCTACGACCTGCTGATGAGCCTCAATGCGGCCCAGAGCAGCGCGTGGGACAAGATTCGTCAATAAAAGGGTAAAAAGGTAGAAAAGTAAAAAGGCAAAAACGGTAAAAGGGCAAAAGGTAAAAAGATTTCTGAAGAGACCATGCTGAAACGCTTATACATCAAGAACTTTACACTCATAGATACCCTCGACATTAACCTGTACGAGGGCTTTTCTGTGGTCACCGGCGAGACGGGTGCCGGCAAGAGCATCGTTCTGGGAGCCATCGGGCTGCTGCTGGGCCAGCGTGCCGACTCCAAGGCCTTGAAGGCGGGTACCGACAAATGTGTCATCGAGGCCCACTTCGACTTATCACGCTACGACCTCAAGACGTTCTTCGACGAGAACGACATTGAGTACGATGCCGACGATACCATCGTACGACGCGAGCTGACAGCGGCAGGCAAGAGCCGTGCCTTCATCAACGACACCCCCGTGGCGCTGACCATGCTCCGGGAGTTGGGCGAGCAGCTCGTCGACGTTCACTCGCAACACCAGAACCTGCTGTTGCAGAAGCACGACTTCCAGCTGAGCCTCGTCGACATCATTGCCGCCGACGATGCCCTGCTCACGGACTACCGCCGCTGTTTCGACGACTACCAGGACTGCTGCCGCCAGCTGACGGCACTCCAGGAACGCGTGGAGCAGAACCGCCAACAGCAGGAGTTCCTGCAGTTCCAGTACGACGAGCTGACAGCAGCCCGTCTCGTCTGCGACGAGCAGGAGGAGCTGGAGCGCCGTAGCGACACGATGACCCATGCTGAGGACATCAAACGGGCACTCTACGAGGCCGACAACGCCCTGTCGGGTGACAACAGCGGCATCGTCACGACGCTGAAGAACGCCACCGCCGCCCTCCACGCCATCGAACGTGTGTTCCCTGTAGCCAGCGAGCTGACGGAGCGCATGGACAGCAGCTATATCGAACTGAAAGACATCGCCTCTGAGGTCAGCGCCCATCTGGACGATATCGACTTCGACCCTGCCGAGCTCGACACCATCAATGAGCGTCTGGACCGTCTGAACGACCTCGAGAAGAAATACCGCGTCACCACCGTCGACGAGCTCATCACCCTGCGTGACAACCTCGCCCGGCAACTTGCCGACATCGAGAACAGCGACGACACCATCCAGCAGTTGCGCAACCGCTCCGACGAGCTGAAAAGCCGCTGCCAGAAAGCTGCCGATGCCCTCACCCGTGAGCGTACGAAGGCGGCCCGCAAGATTGAGGAGGAGCTGCGCCAACGGTTAGTGCCGCTGGGTATGCCCAATGTTCGTTTCTCCGTCGACATCCAGCCGACGGAGCTGCGTAGCAACGGTCAGGACCAGGTGTCCCTGCTCTTCTCCGCCAACACCTCCACCCCACTCCAGCCCGTGGCACAGGTGGCTTCCGGCGGCGAGATAGCCCGCGTCATGCTGTCGCTGAAGGCGATGATTAGCAGCGCCGTGAAGCTGCCCACCATCATCTTCGACGAGATAGACACGGGTGTCAGCGGCAAGATGGCCGAGTGCATGGCGCGTATCATGCAGGAGATGGGTGGTCATGGCCGTCAGGTCATCAGCATCACCCACCTGCCGCAGATTGCCGCCCTGGGCACCCATCATTATAAGGTATATAAAGAAGAGACGGCCTCAGGTACCGTCAGCTATATGCGCGAGCTGACTGCCGAGGAGCGTGTCGGCGAGATAGCCCAGATGCTCAGCGGCAGCGCCGTCAGCGAAGCTGCCATCCAGAATGCGAAGGAACTTTTAAGCGCTACGCGCTAAATGAAAAATTGAAGAATTGAAAAATTGAAGAATTGAAAAAAGTCCTGAAGTCCTTGCAAAAAATGAAATTGAAAAATGAGAAATAAGATACTTTTATTGACTGTCATCAGTCTGTTGTCATTCATGCCCGCAGGGGCACAGTCATGGACGAAGAAAGCCGCGAAGTCGGTGTTCACCCTGAAGACCTTCGACGACAAGGGCACGCTGCTGGGCAGCGCCGGCGGTTTCTACGTCGGTACCGACGGCGAGTGCGTCAGCAACTTCGAGCCCTTCCGTGGTGCCTCGCGCGCCATCATTATCGATGCCCAGGGCAAGGAGTGGCCCGTGGAATATCTGCTAGGGGCCAACGGCACGTACGACGTGGCGAAGTTCCGCGTTGCCGCCCGTAAGACGACACCCCTGCCCATCGCCGCCACCGCTGCCGCCGAGGGGACGACACTCTGGCTGCTTCCTTACCTCAATACCAAGGACTGTCCGTCGGGCACTGTCCGCAAGGCCGAGACCTTCATGGGCGACTACCAGTACTACACCATCGCCCTCCCCTCGTCCACCGAGGCTGTGGGCTGTCCGCTGCTAAACGCCAGCGGCGAGGTTGTGGGACTGATGCAGGCGCCGGCCGTGGCTGGCGACACCCTGTCGTATGCCGTCAGCGCCCGCTATGCCGACTCCCTGCGTATCACGGGGCTGAGTCTGGGTGATGCCACCCTGCAAAGCACGAAGATCAAGAAGGACCTGCCCGCCACCCCCGATCAGGCTCTGCTCATGCTCTACGTCGCCAGCGGCAGTACCGACTCTACAGCCTATGCCACCCTTGTCGACGACTTCATCCGTAAGTTCCCGCAGGAGCCCGACGGCTATTTCTACCGTGCCCAGCTCCACACACAGGCCTTTCGTTTCGGCGATGCCGACAACGATATGGCGCAGGCGCTGAAGGTGACGAAGAAGGCCGACGAGACCCACTACAACTACTCGTCGCTTATATATAATAAGGTGATTTATCTGGCCGACCACCCGTACGAGCCGTGGACGCTCGACAAAGCCCTCGACGAGGCGCGCGAGGCCGAACGTCTGAACCCCCTCGATGCCTACCGTCACCAGCAGGCCGTCATCCTCTATGCACAGAAGAAGTACCAGGATGCCTACGACGTCTACGCCTCCCTCTTCCAGGGGCAGCTCCGTTCTGCCGAGCTCTTCTTCGAGGCGTCGCGCTGCCGTGAGCAGCTCAAGGACAGCGCAGGAGTGCTGGCCTTGCTCGACTCCTGTGTCGCCACCTTCAGCCGTCCCTATCTGAAGGAGGCTGCCCCCTACCTCCTGGTACGTGCCCAGGCACGTCGTGAGAACGGGCGCTACCGCGAGGCGATGGCCGACCTTAACGACTACGAGCAGCTGATGGCCGCCACGGTCAACGACCAGTTCTACTACCTCCGCCATCAGGTGGCCATCGGCGCCCGCCAGTATCAGCAGGCGCTGAACGACATCGACCGTGCCATCACCATGCAGCCCCAGAACGACCTCTACTATTCCGAGAAGGCGTCGCTCCAGGTGCGTGTCGGTCTTTACGACGAGGCGATGGAGACGGCCCGCCAATGCATCGCCATTGCCTCTGAGCATAGCGACGGCTACCTGTTCCTCGGTCTTGCCCAATGTCTGAAGGGCAACAAGAAGGAGGGTGTCGCCAACCTCACGAAAGCCAAAGAGCTCGGCGACCCTCAGGCCGACGAGCTCATAGAGAAATATGGGAAATAGTCCTTCCCTTATTATAGGATTCGGGAAATAGTCCTTCCGCTTTTTAATACGGTACGGGGCCGTCTGACGCCGGTCCGAAGGGATCGGCCTGTCCCGGCACGAACGGGTCGACGTTAGCGCCATTGCCGTCGATGCTCGATCCGATGACCTCGCCTTCGTTCGAGGCATGCTTGCTCGAGATGCGCGACTCTTCGGGATTCTCGAAGCGTGTGTATTCGCCACGGAACGTCAGCAGCACATCGCCGGTGGCACCCTTACGGTGCTTGGCAATGATGATCTGGGCCATGCCGTGCAGGTCGCGTCCTTTTTCGTCCTGATACAGTCCGTAGTACTCCGGACGGTGTACGAAGATCACCATGTCAGCATCCTGCTCGATGGCACCCGACTCACGCAGATCGGAGAGCTGCGGCCGCTTGCCGTCCACGCCCTCGCGGTTCTCCACGCCACGGTTCAGCTGCGACAGCGCCAGGATGGGTATATCCAGGTCCTTGGCCAGTCCTTTCAGCGAGCGGGAGATGGTGCTCACCTCTTCCTGTCGCGACGAGAAGCGCATACCATTGGCGTTCATCAGCTGCAGGTAGTCAATCATTATCAGCTTCACACCGTGCTCACGTACCAGTCGGCGTGCCTTCGTACGCAGTTCGAAGACCGACAGTCCCGGGGTGTCGTCGACGTACAGCGGCGCTCCCAGCAATTTGTTCACCTGCTTGTCCAGTCGCTCCCACTCGTCGGGGTGCAGCTGGCCGCTCAGGATCTTGGAGCCCTGTATCTCGCAGACGTTCGAAATGAGACGGTTCACCAGCTGTACGTTCGACATCTCGAGCGAGAAGAAGGCGACGGGCTGCTGGTAGTCGACGGCGATGTTCTTGGCCAGCGACAGGGCGAACGACGTCTTACCCATGGCGGGTCGTCCGGCAATGATGACGAGGTCGGAGGGCTGCCAGCCGCTGGTCTTGTCATCCAGCTTGCCGTAGCCGGTGGGGACGCCGGTCAGTCCGTCCTTGTTCTTCGCTGCCTCCTGGATGACCTTCACCGCCTGAGTGACCACGGGGTCAATCTGGGTGTAGTCCTTCTTCATGTTCTTCTGCGACAGCTCGAAGAGCGAGCCCTCTGCGTGCTGCATCAGCTCGTCGATGTCGATGGTCTCGTCGAAGGCCTTCGTCTCGATGTCGCTTGCAAACTGTATCAGCTGTCGTGCCAACGACTTCTGGGCGATGATGCGTGCATGGTACTCGATGTGTGCCGACGAGGCCACCTGCGAGCTGAGCTCCACGATGTATGGTGCGCCTCCGACGATGTCGAGGTCTCCCTGACGTGCCAGCTGGTCGGCAACGGTCATGATGTCGACAGGCTTCTCGGCGAGGTTCAGGTCGCGGATGGCAGTAAATATTTTCTGGTGACGGGGTTCGTAGAAACTCTCCGGGCGGAGCATCTCGCTGACGACGGCATAGGCGTCCTTGTCAATCATCAGGGCGGCGAGCACGGCGCGCTCGACGTCGGTAGCCTGTGGCTGGAGATGTCCGTAGGTGTTGTCAATAGGGGGCTTAGACGTAGGTTTAGGCATCGGTATTCTCAGTCAATAGGTGAAAAAAAACGTGCCCCAACCCACTTGCAGTTGGGGCACGCCATAGGGGGATTTTGGTGTGCGGAGCTTTATGCCTCGGCGGGAGCCTCAGCAGCCTCGGCAGCAGCCTCAGCGGGAGCCTCGGCAGCAGCGGCCTCAGCAGCCTTTGCAGCCTCTTCCTCGGCCTTGGCAGCAGCCTCGGCAGCCTTCTTGTCGGCTACTTTCTTGGCAATCTCCTCGTTCACTTTCTTCTCAGCGTCGAGAGCCTGCTTGGCGGCGTCCTTCTTGGCCTTAGCCTCGTCGGCAGCTACCTTCTCCAAGCCCTTCTGCTTGTCAGCTTTCCATGCGTCGAACTTCTTCTGGGCAGCAGCCTCGTCGAAAGCGCCCTTCTTCACGCCACCACGGAGGTGCTTCATGAGGTACACGCCCTCGCGGCTGAGGATGTTACGAACCGTATCGGTGGGCTGTGCGCCAACCTCTACCCAGTACAATGCACGGTCGAAATTCAAATCTACTGTGGCAGGATTGGTATTGGGGTTGTACATACCAAGCTTCTCAGTAAATCTACCATCACGTGGTGCACGAGCGTCAGCGACGACGATGCGGTAAACTGCATAGCCTTTGTGGCCGCCACGCTGCAATCTGATTTTTGTTGCCATTTTGTTGTTGTTTTGTTAATTGAGGTTTGAATTTGATGCTATCAACTCGTGAAAGCGGCTGCAAAGGTACTACTTTTTTTTGGTGTTTCCAAATTTTTTATGTACTTTTGTGCCGCCATGTACGAATTATCCATTCTCATACCCGTCTACAACGACGACTGCACACCTCTGGCAACGGCGTTGAGCCGTCAGGCGGAGGCCATCGGCGACCTCAGCTACGAGATCATCGTGGCCGACGACTGCTCGCCCGACCGTGCGGCTGTGGCACCGAACCATGCCGTGAACGCCCTGCCCCACGCCCGCTACATTGAGCGTCCGCAGAACGTGGGCAGCGCCGCCAACCGCAACCTCCTGGCTCAGGAGAGCCGCTACGAGTGGCTGCTGTTTGTCGACTGCGACATGGACATCAGCCGTCCCGACTTCCTGCGGCGCTACCTCAGCGAGGCTGCTACCGCCGGGGCCGACGTCATCATGGGCGGCATTGCCATCGGCGGCGATGCCGAGACACTTGCCACGAACCTGCGCTACCGTTACGAGAAGCATCACGAGCCCCACCACACGGCGTCGGAGCGCAGCCGCCGTCCCTTCCAGTCGTTCCGTTCCTGCAACTTCCTCATCCGCCGCGCGACGCTGCTCGGCTGTCCCTTCGACGAGCGTTTCCAGAAGAGCGGCTACGAGGACGTGCTTCTGGGCAAGCAGCTGAAGGCTGCGGGGGCGGTCATGCGCCATGTGGACAACCCGGTCCTGATGACACGCTACGAGACGAACGCCGACTATATAAATAAGGTGGAGCGCAGCCTGCGCACGCTCCATGCCTTCCGTCACGACCTGAAGGGCTACTCGCGCCTGCTGACTACCGCCGACGGCATCCACCTCGGCGTGGTGCGTCGCCTGCTGGTCCTGGCGTTCCGGCTGTTCGGTCCGCTGGTGCGCCGCCGTCTCTGTGGGCCCCATCCCAGCCTCCGTCTGTTCGATGCCTACCGACTGGGGTACCTATTGGAGATAAGAGATAAGAGATATTGCCTCCGGCAATTAAGCATTAAGCATTAAGCATTATATACATGAAACGATTTGCATTCAAGATGCAGCTCAAAGCGGGCTGCGAACAGGAGTACGAGCGGCGCCACGCCGCCATCTGGCCCGAGCTGGTGGCGATGATCCACGAGCAGGGCGTGTCAAACTACAGCATCTACTGGGACCGCGACACGAACATTCTCTTCGCCTACCAGGAGTGTGCCGGCGAGGGCTCGTCGCAGGACACCACCGACGTCGATCCCATCACCCAACGCTGGTGGGACATGATGGCCGACATCATGGAGGTCAACCCCGACAACTCGCCTGTCACCATCCCCCTGCAGGAGGTGTTCCACTTGGACTAACACATTAAACATGAACCAACCACGTTACAACCAAACGAAGACCCTGCGCTTCCGCCAGTTCACGCGGAAGGGCTGGGCACTCTTCGCCTGCCTGGGACGCGTCGTCACCATCGGCGTGCTGAGTGCGGCAACGCTGCAGTCGGCAACGGCGGCCCATCGCCACGTCACCACCGACGACCAGGAGAGCGACAGCGTGCGTACCGTCGACAAGGAGGCGACACTCGACGATGTCGAGGTCACGGGGACACGTGCGCCCCTCGCCCTCGGACAGTCGGCGGCACGCATGGTTATGGTACTGACGCGCGACGACATTCAGGCGGCGCCAGTACAGAGTATCAACGACCTGCTGAAGATGGCCGTCGGCGTCGATGTGCGCCAGCGCGGTCCCATCGGAGCACAGACGGACATCGGCATCCGCGGCAGCACCGCCGAACAAGTCACCATCCTTCTTAATGGCATCAGCATCTGCGACCCGCAGACGGCCCATAATGCCTTCGACCTGCCCTGCGACCTCTCGGACATCGTCCGCATCGAGGTGATTGAGGGGCCCGGGGGAGCCATTAATGTCGTGACGCGAGGAGCGAGGAACGAGGAAGGAGGAACGAGGAACGAGGAGCGAGGAGCGAGGCGCCATGCCCGCCTGGAGGGCGGCTCCTTCGGCTACCTCTCCGCCGCCGCAGGCATCTCTCATCTATCATCTATCATCTCTCATTTAAGCACCTGCTTCACCCGCAGCGATGGCTACAGCCGTGCGAAGTCGGGTGCCCTGAACAGCGACTACGCGGGGGCGAAGGCCTTTTATCAGGGTGGCTATGCCGGCGACAAGATGCGCCTCGACTGGCACGCCGGACTCTCGACGAAGGGTTTCGGCTCGAACACGTTCTACAGCGCCCGCTACGACGAGCAGTACGAACGCACCACGAAGCTCTTCACGGCCCTTCAGGGCGAGGCGTCGGGGCGGCTCCATCTGCGTCCCGCCGTCTACTGGAACCGCACGTTAGACCGCTTCGAGCTGATTCGCGGAGAGGCGTCGCAGGTGCCCTTCAACCACCACCGCACGGACGTCCTCGGCGTGAACCTGAACAGCCGTTTCGACTGGCCGCTGGGACGGACAGCTGTCGGCGCCGAGGTGCGCCACGAGCACATCGTCAGCAGCACGCTGGGCGAACCCCGTAGTCATGCCGACGGCGACAAGTACCGCTACGGCCTGGACCGCACGAACCTCGCGTTCCACCTGGAGCACAGCGTCATGCTCCGGCGGCTGACGCTCTCGGCGGGCTTCATCGCCGCCAGGAACACGTGGAACCAGACGACCTTCCGTCTGCTCCCCGGCATCGACGCCAGCCTGCGTGTGGCCGACGGCCTGCGGCTCTACGCCTCCTACAACTCCTCGCTCCGTATGCCCTCGTTCACCGAGCTCTACTATAGCGTCGGCGGCCACAAGGCCGACAAGCACCTGAAACCCGAGGAGCTGCAGGCCCTCGAGGGCGGCGTGCGCTACACCCGGCCGGGGCTGACGGTCAAGGGTGCCGTCTTCCACCACCACGCCCGCAACATGATCGACTGGGTGATGGACACCCGGAGTGCCGACCCCGTCTGGCAGAGCGTCAACCACACCCGCCTGAACACCCTCGGCCAGGAACTGACAGTCCAAATCAGCCCGAGCGCCTCATTTCTCATTCCTCATTTCTCATTTCTCATTTCCTACTGCCACCTCCATCAGAGCAAGACCCTCGCGCCACACCTCCAGTCGCAGTACTCCCTGGAGTACCTGCGCCACAAGCTCGTCGCCCAGCTGCGGCTGCAGCCCGTGGAGCGCCTTGAGGTGACCCTCGGCTACCGTTTCCAGGACCGTCGCGGCAGCTATACCGACACCCAGGGACAGGTGCAGTCCTACCGCCCCTACTCCCTCGTCGACAGCCGCCTGGCCTACCGTCTGGGCAACGCCATCCACGCCTATGTCGAGGCCAACAACCTCTTCGGCTGCCGCTACGTCGACTACGGCAACGTCCCCCAGCCCGGCCAATGGCTCATGGTCGGTGTCAGGTACTCACAATAACTCTTGTCTTGAAACCCTGAGGCTATTGGGCGGCGGAGTTGCTTTCCAGCCGGGCTGCTTCCAGGAAGCGCAGCTCTGCCTCCAGCATCTCCAGCTTCGGCATCGGACAGCCAGCCTCGCGGGCTATCTCCAGGGGGCGGGAGTACAGATAGTGTATCTCCATGGGGCGGCGGAAGTCGTAGTCCAGCCGCATGGACGGCGAATAGGGCGTCATCGCGTCGGTCATCTCAATCATCTTCTCGACAAACGCGGCGTCCAGGTTCTTCACACCCAGGTGCTGGGCCGTGCTGACCACCTCCATCATCTGCTCGCGAATCAGCCGTCGCGTCGACTTGTTCTTCAGCAGCAAGTCCGTCTGCGTGTGCAGGGCCACGGTCATACCGTTGAACGGCATGTTCCACACCGCCTTCTTCCATCGTGCCTCGTGGTACTCCACCAGTCCCGTCTCGATGGCGGCCTCGCGGAACTCCTCGACCACGGCCTGCACCAGCGCCTCGTCCTTGCATGAGTAGTTGGCCAGGTTGATGCTGCCATAGCACTGGTGGCTCACGAGGCCCGGCTCCGTCTTCGCCGAACAGATGAAGGCCAGTCCGGCAGCCAGTTGCACGCCGGGGAACATCTTCTGCACATCCTCCTCCACGCCGATGCCGTTCTGGATGAGCACCACCAGCGTCTTGTCGTAGAGCAGCGGCGGCAGCAACTGCTGCAGCTTGCCGTTGTTCACAGACTTCAGTCCCACGAGCACCACGTCGCACGCCGGCATCTCCTCCGTCCTCTGATAGGCGTTGACATCATCCAGATGGAACGAGCCGTCGCAGCTGTCCACCTGCAGGCCGTGCTGTTTCACATACTCATAGTCGCTGTGCAGCAGGAAGTGCACCTCCTGTCCTGCATGAGCCAGTTTCGCTCCATAATACCCGCCAATGGCCCCAGTACCGATAATTCCGTATCTCATATTTCCTTTACTATTCCTAAAAAATTGCTGCAAAAGTACGAAAAAAAGCTGAAACCAACTAATTTTGCCAATGATTTAAGATGTTTTTGTGAGAATGCTGTCGCCAGAACCGCGGTAATACCACTGGACTTCCCTTGGCTTGGCAAAGAGAGGAGCAGGTTTACAGGGGCGAAGAGGCGGTTTACGGGGAAAAGCCGTATCGTATCGGGTGAAAGGCCGACCTTTTCGTTCTCGCAGCGGGCGGGGAAATTATTAGCAGCGCCCGCTGCTAATATCGGCAGCGGGCGGGGAAATTGTCGGCAGCGGGCGCTGCGTACCAAGTTTTACTCTGTGGGAGTGGTCTGTCGGATGGCGTAGTGCCAGGTGCGCCCTTCCTTATAGCGGCTCAGACGTGGATTGTCGCCTGTGCAAAGGTTGTCGAGATAGGCTTGAGCGGTCTTGTATTTCAGGCCGCTGCACCGTTGGAAGGCCTTGATGGTGATGTACCCATGATGGACACTACGCCGAAGGGCATCGTCCATCGCCTTGGCGTCGTACAACTGGCTGTTGCCTACGCTGCCCTGCTTACGGCGGAAGCCGTCGTGACTACAATCGGCATCCTTGACGAACTGCTTGGCAGGGATAAACTCAACGCCGCCATACATGACGTCGTGGGCCACTATCTTTTCAGGGTCGGTATGGTCGCCCAAGAGCTTCAGCTTGGGTGCAAACGAGCCGAAGGGTGTCTCCACACGACAGCCCTGCTTCAGCCACATCGTCGTCACTTCCTCCAGCAAGTTGAAGAAATACTTCATCTCGCCCTTGCTGGTGTGGCGGTATTTGTTACAGAACTCGTCAATGTCATCAATGTTGTACTTGCGCTCTATGACGGGCTGGGCATAGAGCAAGGGCTTACCGTCCTCACCTTTCGTGGGGCGCGGCTGCAGTTCAAAGAGTACTCCGTCAGTCTTACGTGGCATAGTCGTATTTTTGTTCAATTCGTTCTGCAAAGGTACGAAAAAATGAGCGAAACACCAAATATTTTTGAATGTTAAATATATCGAAAATCAATAAAGTTTTATCGATTTTATTTGGCGGATTGAAAAATAGTGCCTACTTTTGCACATCGAAATTCAATAAACATATAAACGGAATCAATAAACAACCGAATTAAAACGATAAAAGTATGAGTACATTGTTTCGCAATGCAGTAAAGAATCCGTTCACCACAGCTTTCATTGTGGTTATCACTCTTGTCATGGCATTTGTCATCTATGGCGACATTCAGAATATGCGCGCTGCCACGACAGGCTACGACTATTGCCATCACCTCTGCTTTCTGTTCGAGAACATCTGCATCAGTTTTTTCATGGCCATCTTCTGCATCATGGGATACCTTACTTATATTAATAAGCAGTATTCCAGGTGGAGCATCTGGCTGTTTTATGTGTTGGGCGCGGCTGTATTAGTGAAATTCTTCATAGCAGGCCTTCTCTACGACTATGTGTGCCACCATGTTGAAAGCGAATACATGGACAAGCTGCCCTCGCTGGCCAGGACAGTCTACATAGGCGGCGTCTACTGGATTGCCATTTTGTTCTTCACCGTGCCCAAGTTCATCAAGGACACGATGAAGCTGAAGGAAGAACAGGATTTAACGATATAATGCCTATGGGAAAGATTATTGTGAACCTCGATGTAGAGATGGCGAAGCGCAAAATGTCGCTGAGCGAACTGGCAGAGGGAGTGGGACTGACGCTCGCCAACCTCTCAATACTGAAGACGGGCAAGGCCAAAGCCGTGCGATTCACCACCCTCGAAGCCATCTGCCGGGTATTGGACTGCCAGCCTGGCGACATTCTAGAATACAGAAACGATTAATGGTTACAAAATTGTGAATACGATGATTAGAAAAGCTGAAGTAAAGGATATACCGGGCATCATCAGTTTGCTGCATCAGGTAGACATGGTGCACCACGTGCTGCGCCCCGACTTGTTCAAACCCTATACGACCAAGTATAACGAACAGGAACTTGAAGACTTGTTGTGCGACGACAGCAAACCGATCTTTGTCTTTGAAGACGGAGCGGTATTAGGCCATGCTTTCTGCATGGTGACCGAAGTGAAGGGCGACAAGCTGCTGCAGGACATCAAGACGCTGTATATTGATGACATCTGCGTGGACGAGAAGGCTCGCGGCAAGCACGTCGGCAAGGCGTTGTATGAGTATGTACGCGACTACGCAAAGTCCATTGGCTGCAACAACATCACCCTGAATGTGTGGGAGGGCAACGATGCGGCGATAAACTTCTACAGGAACATGGGCATGAAAGTCCAGAAGACGACGATGGAAATTAAGGACCTGAACAAAGACGACGATGAGTGACTAAAGGAGGGTACGTAATACCTACTTCTGATTAACCTGCTCTTGCAGGTCGTCGCTGGTGCGCAATGCTTAAAAACCTCGTTTTTAGGTATTGCGCACTTCGTTTATTCGCCGTACCTTTGCACCGTGATTAGAAACCACACCCGAACTTAAAATGGATGAAAACGATGACGATTCCCACAGAGATGAAGGCTGCGAGTAAGCGAGAGCAGAGCCAAGCATGCTTGAGCAATGCCGAGCGTGAGCAGGCTGGAGCAACGCTCAAGGTACTGATGAACCACATCTACGAACTGCAAAAAGGTGTGCGCCAGATGGTGCTGTTCACCTGCAACAAGAAGTACAGCGAACTGGCCACACAGCGACTGGAGAGTCAGGGCATTCCATACGTGCTACAACCTGCAGGACAGCAGAACCTGAACGTATACTTCGGACGGCGCGAGTGTCTGGAGGCCATCCGGCTCATCGTCACCCGTCCGCTGAACCAGTTGACGCCCGAAGAGGACTTTATACTTGGCGCCATGCTCGGCTACGACCTCTGCGCACAATGCGAACGGTACTGCAAGCGCAAGAAAGGCAAGTGCCAATGCGACGGGAAATGCGACGGACATTGCATCAACAAGAATTGAAACAACGCGCTCGACCTTTGGTCGCTTGCTACCGAAGGGACGCAAGAATTTCACGAATTAAACGAATTATAAAGTAATGAACGCAACAATTGTAATCTATGGTTCCTCGACAGGAACCTGCGAGGCCATCGCAGAGAAGATTGCCTCGAAACTGGGCTGCGAGGCCCTGAACGTACAGGACTTGACAGCCAACATCGTCAGCTCCAACCAGAACCTGATCCTCGGCACCTCGACATGGGGCGCTGGCGAACTGCAGGATGACTGGTACGACGGACTGAAGACGCTCCAAGGTGCTGACCTCAGCGGTAAGACCATCGCCATCTTCGGCTGCGGCGACTGCTCATCATATAGTGACACGTTCGTTGGCGGCATGGGCGAACTCTACAACGGCATCAAGAACAGCGGTGCCAAGTTCATCGGTGCTGTTGACACCGACGGCTACACCTTCGACGACTCAGAGGCCGTGATCGACGGCAAGTTCATCGGCCTGCCCCTCGACGACATCAACGAGGACGACAAGACCGACACCCGCATCGAGGCCTGGATAGCCGCCATCTCTCCAAGTCTATAATCACAGGTATATAATCTTAAAAGTATTTGTTTAGTTTAGTAATGAGGGCTTGCCGTGAGGTTAGCCCTTTATTTATTCAGTAGTGACATACTTCGAACTGAATATGGTGAGGACTACAACTATGATGAATACCGCAAGGATGATAGTCATTTCGCGAATATGGTTCATGGGATCAACCCATATCTCATTGAAAAAGCCGTTGCGGGCCATAATCTCCACGAAGGTCCAGAATACGATGACGGTAGCCAGTGCATAGCGTATGTTGCGTCCCCAGGCTGCAATATGCAATTCTTTCTTCAGCATCAGTATCGAACTGACGAGGCTGACCAGTGCCAGAATAATAGTCACAGGATGGTCCTGCCCCAGGAACACGGGATCGTAACAGAACATCAGCAGCAGATAAATGCCCCACATCATCACGTTCCATTCCATGAAGGTGACGATAGAGGAATTTCGGATGCCCACGCGAATACCGCCTTGCAGGTTGCTGAACCTGCGACTCTTTGGCAGACAGTGATTTTGCAGCCAGTTGATGAAGTCGCATCCGGTCTTGGTGCAGAACACGTAGAACAGCATGACGACCACCCACATGCCGAAGGTGGCAGGCATGATAAGGTACTCAGGTCTTGATCCGCGCATCGCTTTAAGTTCGGCACGACTGTAGTCTTCCAGGGGTGTGCCGTTTATCAGGTATTCCTGGTGGTTGATGAGTCCATCCACATACTGCGTCGTGGTCTGGATGACACCAGAACCATAGAGGTCGCAGTGTACGCCGAAGCGCTGGGCATAATAGACGAAGAGGAATTCTACCCATCCCGTCCAGAAGAGCATGGCTCCCACAATGCCGAAAATAGTTTGATGGGTATCACCCTTGGCAAATACACCCCAGATGGTGACAATCAGTCCGACAAATCCCATGGCGAAGGCGCAGTAATGCAGCGTCTCTGTTGCCAGGAAGTGCTCCATGAGCGCCATCATGGCGTGGCCTAACGGCATGAGCAGTAACACAACCAGAAAGGACCCGATGCTTTTCCCAATATATAATTTTTTCTTCATCTTTCAATTGTAAATTTTCAATTCTCAATTCTAAAACAGGTCAAGCCCCATTCCTATCATCACATTGGTACCATCGGTAATAGGAGCGTTCAGATAGTAATAGTCGGGCTTGTAGTTCAGCAGATTATCAATCGTTAACGACACCTTTGCCCTGTTCCACAGACGTCCCGTCAACATTAGTTTCCACAGACTATAGGCAGGATAGTGTATCGTTGTAGTACCTTGACTGATGTCATAGTAGTCGCGATATTCCTCGTTGTCTACCGCCGACAACAATCGTCCGTTGAGCGTCGCGCTGAAGGCGTAGTCTGAAGAGAACGTCTTGTCAACGCCCACTTCCCAGTTCAGTGCATGAGGACGGGCGGGGATATACTGATTATTGATGGTGTTGCCATCGCTTTTGGGCAGTCGCTCCTTGGTGAAGGCATAACCCACCTTAGCCGAAACGATGTTCCAACGGTAGCGCGCCGTCAGGTCAGCGCCATAGACGGAATAGGTCTCCAGATTGGTGTATGACAGGTAGAGCTGACCGTCCTGCGGGCTGCGATAGTAGGGGATGCCAGTACTGATTTTATCCTTGACGCTATTGTAGTAGCCCATCGCCATCACGTTGAATCGCCCCTTGGTATATTCTACCGATGCATTCAGATTGTGGCTCACTTCTGCCTTCAGGTTCTCGTTGCCCTCAACAATCCAGATGCCCGACATGTCAAATTCGTAGTTTTTCTCCTTCAGTGTAGGTGCACGGAATCCCATGCCGTAGCTCATGCGGAGGCTCACGTTGCGTTTGGGTTGATAGCGCAGCGACAGCTTGGGCGTCAGTCGTGACAGGCTGCCATCAGAGAAGTAGTCATAGCGCAGGGCTCCTACCGCCTCCCACTGACGGTTGATGTTCCAGTCGTACTGTGCAAAGGCATCAGCTGTAGTCTGGTGACGCGTACCATCAGTCAGTTTATCGTTCATCAGGTAGTCGCGCATCATGTCGCCACCCAGCGTCAGGATGTCGCCACGGCTCGTCGAGTGGTTGTAGAGTGCTCGGACGCTGTTCTGCACATTGCTATAAGTGCGTATGTCGAGGTTCTGAGAGCGTAGCAGCGTCGACTTGTCGTACTGGTCAAAGGCGTATGACAGCTCGGCATAGTCGTTATCCGTGATGTTCCACTCGCCCTTTACGCCTGCCGAGAAATCTCGGTAGCGCTCAGGTTCGCTGGGCACACGGGGCACCTGTCGGAAGTAGTAGCCAGCATGTGCCGAGAGTTTCAGCCCATCCATTGGACACAGCGTCAACTTGTCTTTCACGCTGACCACGCGGTTGCCATAGACCTCGCTAAACACACGTGTGGCAGGATTCGCCTTGCTGCTCACCTTATAGTTGTCTATATCGCTAAAGCTGGCAGAGAGTGCATTCGCCCAGTGGCTGCGTTTCATGCTGAAGATGCCGTCATAGCGCTGGCTGTTGTGGCGGCCCCACCGTGCATCGAGATGCAGATTCCATGGTCTTACGTTCTCCTTGGTGATGATGTTCACCACGCCACCCTCGGCATTGCTGCCATAGAGTGCAGAAGCAGCTCCCTTCACAATCTCTATACGTTCAACACCTGCCATCAGCAATCGTGAAAAGTCCACATCATCCATCGTCTCACCTGCCAGCCGTTCGCCATCGACGAGAAACAGAATACTCTGTCCACCAAAGCCCGAGAAGTTGAGATGGGTCTGCTGGTTCATGGCATACGAAAACTCTACGCCAGGCAATTCCTGGGTCAGCAGGTCCTGGATGTCGGTAGCATCGGTACGTTCTATATCCTTACTGGTGATGACGCGTGTGGCGACAGGAGCATCAGCCAACATCTTGGGTGTACGCGTACCCGTCACCACAACCTGCGAGAGTGCGATGGTGTCGCGCTCGAAGTCGTGCAGTTGTTTGTCGTTTTGGGCATGGACACCCAGCGACAATGTGCAAACGAGGAGAAGGGAAAGGGGCTTCATATCGGGTATTTGTACTCTATGGTCAACTGACACTTGCGGTTGGTAGTGCCGATATAGTTCTTCAGGCGGATAGCGGCGTAGGTGCCGTCGGCCAGACGAACAACGAACACGTTGCTGTTGTGGGTGAAGGCAGGGGGCATGGGGGGAATGTCCAAACGGAGCCATTTACCCAACTCAGTATTGATCTTAATGCGCTGATTGCCAACGATGCCTTGCAACATACGGTCCTGCACGGTCCAAACGTCTGTCTGGTTCCATGTGTCGCACACGAAGTCGATGGTAGAAAAGACACTGTGACTCCCCACCTTGCTAATGTCGGTGATGGATGTCTCGATTGCTGCGCCGCCATTGGTCCTCACATTATTGCGATGGAAAGCCAAATCCCAATGTTCGGGTTCTGGCTGACGGACGGTGGGATAGCTCTCGCGAAACTCGTTGTTCGAGACTCCTTCACCAAAGACGTCGTACCAATAGGTGAAGATACCCGTGCTGTCTGCGTCGTAGCTGTCGGCCTTTTCCAACGGAATGTCGTAGGTTGTATAGACCTGCTCAAGCATCTCGCCTTTATCGGTAGCCTCCTTCAGGGCGTGCAGGTCAATATAGTGCCATTGCGTCCAGTCGGAGGCGTCGATATAGATATCGCCTGCAGCAGGTGTGGCTGGCTCGTCGTAGATATCGTCAAGAATACCGTTACAGGCTGTGAGCATCGCAAGGAGCCCACAGCCTACAACAGTCTTTATCTTGCGTATGACGTTCGTCACCTATTATTTAATAAGGTATTTCTTGCCGTTTTTGATGACCAGTCCCTTGTGGTCGTTACCTACGCGCTGGCCATTCAGATTGTAAACAGCATCGTCGGCACTCTTTTCCGTCACG
>JAEEQH010000001.1 GCA_016285245.1 Prevotella sp.
GATGTTCGAGAATAAGTTCGTATCTTTGCCTTCGCATTTGAAAACAATTGAACCGATGGAAGTGCACAGGGAGTCAAGAACGATGTGTAATACAGAAACTTCAAAAGTGATCAGTAGAACCGACCCCGTGATTGCAATACTCCAATAATAACAATGAAAAAAGTATTTACTACAATTATCCTTGCCCTAACCTTCTGCCTTCAGATGAATGCGCAGAAATCCGTCTATATCCCCAATGAATGGAAGAATCCCTGGCCCAGCGACTCGCTACTCTACAAGGAGAGCGACCCCGACAACAAATATACATGGTCGAAATCGCGAAGCGTGGAGAGCGACAACGTCATCGTGTTCTGGGACAAGGGCTACGGCAGCAAGAAGCCCTCAGAGTCGCCCTCGGCCTACCGCGTCGACGAGCAGGACTTGCTAAAGAAGTGCGAAGCTTTTTACGATTTGGAGATTAACAAGCTGGGCTTCGTCGACGCTACGAAGTCGAACCTCAGCAAATACAAAGTCATGGTGTTGCTTAACCACACCACCGACTGGGTGTGCTATGGTGGCGGATATGACTATCAGGTCAGTGCCCTATGGTTGGGCCCGTCGGCCTGCAAGCCCGTAGGCCACTCGGTAGCTCATGAGGTGGGGCACTCGTTCCAATACATGTGTTTTTCCGAGCACAGCGGCCATCGTGATTCCGATACCGACAACACAGGTTTCCACCTTGCCTGCGGCAATGGACAGGCCATCTGGGAGCAGACAGCCCAGTGGCAGGCGGCACAGTCCTATCCCAGCGAGATGTTCAACCAGAGCATCTCGGTTTTCCGCAAGTCACATAACTACGCCTTCTCCCACGAGTGGCATCGCTATCAGTCCTACTGGTTCCACTACTTCCTGTGCCAGTACTACAACGACCTGACCACCGTCGCTCAGGTGTGGAACCAACCCATGACAGGGCAGAGCCGGGGCAATGGCAGCGACTTCAATCAGGCGCTGATGAAGCTCAAGGGGCTCGACGCCAAGGGACTGTTCCGTCTCTACTATGACTATGCTGCACGCTGTGCCACGTGGGACCTTGACGCCTGTCGTGAGTACGGCCAGTCCTATGTCGGCGACTTCGACTACCGCTGCGTAGCTTTGGGCGATACCGCCTGGCAGGTGGCCTTGGCCTCAGTGCCCCAAGCTTCAGGATTCAACGTGATTCCTTTAGAGGTGCCAGATGCCGGCACTACGGTGACCACCCGTTTCACGGCACTGACAGCCGGTTCGAAGTTGGCACAGGGTGATCCTGCCGAGATGATGACGGGCGAGACACAGTGGGGCCGTACCAGTCGTACTACCTACCTGCGACCCACCAATGCCACCAAGCGTGGCTTCCGTCTGGGCTATGTCGCCCTGCTGGCCGACGGCACCCGTCAGTACGTTCAGCAGGACACCATCTTCTGCCAAGGAAACCAGGAAATCACCTGTGAGGTCAGCATGACCGTGCCGCAGGACACCCGTCAGCTATGGCTCATCGTGGTGCCTGCGCCCACTTCGTATGTTGCCCATAAGTGGGACGAGAAGATTACGGGCGACGACCAGTGGCCCTACCGTTTCCGCGTGGAGGGCACTACGCTGGGTGCTAAGGCACAGGTCTTCGTGTCGCCCGAGATTGACGGACGCGAGGTGGCCGATGTCACGCTGACCTACGATGTCAATCTGCCAAAACTCAACGACTATACCCCCGTACCTGTCAGCCTCTCAGGCCGTGCACAAGCCATGCTGGGCACAGCCTTCCAACTGCAGCCTGCCGACATTGCCGACCATATGCAGGAGTGGGCCACGGGAGGTCCTGCTGTCGGCAAGATGATGTTCTACCCAATGAATCCCCAGACGCAGGCGCTTGTCAACCGCAAGAGCACTGCCAACGGCTACGGCCACTGGTTTAATGCCTCGGGTAGTTGTGTCGACTTCGGTAGCGGTGTGCTCTACAGCGAGTTTCAGCCAGCCTCGCTCACGTTCAACGTCGGACAGAAGCCTGGTGCCGTCACCCTTGGCCGCGACTACACCTTCGGTCAGATTCTGCGCTATAAGCAAGCTGACGGCAAGGAGGCCTTGGCACGTATCATCTTCCGCGTACACATTACCAACATTGAGTATGGTGCCACATTGGCCGACATCGACTATGCTGCACCGACGGCCGTTTGTCTGCCGTCATCCAGTAGTTTCCAATCTCCATCCGTCTATGACCTGCAGGGACGTCGTAATGATAATCCTTCAAGGGGCCTTTATGTAGTCAATGGACAGAAAGCCGTGATTAAGTGAGAGAAGTGAGGATACAACTGGGGCGGAGGCGGCGAGGCGGAGGCCGAAGCCGCTGAAAGTGAGGTGGAGACTGCTTCCGTAGTCGTTAGGCGTGTAGAAGTACCTGGTCGACACGCGACAGCCGCTGATGCCGCTTTCGCAGCCGCCGCCACGGTACACGCAGTAAGGCCCCCGTGACGGACCGGTGGGATTCGTCTGGGCGCTGCTGTCGTAATAGCCGTACCAGTCTTGACACCACTCCCACACATTGCCGGACATGTCGTACAGTCCTAACTCGTTCGGCGACTTCTGGGCCACATCGTGTGGATGGCAATAGTTGCGCGAAATGACATTGCCGTCATAGTCATCGTCCGTCCCCGGCAGGTAGCGGTCGCCGCTGTTCTGCCAGTACCACGCCACGTCGCTGAGTCTGTTGCTGCCCGCAAACTTGTAGCCCTTGCTCTTGTTGCCGCCGCGAGCCGCAAACTCCCATTCCGCTTCCGTGGGCAAACGGAAATTCATGCCGGTCTTCTTGTTCAGCTTGCGGATGAACGTCTCGCAGTCGCTCCAACTGACCTGCTCCACGGGCTGGTTGGCACCCCTGAACTCCGACGGGTTGCTCCTCATCACCGCCTTCCACAAGGCCTGCGTCACCTCCGTCTCACCAATCAGGTAGCTTGAGAGCGTCACGCGGTGGGCGGGTTTCTCGTTTTTGTGGGCATCAATGCCCTGCTCGTCCGTGGCGCCCATGGTGAAGGTGCCGCCCTCAACGGCAATCATCTTGAAGGACACGCCGCCCACGGTGATCGTGGTGTCGGCGAGCAGCTCACCTTGGCTCGTCTGTGCTTGCACGGTGGTCAGCATGACGCATACCAGCGTGAGCAATGTCAGCAATAGTCTTTTCATAGAAGAACAATCGTAAAAACCTTTTCTGCAAAGATAGCCACTTCTTGTGGAATATAGTCAGACGGAGCGGAGAATTTACATATTATTCCATTTTTTTAGTATTTTATCCGTACAATAACCGTGGGCTTCGTGCGTTATATTAATGTATAAAGCTTTATCGACAATGGATTGGTTACATATTGCTGCTGTGGTGGTGCTCGTCATCCTGGGTGTCATCATCTATAGGAACAAGTCGCGCGAGTAGGCCATGTGTCAGCGGGTGAAGCATTGGTTCGTCTGGTTGCGCCGTCTGCGACACTCACGTGGCTTCGGCATACAGTCGCCCACGGACTACGCCTTTGTGCGCTATGTGGTCTGTGAGCCTTGGCCGTACTATGCCTACGACGCCGTGGGGCAGGGCGACGACTGGCTGACGCGCCGGCTGGGACGGCTCTATTTCCGTCTGGCCAACTGGCGCCAGCCCGCGACGATTGTGACCGACGGCTACGAGGACTACTTCGCCGCCGGTTGCCGCCGTGCCGCCGTTACCCGACGCCTTGAGGGGGTGGCGGAGCTGGTGCAGGTGCCCGTGGAAGCTGCCGTCGACCAGTTGCTTGGACTGACTGACGAACGGTCGCTGCTGATTGTCGAGGGCATCAATCGCGACAGTCGTCGGTGGAAGGCAATCGTCGCCGACAGCCGGGCGGTAGTCACCTTCGACCTCTACTACTGCGGTCTGGTGATGTTTGACAAGAAACGTACAAAACAACATTATATCATTAATTTCTAAGGACTATGAAAATTACGAAAGTTTATACCCGTAAGGGCGATCAGGGGACGACCAGCCTCGTGGGCGGCGTGCGTATCAAGAAGAGCGACATCCGCCTGGAGGCCTACGGCACCGTCGACGAGCTGGGTGCCCATTTGGGTATGCTCGCCGCGTTGCTCGACGGTCAGGAGGAGCAACAGACCATTATCCGCATACAGAATAACCTGTTCAACGTCTGCACCCACCTGGCAACGGACCAGAGTCAGACGCCGCTATACCCCTCGGCCCATCTGGCCGATGGCGAGATTGCCTTCCTCGAGGAGCGTATCGATACGATGATGGGACAGCTGCCCGAACGTCAGGGCTTCGTGCTGGCCGGTGGCTGCCAGGCGGCCTGTCAGGCACACATCTGCCGCACCGTCTGCCGTCGTGCCGAGCGCCGCATCGCCGCCCTTGCCGAGGTCGCCGTGGTTGGTCCCGAGATGCAGCAATACGTCAACAGACTGAGCGATTATCTGTTTGTATTGGCCAAAATAATAAATTTTAACGAAGGTGTCCAAGAAATTCTATGGAAAAATGCTTGCAAATAGGAAATAAATGATTACTTTTGCGGCCAAATTAAAACTTAGAATCGAAAAACTGTAAATTGAAGACTAAATTATGTACTGGACACTTGAATTAGCATCAAAGCTTGAAGACGCTCCCTGGCCCGCAACCAAGGACGAACTTATAGACTATGCCATCCGTTCGGGCGCTCCGCTCGAGGTGCTGGAAAACCTGCAGGAGATTGAGGACGAGGGCGACATCTACGACTCCATCGAGGACATCTGGCCCGACTATCCCACGAAGGAAGATTTCCTGTTCAACGAGGATGAGTACTAAGAACTTGGATGGCGTGTCATAACACACAGAGTTGAACAAAAATCTTCAAAAATCTAACAAAAATGGCTTTCGACAAGTTTATTGATGTCAGATTTTTGAAGATTTTTGTTTTTTGACACATCTTGTTTTTTTCTAGAGCAAGGCATAACGAATCAATATGAAGACAGACATACAGATTGCACGGGAATGTGAGCTGAATCCTATCAGCGACATCGCCGCACACTTGGGCATCGACCCCGAGAAGATTGAGCCCTACGGCCGTTACATGGCCAAGGTGCCGGTATCCATGATTGACGAGGAGAAGGTGAAGCAGAGTCGCCTGATACTGGTGACGGCCATCAGCCCGACGAAGGCCGGTATCGGCAAGACCACCGTCAGCATCGGCCTGACGCTGGGCTTGAACAAGATCGGTAAGAAGGCGGCCGTGGCGCTGCGCGAGCCGTCGCTCGGTCCCTGCTTCGGCATCAAGGGCGGCGCTGCTGGTGGCGGCTATGCTCAGGTGTTGCCGATGGAGAAGATCAACCTGCACTTCACCGGCGACTTCCATGCCGTGACGTCGGCCCACAACACCATCAGCGCCCTGCTCGACAACTACCTGTACCAGCACCGCAAGGACGGCTTTTCGCTGCGTGAGATCTACTGGAAGCGTGTGCTCGACGTGAACGACCGCGCCCTGCGTAACGTGGTGACGGGACTTCGTGGCGACGGTGTCATTTCTGAGACAGGCTTCGACATCACGCCGGCCTCGGAGCTAATGGCCATCCTCTGTCTGGCAACGAGCGAGGAGGACCTGCAGCGCCGTATTGAGAATATCGTGCTGGGCATTACTGCCGATGGCGCTCCCTTCCGTGTCCGCGACCTCGGTGTGGCGGGCGCCATCACCGTGCTGTTGCGCGACGCCCTGGCACCCAATCTGGTGCAGACGACGGAGCATACGCCCGCTTTCATCCATGGCGGTCCGTTTGCCAACATCGCCCACGGCTGCAGCAGCGTGGTGGCCACGAAGATGGCGATGACCTACTGCGACTACGTGGTGACGGAGGCAGGCTTCGGTGCCGACCTTGGTGCCGAGAAGTTCTTCGACATCAAGTGCCGGAAGACGGGCTTGCAGCCGCAGTTGGTGGTGATCGTTGCCACCACACAGGGCTTGAAGATGCACGGCGGCGTGGATCTTGAGCAGATCAAGGAACCCAATCTCAAGGGTCTGAAGGAAGGTCTGAAGAACCTGAACCGCCACATCAACAATATGCAGGGCTTCGGCCAGCCCGTCGTCGTGACGCTCAACCGCTTCGACTTCGACAGCGACGAGGAAATCGACGTCGTCCGCAAGAACTGCGAGGACCTCGGCGTGGGCTTTGCCGTCAACGAAGCCTTCCTGAAGGGTGGCGAGGGTGCCGTGGAACTAGCGCAGAAGGTCGTTGACACCATTGACACGATACAGCCCCTGCCCATCCACTTCACCTATCCCGAGAACGACACGATTGAGGGGAAGATTGAGAAGGTCTGCAAACGCATCTATGGTGCTGCCGCCGTGGAGTTTACCAAGACCGGCAAGCGGCGTCTGGAGGCGCTCTACACAACCTTTGCCGACGACAAGGCCATCAAGCGCTACCCTGTCTGCATCGCCAAGACGCAGTTCTCGTTCACGGCCGACAGCACCCGCTACGGCTCGCCCGAGGGCTTTACCATCCGCATCCGCGACGTCATCCTGAACAGCGGCAGCGAGATGATTGTCGCCATTGCCGGCGATATGCTCCGTATGCCGGGACTGCCGAAGAGTCCGCAGGCGGAGCGCATCACCATCGTCGACGGCGAGATTGAGGGCCTCTCGTAAACAGGAATTAAAAGATATTTTATAAAACCACGAATTTCACGAATTTGATGTGTGCGCAGCCAAAAATTCGATTAATTCGTGAAATTCGTGGTTGTTTTTATTATGTTCGTTCTACTCGAACACGAAGTCGTGGAGTGTGCAGAGCGACTTGTCCTTTGTGTCGGAGACGAACTTGAAGAAGATGGGCAGCTGACCTTCGAAGCTGCCGAGCTTCGGTAGTTCGGCACTCATCTCCGTCGGCTCCTGCTTCATGTCAGCCTTCAGTTCGATAGCCCCCAGCTTCACACCTTCCGCGCAGCGATCGGGGACAGCCACGGGCCACGGCCGCAGTATCCACACCTCGATGGTGCCGTCGACGCCCAGCGGCGTAAGGTTCAGCAGCAGCTTCAGGTCCTTGCGTCCCATGGTGGCCTTGTCCAGCTTGAAGTACTTGTAACCGACAATCGAGCCGGCGGTGTTGTTCACCACGTCGTTGGTGTTGTAGCGCAGGTCATAGGGGCGTTCGTACTTCTCGGCAGGCTCGAAAGTGTCGGCCGTTGTCTTCACGTTGCTGTTGCCGTAGCCAGCAGCGACGTAGGAACCGTAGAACGTGTTGTTGGGCCAGTCGTGGGTGGCTGGCTCCGGACCGGTATACCAGCAGGCGATGCCGGCGGAGTGGCGCTCGAAGGGGTCGAGGCCGTCGAGTGCGAAGCCACGCGACGTGTATTCTGCCTCGGAGATGGTCACCTTGCCGCCAGGACCCTCCTCGACGTTCACCTCAATGGGCTCCACCATGGCCTGACGTGCAAACTCATTGGTGCCCGTCTGACGGTGGTAGAAGACGTACCACTGTCCGTTCACTTCGCAGATGGAACCGTGGGTGTTACCGTCAGGCGTTGCCGATGCGATGACATTCCCCTGCTCGTCAATCTCGCGTCCACGGCCGTCGATGATGGTACCGCCGTAGGTCCAGGGGCCCAGTGGGTGGTCGCTGTAGCAGTAGGCGAGGGTGTAGTTCGACGTAGGCAGTCCGAACTCGCCGTCCTCGGTGAAGCGGCTGTAGATGAACACGTACTTATCCTTGATCTTTCGGATGCTGGAGGCCTCGAAGAACTTGAAGCGTCCGGGCTGGTTGCGCCCGCTGATCATGTCCTCGATGATCTCGGTGCCCGGCTTGACAGTGGCCATCGTCGTGGGGTCGAACTCGGCGGCATAGCTGCGCTCGAAACCCCAGTAGCCGTAGACGCGGCCGTCATCGTCGATGAAGACGGCGGGGTCGAACTGCAGGACGCCGTCCACCTGGTTGGGGTTGTCCTTGTTCCAGTTGCACACCACGAACGGTCCGTCGGGACGGTCGCTCTTGGCAATCAGTCCGTTGCGGTAGCCCGTCTGGTCGTTGGGGAAGAGGTAGTAAGTCTTCTTGCCGTCCTTGTCCACGGCCAGCGTCACGTCGGGTGCGAAGAGCACGTCGGCCGTTCCTGCCGAGTCGAAGGGCTCGCCGTCGCGGTTCTTGTCGACCACGAGGATGGTGCCGTCGTATCGCCAGTTGTTCAGGCTGTCGACAGCGGCCGACCACACCACCTGGTCGCGTCCGCAGTAGTCGGTGATGATGTCATCGTGCGATCCGTAGACGTAGACGCGGAACTTGCCCGGCTGGTCGGGATCTTCGAAGACGTAGGGCTCGCCATCGGGGATGTGCTCCCAGAGGGGCATGTAGGGGTTGCCGGGGGTGGACATTTGGACCGTTTTCGGTTGATTGTTGACAATTGACTGTTGGCACGAGGTGCCGAGCATGGTGACAGTTGTGACTGCAATGAGCATCGTTAAGGATTTCTTCATATTAGTTATTGATGTTTGATGGTGCAAATGTACGTATAATCTCGGAAAAAACGTACAATAAACGAGGATTTTTTTCGTTATAGTAGAGATGCAAAGTCGAAAAGTGCTTCTGTCGCTATTGCTGCTGGCGTCTTTCACAGGTGCTCTGGCACAGTACGATCCGTCGTTCAGTCACTACTGGGCGATGGAGACGTCGTATAACCCCGGCGCTGTTGGCAAGTCGCCTTTGCTGAACGTCACCGCCGCCTACAACATGACGCTGGTGGGCTTCAAGCGCAATCCGAAGACGGTCTATGCCAGTGCCGACATGCCCGTCTATGCCATCGGCACCTACCACGGCGTGGGCGTGCAGATGCTGAACGATGGCCTGGGCCTGTTCTCGCACCAGAAGATTGGGGCGCAGTATGCCTACCGTCATAAGCTGCTGGGTGGCACCATCAGCGTTGGCGTCCAGGGTGCGCTGCTCAGCGAGAAGTTCGACGGCTCGGACCTGGATTTGGAAGAGGCTGGCGACCCCGCCTTCGCCACGGGTCAGGTGACGGGAACGGCTGTTGACGTAGGTGCTGGCATCTACTACAGCCACCGCAACTGGTATGTCGGCGTGTCGGCGCAGCACCTGACGGCCCCCACCGTTGAACTGGGTGAAACGAACCAGATAGAGATAGCCCGTTCGTATTATTTCACGGGCGGATACAATATTAAGCTAAGAAATCCGTTTCTTACGATACACACCTCTGTGTTCGGCACGACCGACGGCGTGAGCTACAAGGGTCAGCTGACGGGACGCCTGAAGTATACGCATGAGGAGAAAATGATGTATGCCGGTTTGTCGTACAGCCCGTCGAACTCCGTGACGCTGCATATAGGCGGTAACTTCCACGGCATCACGCTGGGCTACAGTTACGAGGCCTACACGTCGGCCATCAACATCGGCAACGGCAGCCACGAGCTAATCCTGGGCTACCAGACGGACATCAGTCTCGGCAAGAAGGGCCGCAACCATCACCAGAGTGTGAGAATTCTCTGAAATGAGGAACGAGGAACGAGGAAGGAGGAACGAGGAACGAGAAATGAAAATGATAAATGAATAAATGATATGAAAAGACTGACAATAGTACTTTGCGCCGCTGCGTTGCTGTTGCTGACAAGTTGCTTCGGCAGTAAGTTGGCATCACAACAGGGCGGCGAGGTAACGGGCTCTGCCGGCAAGGCTTTCTCGGAGCCGGCGCCCTATGGTATGGTGCTCGTGAAGCGTGGTCATCTGCGTATGGGTATCGAGAGTCCCGACTCCCTGTGGGGTCGTGAGACGCCGACCCGTGACATCTCCGTCGACGGTTTCTGGATGGACGATACGGAGATTACCAACTCCGAGTACAGACAGTTCGTGAACTACGTCCGCGACAGTATCCTCCGTGAGCGTCTGGCCGATCCGAACTATGGCGGTGACGAGTCGTACAAGATTGAGGAAGACAAGAACGGTGACCCCGTGCCGCCGCACCTGAACTGGAAGAAGGCGCTGCCGCGCAAGCCCAACGAGGACGAGCTGCGTGCCTTCGAGAGTCTGTACGTCACCAACCCCGTGACTGGCGAGAAGATGCTCGACGCGTCGCAGATGAACTACCGCTATGAAATCTACGACTACACCGCCGCTGCTCTGCGCCGTAACCGTCTGAATCCCGAGGAACGAAACCTGAATACCGACATCACCGTTGATCCCGATGAGAAGGTATGGATCTCGAAGGATACCGCCTATATCAACGAGGAGGGCAAGATTGTGCGCCAGACCATCGAGCGCGAGCTCACTGGTCCGTGGGACTTCCTGAACACGTACATTATTAATATATACCCCGACACGACATGCTGGGTGAACGACTTCCCCAATGCCGACAACGAGGTGTATATGCGTAACTACTTCTCGAATCCCGCCTATAACTCCTATCCCGTGGTGGGCGTGACGTGGGAACAGGCCAACGCCTTCTGTGCGTGGCGCACGGAGTACCTGCTGAAGGGCCTCGGCCCGGCTGCCCGCTTTGTGCAGCGCTACCGTCTGCCGACGGAGGCCGAGTGGGAGTATGCTGCCCGTGGCAAGGACGGCACGGAGTTCCCTTGGGAGAACGAGGACGTGGCCACCGGCAAGGGCTGTTTCTTTGCGAACTTCAAGCCCGACGACGGTAACTACACGAAGGACGGTAACCTCATCACCTCGAAGGTGGGCATCTATAGTGCCAATAGCAACGGCCTGTACGACATGGCCGGTAACGTGGCTGAGTGGACGTCGACCATCTACACCGAGGCTGGTGTCGATGCCATGAACGACGTGAACCCGCAGCTGAAGTATAACGCCGCCAAGGAGGACCCCTATCGTCTGAAGAAGAAGTCGGTACGCGGCGGCTCGTGGAAAGACCCCGAGAGCTACATCCGTTCGGCATGGCGCAGCAGCGAGTTCCAGAACCAGCCGCGCTCGTACATCGGTTTCCGCTGTGTCCGCTCGCTGGCCAATACCACCAGTGAGAAAGCCCGTGAGACTGCCGGAAAGAAAAAGAAGTAACGGCGTAGCCAAATTGAAAATCGAAAACGTAAATCGTAAATAGAAATGACACAGTATAGTAAATTCAACGTCATCTATCGTCTGCAGAAATGGCTCGACAGCGTGCCTGGCCAGACGTTCATGAACTACGCATACAGCTGGGGCGCATCCATCGTGATCCTGGGTACGCTCTTCAAACTGACCCACCTGCCGGGTGCCAACTTCATGCTGTTCCTCGGTATGGGTACTGAGGTCGTCGTGTTCTTCATTGCCGCTTTCGACCGTCCGTTCGACAAGACAGCCGACGGTATGGACCTGCCGACGCATGTTGGCGAGGGCGTGATCATCGGTGGCGGTTCGGAGAACCATGAGCCGCTGGAGAGTGAGGCCTATCAGGAAGGCGCTGGCTATCAGGGACCGACCGTGGTCGGTGGCGGTAGTACCGTCGTTGGTGGTGGCTCCGTCGTTGGCGGCGGTGGCACCGTGATTATCGGTGGCGGTGGTAGCGGTGCACAGGTAGCTGCCCTGAACGAAGGCGCCGGACAGGCTGCCGTCGACAGCGAGGCTATTGCTGCCGTCTCGTCGTCGGTGACGACGATGGCTGGTGGTACTGTGGTGCCGCCGGTGCCCGTCAATCCCGAACTGGAGGAGGCTACGAGCAACTATGTCGACGAGCTGAAGAACCTCACCGAGATGCTGCATAAGGTGGCGGAGCAGAGCGAGCGTCTGTCGCGCGACAGCGAGGAGATGGAGAACCTGAACCGCACGCTGACCGGTATCTGCAAGATCTACGAGATGCAGCTGAAGGGTGCCAGCCAGCAGATTGGTACCATCGATGAGATCAACGAACAGACCAAGCGTATGGCCGACCAGATAGCGGAACTGAACCAGATTTACGCCCGCATGATCGAGGCCATGACGGTGAATATGCCGAAGGGACCATTGGCCCAATAAGTCCTTTAGCCCCATAAGTCTCATAAGACCCATCAGAAAACTATGGCAATAAAGAAAAGACCCGTCTCTCCGCGCCAGAAGATGATCAACCTGATGTATGTCGTGTTGATGGCGATGTTGGCGTTGAACGTCTCTAACGAGGTGCTCAACGGCTTCTCCATCGTCGGCGAGAGCATTGGCAGGACGACGGAGAACGCTATCAAAGATAACATGGCCATCTACGAAGCCTTCGAGCAGCAGATGCAGTCCAATCCCCAGAAGGTGCGGGAGTGGTATGAGAAAGCCCAGCAGGTGAAGCGGATGAGCGACTCGCTCTACAACTTTGCTGCCGAGCTGAAGCTGGCCATTGCCCGTGAGGCTGACGGTGCCGAGGGCGATCCGGAGAATCTGGAGAACCAGGAGGACCTCGAGGCCTCGAACCAGGTGATGCTCGCTCCGGGCCGTGGCCGTGGTGCCGCCCTGAAGGCCGCCATCGACTCCTACCGTGACCGTATTCTGACGATGATTCCCGATACGGCCAAGCAGCGCAATATCGCTAACGACCTGACGACCGAGGTGTCGGCGAAGAAGCGTACTTTAGGTAAGAACTGGCAGGAGACACAGTTTGAGTCCATGCCCGCCATCGCCGCCGTTACTATCCTGTCGAAGTTGCAGGGCGACGTGCGTAATGCTGAGAAAGAAGTGCTCCACACGCTGGTACAGAACATCGACGTGAAGGATATCCGCGTGAACCTCCTCGAGGCTTTCGTCATCCCCAACTCCCAGACTGTCGTGCGTGGTGACAAGTTCTCGGCCAAGATTGTCATGGCCGCCGTCGACACCACCCAGGTGCCCGACATCTATATTGGTGGCAAGAAGATGACACTGCGCGACAATACCTATGAGCTCATTTGCGGCCGCACAGGCGACTTCACTCTGGCTGGTTATATCGAGACCGTCAACGGCAATGGCGACAAGATCCGTCGCGACTTCTCCCAGAAGTATACCGTTGTTGACCCTTCGGCTACCGTCTCTGCCGACCTGATGAATATGCTCTATGCCGGCTACTCGAACCCCATCAGCGTCAGTGTGCCCGGTGTGCCCCTGAACAAGGTTCAGGCCACGATGTCGGGTGGCGGCACGCTGCAGCCGACAGGCCCCGGCAAGTACATCGCCCGTCCGTCGAAGGTGGGCGAGAACGTCACCATCACCGTCACGTCGACCAATACCGGCCGTCCGCAGCAGATGGGACAGTTCACCTTCCGTGTGAGGAAACTGCCCGATCCTACGCCGTTCATCGCCATGAAGGACGAGCAGGGTAACCCCTCGCGCTTCAAGGGCGGCGGCCTGCCCAAGGGTAGTCTGATGGGTATCGACGCCCTCGGCGCTGCCATCGACGACGGCATCCTTGACATTGCTTTCCGTGTGGTATCGTTCGAGACGGTGTTCTTCGACAACATGGGTAACGCCGTGCCGATGGCCAGCAACGGTGCACAGTTCAGCGAGCGCCAGAAGGACACCTTCCGCAAGCTGGCCCGCAACCGCCGCTTCTACATCTCGCGTGTCGTGGCCGTCGGTCCTGACGGTATCCAGCGTACGCTGCAGAACCCCATGGAGATCATTGTTAAGTGAAGAGTGAAGAATGAAGAGTGAAGAATTTGCTACCGCATATAATAATTTGAGATATATGAATACAAAGAGAATTAACAATAGTAAAAGTGAATGGTGGAAGTTTGGAGTGCTGATGTTATTCTTCACTCTTCACTCTTCACTCTTCACTTCCATGGCCCAGCCGAAGCGCAGCCGTGTGCAGACCACACAGCAGGCCCAGCAGCAGAAGAAGCAGCAGGGTGCGCAGTCGCAGGGCATGAGCCGTCGTATGCAGATCAGCTACCCCGTGGCGCTCGATATGCCCGAGGATGTGGTGTGGCGTCGTGACATCTACCGTGAGCTCGACCTCAACGATGAGCATAACTCCGGCCTCTACTACCCCGTGCAGCCGCAGGGTAAGCAGATGAACCTGTTCACGTATATCTTCAAACTGGCGCAGGGTGGTTACATTCCCATCTACGAGTATTCCGTGGCCAACGACGGTCAGGACGACTTCTCCGACGGTGCGAAGGTGAAGCTGAAAACGGTGCTCGACAACTACCACATCTTCTACGAGGAGCAGGATGGCAAGCTGAAGATTGACAATAGCGACATCCCGTCGCAGGAGGTGATGAAGTACTTCCTGAAGGAGAGTGCCTACTATGACCAGAGCAATGCCACGTTCCACATCAAGCCGCTGGCTCTCTGTCCGGTGATGATGCGCGAAGACGACTTCGGTGGTGAGGCTGCCCAGTACCCTCTGTTCTGGATTCGCTACGCCGATCTGGAGCCGTACCTCAGCCGCCAGACCATTATGACGTCGGATGTCAATAATGCTGCCGTCATGTCGATGGACGACTTCTTTACGCTGAACAAGTACAAAGGAAAGATCTATAAGACCAACAATATGCTGGGCAAGACCCTCGCACAGATTGCCGGTGGCGACACGGCGAAGCTCTCCAGCGAGCAGCGCCGCATTGAGGCTGAACTCGATGCTTTCCGTAACAACATCTTTGGTGACAAAGCGAAGCGCGACTCCCTCGACAGCATCGCCAACAACCATCCTCAGAACGTGAAGGCTGCAGCGAAAGCCAAGAAGGCACGTGCGACAGCCGCTCCGAAGGCTAGGAAGGAGAAGGCTGGAGCCAAGAGCTCCGCATCGGCCGCCGCTCCGGCAGCCCGTGTCTCTGTGCGTCGTCAGCGCCACTAATGACGGCACTTCGTGCCTCGCTCGGCTTTGCCGCTTGCTACTGAAAGGACGCAAGAATTGATAATTGAAAATGATACATGATAAATGATAGAGAATTGAAGCACTCTTTTCGTGTCGGCCGCTCATTGCTGCTGATAGCTTTATCATTTATCATTTATCATTTGTCAATTAGTCCCGTAGGGGCGCAGAAGGTGCGCTTTGGCTTTAAGGGTGGTCTGGAACTGACACAGATGGAGTTCAGCAGCGACGCCCTCCGCGATGCCAACCGTGCCGGGTTCTATATCGGTCCACAAGTTAAGTTCAGCCTGCCTGTCGTCGGCCTCGGTATCGATGTGTCGGCCCTCTACAGCCGCCGTAGCCTGAAGGTCGAGGGCGAAACAATGCTTCAGGAGAGTCTGCTCATCCCGGGACATATCCGCTATGGCGCCGGCATCGGCGATGTGCTGACCGTCTTCCTCTGTACCGGTCCGCAGCTCAGCTTCAACCTTGGCGACGACATCCTCTACTGGCGCGACCGCTATGACAACAACAAACAGTATCTCCTCCAGAACACTATGCTCAGCCTGGATTTTGGTGCTGGCGTCACGATTGGCTCCAATCTGGAGGCTGCCGTTTACTATAACCAGCCGTTGGGCAAGACGGCCGACTTCACCTGGGACCAGTTAGGCTCCGAGGTGACGTCTTTCTCTTGGAAGCGCGCTAAGTCGCGTACCAATGCGTGGCACGTCTCATTATCATACTATTTCTGACCCGTGTTTGCCGACATCATCCTGCCCCTGCCCCTTGACGGCTACTTCACCTATTCCGTTCCGCCACAGCTTGAGAAACAGGTGAGGGTAGGGGTCCGTGTGCTCGTTCCTTTTGGCCGCAGCAAGACTTATGTTGGACTGGCGGCACGTCTGCACGACAATGCCCCCGCCGACTACAAGGTGAAGGATGTGCTGCGCGTTCTGGATAGCGAGCCAGTCCTCCTACCCCAGCAGCTGAAGCTCTGGCAGTGGATTGCCGACTACTATATGTCGCCCATCGGCGAGGTTTATAAGGCAGCCCTGCCGGCAGGGCTCAAGGATGAGGAGGGCTACCGGCCAAAGACGGAGACCTACATCCGCCTGACGCCGCCGTACCGCACCGAGGAGGCCCTTCATGCTGCCCTCGATATGCTGGTGCGTGCTCCCAAGCAGCTGGCGGTGTTCAATGAGTTCCTGTCGTTGTCCGACTTCCTCAGTTGTCTGGAGGTCAGCCGCGACGAGCTGCTCAACGCCAGTCAGGCCAATGTCGAGACCATCAAGGCACTTGTCACCCGTGGTCTGTTGGAGACCTACGAGGTCGAGGTGGGACGTCTGAACCATGGTGGTGACCCCCATCCCGAACTGGTGAAGAAGCTGACGGTGGCCCAGGAGACAGCCTATAACGATATCCTCCTGTCCATGATGAAGCACCAGGTAACGTTGCTCCATGGCGTCACCTCCAGCGGAAAGACCGAGATTTATATCCACCTCATACAACGTGAACTCGAACAGCACCGGCAGGTACTCTACCTCCTGCCGGAGATAGCCCTGACGGTACAGATGATGGACCGTCTGCGTCGTGTCTTCGGCGACCGTCTTGGCATCTATCACTCGAAATACTCCGATGCTGAGCGCGTTGAGATCTGGCAGAAACAGCTCTCTGCCCATCCCTACGACGTCATCCTCGGCGCTCGCTCTGCTGTCTTCCTACCTTTCCAGAACCTTGGCCTCGTCATTATTGACGAGGAGCACGAGACCAGCTACAAGCAGCAGGACCCCGCACCCCGCTATCATGCACGCTCTGCGGCGATTATGCTGGCGCAGTTTTTCTCGTTCCTCGTTCCTCGAATATTGCTGGGAACAGCAACACCTTCTTTGGAAAGCTACCACAACGCCAAGAACGGGAAGTACGGACTGGTCGAACTGATGGAGCGCCATCAGGGCATCGAACTGCCGGAGATACAGGTCGTCGACATCCAGGACCTGCAGCGCCGTAAGATGATGAACGGTCCGTTCTCACCGCTTTTATTAGCGCGTGTGCGCGAAGCGCTGGAACGTGGCGAGCAGGCTATCCTCTTCCAGAACCGTCGCGGCTATGCTCCCATGCTCGAGTGCCGACAGTGCGGGTGGGTGCCCCGCTGTCAGCGTTGCGACGTGTCACTGACCTACCACCGTCAGCTCAACCAGCTCAGCTGCCACTACTGTGGTCAGACCTACCGTGTGCCGGCCGTCTGTCCTTGTTGTGGCAGCGCATCGCTGGAGACACGCGGCTACGGTACTGAGAAGATCGAGGCTGCTGTCCGCGACATCTTCCCCGATGCCCGCATCAGCCGCATGGACCTCGACACCACCCGCTCGCGTCAAGCCTACGAGCGTATCATCAGCGACTTCGGTTCCGGGCGCACCAATCTGCTCATCGGCACACAGATGATCTCCAAGGGTCTCGACTTCGACAAGGTGTCCGTCGTCGGTATCCTCAATGCCGACGCCATGATCAACCAGCCCGACTTCCGGGCCTACGAGCACGCCTTTATGATGATGGCACAGGTCAGCGGACGGGCAGGCCGTCGTGGCCGTCGCGGTCTGGTCATCCTCCAGACGCGCCAGCCACAGCTACCCCTCGTCCGCCAGGTCGTCCACAACGACTATGCCGGCCTCTACCACGACCTTTGTGACGAGCGTCTCGCTTTCCGTTATCCACCTTTCTGCCGTCTGGTCTATGTCTATGTCAAGCACCGCCAGGAGCATATTGCCGAAGGGGGTGCCTATATCCTTGGCGGCTGGTTGCGCCAGTGGTTCGGCGCCCGTGTCCTCGGTCCCGACAAACCCGCTGTCGCAAAAGTGAAAACCCTCGCCATCCGCAAGCTCATCGTCAAGCTCGAGCCCGGTCTGAACATGGCCGAGGTGCGTAAATACTTAGCGCTTGCCCAGCAGCAGTTACTGCAAGACAAGCGCTATGCATCGCTTCAGGTCTATTTCGATGTAGACCCGCTGTAATCTCTGTTAGAACTTGAAGTCTACGCCGAGGCCGATGACGTTGTTGGTGCGGCTGAAGGTCTCCGGACCCAGCTCCGATGCCTTCGTGTAGTCGCTGTAGATGGTGATGAAGTAGCCGGCGTTCAAGCGAATCTTGTCGGTGACGTTCCAGGCGCCGCCGAGACCGATGCTGTAGCTGTCGCAGGCAAACGACGTGTCCTGCTGGTAGTCATCGCTGAGGCCGTAGTCCGTGCGCTGTCCGCCGAGGCTGACGGTGAACTTGTCGTTGATGTCATACTCAGCACCCAGCAGGATCTCGTTGGTACCACCTTCCAGTTTGTCCTGACGGTCGCCCGACATCTTGGCGTTCTTGTCGTCGAAGAAGTGGTACTCGGCAGTGGCGCGCAGACGGTCGGTGAACTCATAGCCCAGGGCGATGCTGAGCAGGGCGGGCATATCGTAGCGTGTCTTCGCACCGTCCATGTAGCCGGCAATCTTTGCACCGAAGGCAGCGGCTGTCTCTGCCGCCGTCATGCCCGTCACGTCGGCTTTCAGCTCCTTCGTGTCGTTCTCGGTCTCAATCTTCGTGCGGAACTCATAACGGGCGGCGATGGTGAGCGGTCCCTCGTGGAAGTCGAGGCTCAGGATGGGTGCGAAGCCCCAGCCTTTCTGCGGACAGTCGAGCTGCAGGTTCACCAGGCGCATTATATCGCCCATGTCAGCGGTGACGTGGCCCTTGTAGTAGCCGTCGTAGTAGTTGGCACGCATACCGACGGCTGCCGAGAGGAAGTCGGTGAACTTATAGGTGAAGTTCAACTGTCCACCATAGATATACTGCTTGCCTTTCATCTCGGAGTTGAGGGTATAGTTGCCCTTCGTCTGGGGATTGTTGTCTAGCATGGCGGTGATGGGTACGTTGAACATCGGCACACCGTTGTCATACTTCACGAAACCGCCGCTGCCCACGATGCCGATCATCGTCGATACAGCCCAGCGGTCTTTCTTGTACGAGGCAAATATTGCCGGCACGATGGGTGCGGATGCCTTGCCTTTGTAGGTCACGTTGTTCAGTTCGATGTCGCGGTTCTGCCAGGGCTTCTGGAAGTCGAGCGAGAACTGGAAACCCTCGTAGCCCCATGCCAAGCCGGCGGGGTTCGAGTAGGCGGCGTCAATCTCCGTGGAGGCGCCGCGTGCCATCATACGATCGAAGGCGACATGGTAGTTGGTGTTGGTCATCAGACCACCGGCGGTAGCTTGTGTAGCGATGGCTACGGCCGCGATGAGTAAAAGCTTTTTGGTCATATTGATGTATTAAAATGAATTTCGGCTGCAAAGGTACAAAAAAATATCTTTGCAGCCGAATTATTGGCGAAAAATCTGCCGAGAAGGAACAATTTATTACAAATTCAGCTCACAGCCGATGCCCAGCACGCGGTTCGTACGGGTGAAATCGTCGCTGAAACCTTCGGCGGGATAGTTCTCACGCTTGTAGTGGTCGTAGTTCGTCTGGAAGTAGCCGGCCTTCAGCGTCACCTTGTCGCTGGCTTTGTAGTTGGCGCCGAAGCCCAGGCTGATGCTGTTGACGACAAACGACATATCGTTCATGTACTGGTCGCTGAGGCCGTAGCGTGTCATCTGGAGGCCACCCGAGATGGTGAAGCGGTCGTTGATGTCCCACTCAGCACCGGCCAGATACTCGTTGGTGTCGTGGTCGAGCAGGTCCTGGGTGTTGTTGTACCACTCGGCCTTCTTGTCGAAGAAGTGGTGCCAGCCCACATTCAGACGGATGGCATCGACGGGACTCCACTGTGCACCGATGGCGAGCTGTGCGGGCATGTCCTCGTTCACCTCCTCGCTGTCGCGGAACTTGTTGACGGCGGCAATCTCGCTGGCCTCAAAGACCGTCGACTCGTTCTTCATGCGGATCTGTGTCTTGACCTCGTACTTGAGGGCGAAGTTGAAGCGGCCCACCTTGTAGTCGGCACCGATGACCGGGGCAAAGCCCACTGACGACTGGTTACAGAGCAGGTTCACACCCTGTGAGTACTTCTGCAGGGCGTCAAGGCTGCTGCGGCTGTTCTCCAGCGAGGCTTTCGTGGCTGTCAGTTCCGTGTTCTTAGCCTGCAGCTCGGCATACTGGGGCAGTGCGGTGGCACCGGCAGCCTCCAGCTGTGCCATGCCGGCAGCAACTTGTGACAGACCGTCGCTGACCTGGCTGAGTCCACCGTCAATGGTGGCGGTGGCCTGGCTCAGGAAACTGCCGAAGTCCACGTAGCTGTTGTTGGCCTGGCGCACCTGGATGTTGCTGATACGTGCCCTATAGGTGGCCGTACCCCAGAGCATACGCAGACCGCCGTAGACCGAGAGGTTCTCCATCACCTTGTAGGCAGTACCCACCTGGAAGCCGAAGTAGTACTGGCGTCCCTGCATATAGCCGTCCATGTCGTAGCCTTCTGCCCCCAGCGGTTTCAGCTGGTTGGCAATGTTACCTACGACACTCTCGAACGATCCCAGACCGTCGGCAAACTCACACTTGCCGCCGCCGCCGGGCACCGAGAAGTTGAACTGCCACGACCAGTTGCCGGTGTTGTAGGCAGCCTGGAGCGACGGGATGCACGGGGCGTCGGCCACACCCTCGAAGGTCTTTGTCATCTGACCGTTGTTCTTCTTGCCCAGTGCGAAGAAGGGACTGGTCGATTCTATGGTACGCGTCTGATGTGCGTATTGCCAGTTGAAGCCTATGTGGAAACCCTCGGGCAGGAAAGCTACACCGGCGGGGTTGCTATAGACACCGTCCAGACCGATGGCAGCATCGCGGGCGGGATTGCGGAGAAAGTCTACACTCTGATTCGTGTTGGTTAAGATGCCACCGGCACTTGCGGTGGTGGTTGCGGCCAGCATCACGCCGACCATCATTGCTTGTAATTTCATATCCTAAAAACTAAAAGTTTGTAAAATTGGCTGCAAAGGTATGCCTATTGTTCCGATTTTCGCTGTTTACGTGCACAAAGTTAACGAAGTTTAACGGAAATTGCACACAAACCTGCACACTTGTGCAATTTTGTGCAGGTTTTTGCACAAAAACGGGCGTAAGTGTGCAGATTCAAGCCTACTTCTTCAGTTCGGGATATGAGATACGTGTATGATAGATGGTCTTCAGCTTCTCGATGAGGACGGTCTTGGCGTACTGGATGTCGCGGAAGGTGATGGGGCAGTCGCGGAAGAAGCCTTCGGCCACCTGACCGTCGATGATGTGCTCTACCAGGTCGCGGATGCTCTTCTCCGTATAGTCGGGCAGCGACCGTGAGGCGGCCTCCACGGAGTCGGCCATCATCAGAATGGCCTGCTCCTTTGTCGACGGGTTCGGACCGGGATAGGTGAAGAGCAGGTCGTCGACGGGCTCGTCGGGGAACTCGTTCTTCTGTTTCACGAAGAAGTACTTCGCCTTGCCTTGTCCGTGGTGCGTGGCAATGAAGCCCTTGATGACGTCGGGCAGGTTGTACTTGTCGGCCAGCTTTATGCCCTCGGTGACGTGGCTGATGATGACCTGTGCGCTCTCGACGTAGGTCATGCCGTCGTGGGGGTTGTAGCCCGACTGGTTCTCGGTGAAGTAGATGGGGTTCTCGGTCTTGCCGATGTCGTGATAGAGGGCACCGGTCCTGACGAGCTGGCTCTTCGCCCCGATCTTGTTGGCTATCTCTGCCGCGAGGTTTCCTACCTGTATGGAGTGCTGGAAGGTGCCTGGTGCCACCTCGCTCATGCGGCGCAGCAGGTCCTTGTTCATGTCGCTGAGCTCAATGAGCGTGATGTTTGACGTAAACCCGAAGGCCTTCTCGATGATGTAGAGTAGGGGGTACGAGCAGAATAGCAACACGCCGCTGAGGATGAGGTAGTTGTATCCTCCGAAGTCAATGCCTGTCATGCTGTTCGCCTTGATGAGGTCTGTAGCGAAACTCGTGGCGGACGCCACCAGTGTGACGACGATAGCCGTCCAGAACAGCTGCGAACGACTGCTCAGCTCACGCAGCGTGTAGATGGCCGTCAGACCAGCCAGCATCTCGACACTGATGAACTCCATGGGACTCTGCAGGATGCAGGCACAGATGAGCACCAGCGTGGTGTGGGCCATGAACGCCGTCCGCGAGTCCATGAACACGCGGATGAAGATCGGTACCATGGCGAAGGGGATGATGAAGACGTGCAGCAGGCTGTGGCTGACGAGTATCGACGTGAGGATGGCAAAGATGATGATGAGCGAGTAGAGCATTGCCGTGGAGCGTATCTTCTCGAAGTAGTCGTTACGGAAGATGCTCAGGTAGAGAGTGAATGCCACCATGAGCAGCGTGACATAGATGATCTGTCCCAGCAGGGTCATACTCAGCTGTGTCTCGTTCTTCTGCCGCCGCTCGCTCTCCTTGAGGAACGATTGCAGCGTGTCGTAGGTCTTGTCGTCGACGATGCCGCCGCGGTCAATGATCTTCTGGCCCCGCTGTACGACACCCGTAGCCAGCGGTATGCTGCTCAGCAGGTCGCGGTGGCTGGCCTCGCTGCGCTCCTTGTCGTAGGTGAGGTTCGGCGCGAGGTAGTCCTCCATGTGGCACTTCTTCAGCTGCTCCTGGTAGGGCTCGAACAGCGGGTCGGCGAGCAGCTTCTCGTAGGCCGAGGCCGTCGACAGCAGCTTTGTCACGTTCACGCTGACGGCACTCTTCCCGCGCACCACGCGCAGCATCGCCGTGGTGTCCTTGCTCATCGTCTTGTAGTCGTCGGTGGGCATGATGCCCTGGCTGTAGAGCTGGTTCAGGCGGTTGGCGATGATGCTGATGTAGTCGCCCGGCATATCGGGGATGCCCTGGCTGTAGTCCTTCGTGAACTGCCGCACGGACATACCGGCCTGTTCCTGGTGAAATTCGTAGTAGGGCTCGTAGAACCGGAGCATACTGTCGCGCTCGGCTTTGATGACCTCGTCGCTCTTGTAGACGGGGAAGTCGAAGGGTGCCGTGAAGTCGGCATAGCGCCACGGCCGTCCTTTCTCAATCTTGAAGCTCACACCGTTGTCGCGCGGCAGTACGGCGACGATGACGGTTACCGAGACGATGACTAGTGCCGTCCTGATCAGGAAATCGCGCCAGGTGATGTTATTTGTTGCCTTGATAGTGCTCATTTTTGTCAGTATTATTACCTTTTTTACTTTTACAGCGCGAAAATACGAAAAAAAACTGTATAAATCAAAAAAAAAGTAGTACTTTTGCAGAAAAATAACAAACTATCCATGTCTGAGAGAAAAGTTCGTGTCCGTTTTGCACCCAGTCCGACGGGGGCTCTGCATATCGGCGGCGTCCGTACCGCACTGTATAACTACCTCTTTGCACGCCAGCATGGCGGCGACCTAGTGTTCCGTATCGAGGACACCGACTCCAACCGTTTCGTGCCTGGTGCCGAGGAGTATATCATCGAAAGTTTCAAGTGGCTTGGCATCCAGTTCGACGAGGGTGTCTCCTTCGGTGGCGACAAGGGTCCCTACCGTCAGAGCGAGCGTCGTGACATCTATAAGCAGTACGTGAAGCAGCTGCTCGATGCCGGTAAGGCATACATCGCCTTCGACACCCCCGAGGAGCTCGAGGCTAAGCGTGCCGAGATCCAGAACTTCCAGTACGACTCCAAGACGCGCGGCATGATGCGCAACTCCCTGACCCTTCCGAAGGAGGAGGTCGACCGCCTGATGGCTTCCGGCCACCAGTACGTCGTCCGCTTCAAGATTGAGCCCGGTCAGGAGGTGCTCGTCGACGACCTCATCCGTGGTGAGGTGCGTGTCAAGAGCGATATCATCGACGACAAGGTGCTCTACAAGAGTGCCGACGAGCTGCCCACGTACCATCTGGCCAACATCGTCGACGACCACCTCATGGAGATCACCCACGTCATCCGCGGCGAGGAGTGGCTGCCGTCGGCACCGCTCCATGTGCTGCTCTACGAAGCCTTTGGCTGGGCCGACACCATGCCCCGCTTCGCCCACCTGCCGCTGCTGCTGAAGCCCGACGGCAAGGGTAAGCTCTCGAAGCGCGACGGCGACCGCCTCGGCTTCCCGGTGTTCCCGTTGGAGTGGCACGACCCGAAGACCGGCGACGTCAGCCGCGGCTACCGCGAGGATGGCTACTTCCCCGAGGCCGTCATCAACTTCCTCGCCCTGCTGGGCTGGAACCCCGGCACGGAGCAGGAGCTCTTCCTGCTCGACGAGCTTGTTCCGCTGTTCGACATCACGAAGTGCTCGAAGGCCGGTGCGAAGTTCGCCTACGAGAAAGGCATCTGGTTCAACCACGAGTATATCCTGAAGAAGTCCAACGAGGAGATCGCCCGTCTGTGGCTCCCCGAGGTGCAGCAGCACTGTCCGGGCGAGACGCTGGAGCGTGTCACGGAGGTCTGCCGTATGATGAAGGACCGCGTCTCGTTCGTCAAGGAGCTGTGGCCCCTCTGCTCGTTCTTCTTCGAGGCACCGACGTCCTACGACGAGAAGACGGTGAAGAAGCGCTGGAAGGAAGACTCGGCCCAGCAGCTGACCGAGCTCATTGCTGTCCTTGAGGGTATCGACGACTTCTCCTTAGAGAACCAGGAGCGCATCGTCCACGAGTGGATAGAGCAGAAGGAGTACAAGCTGGGTAACATCATGAACGCTTGGCGCCTGACGCTCGTCGGCGAGGGCAAGGGTCCCGGTATGTTCGACATCTCCGCCTTCCTCGGCAAGGAGGAGACCATCCGCCGCATGAAACGCGCCATCGAGGTGCTGGGCTAACAAATTGTAAATTGTACATAGTCAAATTGTAAATAACATGTATAACCTCGTCATCTACCTCTACCTCTGCGGTGTCGCTGTCTACAGCCTTTTCAACGAGAAGGTGCGCAAGATGTGGCGCGGTGAGCGCGCTGCCTTCGGCGTGCTGAAGGAGAAGGTAGACCCCGAGGCGAAGTACGTGTGGTTCCATGCCGCCTCGCTGGGAGAGTTCGAGCAGGGCCGACCGCTGATGGAGCGGCTGCGCCAGGAGCATCCCGAGTACAAGATCCTGCTGACGTTCTTCTCGCCCTCGGGCTACGAGGTGCGCAAGAACTACGAGGGGGCCGACATCATCTGCTACCTGCCGCTCGACACGCCCATCAACGCTATCCGCTTCCTGCGCCTTGTGCGCCCCGTCATGGCGTTCTTCATCAAGTACGAGTTCTGGTACAACTACCTGCATATCCTGAAGCACCGCCACGTGCCCGTCTATAGCGTCTCGAGCATCTTCCGCCCTGATCAGGTGTTCTTCAAGTGGTACGGCCGCCAGTATGGCCGTGTGCTGAACTGCTTCACCCATTTCTTCGTGCAGAACGAGATGAGCAGCGAGCTGTTGGCGAAGATTGGCATCAAGTGTGTCTCCATCGTCGGCGACACCCGTTTCGACCGTGTGCTGCAGATCAAGGCGGCAGCCAAGGAGTTGCCGATTGTGGAAGGATTCCTTTCGAGTAATGAGGAACGAGTAACGAGGAACGAGAATAGTTCTACCGCAGATTTAGAGGAGCACTCCATGGAAAGAGGTGACCTCGTTCCTCGTTCCTCGTTCCTCGCTCCTCGAGTATTCGTCGCCGGCTCCAGCTGGCCTCCTGACGAGGAAATCTTCATCCGCTATTTCCGCGAGCATCCCGAGTGGAAGCTCATCATTGCCCCGCACGTCATCGGTGAGGACCATCTGCAACAGATAGAGAAGAAGCTGGAAGGATGGAACGTTACACGCTATACGAAAGCCCAGGCCACTAATGAAACCCCTTGGAAAGGGGGTGGGGGTGAGGCTCTCATCATCGACTGCTTCGGCCTGCTCAGCAGCATCTACCGTTATGCCGACGTGGCTTACGTCGGTGGCGGTTTCGGCGTGGGCATCCACAACCTGCTCGAGGCAGCCGTCTGGGACGTGCCCGTCATCTTCGGACCCAACAACCAGAAGTTCCAGGAGGCGCAGGGACTGAAGAAGAGTGGTGGCTTCGAGATCCATGACTACGACGAGTTCGCCGCACTCATGGACCGCTTCACTGCCGATGCCGACTACTTGAAGACGCAGGGCCAGCATGCCGGTGCCTTCGTCCAGAGCCTCGCCGGTGCCACTGAGAAAATCCTCAGCAGCGTCTCCCTTTAATCCTCTTCAAGATAGAACTTCGAGTACGCCACGTAGTGCTCGGCGTTGTCCGTCTGTCCCGGGCGGACGGGCTTGATGTACTTTGCCGGTACACCGCCCCAGATTTCGCCGGCGGGAATCTTCGTGTTCTGTAGCACCAGCGCACCGGCGGCGACGATGGCTCCTTCGCCCACCTCGCAGCCGTCGAGCAGTGTCGACCCCATGCCTATCAGGGCGTGGTCACGGATGGTGCAGGCGTGGACGGTGACATTGTGTCCGATGGTGACGTACGAGCCGATGTGTGTCGGTCCCGTCTCGTGGGTGACGTGTACGCACGAGCCGTCCTGGATGTTCGTACAGTTGCCGATGGTGATGGGTGCCACGTCGCCGCGTACGACGGCGTTGAACCACACCGAACACTCGTCGCCCATCGTCACGTCGCCGACGATGGTAGCGTTCTCACTGAAATAACAGTCTCGCCCCCATTTGGGAGCGAGACCGCGATATGATTTAATCAAAGCCATTGCCTGATAATTATCAATTATCCATTGATCACAGATTAGCGTTGTCCTTGCACCAGTCCTCAACGGCGGGGATGATGCCCAGACCGATGATCTCGTCGCGCATCTTCTGCAGGTGCTCGTACGATGCCTGGAGCGAGGCCATCTCCTCGGCCGTGCCCTCGGGCTCGGTGAAGTGTACGCCGTCCTTGTCGATGACGGTAGGCATGGCCATCATCACGTTCTTGAAGCCGAAGGCGTTCACGTAGCAGCCGGCAGGCCATGTGAAGGGCTCGCCGCCCATGGCACCCTCGATCATCTTCACTGCCTGGTAGGCAGGGCTCTGGAACGACGAACGGCCGCGCAGCTTGATGATGTTGCTGCCGCCCTGGGTCGTCATGTGCTTGATCTCGGCCCAACGCTCAGCGCTGAGGGGCAGCTCCGACAGGGGCTTGCCGTCGATGAGGGCCTTGCTGGCGAAGACAGCCATCTGCTCGCCGTGACCGCCGTAGGTGTAAGCCTTCGTCACCTTGTCCTGCTGCACGCCGAACTCCAGTGCCAGCTGCTGCTGCAGACGGGTGGAGTCGAGGGCTGCCAGCGATGTCAGCTGGTTGGGCTTCAGTCCCGAGTGGATCAGTGCCGTCAGGGCCGTCACGTCAGCGGGGTTGAAGATGACGACGACGTGCTTCACGTCGGGGCAGTACTTCTTGATGTTCTCGCCGAAGTCGGCAGCAATCTGGCAGTTGCCCTTCAGCAGGTCCTCACGGGTCATGCCCTCCTTACGGGGAGCGCCGCCTGAGGAGATGATGTACTTGGCGCCGGTGAATGCCTCCTTGGCGTCAACGGTATAAGAGAGGTTTGCACCGGGGAAGGCGCAGTGGCACATCTCGTCATAGACACCATGAACGCCGGGCTCATAGATATCATACAAGCAGATGTTGGGTGTCAGACCCAGCATCAGCACACTCTGTACCATGTTGGAGCCGATCATGCCGCCGGCACCAACAATCACCAATTTCTCGTCAGTTAAAAATGCCATAATCTTTTGCGTATTTGTTTTGATTGATACTATGGCGCAAAGGTAGCAAAAATATTTTTACTACCGCCCTGTTGTCTCAGGAAAAAGTGTTATTTATTCTGAAAACATACGGGTTTGCTAAACGGACTTTGCAAATTCACCTCAAGACATCCCGGCAAAAAGAAACGAATAGGTGTTCGTGCAGTATACGGGCACGACGCCGGCACAGTACCAGAAGGTCAAGGTATAATTCTTGGGTCGGCCCATGGCCTCAAAATTATAATAAAATTGAATATAAAAATTATCAAAAAGGCTATGCATGCCCATGGTTCTTTTAATTTTGAAATAAATTTTTCTATAATTTTGAGCGAAGCGACCATCATTGAAAGGAATGCATAATTATCCGCATATTTATGTGTAATAAGGTGACCTTTAGCCGGCTAAAGGTCACCCTTTCGTCGCTAAAGGTCACCTTTAGAATCGTAAAGACCACCTTTTCGCGGCTAAAGGTCACCTTTTCGGGAAACAGGGAAACGAACACGAAATTATTGGTTATTTTAAGAAACGAGTTATCCTAATTGACCTTAATTTTTCTAATAATAATTTCAAAATGAATATTTAAGTCATTTGTTTCCACGAGCCTCGCGCGTATGCATATATACTACTGAAACAAGAAAATACCCCACACTTCCCACACTTCCTACACCTACAGGCATTTCATTAAGCATTATGCATTAAGCATTAAGCATTGATTTAGGTGTAGGAAGTGTGGGAAGTGTGGGATAATTTCCGCTTTCCCTATTATAATACGTGTACGCGTGCACGCGCATACGTTGTAACCCGCTAAACGCCCCCAAAGTCACAGGTTAGGTGTAGGATCTCTCATTGATCCCGCACCTATCCCGCTTGCTCCAAAATATTCGTTCCACTTCTTTTGTTGTTTTTTTCTTTATTCTCACTTAATCACGACCACTTTTCCATTGAAGATATAGAGACCCTTGCGTGTCGGCTTACCATTGAGCTTCACGCCATCCACCGTGTACCACGCGCCATTTTTCATATCTCCTTCCTCGTTCCTCGTTCCTCCTTCTTCGTCCAACATTGAAACGATTCCTGTCGTTTCGTCCTCTCCGAAGTTCAGCTTGATCTCTCGTGCGCCGGAGACAATCTCGTCAGCGAACTGGAAGTAGGCGCGGCAGGTGTGGAGTGTGCGGGCCCTGCCCGTATGCTTCAGCGTGTTGTCGGCGGTCATGTAGTAGATGCTCGGCACGACGCTGGCGGCGAAGTCGTCAGAACCATTCTCCGGATCCAGAAGGAGGGCGTCGTAGTAGCCGACGAGCTTCACGGCGCCGTCGAGTACGGAGACGGTTCTGTCAGCAGCAGAACTGCTGACCACCGTTACGCCGGTGAAGACGGGCTCGACGATGTTCGTATTGGTGGCATCCCACTTAATAATATAAGGTACGCCGGCCTTCAGCACCGTCACGGGCTCCGTCGTGCTGTCGGGATTACCGAAGTTGATGGTGATGTCGTTGCCACTTGTCGTGGTACCAATCACAGTCTTCGCCGTAGCATCGTCCAGCGGCGAACCCTCGAGCTCGACGTCGAAGGGCAGGCACAGGGTGTTCCACGCGCCGTCCTTGTAGAGGGTGCGGCCGCTGAGGGCTACGGCGAGGGTCTGGCCTGCGTGGTCGGCGATGGCGGCGGTGTTGTCGGCGGCGTCGGCCAGGGCGAGGCAGGGCTGGAGGGTCGTCTCAGCGGCAAAACCGCTGAGCACACTGGCGGTGAGGGTGCCGGTGTAGATGTGGCCGCTGCCGTCGGTGAGGGCCTGGCCGTCGGCTACTGCTACGGTGCTGCCGTAGGTGGTGATGATGCTGCTGGCGGTGATGCGGTCGTCGGGGCGGGTCCAGCCGAGGGTGAGGGCGGTGCCGTCGTCGGCCAAGGCGAGGATGCCGGTGGCGTTGTCGCCGGTGGCGGTGGCGGTGAGCTGTCCGCCGAGGATGCTGTGCGTTGTGCCGAGGATGGCGAGGGCGTCATCGCCGTTGGCGGTGACGGTGAGGGTGCCGCCCCGGAGGGTGACGTTGGCGTTGATGCCATTCATCCCGGGGCCGCTGGTGGTGATGCTGACGTTGCCGCTGTGCTGCTCGTAGTTGTTCACATAGATGCCTGCCTCTGTGCCGTTGTAGCGGAGGGTGCCGGCATCGTTGTCGAGGCTTTGGCCATAGATGGTGAGGTTACGGCCTCCATCGATGCCCGTCACGTCGCTGGCGAGGGTCATGGTCTTGCCGTCGGCGAGGATGAGGGTGATGTTGCCGGCGAGCCAGATTCGGTTGGCGTAGGCGATGTCGGTGCCGACGTAGTAGGTGCCGGCGTCGAGGCATACGTCGCCATCCCCATCCACGGTCTCATGTCCGTCGAGGGCGACGGCTTGGGCGGCGTTGTCACCGTCGTGCAGGGTGCCGTCGGCATCGATGTAGGCGACGGTGACGGGCTGGCCGGTGCTGCGGAGGGCGGCGTTGAGGGTCTTGCCGTCGCAGTCGGCGGTGACGGTGAACTGGGCTATGGCTGTGCCGGTGTAGTCGGGGGCGTCACCCATGTGGGTGTAGAGGTCCAACAGCTGGCCGCCGAGGGTTGCACGGGGGGTGTATCCCTGCGCCGCGCCGCTGGCAAGGGTTGAGCCGGGGGTGAATTCGTAGCCGGAGGCGAAATAGTGGTTGCCTGCCAGGGTGAATCCGTTCCCGGGGGCCAGTCGGGCGCCATCAGGGGGGGTGTCGAGCCATTCCGTCTGGCCGGCGAAGGTTCCCGGGGGGGTGGTGATGTTCGCGCCGAGGGTGATGGCGTAGGCAGGGAGGGCGCCGTTGTTGTCGGCTCCCTTGCAGCCCTTGCCGGAGGTGACGGCGGTGCCGTTCACGGTGCAGCCGTGGTAGTAGTTGTTGGTGAGGCTGGAGTAGGATCTGGTGAAGCCGCAGATGGTGCCGTAGTTCCAGCTGTCGGCGGTGATATGGGAATCGGTGACGGTGCAGCGCATAATGGAGCCCGCGTTGATGTAGCCCGCGATGCCGCCGACGTTCTGGTAGCCTGTGATGCTGGCGTCGGTGAGGTGGACGTCGTAGATGTTGGCACCGTAGTCTGTATAGCCGAAGAGGCCTTGGTAGCTGTAGGCATCGTCGTTGCCAGTCTTGCGGATGCGGATGCCGCTGACGGTGTGGCCGTCGCCGTCGAAGATGCCGCAGAAGTTGCGGTAGGTGCCGCCGATGTAGCCGCCTATGGCCTCATAGTTGCTCTGTTCTTCGTCGAGGGTCAGGTCGTTGGGGTCGAACGTGATGTCGGCTCCGAGCCTGAAGAACTTGCCCACGTACGTGTTGGCGGTCTCGCCGCTGGTGCCGTTCACGCGGTGGGCGAGCAGCAGGAGCTGGTCCTTGTTGTATATCATGTAGGGGTCTTCCGAGTCGCCCTGGTTCACGGTTGCCCAGTCGATGGGGGCGAGGGCGGCGGTGATGGTCACGTCCTCGTCGGGCATGGTGAGGGTGGTGCCGCTGAGGGTGCCTGCGCTGGCGGTGTAGCCGTCGTAGCGGTAGCCTTGGGGTGCGCCGGCGGCGGTGTTGCCGAGGGTTAGGCTGAGGGCGTCGCCCTGGCCGTAGTAGTAGGTGTCGGCGCTGGCCACGGTGCGCTTGATGCCGCCGTTGGCGTAGGCGGTGATGCCGCTGACGGCGTAGTGGGTTTCGTCGCCGCTGAGGGCGATGGCCTCGATGGTGACGTCGGCGGCGGCGGCGACGGTGCGGCGGGCGTGGCCGTTGCGTCGGGTGATGCCGTCGGTGGCATAGTATGGCACGTAGTGCTCGCCGTCGCAGAGGTAGTAGGTGTAGTAGCAGTTGTGGGTATCTACGTCGTTGCGGGCGAAGGTGGCGCTGTTGGCCTTCTTCACGGTGACCTCGGTGGGGATGAAGAGGCTGTTGTAGATGTTGGCTCCCTTGTTGCGCCAGCCGATGAAGCCGCCGACGCTCTCGGTGTCCTCGCCGAGCAGACGGCCGTTGAACACGGTGCCGTAGATGTTGGTTGCGCCGCTGAGTGCTGCCACGATGCCGCCGTGGGTGCCGTCGCCGCTGGTGGAGCTGTCGATGGTGACGCTGCTGATGCAGTCGGTGATGGTGGCTGTGCCCTGCACGATGCCTACGAGTCCAGCGGCGTACTTGCCGTCGGTGCTGATGGTGCCGCTGGCGGTGCAGCCGGTGACGGTCAGCGTGCCGCCGTCGCTGGACGATGCCTGGCTGACGAGTCCGGCGGGATAGAGGTCATGGGAGTTGTTCGAGATGCCGGTGCTGCTGATGGTGACGTCGGCGTTGATGCCCGTGACGTTGACGTGGCCGCTCTGCAGGGCGATGAGTCCGGCCGCATGGCGATAGTCAGTCGCCGTGATGGTGGTCTTGACATTGAGGTTGCTGATGGTGATGGCATGGTCCTCGTCGCTGCCGCCCTTCACGTTGCGGAACGGAGCGCAGTAGTTATCGGTGGCGGTGGTGACGGTAAAGGTCAGCGTGTTGCCCCCGCCGTCGAAGTTACCTTGGAATTCATGGCCGTCGCTGCCCGCCATGCGGGTGATGGGGTTCTGCGCCGTGCCGATGTTGTTGCCCAACTTCACCGTCTTGCCGCTGAAGCGGTTGTAGGTCGTGTTATCCTGCAAGGCGTCGCAGAAGACACCCCAGCCCGTGGCGGTGTGGATGGTGTACTCGGTGCCCGCAGCGTTGACGGAGAAGTGGGCGGGGTCGGGGGTGAAGGTGGCGTCGACGGTGACGTCGGCTGTCCCCATCGTGAAGGTGTTGCCGTCGATGGCCTCGCCGTTGACGGTGTAGGCGCCGAAGAGGTAGCCCGCGGGCACGTCAGTGCCGGTGTAACCCAGCGTCACGGTCTCGCCCTCTGCCACGATGGGGGCGTAGGTGGTAGCGGTGACGTCCGCGCCGCAGGTGACGGTGTAGCCGCTCTGCAGATTGCTACTGTATGAAGACCACCCACTATTATAGCTGTCATACGCTGCGGCGGGCACGACGATGGCTCCTAAATTTCCGCTATTTAACGCATTGTAACCCAGTTCGGGCGCCTCGGGGCGCAGGCTATAGACCCTTTGCAGGGCAGAACCGTAAAAGGCATTGGTTCCGATGGTGGTGACGCTGGCGGGGATGACGATGCTGGTGATGGCACTATACTGGAAGGCAGATTGAAATATCTGCGTGGTGCCGTCAGGGATGGTGACGCTGGTGCCGTTGCCCACGAAGCGGTAGACTACGTGGCCCAAGGTGGTGAGGCCGCTGGGCAGGTTGCGGTACCAATCGGTATCGGTGAAGGCACTGGGGCCGATAAAGGTCACGCCGCTGGCGCCGCTGACGATGGCCAGGCTGGTGCAGCTGTAGAATGCGCCAATCTCGATGCTGGTCACGCCGTCGGGGATGGTGACGCTGGTGAGGCTGGTGCAGCTGTAGAATGCGCCATCCCCGATTCTGGTCACGCCGTCGGGGATGACGACGCTGGTGAGGCTGGTGCATTCTTCGAATGCGTAACTCCCGATGCTGGTCACGCCGTCGCCGATGGTGACGCTGGTGATGAATTGCTTGAAGTCTTTCCAGGGCTGGTTGTCGCCGTAGTAGTCAGCCATCGCGCCGGTGCCGCTGATGGTGAGGCTTTCGAGGTCGCAGCTCCAGGTCACGCCGTTGCCGCACGTGCCGCTGAGTTCCCAGGGGCTCAGGATGCGGTTGTTGACGTCGGCGTCGTTAAGGTTGATAGCGGATTCGTAGCTCGCGCCCGTGCCGTCGTAGTAGGTCAGGTCGTCGTCGATGGTGATTTCTTCTGAATCCACATAGTAACTGCTGGCCTTGACGGCGCCGCCGGCGAGGGTGATGCTGCCAACACCAACCACGATGCTCGTGGCCGTCACGATGCCGCCGGCGATGGTGAGGTCGCCTCCGTTGGTATTGATGGTGAAAAAGTTAGTGCTCGTGGCGATGAGTTTGCCGGTGCCTGCGGATTGCCCGTAGATGTAGAGGTTGCAGTGATTTAACCTGATGGCCATGCCGTCCTCGTTCGTAATGTTGAGCGTCGCGCCGTCGCAGAGGATGATGTGGATGTCGCCTCCATCCGCATTGCCGATGAGGCTATTGATGGTGACATTGCCTTCGACGTAGTACCAGCCATCGGGGTCGAGGTTGGAAGTACCGTCGTCGTTGACTTCGATGGGGAAGGCGTCCTCGACGGTCTGCTCGTCGCCGTCCTCGTCGATGTACGTACCGTCCCATGCCCACGCCGTCGCCGTGGTGAGCAGCATGAGAAGTAGGGTTAAAACTAACCGCCCGCTACGGGCGGTGGGGGAGGTAGGTTTCGCGTGCCGCATCATCGGCGATGCCGCCCGCCTCTTCGTGAGGGCCAGCGTCCCCGCCGCCCCCGAAAACAATCTTCTCATTGTCTTTGTCGTTGTCATTTTATTTAAGATTTAATTATTTGTCGTCTGATGTGTATAAAAACACTGTGGCTTCCCTTGAGCTTCGCTCGACCTCTGCCGCCCGCCGTCGTGCGGTCAGCCTCAGAAGCGTGTATGTAGGTGAGGGGAGGCATGGATTGTGGTTGAAGTGTCGTGCAGGGGGTGGTCGTAGCGCTTGAAAATGTCCGTAGTGTTCATATCAGCTTCGTATTTGCTAATCCGCTGCAAAGATAAACAAATTTTTTTGATTTTTCACGCAATTGCTCTCACCTTTTTGATATATATATTAAGGCAAAAGTGAAATAAATCTTCTTGCTCGTGTCGTTTCAGACCACTTTTGTATTCTAAAGTGCCACTTTAGAATCCTAAAGTGCCGCTTTTCGTCGCTAAAGTGCCGCTTTAGCGATGAATTCTCTTGCGGAAGATAGAGCCAGACACAATCAGACAGACGTTGGTCTGCTTCTTGTATTCGTCCCATAGTTCCTGTATGTCGCTGAAGATACCGGCGTTTATATTGTCAAACTCCTGAAACTCATCAATAAAGAGTGTAAACGTCTTCCGCTTCCCTATCTCCAGTATCAATCGGAAGAGTTCACGAAACGAACTCATTCCATCGGGAACAAACTCGCCGAGCTTTTCGCGAACCTCCTGTATAAATGTTCTTACGAGAACGGTTTCCGTTTTTCTGCCAACGAAGAAATAGAGTCCGGGAGCATCTTCCTGCGTCTCGCTGATCAGCTTATATACAAGGCTTGTCTTGCCCACACGTCTTCTGCCTGTAAGCACAACAAAGCGGGAATAATCGTTGTACGCCTGACTTTTCCATGACCTTTTCCAACTTGTCCCAAGCAGAGTCAACCGCCTCGAATAGACCTCCTCCCCTCGGGGAGGTCGGGAGGGGGCCTTAGTCCTCCTCCTCGTCGTCCCAGTTGCTGCGGAAGTCCTCGCGCGAGCGGTTGGGCTCGATGTCCTCGGTGGTGTCTGCCGACTGCTGCTTGCTGATGTTCTCGCCGAGCTGTACCTTCCCGCTGGTCTGCATCAGCTGTTGTGTCCTGACGGTAACGACCGTCGTCTCTGGTTTCAAATAATTCTTCTTCATATGTCTTACATACCCATTCGTTTCTTACTCTCACTTTACTACTGTTTTGAGCTAAAGCTCGAGCTCGTTCACGCTTGGAAGTGCGAGCGAGCTCTCACTTCACTCACTTAATCACGACCTTGTGTCCATTGAAGATATAGAGTCCTTTTCGTGTTGGTTTTCCATTGAGTTTCACACCATCCACCGTGTACCACGCGCCATTTTTCATATCTCCTTCCTCGTTCCTCGTTCCTCCTTCCTCGTCCAACATTGAAACGATTCCTGTCGTTTCGTCCTCTCCGAAGTCGAGGCGGATCTGGCGTGCCTCGGACGCCTCGTCAGCGAACTGGAAGTAGGCGCGGCAGGCGTGAAGCGTGCGGGCGACGCCCGTATGCTTCAGCGTGTTCTGCGCGGTCATATAATAGATGTCTGTGTTGGTCTGGTCGATGCTGAACGTATCGTAGTAGCCGATGAACTTCACGGCGCCATCAGCCGCGGAGACGGTCTTGCGGGCGGTGGCCGCATAGCTGTTGTTGATGGTCACACCGGTGAACGTCGGCTCGACGATGTCCGTGCCCTCATTCCACTTGATGAGATAGGGCACGCCGGCCTTGAGTACCGTCACGGGCTCCGTCGCGCTGTCGGGATTACCGAAGGTCAGGCTGAGGTCGTCGCCGTTCATCGTGGCGGCGGTCAGTGTCTTGGCCGTGGCGCCCTCGAGGACAGAACCCTCGAGCGTGACGTCGAACGGCAGGCACAGTGTGTTCCACGCCCCGTCCTTGTAGAGCGTGCGGCCGCTGAGGGTGACGTCAGCCAACTTACCATTGTTCTCGCTAATCGTCGTGGCGTTGTCGGTGCCAGTGTCCGCCAACTCGATGACAGTCGCCGTAGTGAACGAGGCGTAGGGCGACCAGTCGGAGGCCTCTTCGCCCTTCACGCTCTGCACCTGATATATGTAATTCGTGCCAGCGTTGAGGCCTGTGAGCAAGAGGATCTTTTCTGCGGTGTTGGCGTTCGTCCAGTTCGCCGCTTTTACAACGATATCGTCGATGTATAAAAAGCGTTTGTCATCAGACGTCAGTTCCCAGCAGATATACTTCGTGCCGGCAGGAACGGTCACCTGATAGAGATGCCACTGTGTGTCGGAGGCCGTTATCTCTTCCCCGAAGGTAAAGGCATCGGCGTTGTTGGTCGTCGAACTGAAGCCTACATGGAAAGTTTCTGTATAATTAGAAAAAGAATTCATATAATAAAACTCCAGAAGAGCATCCTCATCTACATTTGTCAGTTCTGGCGACATGAGATACTGAGGGGGATTAGACCTGTTATTGAACCGGAATCCTTTGCTGCCACTATGTGCAGTGGAATATATACCGGTGCTGCTTTCTTGGTTTTGCATCGTCCAGCTACCAAGTCCGTTCTCAAAGCCTTCTTCGAAGATGGCCGTACAGTATCGTACGTTGTAACTCTCGCCGTAGCCCGTCCAGCTGATGGTGGCGCTGTTGTGCGTGATATTGCTGACAGCTATGTCGGTGGGAATCGGGTTGCTGACGAGTGTGGTGAAGATGATCTCACTGCTCCACTTCTCTTCATCTGCTACCGGTCGTATCTTCGCAGTATAGGTGGTCGCGCTGGCGAGGCCCGTAAGCGTGAATGGATGGCTATTGGCTATAACCTCGGTGAAACCGTTATCGGAAGTGGCCTTATAGGCCACAACCCATTCGGTAGCCGTGCCCACCTCTGTCCAGTTCAGCGTGGCCGATGTGGGTGATACGCTAACGGTCGGCTCCCGTGGCGTCATACAGGAACTCCTTTCCTCCACAGTGACGTCGTCCAAATAAATATAGGCATCATTATTGGCATAGTTGGATGTACCCTTGAAGACGATGATGACATTTTCTGCGCCGACATAGTCTTCAAGACTGATAAAGTATTCTCTCCAGGAGGCTTGTGCTGTCAGGCCAGTGGCAAGAGCCGTTGTGTGAGTAGCTCCGCCATCGGTGGAGATATACACTGAGAAGTCTCCGCCAACAGGATTCTTGTACCAGAAGTGAAGCAGCATCACCTTGTCTTGAGGCAGGTTCATGATGGGTGTCTTCAGGAAGTTGGTTTTGCCTGAAGAATTGCTGTAGGAATTGAAACGCACGCAATTGGAGCCGTCGTGGCTGGTGCCGTTGGTGGAACCATTGCCTGATGTAGAGGTGTTATACGCCCATTTGTAAGAATCACTATATATCGTTCCCTCGCTGTTGTCCCATCCGCTGGGAATGGAATTGTTCACAGTAAGGCCGTTGAAGTTCTCCGTCCATGGGAATTCGTTGATAGTGGTGTAGTTGGCTGTGATGGTGACATCCTCATTGGGCATGGTGAAGCTGTAGGGGTTCCCCGTGCCGGTCAGCGTACCGGCGCTAGCGTAGGTGCCACTGACGACGTAGCCCGCGCGGGAGGCTGCGCTCACCGTGAGGCTGACATTGTCGACCTGTCCGGCGTACACTACATTATTATATACGATACCGGCAATGAAGGGGTCGCTGTCGCCGCTGGCATTGATGGCCTTATAGGCGGTGATGCCGCTGGTGGCGTACTGCGTGGGCGCGCCGGCGTGGGCGACGGTGACGTCATCACCCGCCATGATACGATGGACTAGCTTGCCCTGTCCGGTATAGGTGGTGCCGTCATTGAAGTCGGTGGTGTAGTAGCTGTTGCTGACGGTGGCGCCGTTGCGGGCGAAGGTGGCGCTGCCGCTGGTGTCTGCCCATGTCTCGCCCTCCCCGGGGTCGGCGGGGGCATAGAGGCTGTTGCTGACGTTGACTGTGCCCCTGTTCCACCCTACGAAGCCGCCGCATTTGTTGGTGCCGTTGGTGGTGAGCAGCTTGCCGTTGAACAGGCAGCCCTTGAAGTGGGTAATGCAGTTGGTGCCCGTGGTGCGGCCCACGAAGCCGCCGTCGGTGCCGTCGCCGTTGACGCTACTCTTGATGGTCACGCTGCTGACGCAGTCGGTAATGTTGGCGGCGCCGTTCTGCTCGCCAATAAACCCGGTGGCGTACTGGGCGGAGGTCTGGATGGTGCCGCTGACGGTGCAGTCCTCGATGGTGAGGGTGCCCCACATACGACCGACGAGGCCGCTGGCGTGGGTGGCCGTGGTGTTGATGTCGACCACGACGTTAAGGTTGCGGATGGAGGGGTGGCTCACCACGCTGTCGCCCGTGGGCGTGGTCTCGCTGATGTAGCTGAAGGGAGCCACGCCGTTGACGTTCTCGGTCGAGGTGAATCGCAGCGTGTTCCCCCCGCCGTCGAACGTGCCGCAGAAGTCGTGGCTGTCGCTGCCCGCCATGCGGCTGACGCTGATGTCGGCGTCCAGCTTCACGGTCTTGCCACTGAAGCGGTTGTAGGTCGTGTTGTCCTGCAAACAGTCGCAGAAGTAGTTCCAGGCATCGCGTGTTTTGATGGTGTAGGGATGGTCTGCGCTGCCGTCATTGTCGTCGCCAAAGTATAACTTATCAGGAGTCTTGTCCGACCACTGGGCGTAGAGGGTGACGGAGCCACTAACCTGGGAGGTCAGGTTTTTCACGACTTGCCCATTGCTGTAGGCAGTGCCGCTACCGTTGGCCTTGGTGTTCCAGCCTGCAAACAAGTATCCCTCGCGGCTAAAGGTGTTCAGGCTGAGCGTCTTTTCCTCGTCGTAGGTGAAGTGCATCGGATCCATCTCGTCACCCGTCGCATTGTCTGCATTCTTGTCGAAACTGACGGTGTAGGTGTTGGGCGTCCATTTGGCGGTATAGAAACGCTTACGTGTAGAGCCCTTGGGAATGGTGGCAGTGATGACGGTCTCTGTAGCACCCTTCCTCTTCCATCCTGCGAAGGCGTAGCCCGTCTTTGTCGGGTTAGTCAGCGTGATGGTCTCGGTCTCAATGGTGTATTGCGTGGGGTTGGCTGTGCTCACCGTTCCGCCGTCCAGGTTGTAGCCGATGGTGTAAGTGATGGGGGCGCACGTCTGTGATATTTTTATATGCTCGTTGGGCATAATGAACCGATAGCGTGTGTCACTCACCTTGTCTGCATAGAAGTTGTCGTATTTCAAGGATGTCGTTTCATAACCGTCATCAGATGAAACGGTCAAGTAGACGGCTTCGCGTGCCGTGGCCGTTTCATGGTCGGCAACGAGATGGCCATGATTGGCATCTTCTGTGGTAACAGTATGGGCAATGACCTCCGTCGTCTCTTCAAAGATGGCGGTGTAGGTGCCTGCCGTTTCCACGCTGGTGGTGAAACAGTAAGGATTATCGGTAGAGGCAAAACCCTCTTGTACGACACCGCTAACGTTAGTCCGTCGCCATCCGACAAATTTGTAACCAGCCTCTGCTATGGCCTTGATGCGTACCTCCGTGCCAAGGCTAACTTGGAATGGGGAATCCAATATGACGGCAGAGCCTTCATCCTTATTTTGACTCTCCACTATCAGACTGGTGAAGTTCGCATAGAAATCGGTTTTTAAATCCGAATCAATAGAAGGCGCACCTTCATGCTTGCCGGCATCGAACCCATTTAAAGAGAAATAATATGGGTTCTGCTTAGTAAAAATATCACTGGGTTTCGTCGCGGGTTCGTCTTCTGACCATCCCAAGAAGATATACCCCGCAAACGAATCTTGATATTCAATGGAGAAATCCATACTACTAGACTCGTTAACCGCACTAAACGAGTTTTCATATGTTTTTTCCTGATTAATGACATATACTTTACCGATGCCCGTAGGGCTGGTTGCCAAATGGATATTATACTGCCAATACTGTGTTGTTCCACCACCATACATTACCTTCGGACAGGATACCGCACATACCGTTATGAGCAGCCGTAGAAAAAAGCGTTTTGTATTCATCGTTCTTCCCTTTCTTTAATTTAATACTTCCGTCCACTTAGCCGTGTAAACGCGATTGCCAGTTGAACCCTTGGCAATGGTGACGGTGGTGGTTGGTTCAGTCAAGTCAGCACTCTTCCAGCCTGCAAAGGTATAGCCTTCTTTCGATGGGGTGCTCAGTGTGAAGGTTTCTGTCTCAACGGTGTATTCCATTGGGTAGAGTATTCCCAGCGATCCTCCGTCGAGCTCGAAGTTGATGGTGTAGGTGATGGGCTTGCACATCAGCGAGATATATGCGTTATCGTTCGGCATGGTGAAAACATAACGTCCATCGCTGATTTTGTCGGCATTGATACTATTGTATCTGGCAACGGTCGTTTCGTAACCAGCATTAGCGGTAGGGGTTAGGTAGATGTCCTCGCCAGCTACAGCCGTTTCTTTACTGGAGACAATGGTGCCGTTTATGCACGTCTCGATAATCACTTGGTGGGCAGTCACCTCCGTACACGCTTCAAAAAAGGCGGTGTAGGTTCCCGCCGTCTCTAAGTCGGCATGGACACTATAGGGGTTGTCGGTGGATACGACGACATCGCCCCGTCTCCATTCCTTGAACTTGTACCCGGCCTCTGCTACGGCCATCAAACGCACATCGTCGCCAAGAGAAACCTGTATAGGCGATTCTATGGGTAGATCAAGTATGACTGCAGAGCCTTCATCCTCGTTTTGACTCTCTGCTTTCAAACATGTAAAGTTAGCGTAAAACTGTGTACTGTGAGTATTGTCATTATTGGGTGCACTATAAAATTTCCCTCGATAATACCCATGGACAGTAAAGCTAGATGGGTTATCCACGGATACTATTTCACTGATCTCTGAGGCTGGCCTGTCTTTTGACCATCCCAAAAAGAAATAGCCGCTAGGCAAATAATCATATTTAAGGGTCTCTGTCGATTTGTCGGACGTAGTTAATGTGTTAAACTCTGTCGGTTGCCCATTGATATAGACTTTCCCGAGGCCAGTAGGACTGGTAGAAACATTGATGTTATATTGCCAATACTTTTCAAGACTATTACCAGCCATGGTCTTTTGGCTGGTTACAGCCCATACCGCCAGAAACAGTAGGAGCCGAAGAAATAAATGTTTTGTTTTCATTGCTATGTTGATCTTTTATTTTGTTTTTCGGTTTTTGGCCCATGCGCAACTGAAGCACCTGACGGCGATGGCGGCAGCCGTCAGCCGGTGGGCAGCAATCAGTTGGGCGGTGATGAGCGGCGAGGCCACGGCAAGCAGCAGGATGCCGCCATAGAGCAGGGCAAGGCGGCCATACCAGCCGCGACGGCGACAGCAGAGCCACGCAAGGAGCGGCAGGGGCGAGAAGATGAGCAGGCACCAGTTCCAATGCTGGCCAAAGAGGTTGCTCACCATCACCAGATAGAGCAACAACACGCCCAGCAGCGCCTGTACCACGAGGAGCACCACGTCGGTGGCCCGTGCCAAGCGGCGCCAGCCCCACAGCCACTCGCCAGCGGTGAGCAGCAACAGCAGCACCAGCAGCGTAGCGGCGAGCACAAGAGGGGTGAGCCAGGTGGGCTGCAGCTGCAGCGTCTGTGGTAGCAACTGACGTACCTCGCCCGTCAGGGCGGGGCGCTCCGTGCCGTCGGCACTGACAATGACGGAGTGAGCGAGTGTCTCGCCGAAATCCTCAGGGGCTACACACAGCTCCTTGGGGGCGTCTTCGTCGGCCTTAGAGCCGCCGATGGTCATCAACGCAAACTGTAGCCATGGTGCATGGCGGGTGTGGGCTTGCAGGGTAAAGGCAGCGCGCAGACGCAGCATTTCCGGCCACTCCTTCACCTCCAGGTGCTCATCTAACAGCTGACCCCTGATGGCGGCGAAACATGTTGATGTGCAGTTGTGATAGAGGAAGTCGAAGTGTGTGGAGATGCCCTCCATCAGGTTGTTGTCCAGACGGCGCCACATCTCCTGCTTCTGCACCGGGGTGAGGTTCAGCGTGTACTGCGTCACGCCGCGCCCTTCGTCCTTGAAGCGTTGCAGATAGGCGGGCGTCTCCATGGCAATGATGCCCGACGGCGATTGTCCCTTGAAGAAGTTCAGGTAGTCGGTGGCGTCGTTGCCGCTGTTCATCTCGAAGCTGAAGCAGTAGTCCAGCCCGAAGGCGGGGCACTCCATACGCAGCGCACAATGGCCCAGTGCCGAATAGAGGTGCGGCCCCGGCGTAGCCACCAGCAGGCTGGCCGTCACGAAGTCGTCGCGCTGGCGCAGCGAGTCGAGCGCCGCCTCGTCGGGCTGCGCGCTGGCAGTTACGCCTGTCAGCAGCAGTAGCAGCATCATTGCTGCCCTTGTCAGTATCTTCTTGATTCTTAATGGTTGCATATTCTCTTAATGTTTAATGCTCAATGCTTAATGCTCAATGCTTAATGCTCAATGCTTAATGCTTAATGCTCAATCCCTGAACAGTCGGACGCCGATATAGACGAAGTACCCCACGACGGCGATGTAGATCAAGCCGAGGGGGATGAGAATCCAGAGGGGCGTCTCGCTGAGGAATGTCGAAAAGTTCATGCCACTGGTTATGGTTTTGTTGATTTCGCCGGCAAAGGTACTCCTTTATCGCGTGTGGAGGTGTGGAAAATGTGACAATGGTGTGTAATCCGTAAGAAGAAGGTGTGTAAATTCGCACAATTTACACACCTTTCTGCCGTTTTTCGCAAAAAAGTTGTAACTTTGCGGCGTGGAACTGATGCAATTTACTGCCATCATCGTGCTGACGCTACTCGTGCTGAAGCTGCTACTGCTACCCAGGAAGGTGGCGGTAAGCGGCGTCGTGGCTAAGGCACGTTGGCTGATGACCACGGGCATCCTGCTCCTCGACGTGCAGTTCTTGCTGCAGTATGTGCTCGGACTGCGCGCCATGGGCGTCACACAGGCCGTGCTGGTGAACCTCGTGCTCTTCATTCCCGTCAGCTGGGCCATCTCGCTGGCGCTGCTCTACCTGCAACGCCAGGGACGTGTGAACATCGTGACACAAGCGATAGGCGGAGTGGCATGGGTCGTGGTACTGGCGCTACTGGGCGTGGCGGCGACCATCGACGGACAGCCGCTGCTGAGCGACACCCCCGAGCTGCACAGTGCCGAGGTGGCCGCCTCGGTGGTGTACCTCATGATGCAGGGCTACTACAGCGGACTGCACCTGAAGAACATCGTTTCCATGCGACATGCACTACAGAACTACTACGACAGCGACACCGACGGACTGCTGCGATGGATGAAACTGAGCATACTGGTGCTGATGGTGATGTCGCTGATGGTGCCCCTGCTCATCTTCGTCAGGAGCGCAGGACTGGCCATCTTCGGCGTGCTCTTCTTCATAGGCATCTTCTTCCTCGTGGACAGCTTCTGCGGCTATGCCGTCAGCTCGGCACCGAAACGGGTGAGCGCAGCCGAGGAGTACGCCGACGAGGAGGTCGCGGAGCAACAGATCATCAACGATGAGCTGACCACCACCAACGGCACGCCGGAGCTGACGCCGGAGGTGCTGCAGCACGTGGACGAGGCCGCGAGCCAGTGGACGGAGCAGGGCGGCTACCGACAGGCAGGCATTAATATACCCAGTGCCGCCGAGGCCATCGGCGTACCGCGCTACCTGCTGTCAGCATGGCTGAAACATCAGGGCTATACCTACGCCAAGTGGATGACGGCCCTGCGCATAGAGGAGGCGCTGCGCGTCATCAAAGAGCATCCCGACTGGAGCAACGAGACGGTGGCCAGCCACTGCGGCTTCAGCGACCGCAGCTACTTCCAGCGTAAGTTCAAGGAGACGACGGGACAGACGCCCGCCGAGTACCTCGAAAGGTGCAGGGAGCAGGGGGCAAGGAGCAAGAGGATAGAAGATAAACGTAGTAATAGATGAGTAGTATCAGCGAACGACTGGCGGCGCTGCGCGAGGAGATGCAGCGCGAGGGGCTGGGAGCCTACATCTTCACCAGCACCGACCCCCATCAGAGTGAGTACGTGGCCGACCACTGGAAAGGCCGCGAGTGGATCAGCGGCTTCGACGGCTCGGCAGGCACGGCGGTGGTGACGATGGACGCCGCCGCCCTGTGGACGGACTCCCGCTACTTCCTCCAGGCTGAGGAACAGCTGCGCGGCACCGAGTTCCAGCTGATGCGCGAGAAGATAGAGGGCACACCCACCATCGCCGAATGGATTCTTTCGAGGAGCGAGGAACGAGTAACGAGTAGCGAGGATAGTTCAAGCGCTGTAGGTAATCTCGTTCCTCGTTCCTCGTTCCTCGTTCCTCGAACAACAGAGGTCGCCATCGACGGCAGCTGTGCCTCCGCCAGCCAGGTACGACAGCTCGTCAAGGAGCTGCGCGAGCATGGCGGACTGACGCTACGCACGAACTTCGACCCCCTGACGCGTATCTGGACGGACCGTCCGCCGATTCCCGTGAACCCCGTGGAGATATTTCCTATGGAATATGCCGGCGAGAGTGCCCACGACAAGATAGCCCGCATACGCAAGGCACTCCGTGAGCAACATGCTGACGGGATGCTGATGGCCGCCCTCGACGACATCGCCTGGACGCTGAACCTCCGTGGCACGGACGTCCACTGCACGCCGGTCTTCGTCAGCTACCTCCTTATCCAGTCCCCCTCGGGGGACAACAGTGGGGTCACCCTCTATATTAATAAGGTAAAGCTGACGCCCGAGGTGGAGGCTTACCTGAAGGCCGAAGGGGTAGGGGTGGCACCCTACGAGGACGTCGCCCGCGGACTCCGCGATTACTTCGAGTACAATATCCTCATGGATCCCGACGAGGTGAATGATGCGTTGTTCCATATCTTCAAGGAACGAGGAAGGAGGAACGAGGAAGGAGGAGCGAGGAGGGAGGAACGAACGTGCCACGTGGTGGAAAACGAGTCGCCGGTGAAGCGCATGAAGACTGTCAAGAACGCCACCGAGATAGCGGGTTTCCGCTCGGCCATGCTCAAGGACGGCATAGCTATGGTCCGCTTTCTGAGGTGGCTTCTTTCGAGGAGCGAGGAACGAGGAACGAGTAGCGAGGATAGTTCAAGCGCTGTAGGTAATCTCGTTCCTCCTTCCTCCTTCCTCGTTCCTCGAACCACCGAGGTTCAAGTCGCTGAGAAACTCGAAAGCCTGCGTGCCGAGCAACCGCTCTATCGCGACATATCCTTCGACACCATTGCCGGCTATGGCACTCATGCTGCCATCGTCCACTACGAGCCGACGGCCGACACCGACATCCCTCTAGAGCCTCGCGGGCTGCTGCTGCTCGACAGCGGAGCACAGTATCTTGACGGCACCACCGACATCACACGTACCATTGCCCTCGGCCCACTCACCGACGAGGAGAAGCTTGTCTACACCCTTGTACTCAAGGGCCACATACAGTTGGAGATGTGCAAGTTCCCGTCGGGCAGCAGCGGTACACAGTTGGACATCCTTGCGCGCAAGGATATGTGGCGCTACGGACTGAACTACCTGCACGGCACGGGCCACGGCGTGGGCACCTACCTGTGCGTACATGAGGGCCCCCACCAGTTCCGCATGGAGTGGAAACCGGCACCCCTCGTGGCTGGCATGACCATCACCGACGAGCCGGGCATCTACCTGCCGGGCCGTTGTGGCGCACGCACGGAGAACACCCTGCTCATCGTTCCTTACAAGACCACGGAGTTTGGCGAGTTCCTGCAGTTCGAGCCCTTGACGCTCTGTCCCATCGACACCACGCCCATCATCGTCGAGATGATGACGGACGAGGAGCTGCAGTGGCTGAACGACTACCACCAAACGGTATACGACCGCCTCGCACCCCACCTCGATGCCGACGACCGCCAGTGGCTGGCACAGCGCTGCGCTCCAATTACTCATTAATTACTAATTGCCATGGTAAAGGGATACGTGCGGTACCTGAAGCTGCAGCGTAATTTTTCCAGGAACACGGTGGAGGCGTACCAGCGTGACCTGGAGAAACTGCTGGCCTTCCTGAAGAAGGAAGGAAAGGACCCCGCGACCGTGCAGCTCGAGGACCTCCAGGCGTTTGCCGCAGGACTCCACGACATCGGCATCGGACCGCGGTCGCAGTGCCGCATACTCAGCGGCGTGCGCGCCTTCTTCCGCTACCTCCAGATAGACGGCTACCGCGACGACGACCCCACAGAGCTGCTGGAGTCGCCGCAGATAGGCGACCACCTGCCCGAGGTGCTGACGACGGAAGAGGTGGACCGGCTGGAGGACTCGATAGACCTCTCGAAATGGGAGGGTCACCGTAACCGTGCCATCATCGAGGTGCTCTTCTCCTGCGGCCTGCGCGTGTCGGAGCTGGTGAACCTCAAACTCTCGGACCTCTACATCGAGGAGCAATACGTGCGCGTCATGGGCAAGGGCTCGAAGGAACGCCTCGTGCCCATCTCACCACGTGCCATCGGGGAGCTGGACCTATGGTTCGCCGTGCGGCGCGAGATGACCATCAAGCCCGGCGAGGAGGACTACGTGTTCCTGAACCGCCGCGGCGCCCACCTGACGCGTGTGATGATCCTTATCATGATCAAGCAGCAGGCGGAGGCGGCGGGCATCCGGAAGACCATCTCGCCACACACCCTGCGCCACTCCTTTGCCACCGCCCTGCTCGAGGGGGGCGCCGACCTCCGCGTCATCCAGGCGCTGCTGGGTCACGAGAGCATCGGCACGACGGAAATCTACACCCATATCGACACGACGGCCCTCAGGCGAGAAATTTTAGAGCATCACCCGAGGAATATGAAAAAAAAGTCGTAACTTTGCACGCTGAAACGAAAAAAGAAGAATGAACAAAAACTTGAATCAACTGAAAAACCTTGTTCTGGTGGCTCTCTTCGCTGTCGTGGCCGTAGCGTCGGTAACGGCTCAGGTGGTGTCATCCATCCCCGTCGACCCCGCCGTACGCATCGGCAAGCTGGACAACGGAATGACCTACTACATCCGCCACAACGCGTGGCCCGAGCAGCGCGCAGAGTTCTACATCGCCCAGAAGGTGGGCTCCATCCAGGAGGACGACGACCAGCGCGGACTGGCACACTTCCTGGAGCACATGGCCTTCAACGGCTCAAAGCACTTCAAGGGCAACGAGCTGCTGCGCTGGTGCGAGAGCGTCGGCGTGAAGTTCGGCACCGATCTCAACGCCTACACGTCGATAGACCAGACGGTATATAACATCAGCAATGTACCCACGACGCGCGAGGGCATCATCGACTCGTGTCTGATGATCCTCTGGGACTGGGCCGACGGTCTGCTGCTGGAGCAGGAGGAGATTGAGAAGGAGCGTGGCGTCATCCATGAGGAGTGGCGCCTGCGTACCTCGGCACAGATGCGTATGCTGGAGCGCGACCTGCCGAAGCTCTACCCGGGGTCGAAGTACGGCCACCGTATGCCTATCGGACTGATGGAGATCATCGACAACTTCGAACGCCCGTTCCTGCAGCAGTACTACGAGAAGTGGTACCGCCCGGACAACCAGGGCATCATCGTCGTCGGCGATGTGGACGTGGATCAGGTGGAGCAGAAAATCAAGACGATGTTCTCGCAGATTGCCACCCCCGCAGCCGATGCCGCGAAAGTGGTCATGGAGCCCGTGCCAGACAACGCCGAGCCCATCGTGGTCATCGACAAGGACAAGGAGCAGCGTATCAATATGGTCGAGGTGCTGTTCAAGCACGACGCCGTGCCCGACTCGGTGAAGACGTCGATGGTCTACCTGCTGAGCAACTACATGAGGAATACCGCCCTAGGGATGCTGAACAGCCGGCTCGGCGAGATGGCCCAGGAACCCGACTGCCCGTACCTGCAGGCATCGGTGAGCGACGGGATGTACCTGCTGTCGCGACCGAAGGACGCCTTCGACATCGTCGTCGTTCCCAAGGACGGCAAGATGAACGAGGCGTTGCAGCGCGTCTTCAAGGAGGTGCGCCGTGCCGCGGAGTTCGGCTTTACGCCGACGGAGTACAACCGCTCGAAGTTGAACACCATCAGCGCCCTGGACAAGCAGTATTTGAACAAGGACAAGCGCTACAACTCGCAGTTCGTCAGTGAGTACGTGCAGCACTTCCTCGAGAACGAGCCCATCCCCTCGCTCGACGACTACTACCAGCTGATGAAGCAGGTGGTACCCATGCTGCCGCTGGAGAGCATCAACCAGCTGATGAAGCAGTTCCCCGTCAGCAGCGACTCGAATATGGTCATCGTCAGCTTCAACCAGGAGAAGGACGGCGCCCTCTATCCCACCGAGGAGGGTCTGCTGGGTGCCATCAAGGCTGCCCGCGCCGAGAAGCTCGAGGCATACGTCGACAACGTGAAGGACGAGCCGCTGATGACCGTGCTGCCCAAGAAGGGCGCCATCGTGAAGGAGGAGAAGAACGACCTCTTCGGCTATTCCGAGCTGACGCTGTCGAACGGCGTGAAGGTGGTGTTGAAGCAGACCGATCTGAAGAAGGACCAGGTGCTGCTCACGGCCGAGGGCTGGGGCGGCTCGTCGCTCTACGGTCTTGGCGACCGTGCTAACGTCGCACTCTTCAGCGACGTCGTGGAGGCCAGCGGACTGGGTAACTTCTCGCACACCGAGCTCATCAAGGCCCTCGCCGGCAAGGTGGCCAGCGCCACGCTGTCGATGAGTACCTATCGCACGAACGTCAACGGCTCGTCGACACCGAAGGACGTGGAGACGATGCTGCAGCTTGCCTACCTCTACATGACCGCGAACATCAAGAAGGACCAGAAGAGCGTCGATCAGCTGATGAGGACCATGGAGGTGCAGCTGAAGAACCGCCTGTTGCAGCCAGAGGCCGTCTTCGCCGACTCGCTGAATGTTACCGCCACCAGCCATAACCCGCGCTTCAGGAATCTGGACGTGGAGGACTTGAAGGACGTCGATTACGACCGTATCCTGCGCATGGCGAAGGAGCGCACGGCCAACGCCGCCGCCTTCACGTTCACCATCATCGGCAACTACAACGATAGCACCATCCGCCCGCTCATAGAGCAGTACATCGCCTCGCTGCCTGCTCAGAACATGATTCCCGAGAAGGGTAGCGACGTCGCCACCGACTACACGGGCAAGGTGGTCAACGACTTCAAGCACAAGGGCGAGACACCGAAAGCCATCGCCGTACTCAACTGGTATACGAAGCAGCTGCCCTACACGCTGCGCAACAGCATCCGCGCCCACATGGCAGGACAGGTGCTGCAGATGGTATACCTCAAGGAGATACGCGAGGAGGCCAGCGCCTCCTACACCGTCGTGGCGCAGGCCAGCCTGAACCGTAGCGACTTCGCCGACGAGGCGAATCTGCTGGCCTACTGTCCGATGAAGCCCGAGAAGGCCGACACCGCCATCGCCATCATGCGCCGCGCCGTCCAGGACATGGCCGCTGGTAAGATTGATGCCGACATGGTGAAGAAGGTGAAGGAGTATATGCTGAAGAGCCATGCCGACCAGCTGAAGCAGAACGGCTACTGGCAGGGACGCATCAGCGTCTGGCGCAAGTGGGGCCTCGACTTCCATACCGACTACGTGAAGACCGTCCAGGCCATCACCCCTGCCAGCATCTGCGGCTTCGTCCGCGAGGTGCTGAAAGCCGGCAACGAACTTGAGGTCGTCATGCTGCCTGCAGAATAAATTAATTACTAATTATTAATTACTAATTACTCATTAAAGACTATGAGTTATTTCTTTTCATCAGAATCAGTATCAGAAGGCCATCCCGACAAGGTGGCCGACCAGATTAGTGACGCCATACTAGACCAGTTCCTGGCTTACGACCCGAAGGCACGCGTGGCCTGTGAGTCGTTCGTCACCACAGGACAGGTGGTACTCATGGGCGAGGTGAGCAGCGAGGTGTACATAGACCTCCAGACCATCGCCCGCAACACCATCAAGCGCATTGGCTACACCAAGGCGGAGTACCAGTTCGACGGCGACTCCTGCGGTATCCTCAGTGCCATACACGAGCAGAGCGCCGATATCAACCGCGGCGTAGACAAAGTGGTCAGCGGTTCAGCCGCTGACGACGATCCCGAGATGGAGCAGGGCGCCGGCGACCAAGGCATGATGTTCGGCTACGCCACCAATGAGACGGAGAGCTTTATGCCCGTGTCGCTCGACTTGGCACACCTCATCATGCGCACGCTGGCCGACATCCGCAAGGAGGGGAAGGTGATGACCTACCTCCGTCCCGACGCCAAGAGTCAGGTGACGGTGCAATACTCCGACAACGGCGTGCCCGAGCGCATAGACACCATCGTCGTCTCGACGCAGCACGACGAGTTCCTCGTGGCGCACAACACCACCTTTGGACTCGCTAACGACGAGGCGATGCTCGCCCGGATCAAGGACGACGTCATCAACATCCTCATACCGCGTGTGAAGCAGCAGATACACTCGCAGAAGGTGCTCGACCTCTTCGGCCTCGACATCAAGTACTATGTCAATCCCACGGGTAAGTTCGTCATAGGCGGACCCCACGGCGACACCGGACTGACGGGCCGCAAGATCATTGTTGACACCTACGGCGGCAAGGGTGCCCACGGCGGCGGTGCCTTCTCGGGCAAGGACTCGTCGAAGGTAGACCGCTCGGCTGCCTACGCCGCTCGTCACATCGCCAAGAACATGGTGGCGGCAGGCGTCGCCGACGAGATGCTCGTACAGGTGGCCTACGCCATCGGCATGGCACAGCCCATGAACATCTACGTCAATACCTACGGCCGCTCGCACGTGGCCATGAGCGACAGCGAGATCGCCCGGAAGGTGGAGCAGCTCTTCGACCTCCGTCCGAAGGCCATCGAGCGCACGCTGAAACTGCGCCAGCCGATGTACGTCGAGACGGCCGCCTACGGACACATGGGTCGAAAGAACGAGGTGGTGAAGAAGGTGTTCACCAGCCATTACCACGAGACGAAGGAGATGGAGGTGGAGCTCTTCACTTGGGAGAAGCTCGACCGCGTCGACGATATCCGAAAGGCTTTCGGACTGTAAACCCCACGCCGCTGCCGTCAACCCCATGCTGCCACTATATTACAAGGAAACGTTCTTCACCAAGGACTCGCTGCTACACCCAGAGGTCGGCAGCGAGGCCATGGGCGTTGCCGGCGACCCCGTGCCCTACCAGGTGCGCAACGACGACGTCATCACCAGCCTGCTGCTCATCTGCCTGGTGGCGATGGTCCTGACACTTGCCAACTACAAGAAACTCATCGGACAGTGGTTCAAGGTGCTGCTCTCCGTTCAGACTTGTCTGCTCACGAGCATCATCGGCTACTTCGCGGCCAAGGAGTATATGGCCGAGACGTTTGTCATCAATTCCGAGTATCTGCTCATCTTCATTTTCTTTGCCATACTCATCGCCTACTTCGGTGTGAAAGTGGTGCTCTATGATATCGTCAACGGTGTATTCTTCGATGGTAAAAGAAACGGACAACTGATAGCCGCGCTACTCACGGCCGCGGCCGCTCAGGGGGTGGCATTGTTGCCTGTGGTGCTACTGCTCGTCTATTTCGGGCTTTCGCTGCAAAATGTCCTATATTATTTTGCAATTATCGTTGTAATAGCGAAAATATGGGCGTTTTATAAGAGTTATGTAATCTTTTTTCGCCAAAAAGGTTTTTTTCTGCAGATTATTTTGTACTTTTGTGCCCTCGAAGCCGTACCGCTCGCCGCTCTCGTGGGTGCTTGGCAGATGACGGTCGGTTTTCTGGAAGTAAATTATTAGGACAGAAAGATGATAAAGAAAATCTTGGTATCGCAACCGAAACCTGCCAGCGAGAAGTCTCCCTATTTCGATATAGCGGAGAAGTTTGATGTGGAACTCGTCTTCCGCCCCTTCATCAAGGTGGAGAGCATGACAGCGAAGGATTTCCGCGCACAAAGGGTGAACATCCTGGACTACACCGCCATCGTGTTCACCTCGCGTCACGCCATCGACCACTTCTTCACACTCGCCAAAGAGCTGAGGGTAGCCATCCCCGAGGACATGAAGTACTTCTGCGTCACGGAGACCATCGCCCTCTACATTCAGAAATACGTCCAGTATCGTAAGCGTAAGGTGTTCTTTGGCACCACAGGACGCATCGACGACCTCCTCCCCACGATGGTCAAGCACAAGACCGAGAAGTACCTCGTCCCCATGAGCGACGTCCATAATGACGCCGTCAGCGTGCTCCTCGACTCCAAGAAGCTGAACCACAAGGAGTGCGTGATGTATCGCACCGTCAGCAATGACTTCACCCCCGAGGAGGTGGAGACGTTCGACTACGATATGCTCATCTTCTTCAGCCCCTCGGGTATCGAGTCGCTGACGAAGAACTTCCCCGACTTCGAGCAGGGCGAGATTGCCATCGCCACCTTCGGTCCCACGACGGCGAAGGCTGCCCGCGATGCCGGTCTGCGCCTGGACTTGGAAGCACCCAGCGAGAAGTATCCGTCTATGACGGGCGCCTTGCAGCATTTCCTCTTGCTGCAGGACGATTAAGATAGCCGTTCAAACCGTCTAATATATAATAAGGTGGTAGAGGGTCGTGCCACTTTCCACAAGCGAGAGCGTCTGGTCAGCCGACGGCTGATAGAGCTGCTCTTCGGAACGCCGGCAAGTCGTTCGCTGGCACAGTACCCTCTCAGAATGGTCTACCAGCTGCGCGAGCGTGGCGAGGGCGACGAGCCCGTACAGATGCTCGTCAGCGTGCCGAAGAAGCGTTTCAAGCACGCCGTCGACCGCAACCGCGTCAAGCGGCAGGTCCGCGAAGCCTACCGCCACAGTAAGCAGGCCCTCTATGACGCCCTGCCCGAGGACAAGGCGATGACGGTGGCCTTCGTATGGCTCACGGACAGACACCTGCCCACCGCTGAGGTGACGGCGAAGGTGACGGACCTTGTCGACAAACTGGCTGAGAGACTATGACGTGGCTTGCGCGAACACTCTCCCGACTGCTGGTGCTCCCCATCAGGTTCTACCAGCTAGCCATATCGCCACTGCTCGGTCCCACCTGCCGCTTCACGCCGACGTGTAGCGAGTACGCCCGTCAGGCCATTCTCAAGCACGGTCCCATCAAGGGCCTTGGTCTTGCCATCTGGCGTATCCTCCGCTGTAACCCCTGGGGCGGCTCGGGGTACGATCCGGTACCGTGAGAAATTGAAGAATTGAAAAATTGAAAAATTGAAGTTCTTTTGAAGAATTTAAGAATTAAGAATATGCGAAAGAATTTTGTTGAAGAGCTGCGCTGGCGCGGTATGCTGGCACAGATGATGCCGGGAACGGAAGAACTGTTGCAGAAGGAAATGGTGACAGCCTACCTCGGCACCGACCCCACGGCCGACTCCCTGCATATCGGCCACCTCTGTGGCATTATGATGCTGCGTCACCTGCAGCGTTGCGGACACCGTCCCGTCATCCTCGTCGGCGGTGCCACTGGCATGATCGGCGACCCCAGCGGCAAGTCGCAGGAGCGTAACCTGCTCAACGACGAGACGCTGCGTCACAACCAGGAGTGTATCAAGGCACAGGTGGCGAAGTTCCTGGACTTCGAGAGCAAGGACGAGAACGCTGCCCTGATGGTGAACAACTACGACTGGATGAAGGACTTCACGTTCCTCGACTTCGCCCGTGAGGTGGGTAAACACATCACCGTCAACTACATGATGGCCAAGGAGAGCGTTCAGCAGCGCCTTAACGGTACTGCCCGCGACGGCCTGTCGTTCACGGAGTTCACCTACCAGCTGCTGCAGGGCTACGACTTCCTGTACCTTTACCAGCACTACGGCGTGAAGCTGCAGCTCGGCGGTAACGACCAGTGGGGTAACATGACCACCGGCACGGAGCTCATCCGCCGCACGCTGGGCAACGACGTCGAGACGTTTGCACTGACCTGTCCGCTCATCACGAAGAGCGACGGCAAGAAGTTCGGCAAGACCGAGAGCGGCAACATATGGCTCGACCCGAAGCGCACGACGCCCTACCGCTTCTATCAGTTCTGGCTGAACGTCAGCGACGACGATGCGGAGCGCTACATCAAGATATTCACCTCGCTGGAGAAGGACGTCATCGACGCCCTCATCGAGGAGCACCGTCAGGATCCCGGTCGCCGTGTGCTGCAGAAGCGCCTGGCCGAGGAGACGACCATCCTTGTTCACTCGAAGGAGGCGCTGGACATGGCCATCGAGGCCTCGAATATCCTCTTCGGCAAGTCCACCAAGGAGGCGCTGGAGCGTCTCGACGAGCAGACTTTCCTCGACGTCTTCGACGGTGTCGAGAAGTTCGATGTGTCGAAGGACCAGCTCGGCCAGCCCGCCATCGAGCTGCTGACCACTGTGGCCCCCGTCTTCCCCTCGAAGGGTGAGATGCGCAAGATGGTGCAGGGCGGCGGTGTCTCGCTGAACAAGGAGAAACTCACCGACCAGCAGCGTCCCATCACGGCCGACGACCTCATCGACGGCAAGTACGTGTTGGTACAGAAAGGCAAGAAGAACTACTATCTGCTCATTGTAAAATGAGAAATGAGAAGTGAGAAATGAGAAATGATAGGGAAAAATTTGGCGTTACGCCAAATTTTCCCTACCTTTGCATCCGATTTCGAAAGAATCGCTTTCCTGGACGATGGTGTAATGGTAACACTACAGGTTTTGGTTCTGTCATTCCCGGTTCGAATCCGAGTCGTCCAACATACAACTACAGACTATTAACTTAAAAACTAAAGAAAAATGGCAAATCCTTTTTCACTTGAGGGAAAGAACGCCTGGATCACGGGCGCTTCCTACGGTATCGGTTTTAACATTGCCAAGGCTTTCGTAGCCGCTGGTATTAAGAACATCATCTTCAACGACATCAACGAGGCTGCCCTGCAGCGTGGTCTGGACAACTACAAGGAGGCTGGCATCGACAACGTCAAAGGCTACGTCTGCGACGTCACCGACGAGAACGCGGTGAAGGCGCTGGTGGCTAAGATCCACGAGGAGGTAGGACAGATAGACATCCTGGTGAACAACGCGGGTATCATCAAGCGCATCCCGATGCACGAGATGAAGCGCGAGGAGTTCCAGCAGGTCATCGACATCGATCTCGTTGGACCGTTCATCTGCTCGAGCGCCGTTATCCCTGAGATGATGGAGCGTCGCGAGGGTAAGATCATCAATATCTGCTCGATGATGTCTGAGCTGGGCCGCGAGACGGTGAGCGCCTACGCTGCCGCTAAGGGTGGCCTGAAGATGCTGACGAGAAACATCTGCTCGGAGTACGGCGAGTACAACATCCAGTGCAATGGCATCGGCCCGGGCTACATCGCCACACCGCAGACGGCTCCGCTGCGCGAGCGTCAGGCTGACGGCAGCCGCCATCCGTTCGACTCGTTCATCTGTGCTAAGACGCCTGCCGGCCGCTGGCTCGATCCCTCGGAGCTGGGTGGTCCCGCTGTGTTCCTGGCTTCGCACGCCTCTGACGCCGTGAATGGCCACGTGCTGTATGTGGATGGTGGTATCTTGGCGTACATCGGCAAGCAGCCGAAATAAATTGAGGTTTTATAATCGATAAGAACTAAGAAAGGCTTCCCTGCTGGGAAGCCTTTCTTAGTATTTTTCTTTTACAAAAAGATTAGTTGATGGCGTCAGCCAGCTCAGCACCAGCCTTGAACTTGGCAACCTTCTTAGCAGCAATCTTAATCTTCTGCTTGGTGGCGGGGTTGATACCCTCACGAGCGGGGCGCTCGTTGATGCTGAAAGTACCGAAACCGACGAGGGCGATCTTGTCACCAGCTACCAGGGCGTCCTTAATAGCTGCAACAGTAGCGTCAAGAGCCTTCTTTGCGTCAACCTTAGAGATGCCAGCTCCTGCTGCAATCTTCTCTACCAATTCTGTTTTGTTCATAATTGTTGTTGTTTTAAGTGGTTATTGAATATAAAAAAAATAGGTTTCTTCAGAATTCCACCGCAAATATAGGGTAAACAATTCAGAAAAACAACAAAAAATGAGAAAATTTTGCTTTTTTATTGAAAAAATGTGGTGAAAGGGGCGTTTTTCTGCAAAAAACCGGGATTTTTTAGTAATTTTGCAGCGCGAAAGGCCTCGTGAAGTCCGAAATGGACGCTGGCCGGAAACGAATAATTGTATATCAACCCTAAGTGCATAACAACGATGTTTCGTAACATACCTGTAGTCACCAAGAACCTGCTTATCATCAACGTCCTGATCTTCGTAGCGACGTGGGTGCTCGAGCTCCAGAACGTCAGTCTGACGGTGTTCGGCGGCCTGCATTACTTCATGGCGAGTGACTTCCACTTCTACCAGTTCCTGACGTACCAGTTTCTGCATGGCAGCTTCACCCATCTGTTCTTCAATATGTTTGCTCTGTGGATGTTCGGCTGTGTGGTGGAGAACGTCTGGGGTCCGAAGAAATTCCTTTTTTATTACATTTCGTGCGGAATCGGCGCTGGTATGATGCAGGAGATTGTACAGTTCGTGGACTTCTACCTGCGTGTCAGCGCGCAGACGCCTGACATCACCTTTGCAGAACTGTTCGCCGTGGGACAGCAGCTCAGCCATCAGCTGAACGCGTGGAGTACCATCGGCGCCTCGGGTGCCGTCTATGCAATCCTGCTGGCCTTCGGTATGATCTTCCCCAACGAGCGAATCTTCATCTTCCCGCTTCCCGTACCCATCAAGGCGAAGTGGTTCGTCTGCGGCTATGCTGCGATTGAACTGTTCATGGCGGTGAACTCGTCGGGCGACGGTGTGGCCCATATGGCACACTTGGGCGGTATGCTCTTCGGCTTCCTGATGATACGCTACTGGAACCGTCATCCCGATGCACGCTTCAACCGTTCCAGCGGCAGGGAGTTCTTCCAGCGGTGGAACGCGAAGAATGCACGTGGCGGCAGTCCCTCGGACCGTACGCGGCGGTCGGGTTTCGACGAGCCGACGTACACCGCGTCGACAGACCGTGACGACATGGCGTTCAACGCACGGAAGAAGCAGGAGCAGGAGGAGATTGACGCCATCCTTGACAAGATCCGCAAGAGCGGCTACGACAGCCTGACTAAGGAGGAGAAGCGCCGCCTGTTTGAAGCCAGCCAGAACCGATGATCAAGCGTCTGAGCCACATACTGCTGAACCTTGCTGCAGGAGCCAACGTGGCCATCGTGCTACTGATGCTCCTGACGGGCTACTCCGACCGTCTGTCGCCCGTGGACTACCCACAGCTGTCGCTGCTGGGCATGACGCTCCCGTTGTTTCTCGCGGCTAACCTGCTGTTTTTGTTCTTTTGGCTGGTGTTCAAGTGGCACCGTGTGTGGATACCCGTTGTGGGTTTCGTCCTCGCGTATGTACCTATTTCTATATATATACCGCTGAACCGTGTCGGCGACACGTCGGAGGCCACGCTGAAGGTGGTGACATGGAACGTTTGTGCCTACGGCGGCAACTACAAGTACGAGAATGGCTTTGAGGTGGCTGTTGACTACCTGAAGCAGCAGGATGCCGACATCATCTGCCTGCAGGAGGACGTGGACACCTGGCGCCGTTACATGATGAAGAAGTACCAGGAGTACGGCTACCCCTACAACGATACAACTTTGTTCAGCAAGTCGGCAGCATCGATGAACGGCGTGGGCATCCACAGTCGCTATCCCATCCTGAGGAAGGAGCGTATCGTCTATGAGTCGAGGGCTCATGGCTCCGTGGCCTACTACCTGCAGGTGGGTGGAGACACGGTGCTCGTCATCAACAACCACCTGGAGACGACCCACCTGTCGAAAGTCGACCGCGACAACTACCAGGAGATTATCCATGGCAACATGGGCAGGGACACGGCGCGGACGGAGTCGATGGTGCTTGCGGGGAAGTTGAGCGATGCCTCTGTGCTTCGTGCCCGTCAGGCGGAGGCTGTCCATGCGTATATAGAACGTCACCGTCAGTACCCGATGATTGTCTGCGGCGACTTCAACGACACCCCTATTTCCTATTCGCGCCATACCATTGCCCAGGGTCTTACGGACTGCTTCGCGGCACGGGGCAACGGTCTTGGTTTGTCATATAATCAGAAAGGATTTTTCTTCCGTATTGACCATTTCCTGTGCTCCGATGCCTTCGAGCCCATTCGTTGCGAAGTTGACTCAAAAATCGACTCTAGTGACCACTATCCGATGCTTTGTTGGCTTAAAAAACAGGAAAATCCTTAATTTTTGCATGAAAAACGGCAATAAATTTCCCGATTTGTAAAAAAATGCCTATATTTGCAGGCTTAAAAGTGCAAAGTAACAAATAAATAACATAAAAAACCAAAATGCAAAACAAAGGAATTGTAAAATTTATCGCAGTGCTTTTGATTCTCGTGTGCTGCTTCTACCTTTCCTTCTCGTTCGTGACGCGCCACTACGAAAGTAAGGCTGCCGCCATGGGTGAGGAGGCTGGTCAGGAGTACCTCGACTCAATCAAGAACGAGAAGGTGTACTTAGGCATCTACTCGCTGAAGCAGTGCCGTGAGATGGAAATCGGCCTGGGTCTTGACCTGAAGGGCGGTATGAACGTGATTCTTGAGGTGTCAGTGCCTGATGTCGTCGACGTGCTCGCCGACCACAAGACCGACGCTGTGTACAAGAAGTCGATGGAACAAGCCAAGAAGGAGGAGGAGACCAGCCAAGCTGACTTCATCTCTCTGTTCGTGAAGTATTGGAAGCAGAACGCCAACGGTCGTCCCCTGGCAGCTATCTTTGCCACTCAGCAGATGAAGGGCAAGGTGAGCACTTCGTCGACGGATGCCGAGGTAGAGGCTGCCATTCGTGCCGAGGTACAGTCGGCTGTCGACAACTCGTTCAACGTTGTCCGTAACCGTATCGATAAGTTCGGTGTCGTACAGCCCAACATCCAGAAGCTTGAAGGCCAGAGCGGCCGTATCATGGTCGAGATGCCTGGTATCAAGGAGCCCGAGCGTGTGCGTAAGCTCCTCCAGGGTTCTGCGAACCTCGAGTTCTGGGAGACTTACAACGCCCAGGAGATCTACTCGATGCTTATCCAGCTGAACCAGAAGTATGCCGCCGTCGCTTCGGGCGAGGCCGTTGTTGACAGCGTCGCTGCTGACACCGCCGCCGTTGCCGAGGCTGCCGAGGCTGCTGCCGACACCGTGAAGGCCACTGCCAGCGACATCGCTGCCAAGCTGGCTAAGAAGGACACGAAGGTCAGCGACAGCAAGGCCAAGCAGGAGGCACTGAAGCAAAACCCCCTGTTCGCCGTCTTCCAGCCCATCAACCAGGGTTTGGCTATCGTTGGCTATGCTAACGCCCGCGACACCGCTGACGTGAACAAGGTCATCTACTCCGACGTTGCCGCCACCATCTTCCCTGCAGAGCTGAAGCTCCGCTGGGGTGCCAAGGCTGAGGACTTCGGTGGTCAGAACACCAAGGGCGATGTCTTTGCACTCTACGCTCTGAAGATAACCACGCCTAACGGCCGTGCTCCGCTGGAGGGTGACGTCATCACCAATGGTAAGGACGACTTCGACCAGATGGGTCACCCCTGCGTCTCGATGCAGATGAACAGCGACGGTGCCCGCCAGTGGTCGCAGATCACCAAGCAGAACATCGGCAAGGCCGTGGCTATCGTCCTCGACGACGCCGTCTACTCTGCTCCCCGTATCCTGACACAGATTGACGGTGGCAACTCGCAGATTACGGGTAACTTCACCATCGAGGACACGAAGGACTTGGCCAATACGCTGAACTCCGGTAAGATGCCTGCCCCCACACGTATCGTGCAGGAGGAGGTCGTCGGACCGTCGCTCGGTGCACAGTCCATCAAGCAGGGTGTCATGTCGTTCATCGTTGCCTTCGTGTTGCTGATGATCTACATGATCATGCTGTACGGCTTCATCCCCGGTCTGCTCTCTGATATCGCCCTGCTGTTCAACCTCTTCTTCACGCTGGGTATCCTCACCTCGTTCCAGGCCGCGCTGACCATGCCGGGTATCGCCGGTATCGTTCTGACGCTGGGTACCGCCGTCGACGCCAATGTGCTTATCTACGAGCGTACGAAGGAGGAGCTGCGCAAGGGCCTCTCCGTCAAGGAGGCCATCAACAAGGGTTACTCGAACGCCTTCTCGGCTATCTTCGACTCTAACTTCACGTCGTTGATCACCGGTATCATCCTGCTCTACTTCGGTACGGGTCCTGTCAAGGGCTTCGCTACCACGTGGATCATTGGTATCGCTGTGTCGTTCTTCACCGCCGTCTTCATGACGCGTCTGGTCTACGAGCACCAGCTGAAGAAGGACAAGTGGACGAACCTCACTTTCGTCACCGCCTACTCGAAGAACCTCATGCAGAACGCCCACTTCAACTTCATGGGCGCTTATAAGACATCGTTCACCATCTGGGGCATCGCTGCCATCCTGTTCTGTGTCTCGTTCGCCATCCGCGGCCTGAGCCAGAGCATCGACTTCACCGGTGGTCGTAACTACGTGGTGACACTTGACAAGGAGACCGCCGTCGAGGACGTACGCACCGCACTGGCAGGCGCCTTCGTCAACACCGTTGGCGAGAATGCCGGCAAGGAGGCCAACACCAGCGTCATCGCACTGGGTACCGATGGCAAGACCGTCCGTATCTCGACCAACTGGGACATCGAGTCGAACAACCCCGAGGTTGACGACAAGGCTGAGGACATCCTCTACGAGACACTGAAGGGTGCTGGCCTGGTGAACCAGGAGAACGTTGAGGACTTCAAGAATCCTGACGTCCGCGAGGGTGGCTCTATCATCAGCTCGGCTAAGGTAGGTCCGTCGGTGGCTAAGGATATCACCTATGGTGCTATCATCTCGGTCATCATCGCCCTGATTGCCATCTTCCTCTACATCCTCCTGCGCTTCCGCAACCTCGCCTTCTCGCTGGGTGCTACCATCGCACTGGCTCTCGACGCCCTTGTGGTGATTGGCTTCTACAGCGTACTCTGGGGCTGGGTGCCCATGTCGCTCGAGATCGATCAGGTGTTCATCGGTGCTATCCTGACCGTGATTGGTTATTCCATCAACGATAAGGTGGTGGTCTTCGACCGTATCCGTGAGAACTTCGGTCTGTTCAAGAAGCGCGACCGCCAGACGCTGTTCAACGACTCGCTGAACCAGACGCTGGCACGTACCATCAACACCTCGGTGACGACGCTCATCGTGCTGCTGGCTATCTTCATCCTCGGTGGTGACAGTATCCGCAGCTTCTCGTTCGCCATGATTCTCGGTGTCGTCTTCGGTACGCTGTCGTCTATCTTCATCGCTGCTCCTGTGGCCTACCTGACCATGGGTCGCACCATCCGCGAGGAAGAGGTACCCGCTGTCGAGGAGAAGAAGTAAACACTGATTACCATGGCTGCAGCCTGACGGCTGGCAGCTGACAGCAGTCTAACGACTACTGTATAACAAAGATCTTCAAAAATCTAACGAAAAAGCTTTCTGTAGGCTTATTCTTGTAAGATTTTTGAAGATTTTTGTTTTTTCTATGCCCTTTACTCAAACCTTTTCATGTCCTTTTCAGACGTCTGATTGTCTTTTACTCAGACGTGTGATTGGCTTTTACTCAAACGTTTGCATGACTTTTTCGCATGAAACTGATACAATGTTCAGGAATAATGCCTATCTTTGCAACATCAAAAATAGCCATGAAGAAACAAACGACACAAAAACTGATCTACTAAAGGTTAATAATATTGGTTTTGGTTGATGGAATGGGTCAGAAATCTCTGACCCATTCTTTTATTTGGTCCATGGCCTCCGCATGTTCCGGCGCATAGCGGAGTAGGACGGTGATCAACCGCAGCGAGTCGCGCTCGATGATCTTTCCGTAGAACTCCCACTGCTCGTCCTCTCCGGTATGGATACTGTAGTCGTCGCCTACCTCCACGAGTTCTGCCCCCATGCCTGACAGCATCTGTCCGGCGCTGCGTGTCCAGCCGTTGAGTGAGTCGACGATGACTGATACCGACACGTCCTTCCAGAGGAACACCTCCTGTAGTCCCTCGTCGTCAGGAATTTCCTGACGTACGAGGAACGACGGGTAGTTGATGTCCATTGACAGCTTATCGCTGTGGTACTTCATCAGCACCCAGTTGCCCATGGCGATGCTCACGCTGTCGTCGGGGGTGAGGACGTTCACGAACGACTTCGGCTGCTGCTGACTGCCGCCACAGGCCGTCAGCAACAGGGCCAGGAGCCCTAGGAACAGTCTCACTCGTCTCATGGTTATAGTTTACTTGATGCTTAGCACGACGATGGACTTCGCGGGTATCTGGACGGTGACCGTGTTCTTCTTCAGCTTCGCGTCCTTGTAGGGCTTCGGCGCGACGGCGGCGGGGTGGTCGAAGTCGTTGAAGTCGGCGACGTTCTTCGAGGTGAGAATTTCGCCGCTGACGGTCTTCGCCTGGTAGCCGGCGAGGTCAAAGTCGATGGTCTGTGCCTTGTCCAGCGAAACGTTGGTGACGGCGAGGACGATGCTGCCGTCGGTGGTCTTAGCTGCCGATGCTGAGAGCATGGGGCAGGGGCGATAGCCGGCATCCTTGGCACCCTCCTTCTCCTTGAAGTAGGCCTTCGACACCTGGATGGTCTCGCTCTCGAGGTCTACGGGCAGGTAGGTAGCCTCCTGGAACGGTGTGTACATACGGAAGACGTGGTACGTCGGTGTGAGCACCATGTGTCCCGTTCCCTTCTGGTCGGTGAGGATCATCGACTGCAGCACGTTCACCACCTGTGCGATGTTGGCCATCTTCACACGTTCGGTATACTTGTGGAAGACGTTCAGCGACAGCGACGCCACGAAGGCATCGCGCAGGGCGTTCTGCTGGTACAGGTGTCCGCTGATGGTGCCAGGCTCCTCGTCCCACCACGTGCCCCACTCGTCGACGAGGAGTCCCACCTCGCCCTTCGGGTCTTTCTCGTCCATGATGGCCTTGTGCTTCTTGATGACCTCCTCAATCTCCAGACACTTGCCGAGTGCCCAGTAGTACTGGTCGTTGTCGAACTTCGTGGCTGAGCCCTTCGGTCCGTCCCATCCCGAGCAGGTATAATAATGTAGTGAGACGCCCTGCATACGGTTGCCGATCTTGTCCATCAGCACTTCCGTCCACTTATAGTCGTAGTCCGAGGCGCCGCTGCCGATGCGGTAGAGCTTGTTGCCAGTATAGTCGCGGAGGTAGGTGTTGAACTTGCGGAACTCGTCCGAGTAGTACTCCGGCGTCATGTTGCCGCCGCAGCCCCATGCCTCGTTGCCGATGCCGAAATACTTCACCTTCCATGCCTTCTCGCGGCCGTTCTGACGGCGCAGACGGGCCATCGGTGTGTCGCCGTCGCTGGTCATGTACTCCACCCACTGTGCCATCTCCTTGACGGTGCCCGAGCCGACGTTGCCACTGATGTAGGGCTCGCAGTCGAGCATTTCGCAGAGATTCAGGAACTCGTGTGTGCCGAAGGAGTTGTCCTCGATGGTGCCGCCCCAGTTGTTGTTACGGAGCGACGGGCGCTTGTCCTTCGGTCCTATGCCGTCCATCCAGTGATAGTCGTCGGCGAAGCAGCCGCCGGGCCATCGCAGCACGGGCACCTTCAGGGCCTTCAGTGCGTCGAACACATCCTTGCGGTAGCCTTGGATGTTAGGTATCGGCGACTGCTCACCCACCCACAGTCCGCCGTAGATGCACGTGCCGAGGTGTTCGGAGAACTGTCCGTAGATTTCGCGGTTGATCTTCGCTCCCGCCTGGTCGGCGTGGATGGTCGCCTTCACGTTTTCAGCGGCAGTTGCCGTCATGCTGACAGCCATGGCGATGGCTGTTGTAAGAATCGTTTTCTTCATGTTTGTTTTAGGTTTACGTTATACTAATTCCTAGTCCTCTGCACCCTTCTGCGTCACCTTGATGGTACAGGTGGTGATGCTCGTCGGGTCGTCCTTCTTCTTGTAGCCGTCGAGGGTGATGGTCGCTGTGCGGCCGTTCGCCTCCTGATTCTCCTTCACAGCCACCTTTATCGTAATCTTCTGGCTCTGCGTGTTGGGCGAGCTCACCTGTAGCTTGATGGACAGCCAGTCGGCGTCCTCGCTCTTGCGGTACTTCAGGTATTTGCAGTTCGTCTTGATGACCACCGTCTGGTCGTCCTCCACGTCCGCCGTGGCCTCAAACTCGCAGCTTGTGGGGTCGCTGTAGAGGTAGTACTTGTCGTCCGCCAGCATCTTCACGTAGTTGGAGCCCTCCTTGGCATCGACGGTCTCTGTGGCGCGGTTGCCGTTCTTGTCGATGACGGTGACGGTGACGGAGCTGATGCTGACGGGGACGGTCACTAGGCCCTGTTCGTCGGTGGTGGCGACGTACACCTTACCCGTCTTGTTGTCCCTGACGATAACCGTTTTCTGCGTGTCGTCGGCACCCGTGTCGACGTTGATGACTGCCAGCTCTGAGCCCTTCGTCAGCTTGCTGGCCTTGACGGGACTGCTGGCGGCACCGCTCTGGGCGGTCATCAGCCCTATTAGGTAGTCGCACGTCTCCTTGGTGATCTTGTTGATAAGCTCCTCGGTAGCGTCGTCACCGAGGATGTCCTTCATGGTCGCTTTCACGTTGCCGGCTATCTTGTTCGTCACGACGGTGCTGATATCCTGCCACGTGGTCTTGCCCTGCGTGACCTTCTTCAGCATCTGTAGCAGCTCCGTATGTTCCTGGCCTGTAGGCTGGTAGTAGATGGCGGCGGTAGCCACGGCCACCTTGGCGGCCACACGTGCCGCCAGCACTTTCTCCTGCACGGTCGTCGTCTCCTCGCGGGCAGCGGTGAGGATCTTGAACAGGTTACTGAAGTCGGTGGCGCGTGTCACGGTAGGCGTCAGCACGTCCGCCGTCTGCAGCCGTTTCAGGGCGGCCTCGTACGTCTCGCTGTTCGCTATCAGCTTGGTGAAGGCATCGACGAGGCCACTGGCGTCACTTGTGTTGCCGATGCCGCAAATCAGGGTGCTGTCGGCATAGCCGTTGCTTATCAGCTTGACATACTCCAGACGCATGGTCTCCACCAGCGCGGCGAAGTCGAGGGCCTGCTTCAGGTCATCCAACCTGACGTTCTGGTCCTGCACCCATACTGCACCGGAGTTTCCGGGAATCTCGATCATGTCCGTGTCAAACTTCTTGATGTCGTCATCGTCACAGGCCGTCGGCACCAGCATCATGGCTGCCAGCAGCAGATAGTAGAATCCTTTTTTCATAAGGTTTATGTTTAATGCTTAATTGTCTTCAGCCATCACTTTGATACACATGTAGCTGCACGCCCTGTAGTATGTCTCCTCGTACTCCGTGTTCACCGTGGCCGCCTTCACTGCCTTCACGGCTGCGAAGTACTCCTCCGTCTGCCGCGAGCTGTAAAACTGGAATGCCTCGTCCGTCATCCGCTGTATTTCGGGTGGCAGTTCCTTCTCTGCCCACAGGCTCGTTGAACACGTGGTCAGCAGCAGGAACAACAGTAAATGTGCTACTTTTGTCATGTCTATTCGTCGTTTTGGCTACAAAAGTACGACAAAAAATGAAAAATGAAGAATAAAGAATGAAGAATTTTCTGCCACCATGGAAAGTTTTTCGAAAACAAACCTTAACTTTGCGGCGAAAACCCGAAAGAGGGTGGTGAAAAGCTGAAAAAAGCGACGATCATGACACAGATAGTGTAAGAAGGTGGGAAGACCATCATTAAGACTGGTAGCCGTATCGACACGGTGACCGCCAACGAGTTAGAGAGTGCCATAAAGCCTGTCCTCGAGGAGACAGGGCTCAATCTGGAGATGGACTGCTCGGAGCTGACCAAACATCGTCCTCGCTTGGCAGTCCACCAGCCGGCTGCGGCTCCAAGGGAATCTCCAGCACAAAGCGGCTGCCGCCGGAGTATTGAGTGTCCAGCGTCAGATTTCCCCCCATGAGCTGCACCACACGTTGGCAGAGGAAAAGTCCCAGTCCGAGGCCCTCGGTGAACATATTGAGCTTTGTGAACTTCTCAAAGACAAATTCTGCCTTCTCTGCCGGGATGCCCGGGCCCGTGTCTTCTACGGTGAAGCGGACGGCATCCTCGCCGGTCTCCACACGCATGGTCACGTTCCCCTTGCGGGTGAAGTGCAGCGCGTTGAAGAGCAGTTCGGTGAGCGCAATGAGTAAGTGGTGGCTGTTCGACTTCACGGTGAACCCTTCGGGGACTCTACAGTCCAGGCACGTGTGCAAGTCGGTGTTGATGAGGCTGTTAGCGCTGTCTATGGCCTCCTTAGCCAGCTCCTTGCAGTCTATCGTGTCGTCCGTGCGGATTGTCTGGTGGCTCTCGATGAGCGATGCCGTGAGCAGCTTGCTCACCATATAGTCCAGAGCAATCGTCTGGACGAACATCATCCCCGCAATCTGCTGCTTCTCGTCGTCGGGGATGGTCGAACAGTCGTCGCGCATAATCTGTGAGAAACCGTGTACAATGTTCAGCGGCGTACGTATCTGGTGCGACATGTCCTGCATGAACTGAGTCTTCTGTTCGCTGCCCTCACGAGCCAGCCGTGTAGCCTCCTCCAGCTCCCTTGTCCGGTGCTCAGTCTCCTGCTTCGTCCGTTCAGCCTCCCTGATGTGCTGGCTGATGCTTTGTCGCATCTGGCAGAAACTATTCTGCAGCTGTCCTATTAGGTCCGTGCGCTCGCTCCGTGGCAGAATCTTCTCGTAGTCGCCGTCACCAATCTGTCGCAGTTCGGCAGCTAGCATTCCCAACGGCTGTATGAAGTGGTTTACGATGCGGCGGCAGCCCAGTACGAGCAGCATCAGTCCGATGACGAGCAGTGGTGGCAGTATGAAGTTCAGACTGTTGTAGCCGCGCAGCAGTTCGTTCGACGGGCATACCAGCGCCACACTCCACTGTGTGCCCTCCAGTGGGCGGTAAAGGACGATGTTCGACCTGCCGTCCATCTTCACCTCCATGTGTCCCGTCCGCCCGTTGGTCATCGCGTATCCCAGTGCCACGATGTCAGTGCAGTCCCTGGGGTCGGTGTTGCTGAAGATGGTCTGCTTCAGCAACTTCGTGGTGTCAGGGTGTACGAAGTAGTGTCCGTCGGCGCCCAGCATCATGAAGTACGAGTTTTTGTACGGGTGTTCGGCGGTGATGGTCTCTGTGAGTTTCTTCAGCGACAGGTCCGTCGATATCACGCCGATGAACCGTCCCCGCTCGTCGTGCAGCGGCACACAGTAGGAAGCAATCATCTCCGGACTGGACAGCGTCCCTGCATTGAAGTCGTCGAAGGGGTCCACCCAGCAGTCGCTATTCATCCGCCGCGGAGTCTTGTACCACACCTTGTTATAATAGTCGTACTCCCCCTCGCGCACCGTGGCCACCGAGTCCTTCGCCGACTCGCCAGCCTCGCCGTTCTCCATACGTACGGAGTAGGCCGAGAAACCATACGCCTCGTTGGGGAAGTAGTCGGGTTCCATCGTGATCGAGCAGCCGTTGACGTGCGGGTGGTTTGCCACGATGCGGTGCGAATACTTCAGCAGCGCCTCCTGCCTGTGGTCCACGTTGATCAGCCACAGGATGTTGCGCGTTGCCGTCTCCAACTCCAGCATGTGCCCCTTCACGCGCAGCGCCGTGTTGTCGAGTACGTGCGATGCCTCGTCGATGGCCTCCTGGCGTATGATGTTGCGCGACTGCCAGTAGAGGAATCCCAGCGACAGCGTGAAGACCAGTATGACGAGGAAGAGGATGTCCAGTGACAACCTTATCGACAGCGACTGGCGTATGTGCTTCCTCATCTCAATCATCGGCGGTCCTCCTTCCTCTTGTCTGCGATGTCCAGCAGGTTGCCCAGCAGGTCGGTTGTCGTCTCGGTGTGCGACTGTATCTTGTCCGCCATGTGCCGACACTCGTCGGCATCCATGTCGGCAACGTGCTGACGGAATTCCGTCACCGTGGCGTGGATGGCCTTGACAGCCTGTTCCATGCGGTCACTCATGTTCACAATCACGGCATCCTTCATGCGGTCAGCCTCCTGTGCTTGCTCGTAGGCCACCCTCAGGTCCTCGTTGCGCTGGCGCAGCACGTCCGTCAGGTGGGTGATGTGCGCTATATGCTGGCTGATGCTCTGCTGCATCTGTCTGAACGTATTCTGAACGTATCCCACCTCATCGCTGCGGTGGCTCTTCTCCACCGGCTCGTCGAGCCGTCCCTTGGCCATGCCCCGTGCCACGTCCACCAGGTGCTGCAGCGGCTGCAGCTGGCGGTGGCTGATGAATAGGCTGAACAGTGCCAGCAGCAGCAGTCCCGAGAGGCTGATGATCAGCGTGTAGCGCAGTAGCGAGTTGTAGGCGCTGAAGACGTCGCTCTCCGGACAGACGATGGCCACGCTCCATCCCGCGTTCTCAAACGGGTGGTAGAAGATGAAGTTCGCCTTGCCGTTCAGGTGCATCTTGCTGTGGCCGCTGTGTCCCGTCTTCATCGAGATGGCTGCCAGGTGAGCGTCGTTCCTGACGTCGCCGTAAGCCTCGTTGAAGAAAGCCTCGTGAGCCTTCAGCGTACTGTCGGGGTGGATAATCAGGTGCCCGTCAGTACTCATCACCGTGGCGTGTGAGTTCGGGAACGGACGAAGCGAGAGCACCAGGTCGGCAAACCATTTCATCGAGATGTCCGCCGACAGCACACCTACCAGCTCGCCGTTGCTGTCGTGCAGGGGCATCCCGTACGAGGTGATAATCGTCGGTCTCCCGTGGTTCGCGTCTATGTAGGGGTCTATCCAGATGGGTTTTTCCTGATGCAGGGGTATAAAGTACCATTTCTCCCGAGTGTAAGGCTGTTGGCTGCCGTTCTCCACGACGTAAATCTCCGTCGGATCCTTCTGGCTGCGGTAGGCCCTCACCTCGTAGTAAGTCCCGTACTGCGGATAGACCCCTGGCTCGAAGGCGATGGCACAGCCCTGGATGTGTGGGTTGATGGCCATCAGTTGCCGGCAGAGGCTATCCATGATTTCCGGCTGGTCCAGCCGTTTCTCTATCGTCCAGTGCATGCTGCGCGTAGCCGTCTCCACCTCGCTCAGCGTGTTGTCTATCAGCAACTCCGTGGTGTGCAGCGTCTGCCGTGCCTTCTCCATCGCCTCCAGATAGATGGACTGGCGGGCGTAGTGGAACATGATGAAGAGCGCCGCGACAAGGAGTATCGACACAAACCCCACCACCCACAGAACAATCTGCGTGGTCAGCGAGTGTCTCGATTGTGTCTCCGTCAGTCTCTTCATAGTACAAGAAACCTTTGTTTATGGTCTTTCGGTACCCCGACCGAGAATCGAACTCGGAACTAAGCTTTAGGAGAGCCTTGTTATATCCATTTAACTATCAGGGCAACGTTTTTCGCTGCAAAGGTAATAAAAATTTGGCATAAAGTGTCACACATTACTCATTTTTTTTGTATCTTTGCGGCAGTTTTTTTTAATTTATACGATTATGACAGTATTAGGAATGCAGGGGATTCTCCTCTTCGGACTGGGTATGCAGGAGATTCTGGTCATTGCCCTCATCGTGCTGCTGCTTTTCGGCGGCAAGAAGATACCCGAACTGATGAAGGGACTGGGCAAGGGCGTGAAGAGCTTCAAGGACGGCATGAAGGAAGTGACGGACGAAATTGACGCTACTAAGGAAGAGATTGAAAATTGAAGAGTGAGACGGCGACATTCTGGGAGCACCTCGATGCGCTGCGGTCGGTAATCATCCGTTCGCTCGTGGTAGTGGGTGTGGCGGCAGCGGTGGCATTTCTGCTGAAGGAGCCGCTGTTCCAAGTGGTGCTGGCTCCGCGCTCGAGCGACTTCTTCGTTTACCGATGGATGGGTGTGGAGCCCTTCGAGCTGCACTTGATGAACACCGGACTGACGGAGCAGTTCATGATCCACATGAAGACGGCCCTCTACGCCGGACTGCTTTTGGCGTCGCCCTATGTGCTCTACCAGCTGTTCCGCTTCGTGTCGCCGGCGCTCTACGCCAATGAGAAGCGCTATGCAGTCTGGATCGTCGGTTCGGCGTACTTGATGTTCATCGTCGGTACGGCTATCGACTACTTCCTGATCTTCCCGCTGACGGTGCGCTTCCTGGGTACCTATCAGGTGAGCCCCGATGTGGCGAATATGCTGACCATCCAGTCGTATGTCGACACACTGATAGGCATGAGCCTGGTCATGGGCGTCGTCTTCGAACTGCCCGTGGTCTGCGGCCTGCTGGGGCGCATGGGGCTGCTCACGGCGCCGATGATGCAGCAGTACCGCCGTCATGCTGTGGTGGCCATCCTTGTAGTGTCGGCCATCATCACGCCGACGACGGACGTCTTTACGCTGCTGGTGGTGTCGCTCCCCATCTGGCTGCTCTACGAGGTCAGCATCGGGATAGTGAGAGTGGTGAAGAATTAAGCATTAAGCATTGAGAAATATGAAACGAGTAATGATGATGGCAGCCTTGCTGCTGACCGCCGTCACGACGATGATGGCAGAGACGAGAACGGTGCCCTCGCATGATGGCGCCTTGGAACTGACATTCAGTGACGAGGGTGGTGTGGCCACCTATTGCGTTACCTACAACGGTGTGGAGGTGGTGGCTCCTTCGAGACTGGGTTTCGAGGCCGACTTCGGCGACTTCACCCAGGGGCTGACGATGGGACAGTACCAGATGCAGTTCCGCGACCAGGTGCTGATAGGGAAAGGCGGTAAGAAACAGAGCCTGGGCGGCGTGCGCTATACCGTGCCGTTCACCAACACCAAAGGCCAGAAGATGTCCGTCGTCTTCCACATGATGAGAAACAGTGTGTCCTTCCGCTACGAGATTCCCCGTCCCGGCGAGAATCCGAAGTGCGCCGTCATCCGCCGCGAGGTCAGCTCGTTCAACTTCCCCGACGGTACGACGACGTTCCTCTGTCCGCAGATAGGTCCGATGACCGGCTGGGAGCGTACGAAGCCCAGCTATGAAGAAGACTACGAGGTGGACCAGCCGATGGCCAAGCGTTCGCGCTTCGGGCAGGGCTACACGTTCCCGTGTCTGTTCCATCAGGAGGGGGCTTGGATCTTGGTCTCCGAAGTGGGTGTCGACGGCAGTTACGTCGGCTCGCACTTGAGCGACTACTCGCCGGAGACGGGCTACACCATCGCCTTCCCGCAGGCTGGCGAGCACAACGGCAACGGTACACCCTACGCCGGTATCCCCCTGCCTTACACGACGCCGTGGCGCACCATTATCATCGGCAACTCGCTGAAACCCATCGTCGAGAACAAGGTCAGCATCGCCCTATTAAATAGTAAGTACGCGCCCACGGAAGCTTCGCAGCAGATAAAGCCCGGCCGCTATACGTGGTCGTGGCTCGTGTGGCAGGACGAGTCCATCAACTACGACGACCAGGTGCAGTTCGTTGACCTCGCCGCCAACATGGGCTTCGAGTACTGTCTGGTGGACAACTGGTGGGACCAGCGCATAGGCCGCGACAAGATTGAGGAGCTGTCGAAGTATGCACAGTCGAAGGGCGTTTCGCTGATGCTTTGGTACAACTCCAACGGTTACGAGAACGACGCCCCGCAGACACCGCGCGACTGTATGTCGACGGCCATCGCCCGCGACAAGGAGATGGCGTGGCTGCAGAAGATTGGCGTAAAGGGTATCAAGGTCGACTTCTTCGGCGGCGACAAGCAGCCGACGATGCAGCTCTACGAGGACATTCTCTACGATGCCAACCGCTACGGCCTCGGCGTCATCTTCCACGGCTGCACCATGCCCCGCGGCTGGGAAATCATGTACCCCAACTACATCGCCTCGGAGGCCGTCCTCGCCAGCGAGAATGTCTACTTCAGCGAGGGTCACGCCAAGAGCGAGGCCTTTGAGCTCTGCCTACACCCCTTCATCCGCAACGCCATGGGACCGATGGACTGGGGCGGCAGCATCATGAACAAGTTCCTCTCGCGCGACAACAAGAGCCGCCACCGCCGCTATACGACGGACATCTTCGAGATGGCGTCGGCCATCACCAACCAGACGCGCATCCAGTGTATCGCCATGCAGCCCAACAACCTCGGTGAGCTGCCGCTGTTCGAGCTCGACTTCCTGAAGAGCGTGCCCACGACGTGGAGCGACACCCGTCTGCTTGACGGCTATCCCGGCCGCTACGTGGTGTTGGCGCGACAGCACGATGGCGACTGGTATGTCGCCGGCCTGAATGCCGAGACGCAGCCCAAGACGTTGACGATCACCATGGAGGAGTGGGCTGGCAAGACCGTCAGCTACTATGTCGATGACCCGCAGTTGGGGCCGCAGCTCCGTCAGCTGAAGTTCGACAAGCGGGGTAGGGCGAAGGTCACGATACAGCCCAACGGTGGTATCATCCTGAAATAAAAATAGGCCGAAAGCTTTGCGCTTTCGGCTTTTTTTCGTACCTTTGAGACTACGTCTCTTAGGTAGGCTGCATCTCGGAAATACAAAGAAAAACGCGTTTTTCTTTGGTATTTCGCTCAATTTGCACTACCTTTGCAGCCGCAATTCAAGGGGTGCTAGCTGTTGCTGGCTGAGATGATACCCTCTAAACCTGATTCGGATAATGCCGACGTAGGGATGGATAGTAGAACGGATAACCCCTTTTTTATAGTTTACAGTTTATAGTTTAAAGTTTAAAGTAAAAGGGAAATGAGAAAGATTGTTTTGATGGTGCTGGCGGGCATGGCTGCCGTCGGCGTGAGTGCCCAGCAGAAGTGGCACTACGATTCCACGAAAGTTGAGCGACTCAGCGAGGTGGTGGTCAGCGGCGTGCGTGTCCAGAAGGATGCACCCTATGCCGTGAGCAACCTGAAACGCCAAGAGCTGGCGCAGTTTGCCACCAGCGGCCAGGAGATGCCGCTGCTCTTCAGCCGTACGCCGGGCGTCCTGGCATGGAGCGAGAACGGTGTGGGCACCGGTACGACGTATATGCGTATCCGCGGTGCCGGCGACTCGCGCATCAACATCACCCTCGACGGCGTGCCCCTGAACTCGCCCGAGGACCAATGCGTGTTCTGGGCCAACATGAACGGCTACGCCGCCATGCTCGGCTCGGCACAGATACAGCGTGGTGTGGGCACGTCGACCAATGGTGACGGTGCCTTCGGCGGTACGGTGTCGCTGAACATGAAGACGCCGTCGCTGACACCCCTCTACGAGGTGACGGCCTCCGTCGGCTCCTACAACACCACCAACTACCGGGTGGCCTTGTCGCTGGGAGCCTTCCGTCTGGGCGTCGGTCAGCTGGTCATCGACGGTGCCTATCAGGAGACGCAGACCGATGGCTTCATCCATGGCACCGACGGCCGCTCGGGGTCGTACTACGGCGGTGCGATGTGGATGAAGGACAAGCTGCGCATCAGCTATAAGAACGTCGGCAACTGGGAGAAGACGGGCCAGGCGTGGAACGGTGTCACCGCCGGCAATGGCGACTACTCGCTGATGGACGGCTGCTACGACGACGGTTCGTGGGGCTACCAGACGGCCACGGGCATCAAAACCTACAAGGATCTGTATAACGTGGGGCTGGGACGCTACAACTCGCTCTACGAACGGCTGCAGACGGGCGACGACGGCCTCTTCGTCCGCGATGCCGCCGGCAACTATCAGACCGAGCGCTACCAGATGAGCGACGGCACGTACTGGAGCCGCACCACCGACAACTTCTGGCAGAACCACAATCTGCTGAATGTCGTCGGCGAGCTGTCGGATCAGTGGACCGTCAGCGCTACGCTCCACTACACCCACGGCCACGGCTACTACGATGAGTTCCGGCCGCAGAACAAGCCGAAGAAGTTCGGCATCAACTATACCAGCGTGAAGAAGACCGACTTTGTGCGTAAGAAGGGTCTGACTCAGGACGTGGCAGGCATCGTGGCCCACGCCGACTATACGGACAGCCGCTGGAACATGATTGCCGGCGTGTCGGCACAGCGTTTCTGGGGCGACCACTACGGCTACCTCACCTATGCTGCCGACGCCTCGCTGGCTGAGCGTATCGGTAAGGCCTACAAGTACTACGACTCCGACGCCGCCAAGACCGATGCCAGCGCCTTCGTCAAGGCTGCCTACAAGCTGACGGACAGCTGGCAGGTGTTCGGCGACGTGCAGTACCGCCATGTGGGCTACAAGACCACCGGCATCAACGACCGCTTCTACAGCGTCGACGGCAGCTGGGCCAACCAGCCGCTGGACGTCGACGAGAAGTACGACTTCTTGAACCCCAAGGCCGGCATCAGCTGGAGCCAGGGGCCCCACCACGCCTATGCCTCGGTGGCCATGAGCCATCGTGAGCCCGAGCGAAACAACTTCACCGACAACTACAAGTACCCCTTCCCGAAGGCCGAGAGTTTGCTGGACTACGAGGTGGGTTACAACTTCGCCACACGTCGTGTGCGCCTGGGCGCGAACCTCTATTATATGGACTATACCGACCAGTTCGTGCAGACGGGCGAGCTGAGCGAGATCGGTGAGGCGCTGACAACGAACATCAAGGACTCCTACCGCATAGGCGTCGAGCTGACGGCGGCATGGGACGTCTGCAGCCTGCTGACCGTGGAGGCTAACGCCGCCCTGAGCCAGAACAAGCTGAAGGACTTCACCGAGATGGCTTCCGTCAACTGGGAGGAGTCGTTCCGCGCCATTCACTACGATGACGCCACGCTGGCCTTCTCGCCGTCGGCCATCCTCAACGGCTTCGTCGACTTCCACTGGCGCGATGTAAAGGCGACGTGGCATACGGGTTACGTCTCGCGACAGTATTTGGACAACACAGGCAACAAGGACCGCTCGCTGCCCGCCTATACGTCGTCGGATTTCAACGTGAACTATAGCTTCCGGGTGCCGTACCTGAAGATGGACGGTACTGTCGGCTTCCGCGTGAACAACGTCTTCGACGCCCACTATGCCGCTAGCGGCTGGGTGTACTCCAGCATCCTCGAGGACTACGGTCACCCCAATGAGAACCGCTACTACCAGATAGGCTTCATCCCCATGGCGGGACGCACCTTCATGGGCTCGGTGACTATGCGATTTTGAAGAATGATGGATTTGAACTGGCTTGACCTCTTTACCACGGTACTCGGACTGATTTACATCTGGCTCGAGTACCGTGCTCATATCGCCCTCTGGTTCATCGGCATCGTCATGCCGGCATTGGACGTGGTGCTCTACTGGCAGCACGGACTCTACGGCGATGCCGGCATGGCGTGCTACTATACCCTCGCCGCCTTCTACGGATTCTATATCTGGAAGTTCAAGAAGACGCGGAAGCTGAAGCAGTCGCTGCCCATCATCCATATGCCGCGCCGCCAGTACCTGCCCGCCGCGGTGTGCTTCTTCCTCGCCTGGGGTGCCACCTATTACGTCCTCGTCACGTGGACCAACTCCACCGTTCCCGTCCTCGACTCGTTCACCAACGCCCTGTCCATCATCGGTATGTGGGCGCTGGCACGTAAGTATCTCGAACAGTGGCTCTTCTGGATGGTCGTCGACATCGTCTGCTGCGGACTCTATATCCATAAGGACATCCCCTTCAAGGCCGGGCTCTACGGACTCTATGTCGTCATCGCCATCTTCGGCTACCTCCGCTGGCGCCGCCTAACGAAAGAAGTCAAAAATCAAAATTCTCCACTTCTTTAACTTCTTCAATTCTTCAATTTTCAATTCTATGCTCTTCCGCCGTCTGCTTGACTTCATCTCACCGCGCTGCTGCGTCGTCTGTGGCCGGCGGCTGGCACCCGACACCGAGGTGCTCTGTTCCTCGTGTCAGCTTCGGCTGCCGCGAACGAACTTCCACCTGTCACCGCTCGACAACCCCATGGCGCGCCTCTTCTGGGCCATCATCCCTGTCGAGCGCGTCGCGGCGTTCATCTACTACTCGCCGGGCTCGGAGGTGGCGAAGGCGGTTTACGACCTGAAGTACCACGACCGTCCCGACATTGGCGAGACCTTGGGGCGCATGATGGCCGCCGAGCTGTTGCCGTCGGGCTTCTTCGACGGTATCGACCGTCTCGTGCCCCTGCCGCTGGCCCCGAAACGCGAGCGACAGCGCGGCTACAACCAGAGCCGCCAGCTGGCTGTTGGTGTCAGCGAGGTGACGGGACTGCCCGTCAGCGACGACATCGTCTGCCGCACCGTCTTCAGCGGCAGCCAGACACAGCTCTCGCGACGTGACCGTCAGGCGAATGTCGCCAACGTCTTCCAGCTGCGCGACGATGCCAATCTCCGTGGCCGCCACGTGCTGCTCATCGACGACGTCGTCACCACCGGCGCCACCGTTACCGCCTGTGCCCGCGAGCTGCTGAAGGTCGACGGTGTCCGCATCTCCGTCCTCTCCTTCGGCTTCACGAAGGATTAGTTGGTCCCGGGAGTCCGCGGGTTAGGTGCAGGATAAATGCACATCCCACACCTAAACCGCCTCTCTTTTGGGCGTTTAGCGGCTTTCAGCATATGCGCGCGCGAGGCTCGTGGAAACGCGCTCGGCTTTGCCGCTTTGCATGCAAAGAATTTAACTAATTATAATTTATGCGGTAGAGAATTAAAATTAGAATAATTTGTGGTCAAAATTAAGATCAATTAGGATAATTCGTTTCTAGAAATAAATTATTATTCATATTCGTTTCTAAAGAAGTCGGAGTGTATAAATATTCATTTTGAAATTTGTATTTGGGAAAATAAGGCCAATTGGGATAATTCTTTTCTAAAATGTACCAACAAAATTGGTGTTCATGACCTTTAGCTCTGTAAAGGTGACCTTTAGCCGCGAAAGGATGACCTTTATAAACGATAAGGTGACCTTTAGCGGGCTAAAGGTCACCTTATCGTGCATAAATATGTGTATAAAAATGTATTCTTGTGCGATGTGTATTTTGTTCTGCCAAGTGTAATGGGGAAGCCGTTAATGTCCCATGACCTGCTTCACGGCGCTGCCCGATGCCGGGCGGCTGATGACGATGCCGTGCGACTGCTCCGTGGCGGGGGTACCGTCGAGACGGTAGATGCGGGCGGCGGGCACCGTCGACGGCGTGGTGGCAGGTGCCCGGACGCCGTCCGTCTCTCCCTTCAGGCGCTGCAGCTCCTCGCGTGCGGCAGCCATATCGGCTAGGAACGCGGGACTGGTATGCAGACGGGCAAAGACACCGGCGGCCATCAGGCGCGAGGCGTCGACATCGCTCTGCCAGTGGTAACCGGCAATGACGCGGCTCTGGCCCCACTCATAGCCCAGCTTCAGGAGCGAGTCCTGACGCTCGGGGTTCAGCTCGCTGAGCACCAGTGCCAGTCCCCAGCCGCGGATGGTGTGGCCGGAGGGGTAGGAGCCGGTGTTACGCTCGCGCTCCTCGTCCCAGGGAATGGCCGTCTGCTCGCCGAAGCGGACGTAGGGACGCAGACGGCGGTAGGTGTCCTTGGGCTTGGCCACGGAGAGGCGGAAGGTGGGTATGGAGCGCGACACGAGCTTGAAGATGGCCGGTGTGGCCTCCTCGGAGATGGTCATGCCGAAGGGTACGCTGAAGAACTCGGCCATCTCGGCTGCCGATGTCACGACGTGGGCCACCGCCTGCCGGCCGCGCTCGGTGTCGCGAATGCTCTTGCCCCACATGTACTGCATGATGTCGTGGGCAAACAGCGCCCCGATGGTGTCGGGTGGGGCGGGGAGCCAGGCTACGCCGTCGGGGAGGTCCTTCTCCTCGAAGTACAGTTCAACGGTCTGTTCCTGGGCGGACAGCTGTATGAGGGCTGCCAATACAGCGAATGCTGTCAAGAGTGTTCTTCTCATATCTCTCAGAGTTTTTAATTTGCCTGCAAAGTTACGAAAAGTTTTTGTAATATCATCATGCCAACAGCAATTTCTTCACTATTCGTTTTGCTCTTACTCCTTTCCTCTTATTACTCCTTGAACACAATCATGTCAGCCAACTTCAGGAAGTAATCGTTCGACCAGACTTCAATATCACGTTGGTCGAAGATGAAGCCTCTGACATCCTGCTTCACTGCTTCCATATCGGTTGTTGAAAACTTCTCGTGCAACATCTCCATAAAACGCTCCTTTGTGATGTTCTCATCGTTGAAATCATGGATGCGCTTTTGCAGATGCTCAAAATTCAGCGGTACACTATTGGCTACATACCATTGGAAGTCGTACCAGTCGCGCCCCTTCACTCTGGTTTTCCAGTTACGATAGAGCAAGGCGTGCATTTTGCCAGCATATAGGTCTGGAAGAGCTACACAGCGCACCACAAAGGGATAGGGGCGAGATAAAGGCAAGTCTTCCGTCTCGAACCCCAATGGTGGATCAGTATCCATTTCTATTTTTACCTTGACAGTCTTTTTGGTCTGGAACTTGATGTCAAAAACCTCCGTGTTCTCCTTGAACCCTGCTTTATAGCCGCCCCTTCTCAAGGGGCTCAAAATATCCTTCTTCTGAATAACCACCTCGTGTCCTGCCAGATGAAATTCCTCAATGATGTAGGAAAAGAAATCTTCCAAATGGACATCGCTGTTTTTCTCTCTGAGTGTAAAGTCCATATCCTCGGAGTAACGAGGCAACCGATGGAAGAGTCTCAGGCATGTTCCTCCATAAAAGGCCGCATGCTTGAAGAACCCTCCACGACTGAGTCCCGCAAGAGCTATCTTCTGCATTACCTCCTGTTCAACATTGGGCGTGGAGGTGCTTGCTTGCTGCTGATATTCAGCAACCATCTGATCATATATATTCATAGTTTCATGATGAGTTTAATGAGATTTTCTAATACTTGTGTCTTCCGTCCGTTTGCTATACATTGTTCAATGATACTCGTGTCGAAGTCTTTGAGGGAATCTGTGTCGAAACGCAGGAATTCTTCCAAATACTCCCAGAGACCCTTGACAGATTGGGGCGGTCGTTTGATGTCATGAATGATACTGTCACAAAGAGCCTTTTCAGGACTTGCCATAATACATGCTGTGTCGTTATCGTCGACTATTCTCAAGCCGATGGGAAAATATTGTGGCGAAACGTGGAAGTATTCAAATATTCCCAACTTGTTTTCAAATCGCCGCGTATGTAGTGTGGTCATTGAACTCATGATGTGTACTCGTTCTGGAATGAGTCCATACCATCTTAAAGCCCATTGCAAGGAAACGTATGAAGGGCCATAGATGTGATTGGCACAAAGTCGTGCGTCAATAAGCTTGCCTGTCACCTCTCCACTGACAACATAGAGTCCGCGCTTCAGTTGGATGATATCACCCTCCCTCTCCAATGCATGAATCTTGTCGGCAGGTGATGACAAATCACTATAGCAATCGTATAGCGTTTGCGTGCGAATTGGGATATTTCCGAACTTAAGTAATGGCGACTTCTTCATCGTTATTCGTTTGATTATGCTGCAAAATTATAAAATATGGTACAGATAATCGAAAGAAACTCGAATAATTGTACGAGAATTAATATCTTTTATCCAAATAACAACCTCTTCACGGGCGCAGCAATATTCTGCTGATAGATCGAGACGCTAGTCCTGCGTCTCCCAAAGTTTTGCAACGAAAACAGAGCTGTTTAGTGGATAAATGAACAATTTATTCGATAAAATCATGTTAAACTATTATTATCCTGGAATATAATTGAAAATAAATGTGTATCTTTGCCTTCGAATAATACAGCAAACATACATAATTGCAAAACGTATACGACAATGAAACATCTGACTTTATGGAGGAACATCTTCGTGATGGCCGTTGCAATCTCCCTCACCTCTTGCAGCAGCAATGACAACGAGCAGGAAAAGCCGTTTACGACAGACCCTGTGGAACAGACCAAGTTCTTTGTCTGCGAGGCGAGCGGCGAGACTCGGGTCGCGACCGCCGTCATCGACACCCTCTTCACCGAGGACGACATCGAGTGGTTCAACGTCAACACACGCGAGATCAGGTTCAAGAAGCAGGACGAGCAGCTATACAATAAATTGATGAAGAACTATCATAAAGAGGGGCTGGAGTTCCGCCTCGGCGAGAGTCTCCTGTTCGAGGTCAGCCGTTTCGTGTCCGACTTCGATAGCCGTGTATTCACCGACCTCGTGCTGCACTATTCCACGATTGGCGAGGACGAGGGCAATCCCCGCTACTATCTGGATGATTGCTATCCCGCTCAGTTCATTAGCGACGAGCGCACGCAGGCCAATATCAAGAAGAATGCCGTGCAGTGGGAGACCTTTACTAAATATCTTGAAAGCAAAGGCAAACTGAGAAAGTAAACGATGGTGAAGAAAATCATCTTTTCCCGTCATCAAATCCAGCCCGACGATACCATCTTGAATTTCCGCATGAAAGATGCAACGAAAATTAATGAAGTGAAGGTGATACCCAAGAAGAAACATTAATATAATGAAGAAAGCTATCCTGTCAATCATTCTCGCCGCCGCGACCACATTCACCGCGACGGCACAAGAGAAGATTATCGAGCCGAAGAGTATTACGCCCATGCCGAAGATGACGAAGGCGGAATGGCAGACGTACTACGAATTGCTAGACGAAGGTCAGGCACCAAAGGACATAAGCAAGTACGGTGACCTCACTATTTACGAAGATCTGTATACCGAATGGTGCAGCTGGTACTGCGGTGGTGAGGTGAAGAGCGTGACGGCTTCGAGTTGTCTGAAGCCCATCAAATCATTCAACTACAAGGGTGAGAATGCTCACGACTTCGACCATGAGAGCGTCTGGGCCACGGACGGCAAGGGTATTGGCGAAAGCCTGACCTACACGTTTGAGGGCAAGTGTCCGCGCATCACTACTGTGAAGATTCTGAATGGACACGTGAAATCAGAAACGGCATGGAGTGCAAATTCGCGGGTGAAGAAGTTGCGCATGTACTACAACGGAAAGCCATACGCCATCCTTGCCCTACAGGACAGCCGTACGCTCCAGTGTTTCGATGTGGGAACGCTCGGATTCCATGATGCCGCAAAGCCAGATTGGACGCTAAAGTTCGAAATCCTTGAAGTCTATCCCGGATTGAAACACGACGATACAGTCATCGCCGAATTATATTTTGACGGAATCGACGTACACTAACTTCATCCAAATAACAAGCGCTTCACACAGTTAATCTGCATGAGGCGCTAGGGGAACCTCGTTAAAAGAGTTCTTTGTAACAAAGCGGCAGAGCTGCGAAAGATTGGCTTTTAGTAATCGCCAATCTTTCATAAAAGAAAAACGCGCGTTTGTTTTGTTCTTCGCTCTACTTTTCGTAACTTTGCACCCAAAAACTGAGAGATATGAAAGAAATACGCCACCAATTCGCCAAGATGCTTATGGACATCGAGGCCATCAAGCTGCAGCCGCAGGAGCCCTTCACATGGGCATCGGGCTGGAAGTCACCCATCTATACCGACAACCGCAAGACGCTGTCGTTCCCGCGTGTACGCTCGTTCGTGAAGCTGGAGCTGTGTCATGCCATCCAGGAGCAATTCCCCGAGGCCGAGGCCGTGGCCGGCGTGGCTACGGGCGCCATCGCCCAGGGTGCGCTGGTGGCCGAGCAGCTCGGGCTGCCGTATGCCTACGTCCGTCCGAAGCCGAAGGACCACGGCATGGGCAACCAGGTGGAGGGTATGCTGCCGCAGGGATCGAAGGTTGTCGTCGTCGAGGACCTTATCTCTACCGGTGGCTCAAGCCTGAAGGCCGTTGAGGCGCTGCGCCAGTATGGTGTGGAGGTCATCGGCATGGTGGCATCGTTCACCTACGGCTTCCCCGTTGCCGAGGAGGCTTTCCGTGAGGCTGGCGTGAAGCTCGTCACCTTGTCTAACTATCAGGCCGTCGTCGAGGAGGCTGCCGAGACGGGCTATATCAAGGATGCCGACAAGGCCGTGCTGGCCGAGTGGCGCAAGGATCCCAGTATTTGGAGACCCACCCCCGACCCCTCCCTGAATGGAGGGAAGTAATTACCTTAAAGGATGAATATAGGTTATTAACAAAAATGCAGGACTAACCACTCCCCTCCATTCAGGGAGGGGCAGGGGGAGGGTCTTAGATTTATGACAAAGTTCGAGAGTAGCATCAAGGCGATACCGTACCCCGTGGAGGACGTCTATCGCAACATCAGCGACCTGAAGAACCTGGAGCGTGTGCGTGACCGCGTGCCCGAGGACAAGGTGCAGGACTTCCAGTTCGATACGGATACAGTACAGGTCAGCGTGGCTCCCGTGGGTTTGCTGAAGCTGCGTATCTGTGAGCGCGAGGAGAACCGCTGTGTGAAGTTCGAGACCGAGCAGTCGCCCCTACCGTTCAACCTGTGGATTCAGGTGCTGCCCGTCACCGACACGACCAGCAAGATGAAGGTCACGGTGAAGGCCGACATCCCCTTCATGCTTAAGGGCATGGTCAGCGGTCCCCTGCAGGACGGTGTGGAGAAGATTGCCGACGCGCTGGCGCAGATTCCATATGTATAATTAACTCTTCACTTAGAAAAATGAAGCTTTGGGCAAAGAATTTTGAGGTGAACAAGGAGATAGAACGGTTCACCGTGGGACGAGACCGCGAGATGGACCTCTATCTGGCGAAGTACGACGTGCTGGGCTCCATGGCCCACATCACCATGCTCGAGTCGATAGGACTGCTGGGCAAGGACGAGCTGCCGCTGCTGCTGGCCGAGCTGCGCAACATCTACGACCAGTGCGAGCGTGGCGAGTTCGTCATCGAGGAGGGCATCGAGGATGTCCACTCGCAGGTGGAGATGCTGCTGACGCGTAAACTCGGCGACCTGGGCAAGAAGATCCACTCCGGCCGCTCGCGCAACGACCAGGTGCTCGTGGACCTGAAGCTGTTCACCCGTCACCAGCTGATGGAGATTGTCGGCGGCGTGAAGACCCTCTTCGACGAGCTGATACAGAAGTCGAACCAGTACAAGGACGTGCTGATGCCGGGCTACACGCACCTGCAGATAGCCATGCCGTCGAGCTTCGGACTGTGGTTTGGCGCCTACGCCGAGAGTCTCTGTGACGATATGCTGTTCCTGCAGGCCGCCTACAAGATGACCAACCGCAACCCCCTGGGCTCTGCGGCAGGCTACGGCAGCTCGTTCCCCCTGAACCGCCAGATGACCACCGACCTGCTGGGCTTCGACACGATGGACTACAACGTGGTCTACGCACAGATGGGCCGCGGCAAGACCGAGCGTAACGTCGCCTTCGCCATGGCCACCGTCGCCGGCACGCTGGCGAAGCTCGCCTTCGACGCCTGCCTGTTCAACTCGCAGAACTTCCAGTTCGTGAAGCTGCCGAAGGAGTGTACCACCGGCTCGAGCATCATGCCGCACAAGAAGAACCCCGACGTATTCGAGCTGATACGTGCCAAGTGCAACAAGCTGCAGGCGCTGCCGCAGCAGGTGACGCTCATCATGAATAACCTGCCCGTGGGCTACTTCCGCGACCTGCAGATCATCAAGGAGGTGTTCCTGCCCGCCTTCGACGAGCTGAAGGACTGTCTGCAGATGACCGCCTACATTATTAATAAGATAGAGGTCAACGACCACATCCTGGACAACCCGATGTACGACCCGATGTTCAGCGTCGAGACCGTCAACAAGCTGGCCGCCGCCGGTATGCCCTTCCGCGATGCCTACAAGAAGGTGGGACTGGACATCGAGGCCGGCACCTTCCAGGCCGACAAGGCGATACACCACACCCATGAGGGCAGCATCGGCAACCTCTGCAACGACCGCATCGAGACGCTGATGCAGCAGACGATGAGTGCCTTCTGCTTCGACCGTGTCGATACCGCCGTGAACCGTCTCTTAAACGTATAGGAAGTACTTCAAAAACTTCAATTCTTCAATTTTTCAATTCTTTAATTTTTCATGGCTCGTCCCTTCCTGGCCCTCCTCGCCGTTGTCCTGCTGGTCAGCGCCTGCGAGGGTGACAACCCCTTCAGCCGCCGCTATGCCTGCCAGTTCATGATGAAGCAGCAGACGCACCCCGCCAGCCTCGCCTTCGCCGCTGTGCAGAGCCCGGGGATGTATGTCGCCGTGACCACTACCGGCGACGGCCGCAGCAGCTTGCGCCATGTCTATGTTACCAGCAACGACGGCAAGACGCCGCGCGAGGACAACATCATCCGCGACGAGGACGAGATTCGGCGCGTCTACCAGCTGGGGCGCAGCAACGAGACGGGGCTCATCGTAGGCTGCACGAACTTCAACGGCCCCGTGGCCTACGACCGCAGCTGTCCGAACTGCGAGGCCCTGCAGGTGCTCGACTTCACCGGCAACCGCCAGCAGGTAGGCTGTCAGGGCTGCGGACGAACCTATATGCTCGACACCGGCGGCATCGTCAGCGGCGACCGCGGCGAGGCACTCATGCGCTATAACTGTCAGTACAACGGCGCCTGGCTCATTGTCCACAACTGAAGTTGAAGAAAATATACGGGCAGACCGAAAAAAAGTTGGAAAGGAATGTACACCTTTCCAACTTTTTTCTTATCTTTGTGGCCAGAATAAGTAAAAACCTGTTGACTATGAAGACAATCAATACCCTGATGACCGCCGCGGCACTCTGCATGGCATCCGTGGCCCTGGCACAGAACAACAACCTGAAACCTGGTGATGACGTTCAGCTTGTGAACCCCGAGTTCGACAACGGCCAGACTGGCTGGACGAGGAACAATAACAATTTCGGAACGGTTACCTCCGACGCTTTCTGCGACGGCAATAAGTTTGCCGCCAACTGGGGCAGCGGCACCTGGGGCATAGAGCAGACCGTCGAGGGACTGCCCTACGGCGTGTACCTCCTGCAGGTGAATGCGCTCGATATGCTGACGTGGACCGGCAACCGTCAGCAGGCCATCAAGCAGCGGACGCTGCCCTCCTCCTATGTCTATGCCAACGACAAGCAGGTGCGCATGAAGTCGATGCTCGACGATGCCCTCACGGGACAGAACATCTACCGCTACTACAACGGCGAGGCCAAGGTGTTTGAGTATATGGACGACGACGATGCCACCTGCTGGATGCCCAACAACGACAAGGCCGTCGGCGTCGCCTTCCACCGCAGTCCGCTGCTCTATCTGAACAGCGTCGTCGCCGCCGTCACCGACGGTAGGCTCACCGTCGGCTTCAAGCACGACGACACCGCCGACACGCGCATCTGCTGGGATCACTTCCGTGTCACCTATCTCTCCAGCGACGTCAGCCGACTGCAGCACCTCACCGACTCGGTGAAGGCCGCTGCGCTGAGCAACGAGGCGCTGAACGCTCTCCTCGCTCAGGAGGAGGCAGGGCAGCTGCAGGCCATGAAGCTGCTCGACATCACCGTCAGCGTGCCGGGCACCCTAGGCGACCTCTTGCTGGCCGAGGTGGAGAACCTCTCCGACGTCAGGCGCCTCAAGGTCAAGGGCCAGCTCAACGAGGCCGACCTCACCAATCTGCGTGACCGCTGCTTGAACCTCGTCGAGATAGATATGAGCCAGGCCAGGAACACCGAGATCATCGAGGGACAGTTCCAGGACCATCACGACCTGCGATACGTCACGCTGCCCACCTACCTCACGGCGCTGCCCAAACACGCTTTTTACCAGTGCTATAGCCTGAACACCGTCCAGCTGCCGCCGACGCTGACCACCATCGGCTGGGAAGCATTCTGTCGCTGCTATAACCTGCGCGAGGCCGTGCTGCCGGAGGGTATTACCACCATCGGCGATGACTGTTATAATGGCGCCGGTCTGCAGAAACTCGTGTTGCCGACGACGCTGAAGACGATACCCCGTGCCGCTTTCCATAATAACTATGAATTGACCGACCTGCAGTTTAATGGCCAGACCACCATCTATAACAGTAGCTTGCCGTTTGGCAACTGTACCCACCTGAAGCGGCTCGTCATGCCCGCCACGATGCAGAGCATCGGCGGCAACGCCTTTGAAGGCTGTGTGCGTCTGGAAGACGTGCAGTTGAACGAGGGGCTGTACGAACTGTGGGGCGCCTTCCAGGACTGTAAGGCTCTGAAGCGGCTGACGTTGCCCAGCACCATGCAGGCCCTGTACGGGGTGCCTTTCCAGGGCTGTGACAGTCTGAAGGAACTGACCTGCCTCGCCGTGGCCCCGCCCTTCACGATGTATAATCTTTCGAGCGGCAGCGATCGTAGTAATCCGTTTGGCGGCCGCGCTCAGGATAAGGGACGTACGGTGATTGTGCCTTATGTCTCGGCCAATGTCTATAAGCAGACCGCCGGCTGGGACCTGCACAACATCGTCGCCAGTCAGCAGCTGCCCAAGGATGTGTTTATGAATATGCCCTACACCATGACGTGGCCGCAAAGCCTCATGGCCACCTGGAAGCCCAATATCTACATTCTTCCCAACGCGAAGAACACCCCCAGCGAGGGTGGTAATGGCGGCATGCTGACCTACGGTTCGCTCTATGTCGGCAAGAACGCCGCCTTCTCGGCTGACACCCTGAACACCTACTACAGCTTCTATTCTGCCAAGGAGGCCGACCGTCGTACGTTCTTCACACCCCTCATTGTCGACGGTACCGCCCGTGCCGACCATATCATCACCGAGATCAACGTCCCCGAGAACTTCTGGACTTTCTTCTCCGTGCCTTACGACGTGAAGGTCAGCGATATCACCTCGACCCATCCCGACGACCCCTTCGTCATCCGTACTTACGACGGTCAGAAGCGTGCCGAGGGTAAGAATGCTGAGGCGTGGGTCAACCTGACCAAGGACAGCGTGCTCCACGCCTGTCAGGGCTATATCCTCCGCACCACGGAGAACACGTGGGGACAATACTATAACAACTACTTCCTGCCGTCGGTGAACAATGCCGCCAAGCCGAAGTATTTCACCAACGACCATGTGTCCGTCACGCTGACTAACCACCCGACAGAGTTCGCACACAACCGTTCGTGGAACTTCCTCGGCAATCCCTATCCCTGCTATTTCGACATCCGCGCCATGCAGACCACGGCTCCCATCACCGTCTGGAATCGTAGTGGGCGTTACGAGACCTATTCGCCGCAGGACGACGACTACATACTCAACCCCGGACAGGCGTTCTTCATTCAGCGTCCGCTCGACAATGGCGAAGTGCTCTTCTTCAAGGAAGGGCGCCAGATGAACACCACCGTTCGTGACACCATTTATTATCAGAGCTCGCGAGCCATGGTGCCTGTCCGCCCCCGTCGTGTCTTCAACGTGATGCTTACTGACGGAACGGACGTCCTCGACCGTACACGCTTCGTTATCAACGAACGGGCTACGGCGGGCTATGATGCCGGTCTTGATGCGCCGAAATTCTTCAGCCTGGAACAGGGCGTCGCCTGTCTCTACACCGTTGCCGATCGTGTGCAGTATGCCATCAACGAACGGCCCGCCGCCGACGACGTCATACAGTTAGGCGTGCAGCTGCCTGCCGGTGGTACCTATACCATCGCCCTGAACAGCAAGACTGCCGAAGCCCTCACCCTCATTGACCACGAGACGGGCACCGAGACGCTGCTGACGGATAGCGGCGGCTACACCTTCCAAGCTAATGCCGGCACCAGCGACAGCCGCTTTGCCCTCCGTCTCGGTGGCGCCACTATCGTCGAGGCTGTCGCCGTGACACAGCGACCCGCGGAACAGCTCTTCGACCTGCAGGGCCGTCGCGTCAACACTCCCACAAAGGGCCTCTACATTAAGCAGCACAAGAAAGTCGTCATTAAGTAAGCATAGCCATGAACAGAATCTTCACACTCTGCATGATGCTACTGCTACAGATGGTGGCACATGCGCAAGGAATCAACGCAGCAGACTATAACCCCGAGAACCCGCCGGGGCCCCACGAGGACGGCTATGCCGACCCGTGGCCGCTCGTCAACCTGACGACCATGCCCGACTGGGTCGGCGACACCTCGTTGACGACTGCCGACAATAGTGACGTCGGCAACCATGTGGAGGCGGGCCGTGAGGTCACCGTCCGTGCCTGGGCCAGGACGCTGGGCTTCAGCTTCCGTGCGTGGGTGGCCGGGGGCGACACCGTGTCGCGCGAGGCCGAGTACACCTTCACCATGCCTGCCCGCGACGTTAACCTCTGTGCTGTCTTCGACTATACCCCCGACAGTCCTGAACATCCGCATGCCAATGTGTGGAACAAGGAGTCGGGCGAGCTGATCATCACCGACTTCGAGCCGGGACGGCTGAGTTGGCAGATTGAAGAGGTGACCCGTCGCGACCCCTGGAGCAGCTACTGGGAACTGATCAGGAATGCTACTGTGGCCGGCGTGGCCTCCAACGGTGACACCGGCAACGACGACTGGGCGGCCTTCGGCTATGCCGTGAACATGGAGTTCCTCGATATGAGCCGCACCAGCGGGCTGGGTACCGTCACAGCTTACTGCTTCAGCGGTTATGGAAACCTGAAGACGCTGGTGTTGCCAGCCACCACGACGGCTATCGGTGTCGAGGCCTTCCGCGACTGCAAGGCGCTGTCAGAGATCACCTGCTTTGCCACCACGCCACCCGAATTCAAGGGCGAACTGCCTGGTGAGGAACCGAGCAGCATCATCTGGGGCGAGAGCGGACCGTGGGCTTTCAATGGACTGACGTTGGACAACATCATTGTCCACGTTCCTGCTGAGAGCGTCCCCCTCTATCAGGAGGCCCGCGGCTGGAGCCAGCTGATGATTCTGCCTATCACGCAGGGCGTGTATCGTCTTACCGTCAGTCTGCCACAGGCACAGAGCTATAAGAACAAGTTCCTGGAGCTGGCCAACAACCAGACGGGACAGAGCCAGCGCTATGTGATTACCGACGCGACGGCCTACACGTTCAATAATCTGATCCGTGACACCCGCCACACGCTCTATATCAAGAACCAGCGTGGCGTCGTCATGGGCACTGTCGATGGAATAGAAATCATCGATAAGGACGTGCAGGTCAGTTTCGCTGACCTGAAAGCCCCCCGTGACATCACCCTGCGCCTAACCGCGCCCGACGGTTCCGCCGTCGGAACTGACGCCTTCACCGCCACATGGACGGACCGCATGGGGAACTACCTTGGTGCCGGTGCTACGCTCGCCGGTCAGACGGAGAACTCGCAGGTGCGCTGTCGGGTGAAACTCGGTGAGACTTTGGGACTCCAGTATATGGCTCCCGAAGATACGGTCTATACCGTCAGTCAGAGCGGCGTGCTGGCCATAGCTCTCAAGGCTATCCCCACGAAGGAGTTTGGTGGTACTGTGATTGCAGAGAACGGCGGTCAGCCCCTGCGTGGCGCCACGGTCACCGTCAGTCAGACCCTGAACGGGCAGTTTAACACGACGCAGACAGCACGCACTGACGCTGACGGCCGCTGGTCGCTGACCGCCTTCGACGCACCGACAACCATCACCGCCCAGGCCACGGACTACATCTCGCATAGCGACACGCTCACCATTGGCAGTTTACCTGCCGACACTGTTGCCCTGCGCGACCTCACGGGAACAGTCGTCAACCTCGACCTGTATTACTATCCTACGGTGGCTGAGGGTGTAGAGCCGTCAAGTGAGAACTATACCGACTATGATAACGTCGGTTACACCGTCTATGACGAGACACACGGCCAGGAGGTGACGGAGACGGCGTTGCAGTACCCCAAGCTGGTGTTGATCGACCAGCAGCTGGACAAGGGGACGCAGCTCCGCGTTACTGCCAGCAGCCTGACCGACCAGTTTGCACCCGTCACAACAACCTGTCAGGTGGACTCCGCCAATCAAGCCATCGCCGCCATCGGTATCACCGAGCGGGGACGTCTGCATGCGAAGTTCAGTATGACGGATAACGAGCAGGTCATGGGCATCCTCTATGATGCCAAGGGACAGCTCGTCGGTTGGTCACCGTATGACAACACGGAGCTGACGGTCAACAACCTCACTGATGGTCAGTACACACTGGTAACGATGGGTTATAACAGCCTCTTTACTTCGGTCAGCTCACTGACGGCTCTGGCAGAGACGGGTCTCAGTGATGCACTGCTGGTGAAAAACACAGTGACCGTACAGAGCGGACGTATCACCGAGATTACCAACACGACCATCCCGACCTTCAAGGAGGACGATTTCCGTCTGACAGGTGAGGAAACAGCCTTTACGGTCAATAAGTCAGAGGTGACCGTAGGCCAGTATGTCACCCTGAAGGCTGTCGTCGGCTTCAAGGCCAGTGTGGATGCAGCGGCTGACGTGCAGCTGCTCTTCGACCTCCCCGAGGGCTGTGAGTATGTGCAGCAGTCGATGATGGTAGGCAACCATGGCGCTACGCCGCAGCAGGAGGGACGGCGACTCGCCGTCAGCATGACAGACCTGACACAGGCAGTCCGCTTCTGTGTAGTACCTACAAAGTCCGGAATTTCGGAACCGATAGCCTACGTCTCGTTTATGAACAACGGACAGCGAGTTGTACAGCCCATCGGTTCGGTGGCCGTCACAGCAGAGTCGCTGACCATCACCGTGCCGGAGACGACAGCCCGCCGTCTGCTGCCCGTCACTGGCATGGCGGCACCGCAGTCGACGGTGCAGGTCTATGACGGCGATGTGCTCGTTGCTGAAACAACGTCGTTAGGTACGGGCTACTGGTCGGCGATGGCTGAGTTGAACCAGCCCTATAATCTCAGTAGCCACACCATGTACGCCATCGTCACCAACTCCGAGGGCATGCAGATGCAGTCGGAGGTGAAGACGGTGACGGTGAACCGCGGTTCGCTGACGCCAGTGGTGACCATGCACCTGAAAGGTACCAGTTCGGAGCATCACAAAAAGGACTTTGTCTTCGACTTCCGTACGGGCGAGGTCAATCCGAAGGGTATGAAACTGACCGACTTCGGTGAGTTCACCCTGGACTTTAATATTGACTTCTACGACCAGAACGATATGATGGTGAACGACACGACGGCCATCCGTAATGTGAAGCTCTATGTGATGATGGAGCATGGCGAGGTGTTCTCCTTCCCGTTGAAGTACAGCCTGCGCTACAAAGACTGGTATCTGGCCACTGATTACAATGCCGGAAATATGCCCGTTAACGTTGACCTCGACTACACTATCGTTGCCGACGTTGCCGCCGACCGTCAGGAGTTGGATGATATGATGGAGGAGATAAAAGGGTATTATGAGGAAAGCCGACAGTCGTTACTTGATGTCTATCATGCTTTTGAAAAAGCCGACGACACAGAGAATGAGGCTGAGATGACCGAACTGAATGAACTGTTGCAAGTGCCCGACCCCGACGATGCCACCATCGATCGTATGTCCGTATTGGTGCGCACCATCGTAGGCGACAGTATCATGGATTCGGCGGCGAGCAAGCTCCAAATGGACTTAAGTGAACTGGATGCCATGCATGTCGACGAGAACAGCAGCGATGAGGACTTGTTGAAAGCTAATGAACTCTTGAATAACATCTATGACAATTGGGAGAAGACCTGCGGACAGGGTGTCAATGCCGATTCACTGCTGGCTGCCATAGACCAGGCATTCGAAGAGTTCGACCGCGGTATGCTTGAGATTCGCGACAGCGTGCTGTCGGTGATGTCGCTCTATTGCCTACCCGATACAGCCGAGCTGCAGTTCCCCGATGGCGACGGACAGTACGTTCATCCTTGCGGCGACGGACAGTACCAGATTATCACTGTCAGGAACCTGACAACCATCGACGTTGCACAGCTCAAGGCCGAAGGGTATGTGGAGATGCCCATGACCGACGGCAGTAGCATCTACTGTCTGAATGACAGCACTAGGAAGTGCTGTGTCGATACGAAGAAAATGAAGTTCTACTCTCTGGAAATTGTCAGCGGCGATGTGGCTGAGGCACGCCAGATTATCAAGAAGGAGGGCGGCGGCGATGACGAAAAAGCCAAGATAGAACCTTTGGGTGTAGCCCTGTCGCTCTTCCCCACCCATTGTGTTGCCGAGTGGACCAAACTGGTTGACGACGTGAAGTCCTTCGGCGAGTCACTGGGACAGTTAGTCGGTCAGGGATGGAACTGGGACGGCGTTGTCGATGTAGCTGGCAAAGGTGCCAATATGTTCCTGTCAACAGAGGCTATCTTCGCCTGCCTGTACGACCACGGTTGCCGGCAGGTATCGGAAGTTGTGAGGAGGATTTTTGCCAAGAAATGGAACGAAGCTGCCGAGAAATATAATTTCGCCGTGTCCGAAAAGAAAGGTATTCGTGAGAACATTGCTGAAGAGCAGGCCAGAATTGCAGAACGTCAGAAAGCCAGGATAAAGCTGAAAGAAAACAACAAAATGCTGACCGAAAGGCTGAAGAATCCCGCACTCACTGAAGAGATGGCAGAACGCATCAAGGCTCAGATAGCCCATAACGAATCAAAGGTTTCCAGCATTGACGCAGCAAGAGTTGAATCAACCAAACTGTTGGAGAAGTATGACCGGAAACTGGCCAAAGCTACGGAGAAGGTTGCTACTTCAAAGAATGCACTCGGGCAGATTGCCAAGAAACGTAAAGAACAGATTGAGAAGTTCAAGAAACTGTTCCCGGCTAAGTTCAAGCCAATGAGGGAATTCCACAAAAAACTCTTCGGCTGGATGTCTAACCCGCCTATCGAGGCACTGGTGAAGGCTAGTCCGCTGTGCGCCACCTTCCTCGGCTGTGCAACCGACGTGGCCAAATGGGTGTCGTTATACGGCAAGTGTAAAGCGAAGAAACCCTGTAAGGATGCAGAATCTGAACTTGAAATGCTTATCAATGACTGCGGACACCTGACCGGTTACCACACCGTCACCAACGGCGGACAGTTAGCTATTGACGGCGGCAACTTTGCCTTGTCTCTGAAACCGTCTATTCCGTTTGTCGACACTGGATGGTGGATTGCCAAGTTGCTTGATATCGTTTCCGTGGTTTACAGTTCATGGCAGACAACTGCATCGGAGAACGATCGTAAGGGCATAGAAGCCCGCCTTAATGCACTGATATGCGACCACGAGAAAGAAGGCGACAAAGACAGTGGAAATAAGGCAGGAACGCTCAATAACAACGACAAGGATGAAAAGAACAAGAATAACACATATAACGCCTATCGTCGTTGGCCTTTCTATCGTCTCTGGTATGTCCGCGACCCGTCGGGTTATGTCTATGAGGCCGTGTCGTCGAACCGCATAGAGGGCGTTCGGGCTTCCTGCTATTACAAGGAGCAGAAGGAGGATATGTACGGTGACCTGTATGATGACGTCATCTTCTGGGATGCCGAGAACTACGAGCAGGAGAATCCGCTCTATACCGATGCCGACGGACGCTACGCATGGGACGTGCCGACGGGATGGTGGCAGGTGAAGTACGAGAAGGAGGGCTACGAGACGACCTACTCCGACTGGCTGCCCGTACCGCCGCCACAGTTGGAAGTAAACGTGGGCATTACTCAGTTGCGGCAGCCCGCTGTCAAGACGGTAGGTGCCTATAAGAACGCCATTGAGGTGGAGTTTGATAAGTATATGGCTCCTGCTACGCTGACAAGCGAGAATATCAGCGTGACCAAGGGAGGCAAGACCGTTAACGGCACGTTGCAACTACTCAATGCTGAGGCCGGCTATCAGAAACCAGCCGAGAAGTACGCCTCAAAGGTAGCCTTCATGCCAACACAGCCGTTGGAGTTCAATGAGCGCGTCGTTCTCACTATCCGTCGTGTTGTGGAGAGTTATGCCGGCCTGCAGATGGAGTCCGACTTCCAGCAGGAGTTCACCGTCTCGAATGATACCCTGCCGATAGAGCGTGACACCACACAAGTAGACAGCACTGCGATGGTTGTAGCAACGCCGACGGCCTCACGCATCAGTGGTACGACGGTGAGCCGTGGCTCGACTGTTACGTTGAGCTGCAGCACGGAGGGCGCAACGATATGGTACACGACCGATGGTACCTGCCCCTGTGATGAGAACGGTACGAGACAGCGTTATACGGCTCCCATTGTTATCACTAGCCATCTCTTGCTGAAAGCTTATGCCGTGAAGGGTGTAATGCAGGAGAGTGAGGTGGCTACCTTCGAGTATTTTGTTGACGGGGCGATGACCATTACCACGTCGGCAGCAGGCTATGCGACGTTCTATGACTCGCAGACGAACTATCAGTTGCCCAGCGGACTGCGTGCCTTCTGTGTCGTGGCAGACCAGAGCCAGAAAGGTGGCATCAGGAATGTCTACCTTGATGGCAATGTCATTCCTAAAGGTACGGCAGTGGCTATTGCTGCCGATAAGAAGCAGCAGGCTACCTATACGCTGACCAGTGTGGCTGAGGCGACACCTTATACAGGTGAGAACCTGCTGCATGGCAGCGATGTGGCAACGACGACGACTGCCGACGGCGACTGCTTCTTCTATAAAGCTTGTTACGGTCCTGCGGGGACAGCGCTCGCCAACTGGTTCGGCTGGTACCCTGCGAACAAAGCAAAGGGCCCGTTCCGCTCAGAGGCACACCGCGCCTGGCTGGCTATACCCAAGTCTATGTCGACCCGTGGCTATTACGGCTTTGGCGATGGTGCCACGGCTATCGATGAAATAGGAACGACAGACAGCGATGGCTGGTATGACTTGCAGGGACGTCGCATAGAAAAGCCTCGTCGCGCAGGTGTCTACATCAGGAACCGACAGAAGAGGGTCGTTAAGTAAGTGATTAAAGAAGTTAGAGAAGTTAAGAAGTTAGAGAAGTTAAGTTATGCATACAATCAAGTATTATTCCATGACGCTGCTGGCCGGCTTCGCACTACTGGTGGCCGGTTGCGGCGGCAGTGATGATCCCGATCCCGTGGAACCACGCGGAAAGCGTTTCGTGCAGGTGTGTAACGTGGAGGCCAGGGCATCGGAGACGACGGTGTCGCTGACCGGTCTCACGGCTCAGGTAACACGCCATACGGGGGCTAACGTGTGGCTTACCGTCGACATACTACCATATGTGTCGGGGACACCACAGGTAAAGGTGACAACTGCAGAGAACAATCAGACAGACATCCGTCAGCAAGAGTTGATATTCTATGCTGCAAACGATACACTCGTACTGACGGTGCGTCAGGCTGTCTTTCCCGCCGAGGGTGGTGCCGACATGAACCAACCGTTCGACACGCCGAGCGACGAACAGGCGTACAGCAGGGAGATGCGCTGATGGTTAAATTCTGCAAAATACTTTGGAAGTTACAGGATTTGTGTGTACCTTTGTGCCGCATTTAACAAGCATAGGGGGCAACAAGCCCCTTTGGGCCGCGATGGTGGAATGGTAGACACGAGGGACTTAAAATCCCTTGACCAGTGATGGTTGTGCGGGTTCGAGTCCCGCTCGCGGCACTTTGTTCCAATGGATAATGGACAATTGATAATTGATAATTATATGCAGAAGAAACTTCTTTTCGTGTTGTCAACAGCCGCTGTTGTGCTCCTGACAACGTCGTGTTCAAAGTTGAAGGCCCTCTCGGCTGACAATTTCAATGTCGTTCCCAACCCCCTGGAGACCGTGCAGGGCACAGTGCCCGCAACCATCAACGGCACCTTCCCAGAGAAATATATGAAGAAGAAGGCTGTGGTGACCGTCATACCCGAGTTGCGCTATGCCGACGGACAGGTAGCTCAAGGACAGAGCGTCACATTCCAGGGTGAGAAGGTCTACGGCAACGACCAGGTCATCAGCTACCTCGTTGGTGGACGCTACACGATGAAGACCAACTTCCAGTATCTGGACTGTAACAAGGCCGATATGTACCTGAAGTTCCAGGCGCGCATAGGCAGCAAGTACCAGGCCGTACCCGCCGTGAAGGTGGCCGAGGGCATCGTCGCCACGTCGGAGCTCTACAAGCGCACGCTCAGGTCGGCACAGGCTGCCATAGCCCAGGACGCCTTCCAGCGTATCAACGCCCAGAAGCAGGAGGCCAGCGTGAAGTTCCTTATCCAGCAGGCCACGCTGCGTAAGAGCGAGCTGAAGAACAACTCCGTGCAGGAGTTCGTGAAGCTGCTGCAGCAGATTAACAACGATCAGGAGCGTCTGCGCCTGCAGAACATCGAGGTGTCGGCATACGCTTCGCCCGACGGTGGCCAGAAACTGAACGACAAACTCGCCGCTGAGCGTCAGCAGCAGACGGAGAAGTACGTCCAGCAGCAGCTGAAGCAGAACAAGAACCTCAGCGCACCCATCGACGCCAAGTATACCGCCCAGGACTGGGACGGATTCCAGGAACTGGTGAAGGCCAGCGACATTCAGGACAAGGACGTCATACTGCGTGTGCTGTCAATGTACAAGGATCCCGAGGAGCGTGAGCAGCAGATCAAAAACATCTCCAGCGCCTTCCGTGAGCTGGCCGACGGCATTCTGCCCCAGCTGCGCCGCTCGCGCATGATCATCAACTACGAGACCGTGGGACGCGACGACCAGCAGATACAGGAGCAGCTGCGCCAGGACGCTACGAAGCTGAGCGTCGAAGAGCTGCTCTATGCCGCCACGCTGACACAGAACGACCAGCAGAAGGAGAACGTCTACAAGACCACCATACAGGTGTATCCCACCGATGCACGTGCCTACAACAACCTGGCCACACTGGCTTATGCCAAGGGCGACCTGCAGCAGGCACAGCAGTGGATAGAGCAGGCGCAGAAGCAGAACGCCAACCTCGCCGAGGCTGCTGCCAACCAGGGAATGATTGCACTGGCACAGGGTAACCTGGAGGCTGCACAGAACTACATAGCCAAGGCAACGGGGGCCAACGGACTGGACGAGGTGCTCGGTAACCTCCACCTGGCCCAGGGCAACTACGCACAGGCTGAGCAGGACTTCAAGGACGTCTACTCGAACAGCGCCGCACTGGCACAGATCCTGAACAAGAACTACGCATCGGCGGCCGTCACGCTGAAGTACGTGAAGAACGCCGACGCTACGACCGACTACCTGAAGGCTATCCTCGCTGCACGCATGGGCAACACCGCCGATGCTGCAGAGGCACTGCGCGGCGCCATCGCCAAGGATGCGTCATACGCCAAGTATGCCGCCAACGACCTGGAGCTGGCAAAGGTGGCCAAGTAACGACGGATGAAGAAACACTTAGGATACTTACTGCTCACCCTGGTTGTGGTGGCCTGTGGCACGCCTGCCGGACAGTTCCGGCTGGAGGGACGGCTCAGGAACTTCAACCAGGGTGAGTTCTATCTCTACAGCATCGACGACGGAAGGGGACAGATAGACACTATCCACGTCGTGGAGGGACGCTTCGCCCTGACGAAGGACGTGGAACGACAGACGACCTTCGTACTGGTGTTTCCGAACTTCTCGGAACTGCCGATATTTGCAGAGAGTGGCGCCTCCGTCGACATACAGGGTGACGCCTCGCACCTGAAGGAGACAAAGGTGGCTGGTACCGAGGAGAACGACCTGATGACGGAGTTCCGGCTGAACGTGGCCGACATGACGCCGCCGCAGTTGGTGAAAGCTGCCGAGGCCTTCATCAGGGAACACCCCGAGCGTGAATGTAGCCGCTACCTGCTGGACAAGTACTTCGTTCAGCAGCACGACGCCGACTACAAGAAGGTGGCGGCACTGGCCGCATTGCTGGTCAAGGCACGGCCCGACGAGCCGCGGCTCACCACCCTGCAGAGCCACCTGAAGAAACTGAAGAACAACAAGGTGGGACAGCAGCTGCCGCGATTCAGCGCTACCGACGTGAAGGGCAAGCTGGTGAGCAACGCCTCCCTGACGGGTGATGTCAATGTGGTCACGGTGTGGGCGACGTGGGACTACTCGTCGCAGAACCTGCAGCGACAGCTACGTGAGCTGAAGAAGACCTACGGCAGCCGGCTGGGACTGGTGAGCATCTGTCTCGATGCCAACCGACAGGAGTGTCTGAAGATGATGGAGCGCGACTCCGTCAACTGGGGCACCGTCTGTGACGGCAAGATGTTCGACTCGCCGGTGATGGCTCAGCTGGGACTGGCCGACGTCCCCTGTAACATCATGACCGACAAGTCGGGCAAGATTACCGCCATCGACCAGAATCAGACAGACCTGAAAATACGCATCCGTAAAACCCTTAAATAGTCAAATGTAATTGCTGGTAAAGACGTTTTGTGCCGCTGTGAACGGCCTGGAGGTCACCACCGTGACCGTCGAGGTCAGTATGTCGCGAGGTATGCAGTTCCACCTCACGGGACTCGCCGATACCGCCGTGAAGGAGAGCTATGACCGCATCAAGGCGGCCATGGCGAACAACGGCTTCAAGATGCCGTCGATGGACATCACCGTGAACCTCTCGCCGGCAGACATCAAGAAGGAGGGGTCGGGCTACGACCTCCCGCTGGCCATCGGCATCCTCGCCTCGAGCGGGAAGGTGGACACCGCACGCCTCGACAAGTTCATGCTGGTGGGAGAACTGGGACTCGACGGACGCCTGCAGCCCGTGCGCGGCGCCCTGCCCATAGCCATCAAGGCACGAAAGGAGAAGTTCCAGGGACTCATCGTCCCCCAGCAGAACATCCGCGAGGCGGCCGTCGTCAACCAGTTGGACGTCTACGGCATGACGTCGCTGATGGATGTCGTCAAGTTCCTGAATGGCGACAACACCTACGAGCCGACGGTTATCGACACGCGCCGTGAGTTCTACGAACAGCAGAACGCCTATGAGCTGGACTTCTCGGACGTGAAAGGCCAGCAGAGCGTGAAGCGCGCCCTGGAGGTGGCCGCGGCCGGTGGTCATAACCTCATAATGATTGGTCCGCCGGGATCGGGAAAGTCCATGCTGGCCAAGCGTCTGCCAAGCATCCTGCCGCCACTGTCGCTCGCAGAGAGTCTGGAAACTACGCAGATACACAGCGTCGCAGGCAAGCTGAACCGTGACACCAGTCTCATCTCACAGCGTCCCTTCCGGGCACCCCATCATACCATCTCGCAGGTAGCACTCGTCGGTGGCGGCAACAATCCGCAGCCCGGTGAGATCAGCCTTGCCCATAACGGCGTGCTCTTCCTCGACGAGATGCCCGAGCTGTCGCGTAGTGTCCTTGAGGTGCTGCGTCAGCCCTTGGAGGATCGCAAGATTAGCATCAGCCGCTCGAAGTACAACGTCGAGTATCCCTGCTCGTTCATGCTTGTCGCCTCGATGAACCCCTGTCCTTGCGGCTACTACGGCGATCCGAACCACCAGTGCGTCTGCACCCCAGGTCAGATACAGCGTTATATGAATAAGATCTCCGGTCCGCTGCTGGACCGTATCGACATCCATTGCGAGATTCAGGCCGTACCGTTTGCGCAACTCTCCCAGATGGAGCCGGGAGAGCCGAGCGAGAAGATTCGTGAGCGAGTCATCCGTGCCCGAAACATTCAGACGGAACGCTTCAGCGCCCTCTCAGTAGGGGAGGGTGGGAGTAGGAACCGAATCCACTGTAACGCCCAGATGAGCGAGAAGATGCTCCACGACTTTGCGGAGCCTGACGCCGCCAGCCTCGATATGCTCCGCATGGCTATGGAACGGCTGAAACTCTCTGCCCGTGCCTACAGCCGCATCCTGAAGGTCGCCCGCACCATTGCCGACCTCGCGGGCAGCGAGAAGGTGCAGACGGTACACATCGCCGAGGCTATCGGGTATCGCAACCTTGATAGAGGCGATTGGGCAGAGAGAGGGATATAGACTTACCTTTTTATATAAGAATAAAACTCGGTACGCAGCGGCCGCTGCTAACGATTTCCCCGCCCGCTGCAAATGTTAGCAGCGGCCGCTGCTAACGTTTTCTCCGGCCGCTGCGAGAACGAAAAGTGCCGCTTTTCCCCCGCAGCGATACGCTTTTCCCCTGTAAACTGGCTCCTCGCTCTTCCAAAGTTCCCCTTGTAAAAAGGGAATGTCATAAAAAAAGTTATTATTATGGGAGAAAGGAACGCTTTTCGTTCGTTTTACACTACCTTTGTAGCCTGAAAAGCGCGAATGACGCGCAACAGAGACATCCATGAACCAGAAAGCGAGACGACATATTGCGTGGTGGTTGCTATTGGCAGTATTCTTGCCAATGCTTCTGCTGTCGTCGGTTCATGTGCACGAAACAAGAGGAACGATAGGCGAGACCGAGTGTGCCGACTGTGTTCACCACAGCTGCCACGGTCACATGACCTCGACGGCAGCGTGGACGCACGACTGTGTGCTCTGCCAGTTCCTGACGTTGACATCGCTGACGGCCGCTATGCTGGCCATCACGGTATATGTTCAAGTAGGTAAGAAATGTCATGCCAAGCCTTTGTGCGGTTGTCATGCCGCTTGCTGTGGCGTCATCGTTACACGAGGCCCTCCGTCACTTTGATTGCGGAAGGAGGTCTTACTTACAACAGTCATATATACCAACTATTAATAGAAATACAGAATGAAAACAACATACATCATTCTGCCTTTGCTGTGTGTATGCACGGCATTGGCAGCCCAAGACAATAATCATCAACATTCGGAAGACTCGACGGACATTTTCTTCCGACATCTGCAATTGAACGAGCTGACCGTGACGGGTGTCACAGGTGACACGAAGCTGAAACACGCTACGGCGCCGGTGAGCATCGTCTCGCCACAGGTGCTAAGGGCAACGGCCTCGACGAATATCATCGATGCCATAGCCCATCAGCCGGGTGTCAGCCAACTGACTACGGGTGGCAGCATCTCGAAGCCTATCATCCGCGGACTAGGCTATAACCGCGTCGTCGTGATGAGCGAGGGTGTGCGCCAGGAAGGACAACAGTGGGGTGACGAGCATGGCGTGGAGGTCGACGGCAGCAGCGTCGGCTCTGTCGAGATTCTGAAGGGCCCGGCCTCGCTGATGTACGGCTCTGATGCGATGGCAGGTGTGGTTATCCTGCACTCACAGCCGACACTGTCTGAGGGCGAGATGGCTGCCAATGTCAGTTCGGAGTACCAGACGAACAACGGTCTCTTCGCCTATCATCTGTCTTTGGCTGGCAACCAGAAAGGTTTCGTTTGGGACGCCCGCTATGCTGACAAGCGCGCACACGCATATAAGAATAAGTATGACGGCTACGTCCCTGGCTCGCAGTTTGTCGAACGTGCCGGCCGTCTGATGCTGGGCTTAAACAAGGCGTGGGGACATTCACGTCTCACATGGACGTCCTACCACCTGACGCCAGGCATCATCGAGGGCGAGCGCGACGAGGAGACGGGCGAGCTGACGCATGAAGATGGGTTCAGTGGACATGGCTACGGTGAGACGCTCCCATTCCAGCAGGTGAAGCACTATAAGGCAGTGTGGGACAACTCGCTGAATCTCTCGTCGGGCTATCTGAAGGCTGTCGTCGGCTACCAGCAGAACCGCCGTCAGGAGTTCGAGGAGTCGTTCGACGACTATGAACTCTTCTTCAAACTCCATACGCTGACATACGACCTGCGCTACGTCACCAGCGAATTCAGTGGTTGGAAACTATCGACGGGCATTGGTGGCATGTACCAGTACTCGGGTAACAAGGGCGAGGAATACCTTATTCCCGACTACCGCCTCTTCGACTTCGGTGTTTATGCCACCGCTACGAAGACGCTCGACGACCGTTGGACGCTGAATGGTGGCGTGCGCTACGACCATCGACGGCTGCATGGCGACGAGCTGATGGAGGACGATGAACTGCGCTTCACCGATTTCAGCAGGCATTTCAATGGTGTGACGGGTAGCGTAGGTGCCGTCTGCAACATCAATGAATACTTCAACCTGCGCATGAACGTTGCTCGTGGCTTCCGTACACCTAATATGAGTGAACTGGCGTCAAACGGCGTACACGAAGGCTCTATCCGCTATGAACTGGGCAACCAGCAGTTGAAGGCTGAATACAGCCTGCAAGCTGACCTCGGACTCGACTTCACCTCGCGCTATGTGTCGGCACAGCTCGCCCTCTTTGCCAACCGCATAGACAACTACATTTTCACCCATCGTCAGGCAGAGGAGATAGAAGAGGGCTACCTCACCTACGCCTATACGCAGGGTGACGCCCGACTGCTGGGCTTCGAGGCCGGTGTCGACATCCACCCCGTCCACTCCGTACACTTCTCCAATACTTTCTCGTATGTCGATGCACAGCTGATGCATCAGCCTGCCGACAGCAAGTACCTGCCCTTCACGCCAGCCCCGCATTGGTCGTCGGAGTTGAAGTGGGAACTCGCTCACCATTCGCACTCTACTGTTAGTACCCATGCTGTCCATGAATACCGTCATACGCACCCCTCGCACGGCTTTTCATTCAATAATGTGTTCGTCTCAGGCGGTCTCGACTGCTACCTGAAGCAGACACACATCTACAAAGCTGACGATACGGAGACAGAGACGCCCGGCTACGTCCTGCTCAGTCTGTCTACAGGTGCCGACATACAGGTGAAAGGCAAGAAGATAGCTGAGTTGTACGTCTCTGCCGACAACCTGTTGAATAAGGCCTATCAGAACCACCTGAGCCGTCTCAAGTATGCCGACGAGAATGTCGTCACAGGACGTTCCGGTGTCTTCAACATGGGACGTAACATCACGTTCAAGGTGGTGGTGCCAATAAAGATGTAGATAAATTTGGATGGCCGCTTATTTTTTCGTATCTTTGCACGAGAAAACTTGTGAGACGATGAAAAGAGTATTGATGATGATTGCTGTCGTGGCGGCTTTCGCCACGCAGATATTGGCACAGAGTGCGTTCGGTGAGCGTCCGAAGCTCGTGGTGGGAATCGTGGTGGACCAGATGCGATGGGACTACCTGTCGCGCTACTACAACCAGTTTACGAACATGGGTTTCCGCCGGCTGATTGACGACGGCTTCTCGTGTAACAACTGCCAGATTAACTATGTGCCGACCGTTACGGCCATCGGACATACATCCGCCTATACGGGCGCCACACCGGCGTTCCATGGCATCTGCGGCAACAACTTCTACATCGACGGCCGGAAGGTGTATTGTACGAAGGACACAACGGTGGACGTGGTGGGAACGGATAATCAGGAGAAGGGGCAGATGTCACCGCGCAATATGCTGTCAACGACCATCGGTGACCAGCTGCGACTGCATACCGACTTCCGCTCGAAGGTGGTAGGCGTCAGCTACAAGGACCGTGCTGCCATCCTTCCCGCAGGCCACTCGGCTAATGCCGCCTACTGGCTCGACACGAAGAACGTGCAGTTTATCACGAGTACCTATTATATGACGGAGCTGCCCGAGTGGGCCAAGCAGTACAACCTGAAGCTGAAGAAGAACAAAGAGGCGCAGAAGGCTGGCAAGGACATCGGGCTGTCGCCAATCTGTGGTACGGTGACCACGGATATGGCCATCGCCGCCCTGAAAGGTGAACAGCTGGGTAAGGGCGAGGCTACGGATATGCTTTGCGTGAGCTACTCGCAGACGGACGTCATCGGCCATGAGTATGGCACCCGCGGTGAACGTACCGATGCCGCCTACCTGCAGTTGGACAAGGATCTTGGTCGTCTGTTGGTGGCTCTCGACGAGCAGGTGGGACGCGGTAACTACCTGGTGTTCCTGACGGCTGACCACGGTGCTTCGCATAACTACCAGTTCTTGAAGGACCATCAGCTGCCTGGTGGCAAGTGGTTGGATCCGGATATGAGAAACGGTGTGGAAGCTGCCATAGCCAAGAAGTGTGGTAACACGAAGCCAGTGGTGGCTGCTGAACTGGACTACCGCTACTTCCTGGATTGCCAGGCCATAGCCGATCAGGGACTGGACTACGAACAGGTGAAGGCTGCCGCTATCGAGTGGCTGCGTCAGGCTCCTCATGTATGCTTTGTTATTGATTACGAGAAGACTACTGCTGCAGCTGTGCCGCCGCTGATTCGCGAGCGTGCCCTGCTGGGATATCATCCCCGCCGTTCGGGCGATATCCTCGTGGTCGTTGAACCTGGCTACTACACCTATGGCAGCTGGTCGTCACCCATCGGCACGACGCATGGTGAATGGAATCCCTACGATGCCCATATCCCCCTGTTGTTCATGGGATGGAAGGTGAAGCATGGAGCCACATCGCGTGAGGTGCATATCACGGATATCGCTGCTACTGTCTGTCAGTTGCTCCATATCCAGCAGCCCAGCGCCTGTATTGGCGAGCCCATCGTGGAGATAACGAAGTGATAGTTTTACAAGCGAAGCGCCGCTTCGCGTTGAGTTGACAGTTGGATGGAGATCAAGGTAATTGCGTTTGATGCAGACGACACGCTCTGGGATTGCCAGACTTATTTTGAGGCTGTGGAAAACAGACTCTATGAGCTGATTGCGCCCTACTGCGATGACCCCGCCCGAGAGCTGTTCTTGACCGAGAGTGCCAATATGGCAGACCTCGGCTATGGCTGTAAGGCCTTCACCCTGTCGGTGGTCGAGACGGCCTTGAGGGTGGGGGGCTGTCACCTGTCGACAGCCGAACTGTCGGACTTACTTAATAGAGGCAAGGCTCTGCTGCAACTGCCTGCTACGCCGCTTCCTGGCGTGGAGCGTACGCTGCAACTGCTTCGTGAGCGTGGAACGTGGCGTATGGTATGCTTCACCAAAGGTGAGCTGCAGGATCAGGAGAATAAACTGAAACGTTCGGGACTGCTTCAGTACTTCGACGATGTGGAGATTACATCGGACAAGTCACAGCGGGAGTTCCTGGCATTGTGCGAGCATCAAGATATACACCCTTCCCAGCTGCTGATGGTGGGGAACTCCCTGAAGAGTGACATCGCGCCAGCCCTGGCCATCGGTGCATGGGCTGTACACATACCCTTTCACGTCACCTGGCAACTGGAGCATACTGAAGACATCGATCACGAAAAACTGACGAAGATAGAGCGCATGGAACAGCTTGCAACCCTCCTTTGTGGCTGTTAATCAGCGGAAAATGAATAAAAAACGACTAAAAACTTGGCAGATTGGCAAAATTGTTGTAACTTTGCACCCGCTTTTCGTGGGCCCTGCCCCGAGGCACTAAGTTTAACAATTAAAATTTAAAGCAAAACAACAATGATTATCGTACCTGTAAAAGAAGGCGAAAACATCGAGAAGGCTCTTAAGAAGTTCAAGAGAAAGTACGAAAAGACTGGCGTCGTGAAGGAACTCCGTCGTCGTCAGCAGTTCGACAAACCCTCTGTGCTTAAGCGTCTTAAGATGGAGCACGCCATTTACGTACAGAAGCTTCGCGCTACCGAGGAATAAAAATTTTCCACGGAAAATTTGGTGGTTTCAATAATTTTCCGTAAATTCGTTGCCGAAAAAGAAAGCGGTTGCGTAAACAGCGATGATAGAACGGTTCCTGGACTATATACGCTACGAGAGAAACCTGTCGCCACAGACGGTGATGACCTACGAGCGATTCCTCCGCGACTTCGAGTCGTACTTCCGGGGACTGGACGCTACGGCCGACTGGAAAACAGTCGATGCCGACCTCATACGTGACTGGCTGGAGCAGATGCTTGACAATGGCGCCAAGGCGACAACCGTCAATACTGCACTTAGTGCTGTGCGCTCCTTCTTCCGTTACGCACTGCGAAGAAGACTGGTAGAGAAAGATCCGGCACACCTCATCGAGGGGCCGAAGAAGTCGAAACCCCTTCCGCAGTTCGTGAGAGAGAAAGAGATGGATGAGTTGATCGACAATAAAGAATGGGGAGATACATTAAAAGATGTACGCGCACGCGCAATCCTTATTTTATTATATGAGACGGGCGTCCGTGTATCGGAACTGACAGGACTCGACGATGAGGACCTCGATGTGACGGCAGGACAACTGAAGGTGACTGGCAAGCGTAACAAACAGCGCATCGTACCGTTCGGGCAGGAGCTGGCAACAGCCATCGGGCAATATGTCAACCAGCGCGATACGGAGGTGGAAAGGCAGACGACGGCACTCTTCGTTACAGACAAAGGGGAACGGATGACACGACAACAGGTGTATGCCATCGTAAGACGATACCTGGGAGAGGTCACTACCCTGAAGAAACGGTCGCCACACGTGTTAAGGCATTCCTTTGCCACTGCCATGCTGAACAACGGCGCAGGACTGGAGAGCGTCAAGAAGTTGTTGGGACATGAGAGTCTGGAGACAACAGAGATCTATACCCACACGACGTTCGAACAGCTGAAACGAGTTTACAAAGAGGCTCATCCAAGAGCCTGACCTTTATTAATAACTAACTAAAAAAACTGGAGGTAACTATGGAAATTAAGATTCAGTCGATTCATTTCGACGCCACCGAGAAGTTACAGGCGTTCATCGAGAAGAAGGTCGCCAAGTTAGAAAAGTCATTTGAAGATATACAGAAAGTAGAGGTGCAGTTGAAGGTAGTGAAGCCCGCTACCGCACAAAACAAGCAGACCAGTCTGTCTGTGGCAGTGCCCGGCAATACCCTGTTTGTTGAGAAGACTAGTGACTCATTTGAGGAAAGTGTCGATCTCTGTGTGGATTCCATGCGTGCTCAACTACAGAAATTTAAGGAAAAATTGAGGAGTCATTAAAAAAATCCAAGAAAAAGTTTTGGTATTTCAAAAATAATATCTAACTTTGCAGCCGTTTTCCGACAGGTCGTAAATCTGAATCAGAGGACGGCTGCAAAAAAAGCCTCTTTAGCTCAGTTGGCCAGAGCACGTGATTTGTAATCTCGGGGTCGTTGGTTCGAATCCGACAAGAGGCTCAAGGAAAGGCGAAAGCCAATTGAGTCCCGGGCTCAAGGAAAGGCGAAAGCCAATCTATGTTGGGAATAAGGCGTAAGCCAAATGGGTGTTTTCCAGAGTGGCCAAATGGGGCAGACTGTAAATCTGCTGTCTTTCGACTTCGGTGGTTCGAATCCATCAGCACCCACTCTCAGTGAGGAGAGTCATGCGGAAATAGCTCAGTTGATAGAGCACTAGCCTTCCAAGCTGGGGGTCGCGGGTTTGAGCCCCGTTTTCCGCTCAAGAAGAAATGCTGTAATAGCTCAGTGGTAGAGCACTTCCTTGGTAAGGAAGAGGTCCTGAGTTCAACTCTCAGTTACAGCTCTCTTAAGTAAGGAGGAGATTGAACTTCGATTATACAAACAATTAATAAAAACAACAAAAAATGGCAAAAGAAACCTTTGTGCGCACCAAACCGCACGTAAACATTGGTACTATTGGTCACGTTGACCACGGTAAGACTACTCTGACTGCTGCTATCACCACTGTGCTGGCTAAGGCTGGTCTCTCTGAGGTGAAGTCGTTCGACCAGATTGACAACGCTCCCGAGGAGAAGGAGCGCGGTATCACTATTAACACCGCTCACGTTGAGTACGAGACCAAGATTCGTCACTACGCTCACGTTGACTGCCCGGGACACGCTGACTATGTGAAGAACATGGTTACTGGTGCTGCCCAGATGGACGGTGCTATCCTCGTTGTCGCTGCTACTGACGGTCCTATGCCTCAGACCCGTGAGCACGTCCTGCTCGCCCGTCAGGTGAACGTTCCCCGTCTGGTGGTGTTCCTGAACAAGTGCGATATGGTTGAGGATGAGGAGATGCTGGAGCTCGTTGAGATGGAGGTTCAGGAGATTCTCTCTCAGTATGAGTTCGAGGACGAGACTCCTATCATCCGCGGTTCTGCTCTTGGCGCCCTGAACGGTGTTGAGAAGTGGGAGGAGAAGGTGATGGAGCTGATGGATACCTGCGACACATGGATCCAGGAGCCTCCTCGCGCTACCGACAAGCCCTTCCTGATGCCTGTTGAGGACGTGTTCTCAATCACAGGTCGTGGTACTGTTGCTACTGGCCGTATCGAGACTGGTGTCATCCACGTTGGTGACGAGGTTGAGCTGCTCGGTCTTGGTGAGGACAAGAAGTCGGTTGTTACCGGTGTTGAGATGTTCCGCAAGATTCTTGACGAGGGTCAGGCTGGTGATAACGTAGGTCTGCTGCTCCGCGGTATCGACAAGAACGAGATCAAGCGTGGTATGGTGCTCTGCCATCCCGGACAGATCAAGCCCTTCAAGAAGTTCAAGGCTTCTATCTACGTCCTGAAGAAGGAAGAGGGTGGCCGTCACACTCCGTTCGGCAACAAGTATCGTCCCCAGTTCTACCTCCGCACCATGGACTGCACGGGTGAGATTTCTCTGCCCGAAGGCGTTGAGATGGTGATGCCTGGTGACAACGTGGAGATCACTGTTGAGCTGATCTACGCCGTTGCTCTGAACAAGGGTCTGCGCTTCGCTATCCGTGAGGGTGGTCGCACCGTTGGCTCTGGCCAGATTACTGAGGTCTTCGAAGACTAATCGTCAGGTTAAACTGCGGCAAAGCTGCAGCCTACATGACAAAACAACACAGGCCCCCGCTCATGACGGGTGGGGGCTTTTAATACGGGAATAGCTCAGTTGGTAGAGCATCGGTCTCCAAAACCGAGGGTCGTGGGTTCGAGTCCTCCTTCCCGTGCGTAGAAAGATAGAAAAGGAAATGAAAAAGTTTATTAAGTATTGCCAGACTTGCTATGACGAGTTAGCACACAAGGTGACATGGCCTACATACAAAGAGTTGACAGCTAGCGCTATGCTGGTGCTGTCAGCATCGCTGATTATTGCTCTTGTCGTTTGGGTGATGGACATCGTGTTCAAGTCGGTAATGAGCGTGGTTTATCCGGGCTAATCTTTAAGTGACAATGACTGAGACGGGAAAGAAGTGGTACGTGCTGAAAGCTGTAAGCGGTAAAGAGGCAAAGGTAAAAGAGTACTTGGAGGCATTGATGAGAAAGAATCCTACACTGGCCGACAGCGTAGGACAGATTCTTTTGCCTACAGAGAAGTATGCCCAGCTGCGCAACGGCAAGCGAGTAGTCAAGGAGAAGCTGTTTCTTCCTGGCTATGTGCTTGTGGAGGCTCGCCTTGACGGTGAAATAGCCCACACGCTTCGCTTCATTCCTAATGTATTAGGTTTCCTTGGCGGAATGGACAATCCCAGTCCGGTGCGTCAGGCCGACATCAATCGCATCTTGGGTACTGTCGAGGACACGGCTTTGCATGCCGAAGAGGTGGAAGTGCCTTACGTCCTTGATGAGGCTGTAAAGGTTACAGACGGCCCGTTCAGCGGGTTCAGCGGCGTGATAGAAGAAGTGAACACCGAGAAGCGCAAGCTGAAGGTGATGGTGAAGATCTTCGGTAGGAAAACGCCTCTTGAACTCGGTTTCAATCAGGTAGAGAAAGAATAGAGTGTAATGTGTTACGGTGCACTCATTCTAATATAGGGTCTGGAAGGCTTCCAATTCTGGACTTGTATATCATCAAACAAATTATTAACAGAAATGGCTAAAGAAGTTGCTGGATTAATCAAATTGCAGATTAAAGGTGGCGCTGCGAATCCCTCGCCTCCCGTAGGACCTGCTCTGGGTTCTAAGGGTATTAACATCATGGGATTCTGCAAAGAGTTCAACGCCAGAACCCAGGATAAGGCAGGCAAGATTCTTCCTGTCGTTATCACATACTATGCCGACAAGTCATTCTCTTTCGTCATTAAGACTCCTCCCGCAGCAGTACAGCTGCTTGAGGCTGCTAAGGTAAAGGGCGGTTCAGCTGAGCCTAACCGCAAGAAGGTGGCCAGCGTCACTTGGGATCAGGTACGCGCCATTGCCGAGGACAAGCTTCAGGACTTGAACTGCTTCACTGTGGAGTCGGCTATGAAGGTGATTGCTGGTACGGCTCGTAGCATGGGTATCACTGTACAAGGGGAGTTCCCTGGTAAATAACAATAACTTCAATTTTACAAGACAATGAGTAAACTGACAAAAAATCAAAAGTTGGTAGCTGATAAGGTTGAAGCAGGGAAAGCATACTCTTTGAAGGAAGCCGCCGCACTCGTCAAGGAAATAACCACGACGAAGTTCGAGGCATCCGTTGATATCGATGTACGCTTGGGCGTTGACCCGCGTAAGGCTAACCAGATGGTGCGCGGCGTTGTGTCGCTGCCTAATGGTACTGGCAAGGTGACGCGTGTTCTCGCTCTCTGCCCCCCCGATCAGGAGGCTGCCGCAAAGGAAGCTGGTGCTGACTATGTTGGTCTTGACGAATATATCGATAAGATCAAGGGAGGCTGGACTGATGTTGATGTCATCATCACGATGCCCTCATGCATGGGCAAGCTGGGACCCTTGGGTCGTATCCTCGGTCCCCGTGGACTTATGCCTAACCCCAAGAGCGGTACCGTTACGATGGATGTTGCAAAGGCAGTGAAAGAAGTGAAGCAGGGTAAGATTGACTTTAAGGTGGATAAGACTGGTATTGTGCATACCTCTATCGGTAAGGTGACTTTCACTCCCGATCAGATCTTTGAGAATGCCAAGGAGTTTATCTCTACCATTATCAAGCTGAAGCCGGCTGCCGCCAAGGGTACTTACTTGAAGAGCATCTTCCTCTCAAGCACGATGAGCATGGGTATCAAGGTAGATCCTAAATCAGTTGAATAACTCGCAAAAAGATTAGACAAATGAAAAAGGAATTAAAAGATACTATCATCGTAGAATTGGGTGAGAAGCTGAAGGAGACTCCTCATTTCTATTTGGTCGACCTGACTGGACTGAATGCTGAGCAGACAAGTGAGCTGCGCCGCAACTGCTTCAAGAACGACATCAAGTTGCTGGTGGTGAAGAACAAACTGCTGCACAAGGCTTTTGAGAATGCAGAGGCTGACTTTACTCCTCTGTACGACTGCCTGAAGGGCAACACCGCACTGATGTTCACGCAGGTGGCAAATGCTCCCGCAAAACTGCTGAAGGACTATAAGAACAAGAAGCAGGAGGTTCCCGCACTGAAGGGTGCCTTTGCTGAAGAGAGTTTCTTCGTTGGTGCCGACAAGCTCGACGAGCTGGTGGCTATCAAGAGCAAGAACGAACTGATAGCCGACGTTGTGGCTCTGCTGCAGTCGCCCATCAAGAATATTATGTCCGGACTGAATGCCGGTGGAAAGATCCACGGCCTGCTTGACGCTATCGCTGAGCGTAACAAATAATAAGCGACGCAACATTTATAACATTCACATTAAAACAATTAAAATCAATTAAATAAAATGGCAGATATTAAAGCTATTGCTGAGCAGTTGGTAAACCTGACTGTGAAGGAAGTGAACGAGTTGGCAACGGTCCTGAAGGACGAGTATGGAATTGAGCCTGCTGCTGCAGCCGTTGCAGTAGCTGCTGGCCCCGCAGCTGGCCCCGCTGAGGCAGCTGAGGAGAAGACCTCTTTCGACGTGGTGCTGAAGTCGGCTGGCGCTGCTAAGCTCCAGGTGGTGAAGGCCGTGAAGGAAGCATGTGGTCTGGGCCTGAAAGAGGCTAAGGATCTGGTTGACGGTGCTCCCGCCACCATCAAGGAAGGCCTGTCAAAGGATGAGGCTGAGAACCTGAAGAAGACCATCGAGGCCGCTGGTGCCGAGGTTGAGCTGAAGTAATTCAGTCCGAAACGATACCATTAGGTTAGGAACTCTCCAGTAGAGGGTTCCTAACCGTTTTCGTCTCTCTATCACTAGATTTTCTAGACTGACTAGATAATCTAGAAGTACTAGTAAATCTAGGACATTTAGAATCAACATTATTTTTATATGGCTTCAAAAGTAATAGACAACAGAGTAAACTTTGGCAGCGTCAAGAACCCGATGCCATTACCCGATTTCCTCGACGTGCAGCTCAAGTCGTTTCAGGACTTCCTGCAATTAGACACTCCGCCTGAGGAACGCAAGAACGACGGTCTCTACAAGGTGTTCGCCGAGAATTTCCCCATTACCGACACACGCAACAATTTCGTGCTTGAGTTCCTGGATTACTATATTGACCCGCCCCGCTACACCATAGAGGAGTGCCTGGAGCGTGGCCTTACATATAGTGTACCCCTGAAGGCTAAGTTGAAACTGTATTGCACCGACCCTGACCACGAGGAGTTTGGAACCGTCATTCAGGATGTATTCCTTGGCCCCATTCCCTACATGACGCAGAACGGCACCTTCGTCATCAACGGTGCTGAACGTGTGGTGGTCTCTCAGCTGCATCGCTCGCCGGGTGTGTTCTTCGGACAGAGCGTACATGCCAACGGTACTTTGCTCTATTCAGCACGCATCATCCCCTTCAAGGGGTCGTGGATAGAGTTTGCCACCGACATCAACAACGTGATGTATGCCTATATCGACCGAAAGAAGAAGTTGCCTGTTACTACGCTGCTGCGTGCCATCGGTTTCGAGAACGACAAGGACATACTGCAGATTTTCGACTTGGCTGAGGAGGTGAAAGTGAACAAGGCCGCACTGAAGAAAGTGCTGGGATGCAAACTGGCTGCCCGTGTGCTGAAGAGTTGGAACGAGGACTTTGTCGATGAGGATACGGGCGAAGTTGTATCTATTGAGCGTAACGATGTCATCATGGACCGTGAGACGGAGATTACCGAAGACAACATGATGGCCATCCTTGAGAGTGGCGCTCAGACCATACTCGTGCATAAAGATGAGGCTGTGGCACAGGACTACAGCATTATCTTCAACACGCTCGCCAAGGACCCGTCAAACTCGGAAAAGGAGGCTGTGCTCTACATCTATCGCCAACTGCGCAATGCCGACCCTGCCGACGATGCTTCTGCTCGCGAAGTCATACAGAATCTCTTCTTCAGCGACAAGCGTTATGACTTGGGTGATGTAGGCCGCTACCGCATCAACAAAAAGCTGGGGCTTGACACCGAGATGAACGTGCGTGTACTGACAAAAGAGGATATTATCGAGATTATTAAATACCTCATACAGCTCATCAACTCAAAAGCAGCTGTCGACGATATCGACCACCTGTCGAACCGCCGCGTGCGCACAGTGGGCGAGCAGCTCAGCAACCAGTTCTCAATAGGCCTGGCGCGCATGAGCCGCACCATTCGTGAGCGCATGAACGTGCGCGACAACGAGGTGTTCACACCTACCGACCTTATCAACGCCAAGACCATTTCGAGCGTTATCAATTCGTTCTTCGGCACCAACCCGCTGTCGCAGTTCATGGACCAGACCAACCCCCTGGCTGAGGTGACACACAAGCGCCGCCTCTCTGCACTTGGCCCTGGCGGTCTGAGCCGCGAGCGTGCAGGCTTCGAGGTGCGCGACGTGCACTATACCCACTATGGACGCCTTTGTCCTATTGAGAGCCCTGAAGGTCCGAACATCGGTCTTATCTCCTCGCTCTGCGTCTATGCCAAGATCAATGAGCTGGGCTTCATACAGACCCCCTATCGTAAGGTGGAGAACGGCATAGCCAACCTCAACAACGATGAGATAGTCTATCTCACTGCTGAGGACGAGGCCAATTACATCATTGGTCAGGGCAATGCTCCGCTTAACGACGACGGCACCTTCATACGCAAGGTAGTGAAGTGCCGCCAAGACGCCGACTTCCCCGTGGTTCCTCCTTCAGAGGTGAACCTGATGGATGTGTCGCCGCAGCAGATAGCCTCTATAGCCGCATCGCTTATTCCCTTCCTGGAGCACGACGATGCTCACCGTGCACTCATGGGATCGAACATGATGCGCCAGGCTGTGCCCCTGCTCCACAACGAGGCTCCCATCGTGGGTACCGGCATCGAGAAGCAGGTGTGCGAGGATTCCCGCACCATGATAACCGCTGAGGGCGACGGTGTCATTGAGTATGTCGACGCCACCACCATTCGCATTCTCTACGACCGCACCGATGACGAGGAGTTTGTGAGCTTCGAGCCGGCACTGAAGGAATACCGCATTCCAAAGTTCCGCCGCACCAACCAGAATATGACCATCGACCTGCGTCCTATCTGCGACAAGGGACAGCGTGTGAAGAAGGGTGACATCCTGACCGAAGGCTATGCCACTGAGAACGGTGAGCTGGCACTGGGCCGCAACCTGCTCGTGGCATACATGCCGTGGAAGGGTTACAACTATGAGGATGCTATTGTGCTCAACGAGCGCATCGTGCGCGAGGACATTCTCACCAGTGTCCACGTTGACGAGTACTCGCTCGACGTGCGTGAGACGAAGCGCGGTGTTGAAGAATTCACCTCCGACATCCCCAATGTCTCGGAGGAGGCCACTAAGGACCTCGACGAAAACGGTGTCATCCGTGTGGGTGCCCGTGTGGAGCCGGGCGACATCCTTATCGGCAAGATTTCACCGAAGGGTGAAAGCGATCCCTCGCCTGAGGAGAAGCTGCTGCGCGCCATCTTCGGCGACAAGGCCGGCGATGTGAAGGACTCTTCGCTGAAGGCCAATCCTTCGCTCACTGGTGTCATCATCGACAAGAAGCTCTTTGCCCGTGCCATCAAGACACGCCAGACAAAGATGCAGGACAAGGTGACACTGGCCAAGATTGACGAGGAATACGAGGCTAAGGTCAACGACTTGAAGGACATCCTCATTGACAAGCTTGCTGAGCTGACAAAAGGCAAGACTTCGCAGGGCGTGAAAGACTATACCGGAGCCGAAATCATTACCAAAGGCTCAAAGTTCACCATGACCGTGCTTCGCAATCTGGAGTATGGCGACGTGCAGACGAACAAGTGGACCAATGATGACCACAAGAACGAACTCATAGCCAAGCTCATCATTAACTATATGAAGAAGTACAAGCTGCTCGATGCAGAGATGAAACGCCGCAAGTTTGCCATCACTATTGGCGATGAGCTGCCCTCTGGCATCCTGCAGATGGCTAAGGTCTATGTGGCCAAGAAGCGCAAGATTGGCGTGGGCGACAAGCTGGCCGGCCGTCACGGCAACAAGGGCATTGTGTCGAAGGTGGTGCGTCAGGAGGATATGCCGTTCCTTGAGGACGGACGTCCTGTCGACCTGGTGCTCAACCCTCTGGGCGTGCCTTCGCGCATGAACCTCGGACAGATCTTCGAGGCCATTCTCGGTGCTGCCGGCAAGCGCATGGGCGTGAAGTTTGCCACACCTATCTTCGATGGTGCTAAACTGGATGACCTGGCCGAGTGGACCGACAAAGCCGGACTGCCCCGCCTGTGTTCCACACACCTCTATGACGGTGAGACGGGCGAACGCTTCGACCAGCCTGCCACCGTGGGTATCACCTACTTCTTGAAGCTCGGCCACATGGTGGAGGACAAGATGCACGCTCGCTCCATAGGCCCGTACAGCCTCATCACCCAGCAGCCGCTTGGAGGTAAGGCTCAGTTCGGTGGCCAGCGCTTCGGAGAGATGGAGGTTTGGGCACTCGAAGCCTTCGGTGCCAGCCATGTACTTCAGGAGATTCTTACTATCAAGTCTGATGATACCGTGGGCCGCTCAAAAGCCTACGAGGCTATTGTCAAGGGCGAGCCGATGCCTACACCGGGCATCCCCGAATCGCTCAATGTGCTGCTCCATGAGCTGCGCGGCCTCGGCCTGAGCGTGACCCTCGACTAAGTGAAGTAATCGTAAATCGTAAATTCGTAAATTGTCAATTGAAATATGGCTTTCAAGAAAGAAACAAAGCAGAAGAATAACTTCACCAAGATTACCATCGGACTTGCTTCTCCCGAGGAAATCCTCGAGAACTCTTTCGGTGAGGTGACCAAGCCGGAGACCATCAACTACCGCACCTACAAGCCTGAGCGCGATGGCCTGTTCTGCGAGCGCATCTTCGGTCCCACCAAAGACTATGAGTGCGCCTGCGGCAAGTACAAGCGCATACGTTACAAGGGCATCGTCTGCGATCGCTGTGGTGTGGAGGTGACCGAGAAGAAGGTGCGCCGTGAGCGCAGCGGACACATCGACCTGGTGGTGCCCGTGGCTCATATATGGTACTTCCGCTCGCTGCCCAACAAGATTGGCTATCTCTTGGGCATGCCCACAAAGAAGCTCGATGCCATCATCTACTACGAGCGCTACGTCGTTATTCAGCCCGGACTCATGGAGGGGCGCAAGAATGCCGACGGCGAGCCGATTCTTGGTTCTCAGAAGTACGACCTGCTCTCTGAGGAGGAGTACAATGATATCATCGACAATCAGCTCTCTGAGGACAACTATTACTTAGAGGATAGCGACCCCAATAAGTTCGTAGCTAAAATGGGTGCCGAGGCCATCTACGAGTTGCTGCAGCAGCTCGACCTTGACTCGCTGAGCTATGAGCTGCGCGACCGTGCCAATACCGACTCGTCGCAGCAGCGCAAGAATGAGGCCCTGAAGCGCCTGCAGGTGGTGGAGGCCTTCCGCCAGAGTGTAGAGAAAGGTGTCAACAAACCTGAGTGGATGATTATGAAGATTCTGCCCGTGACGCCTCCTGAACTGCGCCCGCTGGTGCCCCTCGATGGTGGTCGTTTCGCCACCAGCGACCTCAACGACCTCTACCGTCGTGTCATTATCCGCAACAACCGTCTGAAGCGCCTCATCGAGATTCATGCTCCCGAGGTAATCTTGCGCAATGAGAAACGCATGCTGCAGGAGGCTGTCGACTCGCTCTTCGACAACAGCCGCAAGGCCAGTGCCGTGAAGAGCGACAGCAACCGCCCCCTGAAGTCACTCTCCGACTCGCTGAAGGGCAAGCAGGGCCGCTTCCGTCAGAACCTCCTTGGTAAACGTGTCGACTACTCAGCCCGTTCAGTCATTGTCGTTGGACCTGAGTTGAAGATGGGCGAGTGTGGCCTGCCTACACTGATGGCTGCCGAGCTTTACAAGCCGTTCATCATTCGTAAGCTCATTGAGCGCGGCATCGTCAAGACGGTGAAGAGCGCCAAGAAGATTGTCGACCGCCGAGAACCCGTCATCTGGGACATTCTGGAGAATGTGATGAAGGGGCATCCCGTGCTCCTCAACCGTGCTCCTACGCTTCACCGTCTGGGCATCCAGGCCTTCCAGCCGAAGCTCATCGAAGGCAAGGCCATTCAGCTACACCCGCTGGCATGTACTGCCTTCAACGCCGACTTCGACGGCGACCAGATGGCCGTGCACCTCCCACTTAGCAACGAGGCCATACTTGAGGCGCAGCTGCTTATGCTGCAGAGCCATAACATCCTCAACCCTGCCAATGGTGCTCCTATCACAGTGCCATCGCAGGATATGGTGCTTGGCCTCTACTACATTACAAAGATTCGTCCGGGTGCCAAGGGCGAGGGTCTCTCGTTCTACGGCCCCGAGGAGGCCATCATTGCGCACAACGAAGGCAAGTGTGACCTCCATGCACAGGTGAAGGTTGTTGTTGATGACGTTATTGACGGACACAAGGTGCGCCATCAGGTGGAGACTTCCGTAGGCCGTGTCATCGTTAACGGCATTGTGCCGCCAGAGGTGGGCTTTGTCAATACGGTCATCTCTAAGAAGTCACTCCGCGACATCATTGCCGATGTTATTAAGAACGTGGGCTTTGCCGAGGCTTGCGAGTTCCTCGACGGCATCAAGAATCTGGGCTATCGTATGGCTTATCTTGCCGGTCTTTCGTTCAACCTCGATGATATCATCATCCCGAAGGAGAAGGCCGAACTCATAGCTAAGGGCAACGATGAGGTGCAGCAAATTACCGACAACTACAACATGGGCTTCATCACCGACAACGAGCGTTACAATCAGGTCATTGATACTTGGACACACGTCAACAACGACATCGGTAACATCCTCATGAAGGAGATGACCGAGGCTGACCAGGGCTTCAATGCCGTGTTCATGATGCTCGACTCTGGTGCCCGTGGTAGTAAGGACCAAATTAAGCAGCTCTCCGGTATCCGCGGTCTGATGGCTAAGCCTCAGAAGGCCGGTGCCGAGGGACACCAAATCATCGAGAACCCCATTCTGTCGAACTTCAAGGAAGGTATGTCGGTGTTGGAGTACTTCATTTCCACCCACGGTGCCCGTAAGGGTCTGGCCGACACCGCCATGAAGACAGCCGACGCTGGTTACCTTACCCGCCGCTTGGTGGATGTGAGTCATGATGTCATTATCACCGAGGAAGACTGCGGCACGCTGCGTGGCCTCGTTTGCACCGCTTTGAAGAGTGGCGACGAGATTATCAGCTCGCTGGCCGAACGCATCCTAGGCCGTGTATCCGTCCACGATGTCATCAACCCCAAGACGGGCGAGGCTATCGTACATGCCGGTGAGGAAATCACTGAGGCCATTGCCGAGGAGATAGAGAAGGCCGAGATTGAGAGCGTGGAGATTCGATCGGTGCTCACTTGTGAGTCGAAGAAGGGCGTCTGCCGCAAGTGCTACGGCCGCAACCTGGCCACGCGCCGCATGGTGCAGAAGGGCGAGGCCGTGGGCGTCATTGCCGCACAAGCCATCGGCGAGCCTGGTACTCAGCTCACGCTTCGTACGTTCCACGCAGGTGGTGTGGCTGCTAATGCTGCCGCCAACGCCACCATTGTGTCGAAGTATGAGTCCGCACGCCTTGAATTTGAAGAGGTGCGCACCGTACCCTTCGACGAGGATGGCCGTGAGTGCGAGATGGTGGTGAGCCGACTGGGTGAGTTGCGCTTCGTCGACCCGAATACCAAGATTGTGCTCTCCACAGTGAATGTGCCCTATGGTGCCTCCGTCTACTTCAAGACGGGCGACGTAGTGCAGAAGGGCGACAAGATAGCACAGTGGGATCCCTTCAACGCCGTCATCGTCACCGAGTATTCTGGTGTACTGAAGTTCAACGACGTCCTCGAAGGTGTCACCTTCCGCGCTGAGACCGACGAGACGACGGGTCTCACCGAGAAGATTGTCACCGAGTCGAAAGACAGGACGAGGGTGCCCACCTGCGACATTATCGATGTCAACGGCGAGAAGATTGGCACTTACAACTTCCCCGTGGGCGGTCACGTAGTAGTGGAAGATGGACAGACCGTGAAGACAGGTGAGACGCTGGTGAAGATTCCTCGTGCAGCAGCCAAGGGTGGTGACATCACCGCCGGTCTGCCCCGTGTCACCGAGCTCTTCGAAGCCCGCAATCCCTCGAACCCCGCCATTGTCAGCGAGATTGACGGCGAGGTGACCATGGGTAGGGTGAAGCGTGGCAACCGCGAGATTATCGTCACCTCGAAGTCGGGCGACCAGCGCAAGTACCTTGTATCGCTCTCTAAGCAGATACTGGTGCAGGAGCACGATGCCGTGCGTGCCGGAACGCCGCTCAGCGATGGCGCTATTACCCCCAGCGACATCCTCGCCATCAAGGGTCCCACCGCCGTTCAGGAGTACATCGTCAACGAGGTGCAGGACGTCTACCGTCTGCAGGGCATCAAGATTAACGACAAGCACTTCGAGATTATCGTTCGTCAGATGATGCGCAAGGTAGAGATCAACGATCCTGGCGACACCACGTTCCTCGAGCAGCAGGTGGTCGACAAGCTCGACTTCGCCGAGGAGAACGACCGTATCTGGGGCAAGAAGGTGGTCACCGATGCTGGCGACAGCACCGAGCTGAAGGCCGGACAGATAGTTACTGCCCGTCGTCTGCGCGACGAGAACACCTCGCTGAAGCGTCGTGACCTCCGTGTGGTGCAGGTGCGCGATGCCGTGCCCGCTACGTCAACGCAGATTCTGCAGGGCATCACCCGCGCAGCATTGCAGACGAAGTCGTTCATGAGTGCAGCCTCCTTCCAGGAGACCACGAAGGTGCTCAACGAGGCTGCCATCCGTGGAAAGGTGGACTACTTGGAGGGCATGAAAGAGAACGTCATCTGCGGTCACCTCATTCCCGCCGGCACCGGTCTGCGCGAGTTCGAAAAGCTCATCGTCGGCTCCAAGGAGGAGTACGAGCGAATGCAGGCTAACCGCAAGAACGTGCTCGACTTCGTGCAGGAGTCTGTCCTCGACAGTTAAGCACCACAGCCATCAGTTGGCGTTCTTGATTCTAACCGATAAAAAACTCCGAATCGCTTGACGGTTCGGAGTTTTTTGTATGCTCGGCATAAGCGCACATAAAGCAGTCTGCTGTTGACCGAAGCGAAAAAAAAAGCCCGCTGTTGACCGCTGCTAAAAAAAGTCCGCTGTTGTCCGCTGCTAAAAAAGTCCGCTGTTGTCCGCTGCTAAAAAAAGTAAAAAAAGTAGCCCGCTGTTGTCCGATGCGCACATAAAAAGTCCGCTGTTGACCGAAGCGCACATAAAAAAGTCCGCTGTTGTCCGATGCGAAAAGTAGCCCGCTGTTGTCCGATGCGCACATAAAAAGTCCGCTGTTGACCGAAGCGCACATAAAAAAGTCCGCTATAGTCCGATGCGAAAAGTAGTCCGTTGTTGTCCGATGCGAAAAAAAGTAGTCCGTTGTTGTCCGATGCGAAAAAGAAGCAGTCCGCTGTTGTCCGATGCTAAAAAAGTAGTCCGCTGTTGTCCGATGCGAAAATAAGTAGTCCGTTGTTGTCCGATGCGTACATAAAAAGACCGCTGTTGACGGAAGCCTCACAAAAAAAGTTAAATAGCAACACGTGCCCTACTTTTCTTCAGCAGTTTTCCTAAGTTTTCATTAATTTTGCAGCAAAATTGACAAGAACAAATAATCATATGGAAAAACAAATAATGCATGCATCTGACGAGCAGGCACAGCCACAGCGACAAGTAGTGGAACAGCGCCCACAGGTGTTGGAGTGCGACGTGGTGCGCTTTCAGAACAACAAGGAGAAGTGGGTGGCACTGGTGGGGCTGCTCGACGGCTACCCCTACGAGATATTCACCGGCCTGCAAGACGAAGAAGAGGGCATCATGCTGCCCAAGTCGGTGAGCAAGGGGAAGATAGTGAAGCAGGTGAATGCCGACGGCACCAAGCGCTACGACTTCCAGTTTGAGAACACACGCGGATACAAGATTACCGTAGAGGGCATCAACGAGAAGTTCAACCCCGAATACTGGAACTACGCCAAGCTCATCAGCGGCGTGCTGCGCTACGGCATGCCCATAGAGCGAGTCATCAAGCTGGTGGCCTCGCTATCGCTGCACGACGAGAGCATCAACACATGGAAGAACGGCGTGGAGCGCGCCCTGAAGAAATACCTGCCAGGACAGGCCGACATTGCCAATGACGCTGCAGAGTAGTATCATCAGCATAGAAGGGCTGCGCCTGCATGCACATCACGGCGTACTGCCACAGGAGCGCCGCGTAGGTGGCGACTTCACGGTGAGCATATACGTACATTATAATATAGAGCAGGCCATGGCCACCGACCGTGTGGCCGACACGCTGAACTATGCCGAGCTGTGCAAGGTGGTGGAAGAGCAGATGGCAGTGCCGTCGAACCTGCTGGAGCATGCGGCAGGGCGCATCTGCAAGGCCGTGTTCGACCGTTTCACACAAGCCACGGCTATACGCCTGAAGCTCACCAAGCTGAACCCACCCATGGGTGCCGACTGCGCAGGAGCGAGTGTGGAAGTGGAGGTAAGTAAGGCCTTTGGTCTGTATGACAAAGCAATGATAAATGGCAAACACAACTGATTACTATGCGTAGAACAATAACTACACTGCTGAGAAACAGATGGATGATGGTGATAGCTTTAGCACTCATCGTCTGTCATTTGTCATTTACCCACGCAGCGGCACAAGAGAAGCACAAGTACACCCTGGTGATTGATGCAGGCCACGGCGGCAAGGACGGCGGTGCGTGTGCCAACGGCGCCAAGGAGAAAAACATCAACCTGAGCGTGGCACTGGCCTTCGGCAAGTTGGTGGAACAGAACTGTGCCGACGTAAAGGTGATATACACCCGCAAGACCGACGTGTTCATACCATTGCACCGCCGCGCAGAGATAGCCAACAAAAACAAGGCCGACGTATTCATATCCATACACACCAACAGCGTGGAGAGCCGTAAGACTATTACAGGCATGGAGACCTATACCATGGGCATGCGCCGCAGCAACGAGAAGCGCAGCGCTGCCATGCGCGAGAACGAGGTCATCCTGATAGAGAGCGACTACCGCCAGCACTATGCAGGATTCGACCCGAACTCACCTGAAAGCTATATCATCTTCGACATGGTGAACGAGGCAAACATGGCACAGAGCGTGGAGCTGGCACAGCTTATACAGAAAAACGTGTGTGCCACCGCCGGCCGGCCCAACAAAGGCGTGAAGCAAGATGCCTTCCTGGTGCTACGCGAAACATCGATGCCCGCCTGCCTCATTGAGCTGGGCTACATCACCACCCCCTCGGAGGCAGCCTACCTCACCAAGCAGGCTAACGTCGATGCAATGGCACGCGGCATATACAAAGCTTTCGTGGCATACAAGAACAAGGGTGCCACATCCCCTACCCCACCCTCTACTCCCAGCACGCCCACTCCGCAAGAGCCCCCTGCCACACCTGCCGCAGCAGAGCCACCCGTCGCATCAGATGCCGCAGACACACCTGCTGCCACTGAGACCGCAGCCGCAACTGATGCCACAGATGCCGCAGTAGCTACTGCTGCACCCATCTTCAAGGTGCAAATCCTGGCCAGCGACCGCCAGCTGCGCCCCAACGACCGTCAGTTGAAAGGCCTGCAGGGTGTGGACAGCTACAAGGAAGGCGCGCTGTGGAAGTACACCATCGGCGCTTCAGCCAACTACAACGAGATATACAAGCTGCGCAAAAGCGTGCTGCAGAAGTTTCCACAGGCATTCATCATTGCCTTCAAGAACGGAGAGCGCGTCGATGCTGCCGAAGCCCTGCAGGAGTTCAAGCGCAACCAGCGGCGATAACTACAAGCACGGATAGCACGTTTTTCACCATATAGAATAAGCAACACACGAATATAACGCATTAATAAGCATGAAGATCTCTAACGAAATAAAGATTGCACTGGTGGCCATCGCAGCGGTAGTAGTGCTGTTCATAGGCCTGCATTTCCTCAAGGGCATGTCGCTGTTCTCCAGCAATGACGTCTACTATGTAGTCTTCGACGACGTAAGCGGACTCTCACCCTCCAGCCCCATCTATGCCAACGGCTATCGTGTGGGCGTTATCAAGGACATAGACTATGACTACAGCCGCCCCGACCACATCATAGCCACAGCCGACCTCGACCCCAAGCTGCAGATGCACAAGGGAACGCGGGCCGAGATAGTGAGCGACTTTCTGGGCAACGTAAGGCTGGAGCTGCGCTTCGGCCCCGCTGAAGGCCGGCTGCTCACAGTAGGCGACACTATAGAGGGCGGCACACAAGAAGGACTGATGAGCAAGGCCGCCAACATGCTGCCGCAGATAGAGCAGATGCTGCCCAAGCTCGACTCCATACTGCAGAACATCAACCTGCTGGTGAGCGACCCGGCCCTCGCAACCACCATGCACAACGCCGAACAACTCACTGCCAGGCTCACCGCCACCTCGGCACAGCTGCACCAGCTCACTGCCCAGCTCAACCGCCACATGCCGCAGATGATGACCAAGGCCGAGGGCGTGCTGGCCAACACCGAGACACTCACAGCCAACCTCTCGCAGGTGGACATCGAAGCCACCATGCAGCGCGTAGACCATGCACTGGCCAACGTAGAACAGCTCACCGCCAAGCTGAACAGCCCCAACGGCACCGTGGGAATGCTACTGAACGACACACAGCTCTACGACCACCTCAACGCCACCATGCGCGATGTCGACTCGCTGCTACTCGACTTCAAGAGCCATCCACGGCGCTACATCAACCTGTCTGTTTTCGGCAAAAAAGACAAGTAATTTTATTTCGTCTAAATAACAAACAGCACGTAAAGCCCGATTAGTGTCTCTGCAAATCACTGAAAGCCAAAACCTTTTAACTGTGCAAGACCTGAATCTTGCAAAAAAACGTGAAACAACATAATTTGCCAAGGAATAGAAAGTTACGGCGTTTGTAAACACAGTGGTCTTTTTCTACACATTTGCACAGGTCATTTTTTTTTGCGACCTTTGCACTCCGAAAGTAAATGAAAAACCACTTTCGCCTAGTGATAGTCGATAACAATCAACTTTCAGACCAGGAATAATCTAAAACGCAAGAATGCAAAAGAGTCATCAGGCGCTCTGGCAACACTGCCTGCACCTCATCAAGCAGAATGTTGCTGAGCAGACATACAAGACGTGGTTCGAGCCCATTGTCTTCGAGAGCTATGACGAAAAGCTCTCGACGGTACTGGTGCAGGTTCCAAGCCCGTACATATACGAGTTCTTGGAGCAACACTACGTGCGTCTGATGGCCTGGGCACTCAACAACAGCTTCAAGACCAACGTAAAGCTGAAGTACCGTCTTGTGGTGGACCGCGAGAACGGCAAGACACAAGAGGTGGAGGGAGAGCGCCCCGCTGAAATCGACCCCCCTGCCGGCACCCGCGCCAACCAGTCGCCCACAGTGTTCGATGGCGCCAAGTCACAGCAGCTCAACCCGCAGCTCGACCCCAATAAGACTTTCGAGAGTTTCATCGAGGGCGACTCCAACAAGCTGCCGCGAGCCGTAGGACTGTCCATCAGCGAGCATCCGGGCAAGTCAACCTTCAACCCCTTCTTCGTGTTCGGCCCTTCCGGCTGTGGAAAGACCCACCTCATCAATGCCATCGGCGTGGAGTGCAAGCGCCGCGCCCCCAAGAGCCGCGTGCTCTACGTGTCGGCACGCCTCTTCCAGGTGCAGTACACCGATGCCGTGAGGCAGAACACCGTCAACGACTTCATCAACTTCTACCAGACCATCGATGTGCTCATCGTCGACGACATACAGGAGTGGGTGTCATCGCCAAAGACACTCGACACCTTCTTCTTCATCTTCGACCACTTGTTCCGCCTTGGCAAGCAGATAATCCTGGCCAGCGACCGGCCACCCGTCGACCTTGACGGTGTGAAAGAACGCCTGCTCACCCGCTTCTCCTGCGGACTCATTGCCGAGTTAGAGAAGCCCGACACGCAGCTCTGCGTAGACATACTCAACGACAAGTGCAGCCGCGACGGACTGAAGATTCCTGCTGATGTCATCCTCTACATTGCACAAACAGCCAATGGCAGCGTGCGCGACCTGCAGGGAGTGGTCAACTCGCTCATGGCCTATAGCATTGTCTACAACTCAGCCATCGACATGCATCTGGCCGAGCGCCTCATCAAGCGCGCCGTGAAGGTGGACAATGCTCCGCTCACCATCGACGAGATTCTCGACCGTGTATGCCAGCACTACGGCGTCAGCCAGCAGAATGTGTTCAGCAAGAGCCGCAAGCGCGAATTTGTGCAAGTGCGCCAGGTGAGCATGTACCTGGCTCAGAAGTACACCAAGATGCCCGCTTCGCGCATAGGCCAGCTCATTGGCGGGCGCGACCACAGCACCGTGCTCCACAGCTGCGCAGCAGTGGAACAGCGGCTGAAGGTAGACAAGGCTTTTGTTGACGACATCAACAGCATTGAGCAGTCGTTCAAGCTGAAACAATAACGCCCCCCGTCTGCAACGTTGCAGGCAAGACAACAGTGGACTTACCTAGCTACGCCGCAACTGATACTATTAGCAGAGGACAACAGCGGACTACAACGGACTTATGTGCCACATTGTAAGTCCGCTGCAAATTATTAGTCCGTGGTTATCCGCTGCAAAATATTAGTCCGTTGTTGTCCGCTGCATAATAATAGTCCGCTGTAGTCCGCTGCAAAATATTAGTCCGCTGTTGTCCGCTGCATAATAATAGTCCGCTGTAGTCCGCTGCAAATTATTAGTCCGCTGTTGTCCGCTGCATTATAATAGTCCGTTGTTGTCCGCTGCAAAATATCTGTCCGCTGTTGTCCGATGCATAATAATAGTCCGCTGTTGTCCGATGCATAATAATAGCCCGCTGTTGTCCGCTGCAAAATAATAGTCCGCTGTTGTCCGATGCAAAATATCAGTCCGCTGTTGTCCGCTGCAAAATAATAGTCCGCTGTTGTCCGATGCAAAATATCAGTCCGCTGTTGTCCGCTGCATTATAATAGTCCGCTGTTGTCCGATGCATTATAATAGTCCCCTGTTGTCCGATGCAAAATAATAGTCCGCTGCAAAAATCAGTCCGTTGTTATCCGCTGCAAAAAGAGTCCGTGGTTGTCCGCGTCCTGAATAAATACCAGCTTTTTTTGCAGAAAAATTTGGTTATTATACCAAATCTTTATACCTTTGCACCCGCAACAGGAAACTGGAGCCTACAGATGGCTGCAGTGCAAGGGAACCGGGTGAGAATCCCGGACAGTACCTGCTGCTGTAATCCTCGTTTAAGAGGTTTGCCTGTATAACGCCACTGAGCAGCCCGCCTTCTCCCCATCCACACGATGTGGAGGAGCGAGGGTGGAACTCGGGAAGGCAAGGCAGACTGGGGAGAGTCAGAATACCTGCCGTTGCAAGGCTGAAAAACGCGCCGCTCAGGAGCAAGCGGAGGCGTAAGAAGTAAAAGAATGACGAAGTCGAATCGTACATCGAAAATGAGTAAATCGTCAATCCTCGCGGTGCTGGCCTTCATGGCTTGCGCTACTGTGTCGTTGGCGCAAGATGTGCTGCAGGGCGACTCGCTGCAGGAGGTGGTGGTGACGGGCACCGGCACGCGCCACCTGCTGAAGAACACGCCCGTGCAGACAGAAGTCATATCGCGACAGATGCTGGCGAGCTATGGCGGCAAGAGTCTGGAGGACATTCTCAGCGGACTGACCGCGTCGTTTGCCTTTAACGAGGGCGACATGGGCAGCCAGACCCAGCTGAACGGACTAGGCAACAACTACATCCTGATACTGGTGGACGGGAAGCGTATACACGGCGACGTGGGAGGCGAGAACGACCTGGGTCTGATAGACCCTCACAACATTGAGCGCATAGAGATAGTGAAGGGAGCGCAGAGCGCGCTCTACGGCAGCGACGCCATGGCAGGTGTCATCAACATCATCACCAAGCGGCACGACACAGAGGGCTGGCTCGTGGAGAACTCCACCCGCTACGGCTCGCACAACGACCTGCGCCAGCACAACGGCGTGGGACTGCGATGGGGCCAGTGGCAATCGTACACCAACTTCCAGCTGCAGCACACCGACGGTTGGCAGAACACCACGAATGAGTATACCGAAGCAAAGATGATTACCGACACGCGCAACCACACGGTGAACAAATACACCAACTGGCAGATAGCGGAGCGGCTGACCTACACGCCAACGAAAGACATGGAGCTCTATGCCGACGGCAGCTACTACACCAAGCGCATATACCGCCCCACCGACGGGCGCCACCCCTCGTGCGACGTCTACACCTACGACCTGAAGTACCGCAATGCCTCGGCTGCTGCGGGCGGCAAGTGGTATGTGGGCGGCGAGCAGCCTGAAGCGGGCAGCAAGCGCAATGTGGTGACGCTCGACGTGAGCTGGGACAGGCATGCCTACTACTATGCCTTCACCGATACCACCCTGGAGGATGGCTACTACCGCGGACAGTTTACCCACTACTATCCTTACTTCACTGGGCAGACCAACTTGCAGAGCGACCAGCAGCGCACCATGGCCAACGCCAAAGGGGTGTTCTACCTGCCCCACGACCACACACTGAACGTGGGAGCAGAATACCGCTACGACTATCTGAAAGCACCCATGCGCGTGAACGGCGGGAAGGCCGACGACTGGACGGCTGCCGTGTATGCGCAGGATGAGTTCGACCCCTTCAGCTGGCTCAACATCACCGCCGGCGTGCGACTGATAGACAACAATGCCTTTGGCCTGCACGTCACCCCGAAGCTAAGCACCATGGTGTCGGTGGGCAACTGGCGCCTGCGCGCAGGATGGAGCCAAGGCTTCAAGTCGCCCACCACGAAAGAACTGGGCTACCACTACGTGAAGCAGATGGGGGCCAACACCTATTATTATATGGGCAACACGAAACTCGATGCACAGACCAGCAACTACTGGTCGGCCAACGTGGAGTATCGCACCGACCGGTTCACCTGTTCGGTCACGGGCTACGTTAACCGCCTCGACAACATGATTACACTGGTCAATGTGCCCGTGAGCGAGATACCGCCCGGAGCCACGTCGGCCTTCGCCGGCGACGGCAGTACCAACATCATTCCGCGCATGTATAAAAATGCAGAGGATGCCAAGACCTACGGCGTGGACATGAACCTCAGCTGCAACATCAGCAAGGAGCTGACCCTCGGCGGCAACTACAGCTACTTAGACACGAAGGCCAACGTATATAACACGACGCATGGGGTGCTGCACGAGGTGGTGATCGACGGCATGGCGCATCACAAATGGAACGGTTTCGTGACGTGGAGCCACCGTTTCTCCGACAGCTACCGCTTAGGGCTGAACCTCAGCACACGCGGGTCGAGCCGGCGCTACTATGAGAACGACGGCGACGGAAAGGCATACCAGCTCTGGCGGCTTAACACCACCCACGACCTGGGGCACAGCAAGCTGGCTTCCTATCGCGTGGAATTAGGGGTAGACAACATCTTCAACTACAAAGACACCACCCCGCGCCCCTACCACTTAGGCACCACGTCGCCAGGCACCACGCTCTACGCCACACTCACGGTGAAGTTTAATAAAGGAAAACGGGTGAAGGCATCGGCCGTGCGCTCGATGAAAGAAGACGAAGAGTGAACATTTTATTGTTTGAAGTGTATAGATAAGAAAGAAGAACAGAAGCATTCGTTAATTAACATTTTAAAAACAACAAACACTATGAAAGCAAAAATTCTGATGATGGCCATGATGGCCATTTGTGGAGCGTTCGCCTTCACCGCATGCAGCGATGACGACGACGATGCAGCAAAGTCGAACCACGACCTCTATCAGGAGGCCGTCACCAAGACCGTAAAGGCCAACAAGAAGCACGACAAGGCTATTCTGCTCGTGGCCTTCGGCAGCACCTGGCAGCAGGCCTATGATGCCTTCGACGCCACCGTCGATGCCACAAAGAAGCAATTCCCCAACTACGACGTGTACCTCAGCTTCTCGTCTGTCATCTGCATCAACCGCGCCGCTGCCGGCGAGAACGTGGCAGCACGCAACTTCTACGCCCCGTCGTTCTGGCTCAACGCCTTCGCCGACAAGGACGTGCAGTACAAGGAGATTGTAGTGCAGTCGCTGCAGGTCATACCCGGCGAGGAGTACAAGAACGTGCGCGACAGCTACATCAAGAACTTCGCCAACAACTTCTATGGCGACCTCGACGACGAGTACCTCTCGAAGGTGAAAATCTACCTCGGCACGCCGCTTATGGCTGAAGACACCGACGTAGATGCACTCGCCACCGTTCTCTACAACGCCACCAAGTCGAAGCTCACCGGCAACAACATCATCACCTTCATGGGCCACGGCAACCCCGAGGGCTACGACTACTACGGAGCCAACGTGCGCTACACCGAGCTGGAGCAGAAGTTGCAGCAGATTAGCGGCACCAAGCAGTATTACGTGGGCACGGTCGACATGCCCGAGAACTACAAGACCGATGTGCTGAAGCGCATGAAGGAGAATGGCTTCAACAGCGGAACCGTCTATTGCTATCCGCTCATGTCAATAGCCGGTGACCACGCCCACAACGACATGGCCGGCGACGACGACGCATGGGACAACGGCTACGAGCTGAACGACGAGGGCGAAGTGGAGGACACCTCGTGGAAGTGCTTCTTCACCCGCAACGGCTACACCTGCAACGACAACGTGCTCGAGGGCTGCGTCGTTGGCCTGCTGGAAAACAGCGCCGTGCGCCAGCTCTGGCTCAACCACATAGACCGCGCCGTAAAGAACGACTACGGACTGCTGGACTACTACCACTCAAAGAACCCTGAGGAATAAACCACACCACCAACCTTTGTAAACCTCTGTCTTCCTACATCTAGGAGGCAGCACCCTCACCTCCCACACCCAACGGGCTACTCACTGACAGTCAGTGCCGTTTTGGGTGTGGGATGGCTTTTCACCCCGCACCCGATACCACACCTAATGGCCAGACATCACAAAATGACACGATTTTTGAATCTCCGATTGGGAAAAGAGGAGACCGTATCTCTCGCGCGCGCGTTTTATACGCGCGCGTGACTGCCAGGTGCTTGCACCACTTGCACCACTTTTTCAAAATACGGATGCCTCCCAGCAAAATTTGGCGGCCACTTTTTTTCACAGGAGGCCGCCAAATTTTTACAGGAGGGCACCACGCAAAACACATGAAGCAGCACATTGATGTGGTGCAAGTGGTGCAAGCACCTAACGCTCACACGCGCGATATAACGCGCGCGCGAAAGGCCATAACTATAGTGGCAGGCACACACCCAATGCCTTTCAGCGTCTTAATCACTTCATAGCTGATAATCATATCAAACTATTTTCCCCTTGTGGCAGCAAAAAAAAGGCTGAAATTTTGTACTTTTGCCTTTTTTTTGTACTTTTGTACCCGAAAAACAAAAAACGACTACAATATGGCAACAACACCCGCATTCAAGTACGCCCCGATGTTTCAGCTGGGCGAAGACAAGACAGAGTACAGACTGCTTTCAAAGGAAGGCGTGACCACCGCCGAGTTTGAGGGAAAGGAAATCATCAAGGTGAGCCCCGAGGCACTGACGCTGCTGGCACAGCAGGCCTTCCACGACGTGGAGTTCATGCTGCGCCGCGAGCACAACCTGCAAGTGGCTCAGATACTGAGCGACCCCGACGCATCGGAAAACGACAAGTACGTGGCACTGCAGTTTCTGCGCAACGCCGAGGTGGCCGCTCACGGCATCCTGCCCTTCTGTCAGGACACAGGCACAGCTATTATACATGGAGAGAAAGGACAGCAGGTGTGGACGGGCTTCGAGGATGAAGAAGCCTTGAGCCTTGGTGTGTATAACACCTATACCCAGGACAACCTGCGCTACTCGCAGAATGCTCCGCTGACCATGTACGAAGAGGTGAACACCCGCTGCAACCTGCCTGCTCAGATTGACATCGAGGCCTGCGAGGGTGCCGAATACCGCTTCGTCATGGTGGCCAAGGGCGGTGGCTCGGCCAACAAGACCTATTTCTACCCCATGACCAAGGCCACCATACAGAACGAGGGCACACTCATACCCTTCCTCGTGGAGAAGATGAAGAGCCTCGGCACTGCAGCCTGCCCACCCTACCACATCGCCTTCGTCATAGGCGGCACCTCAGCAGAGAAGAACCTGCTCACGGTGAAGCTCGCCAGCATTAAGTACTATGACTCGCTGCCTACCACAGGCGACGAGACGGGACGTGCCTTCCGCGACATCGACCTGGAGCAGAAGCTGCTCGACGAGGCCCACAAGATAGGCCTGGGCGCACAGTTCGGCGGCAAGTACCTGGCCCACGACATCCGTGTGGTGCGTCTGCCGCGCCACGGTGCATCGTGCCCCATCGGCATGGGCGTGAGCTGCTCGGCCGACCGCAATATCAAGGCAAAGATTAATCGCGACGGCATCTGGCTGGAGAAGATGGACTCTAACCCCGCCGAGCTGATTCCTGCCGAGTATGCCAAGGCTGGCGAGGGACAGAACACCATCGTCATCAACCTGGATGAGGGCATCGACGCCGTGCGCAAGGAGCTGTCGAAGTATCCTGTATCTACGAGGGTGAACCTGCGTGGCACCATTATCGTGGCGCGCGACATTGCCCACGCCAAGCTGAAGGCCCGCATTGACGCTGGTGAGGAGATGCCCGAATACTTCAAGAAATATCCCGTGTTGTACGCCGGACCCGCCAAGACCCCCGAGGGCTACCCCTGCGGCTCAATGGGCCCCACCACAGCCAACCGCATGGACCCCTACGTGGACGAGTTCCAGAGCTTGGGCGCTTCGCTGGTGATGATAGCCAAGGGCAACCGCTCGCAGGTGGTCACCGACGCCTGCCAGAAGTATGGCGGCTTCTACTTAGGAAGCATAGGCGGCGCTGCAGCAGTGCTCTCGCAGTCGAGCATCAAGAGCATAGAGTGCGTGGAGTATCCCGAACTGGGCATGGAGGCCATCTGGAAGATAACAGTAGAGGACTTCCCCGCCTTCATACTCGTAGACGATAAGGGCAACGACTTCTTTAAAACACTCAAACCGTGGGCACCATGCGCAAAATAATATGTCTGCTCACTGTGCTGCTTGCAGCATTCCAAGCCTCGGCGCAACGGAATTTCATTCACTACAACTGCATGGCGCAGACAGAGGAGCACGCAAGCAACGGTAGCATGCAGGCACCGCGCCGCCCGCTGACACTGCTCACCAACTGGGATGCTAGCCGCACCTACCCCGTGGCAGTGGTGCTGGTGAGCTTCGCCGACCGTGACTTCGCTGCAGGCGATGCCACAGTGGCCGTCACCATGGGCGACATCACCGACATTAATGAGCGCTACAACCGGATGTTCAATGAGGACGGTTTCAACAGGCGCAACGGGCCGGGATGCGTAAGAGAGTACTTCCAGACGCAGTCGGGAGGACTGTTCAATCCGCGCTTCGATGTATACGGCCCAGTGAAGGTGAGCGCTGCCAGCACCGAGGGTGGCAAATACGGCAGCAGTATTCTGCGCACGGCCCTTGCAACCCTGACTGACTCGCTTGACAACGACTTCTCGGTGTACGACTGGAACGGCGACGGAAAAGCCGAGTCAGTCATCTACATCTACGCTGGCTATGGCGGCAACGACTCGTCGATAGAGAACAACAAATTCATCTGGCCCAACACAGGCTCTCTCTCCTCTTCGCTCACTGTAGGCAACACCCGGTTCTCGGGCTATTCAGCCAGTGCCGAACTGTGGGGCAACGACCGTAGCTGCGGCATAGGCACCATCTGCCATGAGTACAGCCACGCACTCGGGCTGCCCGACATCTATCCCACCAGCAGTAGCTCAACAGAGTATTCCATCTGCGACGAGTGGGACCTCATGGACGGCGGCAACTTCACCCGCTCTGGCTGGTGTCCCCCCAACTATACCGCCCTCGAGAAGATGCTTCTTGGATGGAAGAGCCCCGAAGAGCTGACAGGCCCCGTATCCATTACACAGATGAAATCGGTATCCGAAGGGGGAAAGGCGTATATCGTATACACCGACAACCCTAACGAGTATTTCCTCTTGGAGAACCGTCAGTGGAAAGGATGGGATCTCTATACCCCCGGCCACGGACTGCTCATCACGCATGTTGACTACAATGCCGGCACCTGGAGTTCAAACACCGTCAACAACACGGCCAACCACCACCGCTACGACATAGTACATGCCGACAACATGAACTACGACCAATGGGATGAAATCATTGGAGATGAGTCGCAATACGTAGGCGGGCACAACTTGCACCTGAGCACCTCGTCCTATCCCTACATCAGCGACACCATGGAAAACAGGGCACTCACCGACAGCACCACACCCGCAGCAGTGACCTACAGCGGTTCGAAGTTGCTGTCGAAGCCCATTACCGACATCATGGAGGACGAGGAAGGCAACATTAGCTTCCACTTCATGGGAGGCACGCCCAGCGGCATCAGCGACCTCAACAACGAGGCAACCACCAGCAACCGCTGCTACAACCTGCAGGGCCGTAGAGTGAACTCAGCCTATAGAGGCATCGTCATCAGCAATGGTAAGCTAAAACTGCAATAGTGCCCGGAAAAGCAAGGCGCTATGAGCCCAGATTTACTATATCCCCCAGCAAAACAACCACTAATAATAACCAACAAATAATTACAGAACTATTATGAGAGTCATTATTGAACCAAACTATGATTTAATGTCGCAATGGGCAGCCAACCACGTTATTGAGCGCATCAACGCCGCCAACCCCACTGCTGAGAAGCCATTCGTACTGGGTTTGCCCACGGGCAGCAGCCCCATTGGCATGTACCGCTGCCTGGTGAAGGCCGTACAGGAAGGGAAGGTGAGCTTTAAGCACGTGCTAACCTTCAACATGGACGAATACGTGGGACTGCCTGAAGAGCATCCCGAGAGCTACCATTCATTCATGTTCACTAACCTCTTCAACCACATTGACTGTCCGAAGGAGAACATACACATACTTAACGGCAACGCTCCCGACCTGGCCGCCGAGTGCAAACACTACGAGCAGATGATTGAGGAGGCTGGCGGCATCGACCTATTCCTCGGAGGCATAGGCCCCGACGGACACATAGCCTTCAACGAGCCTGGCAGCAGCCTCAGCAGCCGCACACGCCAGAAGACGCTCACCACCGACACCATCATTGCCAACAGCCGCTTCTTTGACAACGACATCAACAAAGTGCCCAAGACTGCACTCACCGTGGGCGTAGGCACCGTTATGGCTGCCAAGGAAGTGATGATACTCGTCAACGGACACGCCAAGTGCCGCGCACTGCAGGCTGCCGTAGAAGGAAGCGTGAACCACATGTGGACTATCTCGGCCTTGCAGATGCACCAGCATGGCATCATCGTGGCCGACGACGCCGCCTGCGACGAGCTGAAAGTGGGCACCTACAGATACTTCAAGGACATAGAGCGCCAAAACCTGCTCTAACTCCACGACTTCTAACTCCTAACTCATAAAAAGATGTCAAGAATACTAATGATTGGCGCCGGTGGCGTCGCAACAGTTGCCGCATTCAAAATTGCGCAGAATGCCGACGTGTTTACTGAGTTCATGATAGCCAGCCGCCGCAAGGCAAAGTGCGACGCACTGGTGGAAGCCATACACAAGGCAGGCTATGCCATGGACATCAAAACGGCACAGGTGGATGCCGACGATGTGGAGCAGCTGAAAGCGCTGTTCAGCGACTATAAGCCCGAACTGGTAGTGAACCTGGCCCTACCCTATCAGGACCTCACCATCATGGATGCCTGCTTAGCCTGCGGATGCAGCTATCTCGACACGGCCAACTATGAGCCAAAAGACGAGGCACACTTTGAGTACTCCTGGCAGTGGGCCTACCGCGAGCGATTTGAGAAGGCCGGACTGACCGCCATCCTGGGCTGCGGATTCGACCCCGGTGTCACCAGTATCTTTACTGCCTACGCTGCTAAGCATCACTTCAAGGAGATACAGTATTTAGACATCGTTGACTGCAATGCCGGCGACCACCACAAGGCCTTCGCCACCAACTTCAACCCGGAAATCAACATACGCGAGATTACTCAAAAAGGCCTCTACTGGGAAGACGGCAAATGGGTGGAGACGGAACCGCTGGAGATTCACAAAGACCTGACCTACCCGGAGATAGGACCGCGCGACAGCTACCTGCTGCACCACGAGGAGATAGAGAGTCTGGTCATCAACTACCCGACGATTAAGCGTGCACGCTTCTGGATGACCTTCGGCCAGCAGTACCTGAAGCACTTGGAAGTGATTCAGAACATTGGCATGAGCCGCATCGACGAGGTGGAATACGAGGCACCTTTAGCCGACGGCAGTGGCGTGGCAAAAGTAAAGATAGTGCCGCTGCAGTTTCTCAAAGCCGTGCTGCCCAACCCGCAGGACCTGGGCGAGAACTACGAGGGCCAGACCTCGATAGGCTGCCGTATACGCGGCATAGGCAACGACGGGAAGGAGCACACCTACTACGTATACAACAACTGCTCGCACCGTGCCGCCTACGAGGAGACAGGCATGCAGGGCGTAAGCTACACCACGGGCGTTCCTGCCATGATTGGTGCCATGATGTTCTGCAAGGGACTTTGGAAGAAGGCTGGCGTGCACAACGTCGAGGAGTTTGACCCAGATCCCTTCATGGAACAGCTCAACAAACAGGGCCTTCCCTGGCACGAAATTCACGACGGCGACTTGGAGCTGTAAACCTAACCCTAACGTTAACCCAAACCAGTGAAGAAGCTGTATATAGAGACCTACGGTTGCCAGATGAACGTGGCCGACTCAGAGGTGGTGGCGTCGGTGATGCAGATGGCGGGCTACGAAACCTGCGAGAGCGTAGACGAGGCCGATGCTGTGTTTCTGAACACCTGCTCGGTGCGCGATAACGCCGAGCAGAAAATATTCCACCGGCTAGAAGCACTCGATGCACTGCGCCGCCAACGGCGCAAAGGTGCCCTCTCCACAGGCGAGAGCGGGGCAAACGGCTTCATCATTGGTGTGCTGGGCTGCATGGCCGAGCGTGTGAAGGACGACCTGCTCCACAAATACGGCGCTGACCTGGTGGCCGGACCTGACAGCTATCTTTCATTGCCCGACCTCATTGCTCAGGCAGAAACAGGACATAAGGCCATCAACATAGAGCTCAGCACCACTGAGACCTATCGCGACATCGTGCCGCAGCGCATGGCCTTGGGACAGAAGATAGGGGGATTCGTCAGCATCATGCGCGGATGCAATAACTTCTGCCACTACTGCATCGTGCCCTACACACGTGGACGCGAGCGCAGCCGCGACGTGGAGAGCATACTGCGAGAGGTGCGCGACCTGCGCGACCGCGGTTTTAAGGAAGTGACGCTGCTAGGGCAGAATGTGAACTCGTATAAGGCACAACAGGAGGTGGGCTTTGCCCAGCTATTGCGCATGGTGGCAGAGACGGCCCCTCACATGCGCATACGATTCACCACCAGCCACCCCAAGGACATGAGCGACGAAACGCTACACGTCATTGCCGACATGCCCAACGTGTGCAAGCACATACACTTGCCCGTGCAAAGCGGTAGCAACCGCATTCTACAGTTAATGAATCGCAAGTACACCCGCGAGTGGTACTTAGACCGAGTGGCTGCCATCAGGCGCATCATTCCTGACTGCGGACTCTCAACCGACATCTTCGTGGGTTATCACAGCGAGACAGAAGAAGACCACCAGATGAGCCTATCACTGATGCGTGAAGTACAATATGACTCGGCATTCATGTTCAAATACAGCGAGCGACCAGGCACCTATGCCTCAAAGCACCTGCCCGACAACGTGCCCGAAGAGGTGAAACTGCAACGACTAAACGAGCTCATTGCTCTACAGACGGAAATCTCGGCCCAGCAGAACAGGAAAGACGAGGGAAAAGTCTTTGACGTACTGGTGGAAGGATTCTCGAAGCGCAGCCGTGAAGACCTCTGCGGCCGCACTGAGCAGAACAAAATGGTGGTGTTTCCCAAACAGTCGAAAAATCAAACATCTAATCACCCAAACAACATTTACCACATCGGACAGACCGTGCCCGTGCGCATCACTGGCTCTACCAGCGCCACCCTGCTTGGAGAACCTATTTAATGCAACAATTAAACAAAGAAATAGATGATAACCCTAACAAACCTAGCCATACAGTTTGGAAAGAAAACCCTGTACAAGGATGTGAACCTGAAGTTCACCAGCGACAACATCTACGGAGTGATAGGTGCCAACGGTGCCGGAAAGTCGACACTTTTGCGAGCCATCAGCGGCGACTTGGAGCCCAACAAGGGCACCGTGGAACTAGGCCCCGGCGAGCGTCTCTCAGTGTTGGAGCAAGACCACTTCAAATACGATGCCTTCACCGTGATGGATACTGTGCTCATGGGGCACCAGCCACTGTGGAAGAACATGAAAGAGCGCGAGGCATTAGAGGCCAAGGGCTCCGACATCAGTGAGGCGGAAGGCAACCGTCTGGGAGAGCTGTACATGGCCTTTGCTGAGATGAACGGCTATGAGGCTGAGAGCGAGGCGGCACAACTGCTGCAAAACCTTGGTGTAAAGGAGGAACAGCACTACAAGCAGATGAGTGACATCTCGAACAATGAGAAGGTGCGCGTGATGCTGGCCAAGGCTCTGTTCGGACACCCCGACAACCTGCTACTCGACGAGCCTACCAACGACCTCGACCTCGACACCGTACAGTGGTTGGAGGAATACCTTAGCAGTCTGGAGCAGTGTGTACTCGTTGTCTCTCACGACCGCCACTTCCTCGACGCCGTCAGCACGCAGACTGTTGACATAGACTTTGGCAAGGTGACGCTCTTCTCGGGCAACTACTCCTTCTGGTACGAGTCATCGCAGCTGGCCCTGCGCCAACAGCAGAACCAGAAGATGAAGGCCGACGAGAAACGCAAGCAGTTAGAGGAGTTCATACGACGCTTCTCAGCCAACGTGGCCAAGTCGAAGCAGACCACCTCGCGCAAGAAGATGCTGGAGAAGCTGAATGTGGAGCAGATAACACCGTCTACACGCAAATACCCCGGCATCATCTTCCAGATGGATCGTGAGCCGGGTACACAGATACTAGAGGTGGAGGGGCTTAAAGCTGTCGATACCGATGGCACTGTGCTCTTCGACAATGTGTCGTTTACTATAGAGAAAGGACAGAAAACCGTATTCCTCAGCCACAATCCCAAGGCCATGACTGCCCTCTTTGAGATTATCAACGGAAACCGTGAGCCACAGGCTGGCACATACAAGTGGGGAGTGACCATCACCACCGCCTATCTGCCGCTCGACAATACGGAATTCTTCCAAAGCGAGATGAACCTGGTGGACTGGCTCTCGCAGTACGGCACAGGCAATGAGGTGCTGATGAAGTCGTACCTCGGTCGCATGCTCTTCCGCGAGGAGGATGTGTTGAAGAAGGTGTGTGTGCTCAGCGGCGGTGAGAAGATGCGCTGCATGATAGCCCGCATGCAACTGAAGAACGCTAACTGCCTCATACTCGACACTCCCACCAACCACCTCGACCTGGAAAGCATTCAAGCATTCAACAACAATCTGGTGCAGTTCAAGGGCAACATCCTATTCGCCTCGCACGACCATGAATTCATACAGACCGTGGCCGACCGCATTATCGAGCTGACGCCGAAGGGCACCATCGACAAGCTGATGCAGTATGACGACTACATCTACGACGAGGCCATCAAGGAGCAGAAAGCCCGCATGTACGGATAGACTGACAACATCCATCATAAACACTGACAGCGACGAAAGATCTGCGAGGGCTTTCATCGCTGTCAGTTTGTTTAGTACCTCTGGGGAACGCGACACTTGGGCCGCCTTTGGGTTGCTTTTCCCTGACGTTGTCCGTTGCTAAGTCATAGTAATCTGGTTTACTTGTTGCACAATTGTTTACAGGCTGTTGATCATCTCAATACCTAGTCCTGTGTACTTGGCTATCAGCTCCACGGGCATGTTGTCGGCCTTCATGCGGCGGGCGTTCTCAAGGTTGGCGGTTTCCATGCCTTGGGCAAAGCCTTTCTCCATGCCGTCGGTAAACCCCTTTCCTACTCCGTCAAGGTATCCTTCTCCACGGTGCTGATGAAACCCTCCAAGACATCGTAGTTGGCTTTTTCATGCAGCAGGTGCTTCAGTGCCCAATCAAAACTGATGAATGAACGTTTCTTCTTTGCCATAGTTGTTTTTGTTTTGATATAATGATGCAAAGATATTTTTTTTGTGAGTTGAACAAGAAAAATACACTATATTTCTTGCCAGAGTGCAAGAAAAATGTTAATTTTGCACACTGTCAATCAAACTGTATATTCTGAGAACTATGAAACAGACAATCTTAGTGACAGGTGGCACCGGCTTTATCGGGAGCCACACCACCGTAGAGCTGCAGCAGGCAGGCTACGAAGTAGTGATTATCGACAACCTGTCGAACTCAAACGCCAACGTCGTCGACGGCATTGAAAAGATAACGGGCATACGCCCCGCTTTCGAGAAGGTGGACTGCTGCGACATGGAGGCCTTGGAAAATGTGTTCAAGAAGTACCCCAAGATAGAGGGCATCATACACTTCGCCGCCTCAAAGGCCGTAGGCGAGAGCGTGGAGAAGCCCCTACTCTATTACCGCAACAACCTGACCTCGCTCATCAACCTGCTGGAACTGATGCCGAAGTACAACGTAAAGGGCATCATTTTCTCCTCCAGCTGTACCGTATACGGACAGCCTTCGCAAGAGAACCTCCCCGTCACGGAGAGTGCTCCCATACAGAAGGCCCTAAGCCCTTACGGCAACACAAAGCAGATTAACGAGGAGATAATTCAAGACTACATACACAGCGGTGCTCCCATCAAGAGCATCATACTGCGCTATTTCAACCCCATTGGCGCACATCCCACAGCCCTTATCGGCGAACTGCCCAATGGCGTACCCATGAACCTCATACCCTTCGTTACGCAGACGGCCATAGGCATACGCAAGCAACTGAAGATTTTCGGCCACGACTACAACACACCCGACCACACCTGCATACGCGACTACATCTATGTGGTAGACCTGGCCAAGGCTCACGTGAAAGCTATGGAGCGTGTGCTCGACCAGCCCGACACTGATGCCGTAGAGATATTTAATATTGGCACGGGCAAGGGGCTGTCAACACTCGAAGTGGTTGAAGGCTTTGAGAAAGCCACTGGCGTGAAGGTGAACTGGGAATATGCACCGCGCCGCGAGGGCGACATAGAACAAGTGTGGGGCAATGTAGACAAGGCCAACCAAGTGCTGGGATGGAAAGCCGACACCCCTACCGAAGAAGTACTGAAAAGCGCCTGGCGCTGGCAGGAGAAACTGCGTGCTGACGGCATACAGTAAAGATGCTAAAAACGGGCTTCCAAATGTGGAAGCCCGTTCATTTTGGCGTCAGTCTTCGTAGTCGGGAATATCCTCCGCTTCGTCATAGTCCATTTCCACCTGGCAGTTCGTAAAACTCACATTGGCAGTGCTTTTGTCATAGTGGTGCTCTATGTCGCTGTTCTTGACAGTGATGGCCGAGTTGCACGAGAACAGCATGCCCTTGTTGCCGAAAAACTTGCTCTTGTCGAAGCTGATGCGGCTGCAGTGCTCATCCACGTAGATGCCGCCACCGTTGTTGAACACCTTGCACTTGTCGAAGCTCACATTGCGTGCACCTTCGAGCACAACACCCATGAAGCTACATCCGTACATCTCAGTGCCAGTGACGGCTACTTGTGTGGAGTGATCGACATGCAGACCGTTCACGCCACAACCAAAGAGTTCGCAGCCACTCACGCTAACGTTCTTGCATTCGTTGAGCACCAGCACATCGCCAACACAATAGCCCGTCACCTTATGACCCATGATGAGGTTTTTCAGCACAATGTTCTCACAGTTCACAAACCGCAGCACATCGGCATAGCTGGGTGTTACTAAAAGCGAGCCCTTCTCATCAGAGAGTGCCTCGATGGTGATATTGTTCAGCCCTGACACGATGAGGGAGTTGCCGTCGTACACAGGATCCCAGAACACGCCAGCATCCTGCCTCGGCCGCTCGTTCACGTAATAGCGCGCCATCACCCCCTCGTCAATGAGATCGTCAAGGGCATCGGTAAGGTTCAGCTGCTGGATAGTAACCACCCTGATGTGGGTGTCGCTCTTCAGGGCCAGCAACAGCTCACGGGCGGTACGCACATCCACAACGTTCTGCTGTGCTCCCGACGCGGCGGTTGCCTCTTCATCGTCTTCCGTCGTAGCTTCGGCCAATTCTGTCTCGTCCTCGTCGTCCTCGTCCATATCACTGTTCGTGCGCCCCTTGCCGTTCTTGCACGATGCAAGAACCACGCATGCCAACAGCATCACCGATGCCGCACATGCCATCATTTTCACTACTTTTCTCATATACTGTTGTTTTAAGTTTTTTGCTTGTCGATGCAAAGGTAATGAAAAAAAAGAATCCCCATACGTTGTTTTGCCTTTTTAACATTTTGTATGCAGGCATTTTGGCAATTATTGTGTAATTTTGCAATCCGAAAAACTCACACATCATTATGACCTACACCATAGAGAAGATAGCAACGCTCATCGGTGCACGCCGATATGGCCACACCGATGCCACCATAGGCTGGCTGCTCACCGACAGCCGCTCGCTCAGTTTCCCAGAACAGACCTTGTTCTTCGCCTTGCGCACCCAGCGCAACGACGGTCACAAATACATTGAAGACCTGTACCACCGAGGTGTGAGAAACTTCGTGGTGGAGAGTGCCAGCCTAGCTCCCAGCCCCTCTCCTGCTGCCGAGGGGAGCATTACGCCCAAAGGCGCCTCCCCCAGCTGGGGCATGCTCGACGGGGCAAACTTCCTGGTGGTGCCCTCGCCGCTGGCTGCCCTGCAGCGGCTGGCTGAGCGCCATCGCGACGAGTTCAACATTCCCGTGGTAGGCATCACAGGCAGCAACGGCAAGACGTGGGTGAAGGAGTGGCTATACCAACTGCTTCGCCTGTCGCCTAAAATCGGCGGGGCAGTCACACGCTCACCCCGTTCATACAACTCGCAGATAGGAGTGCCTCTCAGCGTATGGCTGCTGAATGAGCAGAGCCGTCTGGGGTTGTTCGAGGCAGGTATCAGTCAGCCAGGCGAGATGCTAGCCTTACACGACATCATACAGCCCACCATCGGCGTGTTCACCTCGCTGGGGGCTGCCCATCAGGAGAACTTCCGCTCGATGGACGAGAAGTGCATGGAGAAGCTGCAGCTCTTCCGCGATGCAAAAGTCATAGTATACCCCAGCGACAATGACTGCGTGAGCCGCTGTATGCGGCGGAGCGACTTCAAGGGCGAGCGCATAGGGTGGAGCCGCTTCAGCCAGACAGCTCCCATGTATGTCACCGTATCCCACCCCGACAGCCAGCCTTCTTCCACCATACAGGAGAGGCGTTCACACATTACTTATACATATAAGGGCATGGAGGGGAGCTATGACATTCCCTTCACCAGCGAGGCTGCCATAGAAAACTCCATCACCTGCGCCGCCACGGCACTCTACCTCGGACTCACGCCCGAAGAACTGGCTGAGCGCATGTGCAGGCTTGAGCCCATAGCCATGCGCCTGGAGGTGAAGGAAGGCCAGCACGGGCTGACACTTATCAACGATGCCTACAACAACGACCTCCAGTCGCTCGACATTGCACTCGATTTCATGAACAGAAGGGCTGAAGCCCCCTCTGACAATCCCAACAGGGAGAGGGCAAAGAAGGCACTCATACTGAGCGACATCTACCAAAGTGGCGAACTCCCCCAACAGCTCTATACACAAGTGGCAGAGCTGGCAAGGAAGCGCGGCATCGACCACTTCATTGGCATAGGGCCCGAAATATCGGCACAGGCAGCCGTTATAACCGCCCGCATGCCCGCTAGCTTCTTCAACGATGTAGAACAGTTCCTCCACAGCAGCACCTTTCGCTCACTGCACGACGAGGTGGTGCTACTGAAGGGAGCCCGCAAGTTCGGCTTCGAGCACATTAGCGAGCAGTTAGAGCAAAAGGTGCATGAAACCATACTCGAAGTAGACCTGAACGCCGTGGTGAACAACCTGAATCACTACCGCTCACTCATGAAGCCAGGCACAAAGCTGGTGTGCATGATCAAGGCCGACGCTTATGGTGCCGGAGCCATTGAGATAGCGAAGACACTGCAAGACCAGCGTGTGGACTATCTTGCCGTGGCCACTGCCGACGAGGGCGCCGACCTGCGCCGTGCCGGCATCACCCAAAACATCATAGTCATGAACCCGGAGATGTCGTGCTTCAAAACCCTTTTCGACTACGACCTGGAGCCAGAGGTGTACAGCTTCCGACTGATGGACGCCCTCATACGCGCTGCCCGGGCACAAGGCATCACCGGCTGGCCCGTGCACATCAAACTCGACACGGGCATGCACCGCCTAGGATTCGATTGCAATGTAGAAGAACTCATCGCACGCCTCACTTCACAACAGGCCATCACGCCACGATCGGTATTCAGCCACTTCGTGGGCAGCGACAGCAACGACTTCGACGCTTTCTCCAAACATCAGTTCGAGCTCTTCGACCATGCCAGCCAACAGCTGCAGAACGCCTTCAGCCACAAAATACTGCGACACATCGACAACAGCGCCGGCATAGAGCACTTCCCCGAGCGACAGCTCGACATGTGCCGCCTCGGCATAGGTCTCTATGGTGTGGAGCCCTATGAGGCGAATGCAAACTCCACACTGCAATGCGTGAGCACCCTCAAGACCACCATCCTCCAAATACGCAACGTGCAGAAAGACGAGACCGTGGGCTACAGCCGCAAGGGCGTGCTCACACGCAACAGCCGCATAGCCGCCATACCCATTGGCTATGCCGACGGACTCGACCGGCACTTGGGCAACCGCCACGGCTACTGCATCGTCAACGGACAGAAAGCAGAGTACGTGGGCAACATCTGCATGGACGTAGCCCTTATCGACGTCACCGACATCGACTGCGAAGAAGGCGACCAGGTGGAAATCTTCGGCAAGCAGCTGCCCGTCACCGTGCTTAGCCACATACTCCAAACCATTCCCTATGAGGTGCTCACCAGCGTCAGTAACCGCGTGAAGCGCATCTATTTCCAAGACTAACGCCCACCACCATAGTGCAGAGCCTGCTGTCCACGCATTCATTTCTCACGCGGAAGCTGGCTCTGCACTTGTTATTACCCCTTAAAGCCCCCACACCGAAGTATTCGCCATCGTTTTCGCCATGAAAACATAAGGCACTTCGCCCCGCCACCCCCTGCTAAAGGGTCCACGCCGTGAGGGCATCATCCCCCCCTGAGTGGACACACCTGTCAAAATGCGGAAAAAGAATCGTATCTTTTTCCGCATTTTGATAGGTGCATGTCTATGATAGGTTTCTCTCCCACTCAACGGGCAACAGATCTGATAAAAATCAGTGGCGCTCTCGGCGCACCGACACTCTTGCTGGCTGTGAGCCGCCTGAAGAGCTGGCGCCCGACTTCTCGCGGCGGCTGCGCACGCGTTCCTTCTTCTCCTTCGGCTGTCGTGAGCCCTTGGCAGCCTTGGCCTTCGGGTCGGCTGCAGCAATGCTGTCTAATGAGTCGCGGCGTGCGGGGTCGCCGAATATTCGCTGGCGGAATGCGTCCAGCTCGGCCTCTATGCGCCGCTGCTCGGCGCTGAGCTTGGCGGTGTCGCCGTCGGCCACCTGTGCCAGCGTCTTGCCCAGACGGTTGGCGGTCTTATAGATGGTACCCTTGTATTTGTTTAGTGTAAAGAAGTCGTCGAGGGTCATCTGCGCTGCATCGTTCACGTCGCTGGTCTTCACGGTCTGCCGGCTGAGGTATGGCTCCACGTCGCTGTACTTCACCCAGAAGAGAGGGTAGCGTGTGTTGTCGCCAAAGTCGTCGTCATCGCTCACCATGACGGGGCAGAAGGCTATGGGCTTGATGTGGAAGGTGGTGTTGGCCTGGTCGTAGTAGGCACACTCCTTGAGATAGTAGAGCCTTACCTGTGCTGAGGGTATGTCGCTGTTGTCGACCTTGAGCTTGCCTCCCTGCTCCTCATACAGTATCTTGTAGTCATCGAGTATGCGCTTCATCTCTATTTTGGCCGACGGCTCCAGCACCTCGTTTCCGTCGAGGTTGTACTCATAAACGGGTATGTAGCCGCCCAGTGCGAGTTTGAAGACGTAGGTAAAGAGGTTCAGTCGCTTGCCCTGGGGCTCCACGGGGTCGTAGAGTCCGGCGTTCTCCTCGTCGTTGAGATTGATTTCGCGGTAGATGTCGCGCCGCCACACCACATCCTCGGGCATCTGCGCGGTGGTGGGGTACATAATCTGCATGCGCTGCGTCATGCCACCCTGCTGCTGTGCTCCCTGCTGCGCCTGCTGCCGTTGCTGCTGTGGCGTCTGCTGCTGTGTTCTGCGCTGTCGGGGCTGCGACATGGCTGTGCCCGCCGTCAGTGCTATCATCATCAAGAACAATAGTCTCTTCATCTGCTTTGTCTATATTAAGTCTTCAATCGGGGGAAAAAATACGTTACTCGTTAGTGTCACTGCACCTTGACCTCCATGGCAGCGGTGAGCGTTCGCTCTATGCCGTCGGGGCCTACTGCCACTACTCGCGAAATGTAGAATCGCCGTCCGCGCGACAGCTTGCGGAACTGCTCTTTCTGTGCAGCCGAGAAGCTGGCTCCGTCGCTGGCCAGAGGCTTGGCGTTGCCCATGTTGTCGAAGAACACTGTTTCGAACGACTGCACTCTGAATCCTATGTCGAGTATGCCGTCGTCGATGGCGGCTCCTATGGTCTCTGCTGCCATGAGGCTTCCCTTCGACATGTTGCCGCCCTTGAATCGCGACGGGTTGCCCTGATCGTCGCTGATGTCGATGTAGGGCGTGGGGTCGGGCAGCTTGCGCACGCGGAAGGTAAAGGTGCCCATGGTCTGCGGTCGCCCGGTATTGGTAGATGTGACGGTGATGACGGCATCCTGCCCTATCTTTGCGGGTCGTGCAATGTACTTGCCGGCACCGTTGGCGGTGAGGGTGCCGTTGGTCATCGAGGCCGATATCTTGTTGAGGGGCACTCCAGGCACGCTGACGCTGATGGGGTTGTTGTAGCCAGCGTAGAGCATGCGTGTGAGGTCGGCGCTGACGGTGGCACTGGGCTCCACCACTGTGTACTTCTGCGAGAAGTCACGTCGTATGGGGTCGCCGTTGCCGTTGATAGTCTGTATGTAGCCAGAGAGCGTGAAGTCGCCGGTGCGGTTGCACACAGTCTCGTATACGTTGCCGGGCAGGTCTACCTTGCGGTCGCCTATGAAGATTTCGGGCACCTGTGTGGTGTCGATGGCAGCCATGACGATGTGAGCTGAGAAGCGGTCGCCCTGCACGATGGTCTGCGAGTTGGGTATGACGAAGGCGTCGAGTGCATTGACGCGAATGTCCTTCACGTCGATGTTCTGCACCAGTGTGTGGAGCACCTCTTTCTCGGCATTGCGCACGTCGTTCTGCAGCTTGGTGAGCATGGTCACGGCAGCCACAGCAGGCATGGCCTCGAACATATACTCCTGCCAATTCTTTCCCAGTATGCCCTGTGGCACGGTGGTGGTGAGGTCGCTGGCTATGTGCTGCTTCTTCAGCGAGTCGGTGACCATTTGCAGTATACCCTCTCGGTAGGCGTCGATAGCCATCTTCAGCTCTTCGCCGCGTCCCCTGCCCGGAGCCAGCATCACCTGGTTGGCAGCCTCGAGGTCTTCCTTGTTCTGCAGGCTGTCGGGGTTGGCTTGCTGGCCGTCGGCTTCGCGGGCTATGGCCATTTTCAGCTCTGAAGCGAAGTGATAGAGTGAGTCGCTCATGCTGCGCACGAGCATGGCCTTGTCGTACCACTCCCTCACTTTCTGCGGGTTGGCAGCCATCTGCTCCTCGAAGTCCTCGTATATGGAGAGGTTCTCCTGGGCAGCGTTCTCCGTGGTACGGTTCAGGCTCTCCTGTACGATGGCGAAGCCGTTGAGCACCTCGTTAGAGACGTTCAGAGCCAGCATGGCCATCAACACCACATACATGAGGTTGATCATCTTCTGGCGCGGAGAGACGGGTCTTTTCTTTATTGCCATTTCTATGTTGTTATGGAGCCTATGTAACTATTGGTGCTTATGAGTTGATGGGCGGTTTTGGCATGTTCACCGTCATGGCCTCAATCATGCGGGTGTAAATCTTGTTCAGCTCGGCTATCTGCTCGGCCATGCGCTTCGACTGCTCGTTAATCTGGTCGATAGTGCCTATCTGCTGGCTGGCGCCCTTGAGCTGCATCTCGTACACCTTGCAGATTCCGGTGAGGGTGCGGTTGAGGTTCTCCATCTCCTCGCTGTCGCGGGTCAGTCGCTCGCTCTGCTCAGACACCTTCTTCAGCGTCTCGGTGAGGTTCTTCAGCTGTTCCACGTAGTTCTGCGTAGCCTCCTCCATCTCTGCCGGGTCGATGTCGGGTATGGCAGGAGCCACTACGCCGCCAATGATGGTGCCACCCGCAGGCATCGCTGCTGCAGCGGCTGCGATGTCGCCCTCGCCGGCGGAGAAGCCTTCGCCCGTGGTGTAGCTCTCACCGGCGGCTGCGCTGCCACCACTGCCTATGACGATGGTACCACCGCCACTGCCTACCACGGGGCCTCCGCTCACCACAGTGCCTCCACTGCCCAGCACCACTTCAGGCCCTGCCGAAATGGGAGCATAGTCGGAGCCCTCGCCAGCCACCTGGGTGTCCTGAGGCTCGCCACCCTCTGTAAGTTCGCCGTTGTCGCTCTCAATGCTGACGTGCGTAGGCAGATCCTTGCCATCCTCGGTCTTGTCGAAGGGACGGTCGAAACCAGCTATGAAGAACACCAGCACCTCAGTGCCCATGCCGAGGAACAGCATGGTGTTGGCGCCTGGCAGGTGGGTGAGTTTGAAGAGTGCGCCCAGGATGACGATGGAGGCGCCCCAACTGTAGGCGTAGTTCATGAACGTCTGCCCCGGCACGCTGTCGAGCCATTTCTGCAGGCGGTAGATGGGATTGAATTTACTATACTTGGTCATCTTGTAGATTAACGATTTACTTATTTACGATTGGTTGAGGCAATGGTATGTGAGCTTGCTGCAATAGCATTGTTTTCACTTCGACTGGCGCTTCATCACTTCCTCTGCTTTTTAGCTGTGGCTTTGGCAGGCTTGGCCTTCTCGCTGGTGGTGTTGGCCAGGCTGCGCACGCAGCGGAATCCTATGAAGGAGCGTGGCTGGTTCTGGAACTCGCTGGTGCGCCAGGCGGCGCGTATGTAGCTCTCGGGGTCTTTCCACGAGCCGCCGCGCACGCTCTTCTTCTTCAGCCTGTAGGGGTCTTCGAGTGCGGCGTTGTAGCGCAGCTGCGGGTTGAGGTCGTTCATGGCGTCGACGCCGGCCTCGGTATAGATGGTGCTGGTCCATTCGGCCACGTTGCCAGCCATGTCGTAGAGTCCGTTGCTGTTAGCACTATAGATGGCCACCTTCGAAGTGATGAGGTTGCCGTCCTTGGTGTAGTTGCCGTCGTCGGGCTTGAAGTTGGCAAAGAAGCATCCCTTGCCACTGGCCACGTCCTCGTTCTCCCAGGGGAACTCGTTCTGGTTCTTGCCGCGAGCGGCATACTCCCATTCAGCCTCGGTGGGCAGGCGGTAGCGCTGCACGAATCGTGCCGACGGGCCGAGTCCCTTGAGCAGGAACTCTGTGCGCCATGCGCAGAAGGCGTTGGCCTGCTCCCATGTGACACCCACCACGGGATAGTCGTTGTAGGCGGCGTTTGAGAAGTAGTTGCGCATGTACATCTCGTTGTCGGCATTGGGAAAATCGTTCACCCAGCAGGTGGTGTCGGGGTAGATGTTCACGATGTAGGTATTGAGGAAGTCCCACGGTCCGGTGTACTCGCGGTTAATGGTCTCGCTGTGTATCTTTCCCTCGTCGTCGATGTAGGCCGTGTCTTTCGATATGTAGATTTTCTCATCGTATATGCCGCCCTGCCGCTGTTTGTTCCACTGGTCGGTGTCCAGGTGGCGCTCCTCGGCATTCTCACGATATTGGCGCTTGGCCGCCTCGGTGTAGTCGTAAATCTCGTAGCGGTAGTTCATCTGTCGGGCGTCGAGCATCTTCTCGCCAGTGACGGGGTGCACCACGTACACACTCTCTATGGCGCGCAGCTCGTCCTCGCTGGGCTTGCGCGGCAGCGGCTTCTTCCAGTTCAGGTAGGGCTTGATGGGGTCGCCGTTCTTGTCCTCTTCTATCTTGTAGCTCTCGTCGCCGCCATAGTTGGGGTCGGCCAGTCGCTCGCGTATGATGCTGTCGCGCACGTAGCTCACAAACTGGCGATACTCGGAGTTTGTTATCTCGGTGTCGTCCATCCAGAAGCCCTCCACGGAGATGTCTCTCAGGGGTGTCTGCCGTCCCCATAGCGAGTCGTTCTTCTCCATACCCATCTTCAGGTGGCCACGCTTGATGAGCACCATGCCATAGGGGGCTGGCTCAGAAAAGGCTCGGCCAGAGGCGCCTGTCAGCTCTCCGCCCGAGGCCATCGTCTCTTTGCCTCCGAAGCAACTTGCCAACACCATCATTGCCATGGCGCAAATTGCTATGATTATTTTCTTTTTCATATTCTTTTTATTATAGTATTCTCACGCTCTGGTGTCTGTTTCGTCCCTTCTTAAAGAGGTTCAGGTCGCTTTGGTAGCCCACGAACAGCTCATGCGAACCGTTGCCCAGGCTGATGCCGTTGGTGTAGGCTTCGTAGCTGTAGCCCACGGTGATGCCGTGGAAGTTGCCGCCGAGCAGAACCGTTACCGAGTTCGATGGGCTGTAGCCCACGCCAGCATACATCATTCGCTCCTCGTGGGTGTAGGTGAGGCGTGTGGTAACGTCGGCCCTGTAGCCCACGCCGTCGGAGCGTCCGAGCACAGAGGGCTGTATTGATAAGAACGGACTTCTGAGCCGAATATTGCATCCTGCCGTCAAATAATATGTCATGTCTATCTTTAGCTGATTGGTTTGCCCCAGTTCCACAGTGGGTGCAGTGAGGTGCTGCACACTGGCTCCCACATACCATTTTTTGTGCTGGTAGTAGAGTCCGGCACCAATGTCAACGGCAGTACCCGTCACCTCAGATGTGGCGAAGACGGGGTCGCCGCTTTCCCTCAGGTCCACCTTGCTGCCGTCGAAGCTCTCGCTCAGCATGCCGCCCTGCACGCCAATGGCCAGCGTGCCGCCCAACAGCTTCTGCCGGTAGGCATACTGCAGGCCGATGTTCTTGTGCGAGAAGAGGCCTATGGCATCGTTGACAAAGCGTGCGCCCACGCCGTGGTACATGCCCAGCGCGTAGAAGGGCATATCGGCCGAGGCATACATCGTGTTGGGGTTGTGCTTAAAGCCCACCATCGACATGTTGTAGGCGGCGGTGATGTTGATCTTCTCCTGTTTGCCCACAGCGGCAGGGTTATACGCCGTCTGCATCGCCCAGTAATGACTGAACGACGGGTCGTACTGTGCCAGAGCCTGTAACGAGGCCACAAACCACAGGGCCAATATCAGCAGATTTCGCCTTAACACGAATAAATAACGTCTTTTCCACGCTATTTATTATATTTTTCTCTGTAAATGTGTAGAAAAACGGCGGATACAGCAATAACGTGCATAAAAATCGCACCTTTGGCTAACGCCGAAGGTACTCCCGCTTCCATATAACAAATCATTTGTTACATAAACTTCAATTTAAGAGCCTTAAATCTATACTCTGCACAAGAATGATAGCGCCCGTAGGCACGGGAGTGATGGCGTCCGTAGGCACTCCCCGCCCCTGTAGGCAATTGCGAGGAGGGAGCAATTGGGG